>NZ_LMPW01000010.1:282960-283094 GCF_001423985.1 Flavobacterium sp. Leaf359 | reverse complement strand
ATAATCCTCATATAGCAATTCACCTTCGTATTTATCTACGCTATTCGATTTGCCTTTTATTTTATATCTGACCCCATCTTTCTTTTCTGGATGGATTTGTTCCGTGACTTCGATATTTTCAAAATCTTCAGCTA
>NZ_LMPW01000010.1:202261-282932 GCF_001423985.1 Flavobacterium sp. Leaf359 | reverse complement strand
TTTTCTCTCTTACTATCGGCATTTCCCATAAAAGATAATTTCCAAATAAGCCATGAAAATAAAGTCCGAACATTTTATAGGTTGACAAAAACTCAATCAGCCTGGCCTCATCGTTTAAAATCCTCGATATCTGGTTAAAATAGCTTTGTATATAACTTCCTTCGTATTCATGTTCGAGCTTTTGATAGGTACTTACCCATCGCGAGCCTAATTCTTTCATATTAAAAATACGTACAATCTTACCGGTATAATCGACTCCGGCTTCAATTTCATCAAAGGCATAACCAATTTGTTTTATCAAATATTCATCAGCTACTGCTACATTACTTTTGATAGAAATTTTAGCTGTAAAAATCTGATAAACGTCCAAATACCCTTCTTTACCAATTGGCATAATCTGTACTTCCCTAATATACGATTTGTGAACCGGACTTCTCTTATTCGAAAAATCGTCAACTATTGTTTCAAACCGATAGCTATATCGTGCTCCAACCTTAGGCTCGAGATGGTATTCTCTTAATCCGTGAACTATTGAAATCATCCTTTATAATCTTAATATTCACCTCTAATTCTATTCTTTGCAGGTTCCATACCAAACCAGTCTCTTGATGCCGACCAATGGAAATATTGGTTACGCAATTTTCTCAGGAGCGTCTGCGGATGATAGGCTGTCACCACAACTTCTTCTATGTTTATAACATTTGGATCGGGATCCGGTTCCGGTTCCTGCCCCAATCCAGGAGGCATGGTTGGCCAGTATTGCTTTTGCCCGTCAAATCCCGTTGCATTTTGTTCTTCGTAAACTTTGCTTTTTTCCAGTTCTTCCAACAGTTTTTCCAAATTTTCTCTGTTGATTCTTTCCTGTTTCCTTCTTGCCAATTCTTCGTCACTGACAAAATCCCATTCCGGAATTTCATCTTTCATATAGCCTTCCAGATATGATTTTGCCTGTTTTAATATCTGATTACCTTCAACGCTGTATTGAATTGTAAGGTCATCAATCAGTGCATTGCTTTTTGCCTGGGTTTTCATGATGTCCTTGCCAAATTCTTCCATGAAATGTAATGGCAAATAGCTGTATTCTTTTCTGACATATCGTGTTCCGCTCAGCTTTCTGTATACAATTCCACTCGTTAAAAAATTCCAGAACTTGTTGTTTATTTCTATCTGGTCATCATGATACCAACCTCCGGCTATTAATTCCTGCCTGTATTTTTCAAGCTGCCACAATGGTTTGTGGTTTGATGTTTCTATTTCGTCTTTGTATTCCGTTTCATTTTCATAGGCACCGCCAATGTCACAATGCACACCCGGGAGGTTTTTTTCAATCGCCCTGTCCTTGATTTGTCGGATTCGGGTCAGCGAGAAATTTTTCCGGTGCTCGTCTTTTGCTGTGAAATGCACCATCTTTTGGAAATAGCCCAAATTATTCAGTTGCAATTCTTCCACGTCATTATCAAAATGAGTGGAGAATACTTCTTTTGCCGCTTTCTTAAAAAAGCTGTCATCTTTCAATTCACCATTAACATCATATTCTCCCAATCTTCCTCCTCCTTCACCATAGGAAGAAACCGTATCATAAATCCCGATGAATCGTACTACAAGTGTGATATCTTCCAGTTCTTCAGCGGTTATATCTGTATTTTTCAGGATGCTATACCCCAAATGTCCCATTCTTGGCAGTTTTCCTTCCACCAAAACTTCAGAATTTACTTCCAATCCATCTGCATCGCCAATGGTTCTCCTGTATTTTCTAACCGGCATTCCTTCAGAATACGGGTCTATAGGATAATAACCGTCCGGCATATTGAATGGCTTGGGTTCATATGCTTTTTTGACATTTACTTCATGTACAAAATTTCGTGCTGAAGCAGCACCACGACTAAAACCAAAAGCATCGACCGTTATTTTGGTCAGTACCTTGTTTCTGTTATTCCCTTTTCTTTTTTCTTCATTAATCTTATTGGCCATGATTTCGCAAGCCTTTCTTACTTTGGCCCTGACTCCGGTTAATCCTGCTCCAAAAGCAAAACCATCCTGGCTGTCTTTTTGCTTGTCATCTGTTCCCATACCTTCAACATAGATACGGTATTCCTTGTCACAATACTTCCACATCCGGGCTACATTTGTGTAGTCGTTACTGTAGCTGTTGTCGGTTCCCATTTTGTCCATATAGGTTCTGTGGGAACCGATTAAGTATTGTTCATATTCTGTAGGATTTGCAGGAACGCCTTTTTTCATCAGCCTTTTATAAGCTGCTTCATCTCTTTTTACCGATTCCGCTATCTGCTCATCGGTCAAATTTTCGACACCGCCGTTCCTGTATTTCCTTCTAAGTTCCGTGTTTGTTTTATTGTTTAAAGTTCCATCAATAAAGACGCCAAAAGTCATTTCCAGCTCTTCTTCAGGACCTTTTGATTCACCGGTGTTATATACAAAACTCTTACCCATGGCTATTCTATTAATCTGTCAAAAATTTCAAATCTATTTCTTACGCGACTTGAAAATATTGATGTTGTTTTCTTTTAATGCTATTGTTTTATCATCTGTTTTCAGCGTAACCGTCAGATATGTGTTTGTTTTATTTACCGTAAGTACCAGCGTTGCTTTGGCATTCGGGTCTTTTTCATAGATAGCAGCAAATGCATTAAAGATTTCTTTTTCATTAAAATCGAGAGAACCTCCATAAAGCTGTCCTTGCTGGTCGTGCCATCCCAAACTCAACTGCTTTGGTATAGCTCTTTTGGTATATGTTTTTTCCGGAAGATTTTCAGGAAAGATTTCATCTCGTTCTCCATTAAATAAAGTATAGCTGAAATCAGCTACTTTTCCGCCGTTATCTACAACAAAGTCAATTTTCCAATCGTACTGTTTTCTATAGGTATCCCATAACCCGAACGGAATCGGTTTGTTTTGATTTGCTTTCTGAACTTCCAGTGGAACAAAACTTTCTTTGGACATGATTCTCTTGACATTAGCTTCATCAAAAAGAAGTTTGTCATGGCTATCCAGTTTGTCAATTTCTTCTTGCGGAATCGTGATTTTCTCTGCCTGATATCTGCCTATTTCTACTTGCTTCCCCGCTCCGGCTAACCAGATTACGGCTACTCCGCCCGGCGCAAAACCTACAATTATGGTTCTATAATTTTCTTTTCTTCGGCCCCATTTCTTATTATTTTCTTCGTAGCCTTCCTTAAAAAGCTTTACCATTTTATCATGGTCAATTTCGGTATCGATGTCGTAGAAAATATTTTCTGCATATGAAATCCAGGTTACATTAAGCCGGTTTGGAACAGGTTTCTCGCCTGAGCTCATTCCGCTTCCTAATTCTCCCCAGTTGCCTGCATCAGGACCAAGACTCAAACTCACATAGCTCCCGTCTTTAGCTTCGAGTCCACCTCTGTAGACCTCAACAGGATACCCTAATGGGCTATTGATGTTTTCTTCCCAGTAAAATTTTTCTACATTCATTGTTTTTGTACTATTGTCTTTAAGTGCTTTGTCTTTATCGTTTTTATTTGTGTTGTTTTCTTTGCAGGAACTACTGAAGGCCAGCAAGAGCAACAAGAAGAAAAAATAAGATTTCGCGATTTTCATTTGTATGATTTTGGCCTCAATGTTTTATCCTTTATTCACTTTAGCATCTATAGCTCCCAACACTTTGGCAACACCGGCACTTTGGAAGAATATATCTCCCTGTTCTGCCTTGTGTGTCGTCGTTCCGGTACTTTCTTTAAGGTCACCACTTACTTTGACAGTTTTATTCTGGTCAATCGTTTCAAATGCTTCCTGAGCCTGCAATTTATCTTTTAATGTGACATTGGTAGTCCTGTTTTCACCAATGTTTGTAATCATGTCCTTACCTACAGAAATATTAAAGTTTTCCCCAATGGTAAACGTCATGTTTTTTGGAGCATTTACATTGATATTTCCTTTTCCATCCATAAGCCATGTATTGCCACTCGGGTCTTCAATAAAGATACTTCCTTCGGCATCATTCATGATTACTTTCGTACCCGAACGGGTTTGGATTACTTTTTTATCATTCCCAGAAGTGTGATATTCACTCAAGGCAGAACCATTATACATAGCACCCAATACGAAAGGTTTTTCAGCATTTCCTCCTTCAAAACCAACCAGGACTTCCTCACCTACTTCCGGAATAAAATAAAATCCTTTTCCTCCTCCGGAATGCGGATTGGTCATACGAATCCATGGTGTATTGGCACCTGAATCTTTTTGCCAGGCAAAAGCAACCTGAATTCTTCCCAGGCCGGCCGGATCATCATTTGAAATTACAGTAGCCGGCTGTGATTCTGCAACCGGAAAACTGTGTACGTTGCCATAGGGTGGTGAAACGACCATATCAGGCACAGCATCAAAAGTGTTGTGATAATTTCCCGACTCATCGCAGATATGCATAATATCAGTAATGATATAACTGCCAAAATTTTGTTCCTGCAATCCGTCCAAAAGATTTCCCGTCAGCGAAAAAGCCGGCTCCTTGATGTTTATTACATCGCCTATTCTTAATCCTGTTTCATCAGAATCGCCTTTTGCAGTTACGAGATCCGCAGCACGAGACTGCAATTGGGTCGTTACACGGTCTGTCAAATGGGTTTTTGAATTTCCTTCTTCCAAAGAATGGAAATACAGCATTGTTGACGAATTTGGAAATAGTTTTTTTGACGATTCGAATACGGATTTTGAGTAACCTTCGGGCTGATAATTCGCTTCTGAAGAGCTTGCTCTTTGGGTTTCACCATTGGATGGATCGTAACCCACATATTCAAATCCAAGAGATTTGGCCCTCATTTCAATATTAAAGGAATGAAGTGACCTGCCATATTCTAAAGTAAAGTTTTTAGATTTCGGTTTACCAAATACCAGTTCTTCTCCATTGAAATAAAACCACTGTCCTTTTTTCTGTGCAATCCTGCATAAAAAAGAAAAATCACTTTCCGAATATTGTACCGTATAGGGTAAAGAGGCATCTTTTTGTACGGAAACGGCCGGTTTAAGACTATCAGCGGAATAATTACCTGTCACTTCCTGAACGATATCCGCTAGCGACTTATCAGTATATGATTTCGTATTAGGTGTACCTTCCAATAAAATAGTCGGACTAAAACCATTAATAATTATACCTCCGGAAGCTCCAGCTGTACGAACCATCTGAGCTTCGGTAATAATACCATTGAAGGTTAATGGAGAGGCCGTCATCATATTGGACGGATTGATTGTTATTTTTATGGCTTGCCCAATATAACCTTGAGCCTTATCAATGGCCTGGCTTACGAATTCTTTAGGTAAAGGCTGCAGTAGTGAAAATCTGTGGTGCGTATGCACTTTTTGATCGATCACTAATTTTGAAAAACGGGTAAGTGTTTCTCCTGCTATTTCTATTTTTATCTGAGTACTGATTGGCATGACTCTACTTTTTTTAATAAACTGTTTTTATTTCTTATCGGAAACCGTCTTTGGAATTGATTTTAGTTTTTCCTTCGCTCTAGCATAATCCGGCTGGATTTCCAATGCTTTTTTATAATCTGCAATTGCCTGTTCTTCTCTGCTTAATTCCAAGTAAAAGTCTCCCCTGTTTGTCAGTATCTGAGCGCTTGGAGGTGCTGCATTTAGAGCCTGTTCATAAGCTTTCAGAGCTTCATTCTGCTGATTCAGTTCTCTGAATAAGGACGCTTTAAAATTATAGCCGATACTCCAATTTGGATAGGCCGAATTGAGCTTTTCTATTGTTTTTAGCGCTTCCTCAATTTTGTTATTTTCCGCCAAAGCTGTTGCTTTGTTTATGTAAAACCATTTGTTACCCGGATTGATAGCCAAAGCTTCATCAAAAAGCAGTACGGCTTCATCATATTTTGCTTCTTTGGTTTTCAGCTTCCCGATAAAATTCTTGATGTCGGCATTTTTCGGATATTTTTTATCCATTTCAACAGCCAGTTCCAATGCTTTTGGAGCGTTATTTTCACGAATTGCCTGACTGACTTTCTTGTTGATGTCTTGTATTTCCTGAGGAAAGGTTTTAATCCTTGCAGAAAGTTCCGCATTTTCAGCTTTCATTTCCTGAAGATAGGCATTATCAAGATCAGAAACGGCATATTTTTTTTCTTGACCATGTAACTGCATAGCCAAGAAAAAAAACAGGAGTATGTATTTTTTCCCAATCTTCATCTTATTCTGATTACCATCCGGGCTTCAGATTACTGAGCCCTGATTTTTCCAAAGGCACAAAAACATAGGTTGCCTTATAATTATCTGTGAAATGCTTGTCGCTAAACTTTCCTTTTCCATCAATGGTTTCTGTAACAATTACCAGCTTTCCGTTCTCTACATATCCATAGCTGTAAACTGCCACATCACGGGGTACGGTAATACGTTCTATCACTATTTTATTGCCCTGAAGACGGTAATATCCTTCCAAATGGGTTTTAAATCCAGCTTTATTGGTTGAAGCAATATGTTCTTTAATGCTTTCGAGATAGTCCTCTTCCGTTTTTATTTTGCTATCCAAATCAACAGTAAGATTTGCTTGCCCGGTATTGTAAAATTTATAGAAAATATGCTCATCTGCCTTACGTTCTCCCGTATCCTTATTCCAGATAGATTCTAAAACATAAACTCCGTCTGTTCTCAAAAGCGCATCCGGAGCAAGGGTGAAATTTTCCTCAAACAAATGATAGTCATTCTTGACGTATACCTTTTTGGAACAGGAAAAAAAAAGAGCCGCCAGGAGCATCATAATCCATAAATTATTTTTCATTAAAATCCTGTATTAATATTAGGTCCTGTCTGTACTTCCCAATAGTTTGGCCTTTCAGACGGGATCAGGTGAAAATTTATAAATCGGTGTATCATATCCTGCGAATACATATGGCCTTGGCCAATTCCATTGATTCCTATACTACCTTGTGGCGTTCTTGCATGAAAAGAAGTTCTTCCCTGGTTTAGGTCAAATGAATGTGCATTAGGATTCCACGCAACTCCATCTCTTTTAAAATTTAAAAAATCCTGACCAACTTCAGTAGCTGTAGTAGGCGTATAGTTGAATGCCTTATCCTTGAATTTTTCAAATCCGCTGCTTCCAATATGTCGCTGTTCAAAATCAGCAAGACTTCGTTTAGCAGCTTCAGAATCAGTAACACTTTCAGAATCAGTGTCGGCTGTAAAAACATCACTGGCAATAATCATCTGATAGTTGCTTCTGTTATTTCCCAGAATCACCTTTCCACCTCCGGTCCACCAACGATCGTGTCCATCGGCAATACCAATTTTCTTAAAACCACCAAAGTCATTGTAGAACTGGAAACTGAAATTATCGGCTCTTAGCTGTACAAAACCTACCTGCTGATTCCTGTCGTTATTGTTCAGGACCATGCTGGTTCCGAGTGTTCCAGAATATTTATAGGTGTCTTCCATTCCGGTTCCGCTATCCATATGTAAAGGATAGACAGACATTGGATTGGTACGACCCCCACCAACTGTCAGTTTACCGGTCATGACAACATCAAAATTCATGGCATTACTGCCTGAAAGCGCTCCCATACCTCCATTATATGCATTGATGGCGATGTTAACACCCGGATCAACCGGACCAAATCTTCTGCTGACACCCACGCCGGCTGTACCGCTAAAATATGATTTTGGACCTCCGCCGAAATGCCAACTCAACCCTATAAAAAATTTAGTATTAAGTTCGTCCATAAAATTTATTTTAGAATTTCAACGGCCAGTTTCTTACAAATTGAGAACCGTTCATATTAATTTCTTTTGCTGAAATCACGATTTCAATTCTCATGGACATAGTATTATAGGCAACAAAAGCCTCATCATATCGAATGCAATAGGCTTCTTTAAATTGAAGCTCCCTCATTTTCGATATGGCATCACGCCTGTAAAAAGTCAGTTTACCGTTTTTCGTCTGGGAATTGCTTACCATCCAATCAAACAGCATGGTACTTTTTGTAGATTCTACAACGATTCGGATTTTTCCGCCAGCCGGATCAGCAGACGGCTTTCCGCTTTTATCTGTATCTTGACCAAGAGTGCATTGAAATTCCAAAACATTCAATACCTCTCCGTCAATTTCAAGCTTTGCTAAAAATGACATAAGTAGATAGATTTAAATAATTAAAAAAACTGCAAATAGTACGATATAATGATAAAGGGAATGTAACAGCACAAACCCTTTATCATTAAAAACTTGAAAGTAATTCTAATTGAATTAAACCCATTCGTTAATGTGCTCACCGCCACCCATAGAAATTTCTTTTGCAGAAATTGTGAAGGTTTCAGTTAAAGGATTTCCATCCTGAGCATCGAAAGACTCTCTGTATTTTACAAGATATCCTTCCTTGAAGTTCATTTCTTTAAGTTTAGCGTCGGTATCACGCTTAACATACTGGATTGATCCGTCTTTTCTCTCGAAGTTGTTAGTCATCCATTCAAAAAAGAATGAATCTCCGGTTGATTCGACAGTTAAATTGATTGTTCCTCCGCGTGTAACAGAAGATGGGCGACCACTAGCATCTACTTCTTGATGCAAATCATACGAAGCGTTCAAAATGTTTAATTCCTTTCCGCCAACTTTTAGTTTTGATTTGAATGACATAATAAAAAAATTTAAAGATTAAAATTTATTAATTGTGATAGAAGTTGGGGGGATTTTCTATTCTACTATTCTGATTTTCAGTTACTCTAAGATATTAATTTTTTAAATTCCCTGCAATTAATTTGAGGTTAAATTATCAAAAAATTAATGCTAATACATTGTTTTTTAACATTATAAGGATGTTTCAGCCCAATCTTATTTTGATTCAGCATATTCAGTATCCCAATCATTACCGTCATCACCTTTTTGGCCATCCATTTTGATAAGGAAATTCTTAGCCGGGAAATACGGTTTCAATCGGATATCCAAAAATATTCTGTCTTTCTGATTCGGATCCTGTTCAAATCTCTTGATTTCAAAATCTTCGATAAGCTTGTCTGGTCCGGCAACATTGTCTAAGAATTTGACAATCTGATTCAGGATTTCCTTTCTTGTTTTGGCATTGAAGTTTTCAAAAGCTCTTCTGTTTAGGAAATCCATCAGCACTTTGGTCACATAGTCAAAAACCCTTACAACAGAATATGTCTGAAGTCCAAGGTTGTCACCGTTGAAAAGCGTTTTGCCCGAAAAAGCCATAACTTTTCCATACTCGTTTACCATTGGAATCAATCCTAAATTTTCAAGGTTGGCAATTTCGCTCTTCTTTAAGTCGAATTTTACTCCGTCAACCTCGTTGATTCCTCCGTATTTCTTACCGGCAGTTACCTGAGACATCAAAGTATTGTATACTTTTCCTGCCAATGCAGTCGATGGCGGAATAAATAAATGATCGTCTTCTTCGATTTCATCGTGTTTTCCACGACCTACCAGCCAGTTACATGCCATCATTACATTAGAACGATAGGTGTCGCCACCTGTCAGGTTAGCTGATTCAAACATTTCCATAACATCATCCGGTTCATCCAAATGCTGGAAATCTGTAATCAGCATTACTTTATTATCATAAGCAATCTTTGCCCATTTTTCAATAACCTTGTTTGAGCCCAAATAGCCCGGGATTACCAAAAGCGAGTAATTTTGGCGTAAATCCAGACGGTCAAATCCGTTTACTAATTCTTCCTGAATGTTATCGATAAAACGAGAATTGTCAAGATCTTTCAACTGGTCCAATTCTGCATTCATGATGGACACATTCTTAACTTTACTTTCTTCAGTATTTTTATAGAAAAGCGAAAGTGTTCTGTAGTTTTCTTCCAGTTCTTTTGACTCTGCAACAGCAATAGCAAGGTTTTTCTTTAGCGTCTGTTCAGCTATATCTGATTTTTTAGCACTTTCAGAAACCAAATCCAACAGATTGTCTGTGGTCTTTAATGATTCTGCCCAAAGCTTAAGCACTGTTTTTAATGCCTGGCGCTCTGCTTTTTTACTGCTTTCGCTTAAGAAAATATTTTTACGTGCTTTACGCTCAGGGTTTAGGTTCTGAACCCCTTCAATAGCGCCTTCCAATAAATCGAAGCCTCCGTACTGTATAAAAGATTCAACATTTTGTTCCAGTGTTCTGGTTGAACGTTCCTGATTCGCCAATGTTGTATTTGTTGCTTTAGTGTTTTCTTGATTTGCCATGGCTTAATTATTTATCAGATTGTTCAATTTCTTTTATTAATGCTTCAATAGTATCAATGATCGACTGTCTGGCATCAGGGTCCTGAAGCGCCAATTTTAAAACCTTATTGGTTTTTAATTGTTTGATCATTTTTTGGTATTGTTCGTTTTTAGTTTTTAAATCTGTCAGAAACGGACTTTGGGCTATAAGACCATTGATAGAAAAGTCTCCAATATTTTTAAATCCTAATTCTTCACGGGTAACTTTACCGTCTTCATCTTCGAAAGCCACATTGATTTTTGGATCAAAATGTTCGAAAACCTCATCCATATTTTTTAAACCTGTAACGATTTCCGGACGCACAGGCGTATTAGGCGTTAATTTTTGGGCGATTAAAGTTTTATTTTGTGGGATTTCGAGAATGCTTTCCTGACCTTCCTGTCTGACTTCGTTACCCCCGATTCCATAACTGTTTGAAAATGAATTTGCCATGCTGTCTAGTATTAAATATTAATTTTATAGTATAGAGAAAGAGCTTAAAAAATTGTTTTGTATCTGTAGTTCAGATTGATAACTGTCACGCAACCGTCCTGGTCTCTTTGCAATTCGATCTTTTTGATGTTGATATTTCTATCACGAATTGCATCATCAAGCTCTTTCAGTGAAATTGTTTTCCCATTGCGAAGCTTGACCAGTGGCAGATCGTCCTCGCAGAAATAACGTTTTACATTATCAAAAGAAAGTTTGTCTTCACAAATACCCATCAATATGGCCTTAAATTTCTCTTCATTAATTCCGGCAATTTCGGCACTTCGTTTTGGTGCTTCCGGTAATTGCTTGAAATATTCATCAACGATATCGGCTCTTGAACTGCTTCTTCTTGCCAATCTTTCAGAAACCACATCTTTAGTTTCTTTTTTGGCAGGCAGTACTGTTATTTTTTTCTGCTTTACATATTTAATATCGCCATTTACAACCAGTGATACTATTTTTTCTCCCGGAATCCTGTATACATAGGTAGGATTCTGATCAATCGCATCAATCTTGATTCCGTCTCCAAATCTCCACTCCCATGATTTGGCATGTGCTGTTGAGTCTCTGAAACGTACCTGTTCGCCTTCATATACTACTGTAGGAGCGAAAAATTTAGGCAATAGACTTTCATCAATCACATCATTCTTTGGAAGAATGGTAATCGTTTTTTCAATTGTACAGCTATTGTTTACCAAAAGCTTTATGGTGTATTTGCCTGGCTTAGAAAATGAGTGTGCTACTTTTGAACGGTAGGAAATTTTACTTCCGTCACCAAAATACCATCTCCACTCATAGGAATTAGGGGTAATATCCGAAAAAGTGATTAACTCTCCTGCTTTAAATGTAGGAGCATCGATTTTGAACTCCTTAACGGTGCAAATCGCTTTATTATTTATTTTAAAGGCCAGCAGCCCACATGACATGACAAAAATTATAAAGAAGAACAATATAATTTTTCCATCAAAATGGGTTTTTATTTGATTACTCTTATTCATTTTATAATTATTAATTATAAATTGCTGGGGGCGATAAATAAGCGAAATTTGTCTTATTCCAAATTTATAAAAATTTCCTTTGGTTTTTCAAGTTAAAATAGTTTATCAAAAAAATTATTGTTAAAGTCACAAGGAATTAACATACGCTTAAAGCGTCAGCGCTTGATTTTCCTGCCTTCCTAATTAATGATAATATTTTGTTAAATTCACTTTGTCTAAGTGTTAATTGTGAATTTAATGGGTAAAAAGTATTAATTTAACATCATGGAAATGGATATTAAATCCTAAATGTATAAATTAGTTCCCAAAATTTTTATATTTAGATAATCAGCTTCCCCCTTCAAAAGCTCAACGAATATTTATCTATCTAGTTAAGAGTTGCAGAACTAAAACGCCATTTAATATGTTTAAAAAGTTTATTTTTTTAAGCCTTATGAGTGTATGTTTTGTCTCTTGCCTGCCTAAAAAAGACTTTGTCATTACCGATGATTTTGTTAAATCGCAAGCTGGAAACAATAAGAAAAACTCAAATGCAAAATATTCCTATAGTACTACTTTGAGCGACGATGACCGAAAGTATTTTGCAAAAAAATTGGAAGTAAGTGAAACAGAAATAATAAACGAAAAACTGTACATTTTTATAAAAAGCTGGGAAGGCACGAAATATATTTACGGGGGAGAAACACGAGCTGGTATTGATTGCTCTGCTTTGATGCAGGAGCTTTATTCACATGTATATAAAAAAGAACTCCCGAGGACTGCTTCAGAAATGAGCATGGACAACAGGATTGAATTGTTTAAGTCAGACGAAAAATTACGGGAGGGAGATTTGGTTTTCTTCAGGATTACCGATGAAAAAATTATCTCTCATGTTGGAATTTATCTCAAGAACAATAAGTTTTTTTCAGCAAACCTGGTCGGAGGTGTCGAAATCTCAAGCTTAAAAAAAGCATATTGGAAAAAAAATTTCGTAGCCGCTGGCAGATTTAAGCAATAATTAGCTATGACAAAAAATCGATTTTTTATAGAAAATCATAGAAACCTGACACCTTTCGACCTGAAGGCCGAACTGTTATTTGATGCGCTTCTGAAAAACAAAACAGACGACCTGGACATTGTCCTGAAGGCAAATGGCGTTTTTTACAGAAAATTCAGCAAGGATACGATGAGCATCACAACAGATGTGAACGATTCGGACATCCTGCACATCAATACCAGCCGTGACGGTTTTTATGATATATTGCCGGAAAGCATCACGCATAATTACAGAAACCGTGACCAAAGGCACGACCCTTCGCAGGAATTCAAAATTCGCAAAAAAGAAGAAAAAGAAGCCCGTCATTTCTATAATCCTTTAGAAAACGAGCTTTTCCGGTTCCGCCATCAGATAGAAAGGCATGAATCTGATTTTTTCTCCAAATTAAGCACTAACGGAATTGCCGACATCATCCGAATGATTTTAGGCATCGAAAAGAACATTCCGGATGTATTGACCGTAAAAATGTTTTATGCGCTGATGAAACTCAAAGGAAATTCAGGTCAAAACATTTCCGATATCAGCAAAATGCTGGAAAAAATATTGGGAGAAGAAGTGAGTTACACGTCTAAAAACATCCAATTGGAAAACGGCCATGATATTGAGGAAAATTCAGGCGAAATGATTATGGGCATCACCACTACATTACAAAGCAACCAGGAAATCTTTTTGAAAAAATATAATTTCATCGTTGGACCGTTAAAAAATCCTGACAATCTTCCCGATTATTTTGACGACCACGTATTAGAGAATTTTTTGACTACGTTCTTCAACCTTTTTCTGCCTTTCCAAATGCAATACTCTTTTGAAATCCAATTGAATTCAGAAGACGAACTTTTTGCAATGGACGATACGATTTATAAATCAAGACTCGGAATATCAACAGTAATATGAGAAAATATCTAAACCACATCGGAGGAACCGAAACTTTAGTCTATATCTTTTTAGCCATTGCGGTAGCGATGATTATCAGCATGTTTATTGGGATGAAAACGCCCAAATTCAGGCAAGAGAAAAAAAGCTATTTTATCTATATACTCTGTCAGGGACTCATGCTCCTTGTTTTTGGGGCCATATTATTTAATTTAAAAGACACAACGGTAAACATCCGTTTTATTTCGTTTCAGGTCTATTTATTAATTGCCGGTGCCATTCACCTGACATTCTTCCATCTCTATTTCAAGCAATTTGATGCAAAGGAAATCTACAAGGAAATTTTTATTGCTATTGTGTCCGGAATTTTCATGGAAGCCTTTGTAATTATGCTGGTAGGACATTTCCAGGAACTGCCATATATGTATTATTATTTGGGAGCCATGCTCTTTTTCCTGATTCCGACACTTTGTTTTTGTCTTTTCAGAACTGCTATTTCAATCCCGGCCAAACTTCATAAAAGATGGTTCTATCCGGTAAATTCAAAATATCCGGCACCGCATATTTCTGAAATGAGAAATATAATTATCGTAAATTTAGTATTTACGAAAAAAGCGAACGATTCAACAATTATCAATTTCAAAGTAAAAGCACCTCGTGCCTTTGACTTTGGCAAACTGTTTTATTATTTCATAAACGATTACAACGAGAAGAACCCTAACAGCCAGGTCCGCTATCTGGACGATAAAAATCAGCCTTATGGATGGTATTTTTACACGAAGCCGAAATGGTTCAGCTCATCCGATTACATAGACCCCGAACTAGCAATAGACACTAACAACATTAAAGACGGAGCAACGATAATTTGTCAACGAATATAATTTCATTTAGTTATGGCTGAAAATATAAAACACTTTCCGGTAAACTGGATCGATGGAATGAAGATCAACAAAAACCATTTCATCACTTTACAGGACAACATTGAGGATCTGGTTCGGGATGCACGCAATCTGGGCGTAAATGAGCTGAATTACGGCTTATTGTCGACTCATTTGTCAAGACCATTCCAGTATTCAATTTCTATCGATGCTCACAACGAATTAAGCGTTAGCATTAAACTTCTCAAGGCAGTAACTCCGGGTGGAGGAAGAATTGAGATTACCGACTATACCGGAGAATTTAACGAGAAAATTGAGTTGAAGGATTTCGACCTTAAAGAAAACAATTACTTTCTTTTACTGAATGTCGATCCTTTCCAAAGAATACCAACGGGCGAGCAAAACATGGAGGAAGTGCCACCACGTTTTCCAAATGCCATGTCGCGTTATTTCCTGACCAGCGTTATTGAAAGCGAAGTCAACCAAAATAATATTGGCGCTTTACAATTTCCTTTGGCTAAATTCAAGACTTCGGCTAACAACTATGAAATCCTGACCGATTTTATTCCGCCAAGTCTTACAATCAACAGCCACCCTACCCTGATTACCTTATTTGAAAACTACGAATCTTTCTTCAAGCAGTTGGAGTTCAATTCGGTTCAGATTTCCCAAAAAATCAGGTTCAGGAACAGTACAGAAGATGAAAACCTGATTGCCAATATGGTTTTTGAAGCCTGCGAAAAGATTTTGAGTTATGTGGCCCAAAACATCACAAGAAGCAAATGGGTGAATTTCTCCATGAAACCGATGGAAGTATTGGAAAACACGGTCAGTCTGGCGCGAATCATCAAAAACAGCTTTGATTCTTTTTCAGGAGACGGAAAAGAAATGCTTTTCAACTATTTTTCGGAATGGACAGAAATCTCCAGTGGCGACTATGAAAGGCTGTTTTCTGAAACTATAAACACCAAATACAAAGCTTATGATATTGAGCCAACCGTAAACCAGGTCAATACTTTTATTTCAAAAATTGACTATCTGTTTACTATTTTAAACCAGCTCGACTATATCGGCAAAAAACGCGACACGGGAATCTTTGTCAACGAAAATATTGTCAGAAACGAAAAGCCAAGCTTCTTTGGCAATAGCGACAAAGACAATAATTCTCCTAATTCATCGCCAACCTTTTTAGCAGAATAAACCAACCCAAAATCGACACCAAACATGGATATTTTAAATAGAAAAGAACGAACTTCCGCTTTCCTCTTGTTCCTATTGATGTTTATCATCACAACCGGAGTATTGTTTTTTGCGATATTTTTCAATTACAAACTGCCTTTGAAAGAAAATGAAGTTCTCAAAAGCGAAAATGACAAAATCATGACCGAGTTTAACTTTCAGAAACAATTCTCTGACAGGTTGGAGCACATTGGCGTTTTGATTGACTCATTAGATAAGGCTCCTGAAAGCTTCCAGTTCATTGAACAGAACATCAGCTTTGAATTGGTCGACCTGAAAGAAAAAATCCCTGCCGATTCTGACCAGGGACTAAAACTATATGACAATGTCATTCTGACGATTAACGATTTGGTTAAAACAAAGAAACTGTTGTTGCAAGTCAATGATTCTAAAAAGGAAATTGACCTGCTCAACAAGCAATTAAAAGAATACGAAGAAGAGAATAAGGAATTGCTCCGCGACCTGAGATTAACGCAGCAATTGAATAGAAGGACGAACTAAATCAGAAAATCATGGTCACAGAAGATATTTTGCAGGCAATTCATATTGCAAAACAATATGCGAAGGATAATTTCAACCAAAAGTATGCTCCTGCTCATTTGCTAAAGGCGCTTTTGAATCCGCAATTCAATTTCATGCGTGAATTGGATGCCAAAGGAATAGACGTGTTTTATTTGGATGAATGGGCCGATATCCGAATCAGCGAGTATCCAAAATCTTCTAAACCAAGCGATGACCCGGCTCCGGACAGCGGTATGAATGCCGTGCTGACAGAAGCCGAAGATATTGCAAAAAAGACGGGTGACGAAACCAGCTTTGTTCCCATCCTAAAAGCACTGGTAACTCCCGGCGTAGGATTTTCACACGACCAGCTAAAGTCATTGCCTTTGACGCCTGCTGATTTATCATCAATGTTTGATTCAGGAACTGCAAAACCGCAAAACAATTCTGAAAAAACAAAAATCGCCCCAACAGGAAGCTCTACCTTAGACAAATACTGTACGGACAAAATAAAACATCTGAAGTCAAAGCAATCTATTCCGATGATTGGACGCGATGAAGAACTAAAGACCATTACAGAAATATTAAACCGAAAACTGAAACCACACGTTATCGTTATCGGAGAATCCGGTGTCGGGAAATCGACACTAATTGAAGGCTTTTGCCATAAAATTGGAGACAAGTCTATTTTGGCAGCCTTTAATAATGCTTCGGTTTTTGAAATCAATATCGGGCCTTTATTCGCCGGTGCTTCCTACAAAGGCGAAGTAGAAGACCGTTTACAGAAAATCTTCAATGAAGTAAAGGGCTATGAAAAGCCGATACTTTTTATAGACGATATCCACGAACTGTTTGATTCCAATCAGGGCAATGGTATTGGCAGCATTATAAAATCTGAACTTTCTAAAGGCGACATTACTTTTATTGGAGCCACAACTACAGAAAAATTCAGAAAATCGCTTGGTAAGGATGATGCCCTTTCCAGACGTTTTGAAACTTTGGAAATCCACGAGCCTAATCAGGAATTGGCCTTACGAATGATTAAAAATGTGATTTCCCATTACCAGACACATCATGATTTTAGCATTGATGAAGAAGGACTCAAAGAATCTATCCGACTTTCAAAACGCTATCTGAAGGAAAAATCGCTTCCGGATTCTGCCCTGGATTTGATTGACAGAACCATGTCTTCTTTAAAAGTGGCCAAAGAAACTATCAAAAAAGAACTGCCGGAATTAAAAAAACAGCTTTCGGCCATCAATGATAGTATTGAGGAAATTGAAAAAGAAGAAAAGATGCTTTGGCTTCATTCTGATATCCAAAATAAAACCGGTAAGCTTTTCAGCGAAGACGAGGACAATTTCTCTTCTGTTGCCAGCGATAAGAAAATAGCGCATCTGGAAAGTCTTTTAGAAAGCCTGGAGCGCTTGAATGAAGAAGAAAACATTGTTTCTCCATCACACCTGTCGCACGTGGTTTCGGGTATTACCGGAATCCCGGCAGGAAAAGTAAAATCTGATGAACGCGAACGATTACTCGATATAGAAAATACCCTAAAAAAGAGAGTTATTGGTCAGGACCATGCCGTGAAAGTAGTTTCTGATGCCATACTGGAATCCCGTTCCGGACTCACAAAACCAGGACAGCCAATAGGTTCCTTTTTCTTTTTGGGACCAACAGGAACCGGAAAAACAGAATTGGCAAAATCATTGGCTGACTTCCTATTTGGTGACGAGAATGCCATTATCCGGTTGGACATGTCAGAATTCAAAGAAGAACATTCTGCAGCACTTTTATACGGGGCACCTCCGGGATATGTAGGCTATGAAGAAGGCGGACTTCTTGTTAACAAAATCAGGCAAAAACCGTATTCCATCGTTTTGTTTGATGAAATTGAAAAGGCCCATAAATCGGTTTTTGACGTATTCCTACAAATACTGGATGAAGGAAAACTCCACGACCGTTTAGGCAAAGAAGGTGATTTTTCAAACTCAGTGATTCTTTTTACCTCAAATATTGGCTCTGATTTTATTGTAAAATCATTTGAAAAAGACATCATCCCAAAATCAAACGACCTTATTCAATTGATGACCGGCTATTTCAGGCCCGAGTTTTTAGGACGTCTTACGGAAATCATCCCATTTGCACCAATCAGCAGAAAAAGCGTTTCGAGAATTTTTGATATCCATTTAAAGAAAGAACTTTTGCAGCTTCTGGAAAAGCTGGACATCACGCTGCATATAGACGAAAAAGACAAAGAACAGATTGCTCTGATGGGTTTCACGCCGGAATATGGGGCGCGACCAATCAAAGGAACTATCCGCAATCAGTTAAAAAGGCCATTGTCACGCATGATTATTTCCAACGAAATCAAAAAAGGCGATTCGTTGAAAGTCACATTAAATGAAGAAGGAGCCATTAAATTTACGATAGAACATGAAAGACCTATACTACAAGATTCCAATTGATTTTAAGCGGCTGTCAAGCGGTGAAGATATAAGGAAAGTCACTATCGAAGAATCTTTGGCACAGTATATTTCCCTGATAATCACTACGATTTTCGGAGAATATAAATATGATGACGATTTTGGCACCATTATCTGGGAAACCGATTTTAACCTGTTGTCTAATGCCAACCAGCTCAAAGACATGATTAAGGAATCTGTACATGAAAAGGTAAAAAAATATGAAAAGCGACTGACAGTTACCGATGTAACGCTTGGCGTAAGTGAAGATACGGTAAGCTACGAAACCAATATTCGCGTCAAAAAACGTCTTGACATTGTGGTTTACGGAGTAATCAAAAAAACAAACCAGCCTTATTATTACAAGAGTTCTTATTTTCTAGCGCCATTTTCATTTAAATAAAAGCATCATCAATGAATTCATTATCAAAAGATCAGATTAAAGACCGACTACTCAAACGTGCCGCCAAACAATGGGGCTATTCTGACGTGGAACTGGAAAATGTCTTTGACCCTATTGTCAATTTGCTTTTTGATGTATGCGCCAAAGAATTGGAAAAAATTTCCAACGAAATCTATTCGAGCCGAAGAAGGATTACAGAACGGCTGGTCGATATCCTTACACCAACAGCATCGGCTAAAGCAACGCCGGCAAGAGCCATTGTGAGGGCCTATCCTGTAGAAAATGAAGTGATACTAAATGACCACCATCAGTTTTACTTCCAGAAAAAAGAGGCAAATCCGTACAATCCGACAGAAAACATAATCAAAAACTATTTTTTCGGGCCAACAAAGCCTGTAAAATTGAACCGCAATAAACTCAACTATGCAATCCTTCCAAGCGGAGTACAGCAGATTGTGAAAGAACAATTCCGGGAAACGGTCAGCAGTAATAATTATATTAAGCCGGCACCTCACGGAACCATCTGGCTTGGACTAAAACACCAGGGCGACGGAATCATCAAAGACCTGATGTTTTATTTTTATCTGAAAAACATCCACAACAGGAATACCTTTTTCCACTTTCTGCCACGTGCCAAATGGTATTTGAACGACCATCTGTTGCAGACTGCGCAAGGATACAACAACGATGAAAATTATTCCAACAATTACGGTGAACTCATTCAGGAAGAATTCTATCATATTGAACGGACACAGGAACACGCAAACGACTATTTCCGCAAGAATTTCATCACTATAAAAGACATTATCAATATTGATAATAACTATTCCTTGCCTTCAGAATTGAGTAGTTTTATTCCTGCTGAAGAATTAAAAGTTCTGGCCGACGAAAAACTAATCTGGATTCGTATTGAGTTTCCTAATGTCATCGGGAAAGATATTCTTTCTGAAATTTTCTGCGCCAACAATTGTTTTCCTGTCATCAATAAAAAACTAAATGAGGTACAGGGAAATATCAAAAACCTCCTGAATATTTATCCGCTGAACCTGAACAACGAGTTTTTTCTTGAGCTTTTCTCGGTTACTGATGACAAGAACAACGAGTTTGACGTTATCAAAAACGATGATGAAAAGGGCGACAACGACTATGCCTACCTACGTTTTGGAGGCATCGCCCGTTTTGACGAAAGAAATGCGACGGAAGAAATAAACTATCTCATTGACCTGATTCGGGATGAAGCCGCGGCATTTTCCAGACTCGGACATGATTTTACAGACAATAACCTGAAAGAAATCAACCAGATTATTTCACGTTTCAGAAATAAGATGTCACAGGTAGGTATGCAAAATATCAATAACCCGTATTTAATACTCAATACTACCAGCAATTCCAACAAAGGAACCTTATTCGCCAAATATTGGACAACCAATGGCGAAAGCGCCAACAAGATTAATACCTTTTCAAGATTAGTCGCCCATAAAGGTTCCGATTTTGAAAGAGACAACATTATGTTTCTGTCTACAACCCAGGGCGGAAAAGACGAACTTTCCAATTCAGAGAAAATCTATGCCTATCGTGAAAACCTGGTTTCTAACCAGAGAGTGGTAACGCGTCAGGACATTATCATTCTCTGCAAAAATCATTTTGGTGATGCTATTACAAGAGTGGAAGTAAAAAATGGTATTCAGACCAGCCTGGACAGCAATGTGGGCTATACTCCCACTATTGACATCTATCTCGAAAGAAAGGACAAAGACTATTATAATGAGGAAGAATGGTATTTCCTGAGTGAAGATTTAAAATTGATGATTGAAAACCGGGCCATTAACATTGTTCCTTTCCGAATTATCTATTCTTAAATTCCAATCCGGAAGTTTATATCAAATGAAAGAAGACACAAAACAGGAGTTCTCTCCCTTTACAAACTCTGCGACTCTGCGCCTTTGCGAGTAACTATTTTCACGCAAAGGCGCAGAGACGCAAAGTATTAAGTGCCTATCGGAATAGATTTTAATATAGATTTTCGATAATCAACCCTACTTAATGTTGTATATTCTTCTTTTTTGTTATTTTTATAAGAACTAAATAACAACCTCATGAAAAAAGTAATTTTTACGATAGCGATAGGCGGTATGTTTCTCGCTACATCCTGCAAGAAAGAAGAAACAGTTACAACAACAACTGAAGACGGAAAAACGACCGTGACCACCACAACAACGAAAAACGGCCTGAACCTAGAATTAAGTGAAAAGGCAAAAGCCAATCTGGACGAGGCTGAAAAGAAATTAGCAGAAGCTAAGGCAAAAGGCGACAAGGAAGCCGAAAGATTAGCACAGATTGCGGTTGACAAAGCAAAAAGTGCCTGGGAAGCAACCAAAGATGGCATAAAAGAAACTTCTGAAGATATCAAAGAAGGAGCACAAAAAGCCAAAGAAGACATGAAAGAAGGTTATAATGAAACCTTAGAAAAAGCAAAAATCAAATAAAACAAAAAAGCCCATTCTTTCGAATGGGCTTTTTGTATCTAAAAATCTTGGTTTTCTTATGCTTCAAACGGAACAACAGAAACGAAAGATTTGTTATCAGATTTTTTCTGGAACTTAACAACTCCGTCAACTTTTGCATGTAAAGTATGATCTTTACCCATGTAAACGTTTTCTCCCGGGTTGTGCTTAGAACCTCTTTGTCTAACGATGATGTTTCCAGCAATAGCAGCTTGACCACCATAAATCTTAACACCTAAACGTTTCGATTCTGATTCTCTACCATTCTTGGAACTACCGACACCTTTCTTATGAGCCATGACGTACTGGTTTTAAATGTTAATTATTCTTGAGTATCTTCTTTTTTAGCCTTAGCTACTTTTTTCTTTGGAGCTTCTACCGCTTCTTCAGTTGCAGGAGCAGCTTCTTTCTTAGCAGCAGCTTTTTTAGCACCTGAAACAGTAATTCCAGAAATTTGGATTTGAGTCAAATATTGACGGTGTCCGTTTTTCTTTTTGTAACCTTTTCTTCTTTTCTTTTTGAAAACGATTACTTTGTCTCCTTTTAAGTGTTGTAACACTTTGGCTTCTACTGAAGCACCTTCTACAGCCGGGGCGCCTAAAGTGATTGTTCCGTTATCATCCAACAAAAGAACTTTTGCAAAAGAAACTGCATCTCCTTCTTTGTTAGCTAAACGGTGAACATAAACCTTTAAGTCTTTGCTTACTTTGAATTGTTGCCCTGCTATCTCTACGATTGCGTACATAACAATAATGTTTAGTTAAATTTTAAGGTTGCAAATATACGATTAAATATTAATCCTGCAATTGTTCTTAAAAAAAAAATTCAACCTTCAAAGAGACAGCATTTTAACCCCGGGAAAGAACATTCCGAAAAGTAAAAACATTCAGCCGTTAAAAAGTTATATTTACATGAATAAATCTTAAAAAAAAACTACATTTGGCGTAACAAAACACATATTTGGCATACTAATGTCAAAATCAATAACAAATTTATTAATCGTTATGAAAAAATCATTAATGGCTTTGGGTTCAGTTCTCATGCTCGGGAGTGTTGCTTCAGCTCAAAAAGTAGCTTTTGAAGAATATACACTAGAAAATGGTCTTCATGTGATCTTGCATCAAGACAAATCAGCTCCAGTTGTAATTACTTCGGTAATGTATCACGTTGGAGCCAAAGACGAAAATCCGGAAAGAACTGGTTTTGCTCACTTTTTTGAACACCTTTTATTTGAAGGAACAAAAAATATAGGTCGTGGAGAATGGTTCAAAATTGTTTCCGGAAACGGAGGAACCAATAACGCAAATACTTCAGACGACAGGACTTACTACTATGAAATCTTCCCTTCTAACAGCCTTGAATTAGGTTTATGGATGGAATCTGAAAGATTAATGCACCCTGTAATCAACCAGATTGGAGTTGATACGCAAAACGAAGTTGTTAAGGAAGAAAAAAGATTACGTGTAGACAACCAGCCTTACGGAAATCTTATTACTGCCGTAAAACAAAACATGTTCAAAAAACACCCTTACCGTTGGGCTCCTATTGGTTCTATGGAACATTTAGATGCTGCAACTCTGGAAGAATTCCAGGCATTCAACAAAAAGTTCTACGTTCCTAACAACGCAGTTCTTGTTGTAGCTGGTGATATTGAGTACGACAAAACCATCAAATGGGTAAAACAATATTTCGGGTCAATTCCAAAAGGAAAAACAGACCTTACAAAACAGACTTTTACTGAAGACCCAATCACTCAAACTATTAAGGCTACTTATGAAGACCCGAACATCCAGATTCCGATGTTGGTAACGGCATACAGAACGCCTTCAATGAAAACCCGTGATGCAAAAGTTTTGGATATGATTTCTTCTATCCTTAGCGATGGAAAGAGTTCAAGACTTTACAAAAAAATCGTTGACCAGAAGAAAATGGCTTTAGAAATTGGCGCTTTTAACTACAGCCAGGAAGACTACGGCGTTTACTTCATCTATGGTTTGCCAATGGGTGACACTTCTCTTGATGCACTTACAAAAGAAATCGATGAAGAAGTTACTAAGCTTCAGACAGAATTAATTTCTGAGAAAGATTTCCAGAAATTACAGAATAAATTTGAGAACCAATATGTAAACAGCAATGCTTCAGTAGAAGGAATTGCAGAAAACCTGGCTACATATTACATGCTGTACGGCGATATCAACCTTATCAACACCGAGATTGAAATCTATCGCTCTATCACTCGTGAGGAAATCAGAGATGTTGCAAAAAAATACCTGAACCCGAACCAAAGATTGATTTTGGATTACGTACCAGCAAAAGACAAAGCTCAAAACTAAGATATACATCATGAAAAAGACAATATTCATTTTATCAAGCTTGTTCTTAACAGTAATTATGCAAGCACAAGACAGACCACAGCCAAAACCAGGTCCTGCTCCGGTTATCAATATCGGGAAGCCTGAAACCTTTGAATTAAAAAACGGATTGAAAGTAATGGTTGTTGAAAACCATAAACTTCCAAGAGTTTCCTACAACCTGACATTAGACAATGCTCCTTACGCAGAAGGCGATAAAAAAGGTGTTGCTGAAATTACCAGCGCATTAATTGGAAGCGGTACTAAAAAGATGTCAAAAGATGCTTTCAACGAAGAAATTGATTTCCTTGGGGCTAACATCGGATTTAGCGCTAACGGAGCTTATGCTTCAGGTCTTTCAAAATATTCTGACAGAATTCTTGAATTGATGGCTGACGGAGCTTTAAACTCTGTTTTCACTCAGGAAGAACTTGACAAAGAAAAAACAAAACTGATTGAAGGCTTAAAAACTCAGGAGAAAAGCGTTCAGGCTGTAGCTTCACGTGTTGAAGATGTGTTGGTTTTCGGAAAAAATCATCCAAACGGAGAATATCTTACTGAAGAAAGCATCAACAAAGTTACTTTGAATGATGCCATCATGAACTATACTACTTATTTTGTTCCTGCTAACGCTTACCTTGTTATTACAGGTGATGTAAAATTCAAAGACGTTAAAAAGGCTGTTGAGAAATATTTTGGTTCATGGAAAAAAGCTACCGCTCCGGTAATCACTTATGCTGACCCAAAAGATGTTCAATACACACAGATTAACTTTGTGGACATGCCAAACGCTGTTCAGTCTGAAATTTCTTTGGTTAACGTTTCTAACCTAAAGATGACTGATAAAGATTATTTCGCTGTTCTTTTGGCTAATCAAATTATTGGTGGTGACTTCAACAGCTACCTAAACATGAACCTGAGAGAAGCTCACGGATGGACATATGGTGCCCGTTCAAACATTAGAGGTGACAAATATGTTGGAAAATTCAAGTCTAACACTCAGGTTAGAAATGCCGTAACTGATAGCGCTGTAGTTGAATTCTTCAAAGAATTGAAAAGAATCAGAACTGAAAAAGTAGCTCCGGACATGTTGAAAAACGTAAAGGCAGGATACATTGGAAACTTCGTAATGCAAATCCAAAAACCGGGAACTGTTGCCCGTTATGCTTTATTGACCAAAACACAGAACCTTCCTGCTGATTTCTACGAAAACTACATCAAGAATATCAACGCAGTAACTGCTGATGATATCATGAGAGTAGCAAACAAGTATTTCCTTGCTGACAATACAAGAGTTATCATTACAGGTAAAGGAAGTGACGTATTGCCAGGTCTTGAAAAACTTGGAATCCCGATGTTCTATTTCGACAAATTCGGAAACCAGGTTGATAAGCCTGTTGCTAAAAAAGCGGTTCCTGCCGGTGTAACAGCAAAAACTGTATTTGACAACTACATCAAAGCAATTGGTGGAGACAAAAATGCGAAGTCAGTAAAAACTGTATTCTCTACATTAAACGGAAAAGTTCAGGGAATTGATGTTACCATGACAAGAAAATCTTCTGCAGCCGGTAAAAAAGTTGACGAAGTTAAAGGTATGGGCCAAACATTAAGCAAAGAAGTTTTTGACGGAACTAAAGGATATGAGTCGGCTCAAGGTCAAAAAGAAGACTACAGCGCAGATAAAATTGCTAACGCAAAATTCTATTCTCTTCCTTTCCCGGAATTGACTTTAGCTACAAAACCTGGAATCACTTTATCCGGAATCGAATCTATTGACGGAAAAGAGGCATATGCTATCAAAGACGGTAAAAAGACGCTTTACTATGATGTAACAACAGGATTGAAACTGGCAGAAGCAAACACTGAGGAAATGCAAGGACAGCAAATGACTCAGGTAGTTTCTTTCTCTGACTACAAAGATGTAAAAGGCGTAAAAGTTCCTTTCAAAACTACATTAAACGTGGGTATCGAAATCGAATTAACAGCTTCTGATGTAAAAATCAACGAAGGTGTTTCTGATGCAGATTTCAAATAATCCGAATCAAACATAAAATTAAAAAGACTGTCAGCAATGGCAGTCTTTTTTTATGCGGTAAATTTCATCCAAAGGAGAAACACGAAATATTTTCATACAGAAATATTATAAACTTCGCGGCTCTGCGTCTTTGCAAGCAACTGTTTCACGCAAAGGCGCAATGACGCAAAGCTTAAAATTAAATAGAATTGCGAGTTTATTTTTTAGCAGACAAATAAATCCCGATCAATACGATAAAAGCACCTAGAGCCTGAACCAAAGTAAGGCTTTCGCCATCCAGAATACCCCAAAAGCAAGCCACAATTGGCAACATATAGGTTACGGATGAAGCAAAAATCGGGGAAGAAATCTGTATCAGCTTAAAATACAACACATTCGCCACACAGGTTCCAAATACGGCCAGGACACTTATAAACAGCATCGACGTTTTTACATTTGGCAGATGTGCCACTTCATGAAAATTTGTAGTAAACAGAATAATAAGAGCCGGAACCAATAAAACGGCGAAATTGCCTACCGTTATACTCAAAGGATTTACATCCGAAAGATATTTTTTAATCAGGTTGACATTCACAGCATAGCAAATCGCACCACAGACAGCCAGGGTCGCAAACCAGTAATTCTGTCCGGGATGGTTTACAGCTCCGCTCAAAATCAACAAAACACTCCCAAACAAGCCAATCGTCACACCAAAAATCTGCCTTCTTTGAAAATTCAGCCCAAAAACCAACGCCCCTAAAACCAATGCAGCCAAAGGTGTGAGTGAATTTAAAACAGCACTGATAGAACTGTCAATTTGTGTTTGGGCAATCGAAAAAAGAAATGCCGGAAAAAAAGTCCCCATCATTGCCGTCAGTGCAATATATTTCCATTGGTGCTGCTTGATATTTTTAAGGCTTTTAAAACCTATTGCCAAAAGAAAAACAGCCGCAAAAATCATCCGCAACGAGCCCAGTTGAAATGGTGTAAGCCCCACCAAACCTTTTTTTATCAGAATAAAGGAACTTCCCCAAATTAAGGAAAGGAAGAATAAGAAAATCCATTTGGATGGCACTGCTTTCATAACTCATTTTTTACAGCCCAAAATTCTGTCATTTTAACGAATTTCCCGTTTCTTTTTTTATTAATTTTGTAAACCTTTAAAATTCAAAGGGATTGTTAATTCAAATTTAAATACAACATTATGAATTTTTCAAAATCATTACTTATCCTTGCGCTTTCAGGAATGTTATTCGTAAGCTGCAAAAACGAGCCAAAAGCAACAGAAACCGGAGAACCGACAGAAACTGCTACAGACACGACTGCAACGAAACCAACTGCTGAAAACTTACAAACCGCAAGTTTCCAAATCGACGGAATGTCATGTGCTGTTGGATGCGCAAAAACCATTGAGAAAAAATTAGCCAGCCTGGACGGCGTACAGGAAGCCAAAGTTGATTTCGAAAAGAAAACAGCTACCGTAGCTTATGATGCTGCAAAACAAACTCCTGAAACATTAGTTGAAACAGTAGAAGCTGTTGCAGGCGGAACCACTTACAAAGTTTCTAATGTAAAATCATCTGCTGACAAAGCAATGCTTTACAAAGAGAAAGAAAAGGAAAAAGAGAAAAAGAAAAAAGACGACAAGAAAGCTTCTTGCCACGATGATAAAGCTAAAGATGCAAAAGCAGGCGGATGCTGTTCAGGCAAGAAATCTTGTGGTACAGATGAGAAAAAAGCAAAAAGCGCTTAATGCTTCTTCAAAACAAGATAAATAAAAAAAGAGAACCAAATTGGTTCTCTTTTTTTATTTCCATTTTAATGTTTCCATCAATACCTGCATATCATTTTTGACATAGCTTGAGGCCGGCATAATTGAGTCAAAATTAGGCTTTGCATAAAAATATACAGAACCCGTGACAAAATGCTTTAGACTGTCTGTAGCATAAAACTGTGCATTCGTTGCCGCATTACCGCCAACCCTGTAGAACATGCCGTAAACCTTGCTCTTTTCATTCACGAAAGGCTGTTCCACAATATCATCTGCCTTAATAGTGTGTTTGTAAGTCAGATTTTGGGCATCTCTTAAATGTGCCTCAATATCATTCTTAACAGGTTTGTAAGTCAGATAAATTGTGGCTTTCATTTTTGGATAGCTGATTGTAAAATCGCAATCTCCTTTTTGCGAAATAATTGCGTCTTCGTTTATATCAAACGTATAAGGGCAATTATTTTCAAAGTGTACATATTGGGCTTTTGGATATTCCAGTCTTAATTGTCCTGCCGGTTTTGGAACTGTATCGTTCTGGCAACCCCACACAGAAGCAAGAATACATCCGGAAATAAAAAGGCCTATACTTTTTCTAAACATTATTAGTACAAATCTTCTTCAGGTGAGTTAGAATCAAAATTGGCAGATTTTACATCAACTGATGACCCTTGCTTACCAGCTTCAATATCTTTCTTCGTCGTTAAGAAAGTAAATTCCGTTACCTGGATTTCGGTAGTATATTTTGTAACACCTTCTTCTGTTTGCCATTGACGGGATTTTATCCTTCCTTCAACATATATCTTGTCGCCTTTTGACAGATATTTTTCACAGATTTCTGCTGCTTTATTCCGGACAACAAGATTGTGCCATTCCGTAGAAGCAATCTTTTCGTTTGTCTGCTTGTTAATATAAATTTCATTCGTAGCCAGTGGAAATCTGCCAATGCAGTTACCACCTTCAAAATAGTGCATCTTGACATCATCGCCTAGGTGCCCAATTAAAATCACTTTATTTAGCGTACCATTCATTTTTCGTGGGGAGTTAGTAAACCTTCAAATATAATAATTTCTGATAAACCTTATAAATTATGGCAAATCTTTTTCTATAAAATTATAAATTACAATTGGAAATGGCAATGAAATCATTGATTCATAAGACATTGCATTTTCCATCTCGCCTTGAACAGACACCCGAAAAAAGCGAATATGCAAATGCTGATGTGATAATTTATGTAAAATAACGTCATTTTTTAACGGCTTTATTGAAAAAATTTCAAACTTTGAACCATATTCTTCAAAAATTAATTTTGAAATCGTATCAAAATCAACTTCTGCTGCCGTCTCGATTAATGGAAATTCATAGAGGTTATGCCAGATTCCTTTTTCGGTTCGTTTTCTTACAATATGATTCTGGTTGTCATCTGAAAAAACAAGATAGTTAAAATAGCGATTGCGCACTTTTGTCTTCTTCAACTTGACGGGAAGTTCATTTACTTTATTCTTTTGCAGTGCCAGACAGCCCGAATTCAGCACACATGTTCCACAATCCGGATTTTTAGGTACGCATTGCAGCGCCCCAAACTCCATAATGGCCTGATTGAATAAAGCAGGATTGTCGTGTGGAATGAGTTCGCTTGCCAACTCTGTAAATTCCTTTTTGGCTCCACTGGAAGCAATATCGGTTTCAATGTCAAAATATCGCGACAGTATGCGAAAAACATTTCCATCAACCACCGGAACCACTTCATTATACGAAAAAGAAGCGATGGCCGCAGCAGTATATTCACCTACTCCTTTTAACTGTAGTAATTCTTTATAATTATCCGGAAAAATTCCGCCCCTTTCAAATGCTACCAATTTCGCCGTATTGTGAAGATTTCTGGCTCTTGAATAATAACCCAAACCCTGCCAAAGCTTCAACACCTGTTCCTCGTCAGCATTTGCCAAATCAAAAACGGTTGGAAATGAACTGGTAAATGACAAAAAATAAGGCAAACCCTGCGCCACACGCGTCTGCTGGAGCATAATTTCTGACAGCCAAATATGGTACGGATTGACCGTATTTCGCCAGGGTAAATCGCGTTTATTTTGTAAATACCATTGGATTAATAAGTTAGAAAATTCCATCAGATAAAATTGGTTAGCAAAAGTAAAAGTTTATGTTATTAAATTTTAATCGTTTATGGTTGAAATATTGTTTTTTTAATTCATATATTTGCAACCTCAAAATTTTACACAATAAATTTAAAATAGAAAGAAAATGACGAAAGCAGATATCGTTGCGAAAATTTCAGAAAAATTAGGTCTTGAAAAAGGAGATGTTCAAGCAACAGTTGAATCTTTTATGGACGAAGTAAAAAACTCTTTGGAAACGGGTGATAATGTTTACTTAAGAGGTTTTGGTAGTTTCATCATCAAAACAAGAGCTGAAAAAACAGGTAGAAATATCTCTAAAAACACTACAATTAAAATTCCTGCACACAATATTCCTGCATTCAAACCGGCAAAAGTTTTTGTTGAAGGAGTTAAAACGAATACCGAAGCTAAAGTAAACTAATTTATTAATCACTAAATTTTCAAAATATGCCAAGTGGTAAAAAAAGAAAAAGACATAAGGTAGCGACTCACAAACGTAAAAAGAGAGCGAGAGCTAACCGTCATAAGAAGAAAAAGTAGTCTGACTACTTTTTTCTTTTTTAAGAATATTTATAGTTCATTGAAATTTGAAAATAGAATTATTGAAGAAAGAATAAAAAATGAGGCGCTGTTATGCCTTTGATTTTTTCTTTTGTGACTCTATTTTCTCCGGGTACAATACCTGTTAAATTATTGTTTAATCCATCTGTAGATAAGATTTTAGGCTTTAGACTTTAGATTTTAGATTTTAAATCTACACTCTTTTCTCTATCTTCTATTTTCTGAAAAAACAGATAAAAATTTACAGTGTGAATAAAGAACTGATCATCAGATCTGGTTCGGATGCCGTAGATTTTGCCTTATTAAAAGATGGAAAACTAATTGAATTACACAAAGAAGAAGAAAAAAGCAACTTTCAGGTAGGCGATATTTTTATTGCCAAAATCAGAAAACCCGTTGCGGGACTAAATGCTGCTTTTGTAAACGTAGGCTTTGAAAAAGATGCCTTTTTACATTATCATGATTTGGGTCCTAATCTGACTTCTCAGTTGAAATTCATAAAACTTGTAAGCGCAGGTAAATTAAAAGATTTCTCCCTAAAAAGCTTTCCTTTTGAAAAAGAGATTGATAAGGATGGAGTTATTACTGATGTAATCAGTGCCAACCAGTCCATTTTAGTACAAGTTGTCAAAGAACCTATATCGACCAAAGGTCCGAGAATTAGCTCAGAGCTTTCTCTTGCCGGCCGATTTATTGTTCTCGTTCCTTTTTCTGACAGAGTTTCTATATCGCAAAAAATAGAATCCAAAGAAGAAAAAGATCGTCTTAAACGACTCGTACAGTCAATCCGTCCAAAAGGATTTGGTGTTATTGTGAGAACAGTAGCAGAAGGCAAAAAAGTAGCCGAACTAGACAAAGATTTGCAGAATCTGCTCAGCAGATGGACTGCAATGTGCAAAAAATTACCAACTGCTCATCATCCGTCTAAAGTATTAGGAGAGCTCAACAGAGCTTCCTCCATCTTACGGGACGTATTCAATGATACCTTCACGGGAATTCATATAGATGACGAAGAGTTGTACAATGAAACGAAGGATTATCTGCAAGAAATTGCCCCTTCAAAACAATCAATAGTAAAGTTTTATCAATCCAAAGACACGCCTATCTTCGAAAAATATAACATAGAGAGACAAATCAAAACTTCCTTCGGAAAAACAGTATCCATGAGCAAAGGAGCTTACCTGATTATTGAACACACTGAAGCTTTGCACGTTATAGACGTCAACAGCGGAAACCGTTCAAACAAAGCTTCCAATCAAGAAGATACAGCCTTAGAAGTAAACCTCATCGCCGCTGCTGAAGTGGCACGACAGCTCCGCCTGCGAGATATGGGCGGCATCATTGTTGTCGATTTTATTGATATGTCTAATCCGGAAAATCGTAAAGTCCTTTTCGATTTCCTGAGAGAAGAAATGAGCGATGATAAAGCCAAACACAAAATCTTGCCGCCTAGTAAATTTGGTTTGATCCAGATTACACGGCAAAGAGTACGACCTGAAGTGAATATTAAGACCAGAGAAGAAGACCCTAACAATGAACATGGGGAAATTGATGCTCCGATCTCGATTGTAGATAAAATTACTTCAGATGTCGAACGACTATTGAAAGTCCACAAAAAAATCGTGCTGAATGCACACCCTTTTGTGGCAGCATACCTTACTAAAGGTTTTCCATCATTACGTTCAAAATGGTTTTTTGAACATAAAAAATGGGTGAAAATAATACCTCGTGACGCTTACACGTTTTTAGAATATCATTTCTATGATAAAAATGGAAATGAAATTAAAGATTAGATAAAAGAACCGCCTCTCGCAAGATTGGCGGTTTTTTTTGTTCTATACAAACTGCTATTCTTTTACAATTTCAATCCTCCTACTAATCTCATTTCCGGCTTCATCCGTTACTGTGATATAATATTTTCCGGTTTTTGCTTCTACAGACATCTCATGAAAAGTTTGTGTTGTACCTAAAAACTTATCATTCAGATACCAGAATAGTTTTGCCTTTTGGTCGGAATGGGCCACTTTTATAATAAAGGGCTGGATTTCTCCGTTAAAATTTTTGGTGAGATAGACTTTGCCATTCTCTTTTGGGTAAATAAAATCCATTGAATAAGAAGAAGCTCCGAGACAATCTGGCCTAAACGGAGGCAGTGGAACATAATTGATGTGCTTGGTCTTATAATACAATTCCATAACCGGAGGCAATACAAACCAGGGTTTTGCTACCATCCGGTCTACTTCTTCACAATTGCTGTTTACCTGATATTCTCCCGAAGCATCGAGATGTATCAGTTTATGATAAGGACAAACCGTAGTCTGTTTGCTTTTTAGCGGAATCCACTGTTTGATTTTAGGGCAATATTCGCCTGCAATATGTCCGCTCAACTGGCAAACTTCGGCTTCTTCCAAATCATCATACGGAGTTGTAAACCATTTTTTTCTGGGCAAAAGATTGAACACATCAAACAAAACAGGCGCCGCACTTCCTACTCCGGTCAAAGAAGGACGTCCTTCACCGGAAGCATTTCCAACCCACACTCCTACTACATATCTTGAATTTGTCCCGATGGCCCATCCGTCGCGGTTGCCAAAACTGGTTCCTGTTTTCCAGGCCACCTCCAGTGATGAGTCATAGAATTTCCAGGCTTCATCCCCTTCCGGACGGTTGACTTCTTTCATGGCGTTATACGTCAGCCAGATAGACGCCGCACCTAAGTTTTTCTTATCATAAGATTCCTTTCCGAAATCCAATTTTGCTCCGTGTAACCAGTTCAGTTCCTTGAATTCATCCGTACGGTATTTTGCTGAATGCGTCGTAAAGTAATTTAAAGTAGAAGTTAGTCCGGCATAGGTTTTCGTCAAATCCCAAAGATTGCTTTCTGCTCCACCAAGAATGAGTGAAAGTCCGTAATGGTTTGGATGTTTGTTGATGTCCCGCAACTTAAACTGCTGTAATTGGTCGTAAAAACGATAAACGCCATGATCTTTAAGCATCAGTACTGAAGGAATATTCAACGAACGCGACAAGGCTCGATGAGCCGGAACAGCTCCGTCATAAGTCAAATCGAAGTTTTTAGGGCTATAACCCGCAATTTGTGTTGGAATATCCGGAACCAGAGTATTAGGAAGTATTTCTCCTGCATCAAGCATCGAAGCATAGAGCAACGGTTTTAATATACTACCTGTACTTCTTGGAGCCGTAATAATGTCAACATCTTTTTGATGGTCTTTGTCTGTTGGAGAATTACCTACATAACTCAGTATATTTCTTGTTTCGACATCTACAACAATTATGGCCAGGTTATAAATTTCCGACTGCCTGTATTGATTATAATATTGCGTGGCGATTTGGTTCACGCGATTTTGGAGCGCAAATTTGACCGTTGTCTTTACTCTTGTACCTTCTTGCCTTCTGGCAACATTTTGAAGCAAATGCGGCGCTATTTGGGGCAAGTCATAAGGCTTTTGAGGCAACTCTTCCAATACGGAAAGCTGATAGGTAGTTTTATCGATTATTTTTTCCTGATATAATTTTTTTAGCAAGCCATTCCGCTTATTCAGAAGCTTTTGTTGGTTTTTACCCGGATAAATCAGACTGGGCGCGTTTGGCAATACTGCCAATGTTGCCGTTTCGGCCCAGGACAATTGATGCGGCTGTACTCCAAAATAACGCCAGGAAGCCATTTCCAGACCTACAACATTTCCTCCATAGGGAGCGTGGGCGGCATACAATTCTAATATTTTTTCTTTGGAATAGCGAAATTCCAAGCGGGTTGCCAATACCAACTCGACCAGCTTTTCGAAATAGTTTCTCTTCTTTTCACCTCTTGAAAGTCGGATAACCTGTTGTGTCAACGTACTTCCGCCACGAACTACCCTACCCGCATCGTGATTTTGTTTTGCGGCTTTGACCATCGCAATCGGGTTGAATCCGGGATGTTGGTAAAAATGTTCATCTTCAAAATAGACGATACATTTTTTGAATTTTTCAGGTATGGAATCCTGTGCCGGAAAACGCCATTGTCCGTCACGGGCAATTTTAGCACCTAAAAGCTCACCTTCTTCGCTTTCAATTACGGTAGAATAAGGTTGCTCAAAAAGTGTTCTTGGCAGGCAAAAATAGTAGGCAATGAAAAGCAATCCGAAGAAAACAGATTTCTTCGGATTACGTTTTATCATATCAAGGACGCGTTTAAAAAACGCTTTTATCTTGCTTTTCAATTCCAGCTTAACTATTAGGCTTCTTTAAAGAAGTCTTTACTTTCAAGGTGTTTATTTTACTACATTAACCCATTGGCCTTGCGTTCTGGCATAATAGGAATTGTCATACATCGCCTCGCATTGTACTCCAGGAAGGTAATATTTACCCAGATAAGATGCATTCAGCAGAATCCTGAAGGTTTTGGTTTCATTTGACTTGAGCGTAAAATAAAAATTCGTACGGTCGTCACGAATATCCGTATAATCTACCTTGTTGTCCGCAAAACTTCCATAATCCGTGAAACGCGTATTTACAATTTCCCAACCCGATGGAATAATCTGCGTCAGGGCAACATTTTCAACCGTTTCGCCTTTAGTATTGGAAACCGTAACTTCTGCTACAAATTCTGTTCCTTGTGCCAGTGAAGCAACATTGATGGCATTTCCTTTTCGGTCACGGAAAGTAATATCTGTAGACAAACCTCTCTGTTCTGTCTGTTCCTGTCCGATAGGCAGGATGCCGCTCGTAATCACTTTTATGTAAAGTGTCGTGTTCTTGTTGTTTTTAACCGTAACTGTATTTCCAACTCCAGAAACCTGCAATGTTCTGTCAGCAAATGCTTTTGCCGTTTTAATCGTTTCCGATTTACCTCTGCTGGTAAAGCTTACATCAATTCCCTTCGTTCCGTTCTGCTGCGCGAATTTCGACATCGCATACAAACAATAAGCAGTAGTTTGTGTTGACATCCATCGGTTGGAAGACATTTCTTTTGCCAGTTTAGTTGCCATAGTAAAGGCTTCTGTTTTTCTTCCTAACAACAGTAAAGTCTCCAAAGCCATGGCTCGGTTTCTTTCGCTGGAACCATAATAATAGTAGTAACCATACATTGAATCTTCGTCTATTTTGCTCTGTCCAAGCAATGTCATTCCTACATTTTTCTGTCCGGCCAATGCATACGTAGCCGCAAGCCTTAGTTTGGTATCGTTCGTAATTCCTGAAGTTTCTCTAAGCCTGTTCATCGACGATAAATCCGGATTACCCGCCAAAGCCAATACATACAATCTATAGGATTGTGCAAAATCATTACGGTAGCCTTCGTTGTAACGCCATTGTTTTGCCGTTTTTGACTGATAGGCAAGCCATTGCTTTTTCAGGTTGGCAGGAAGCGCATAGCCTTTTCTCTCTGCTTCAATCAGGAAATGCCCAACATAGGTCGTACTCCAATCGTCCGGAGTCTGATTGCCTTGCCAATAAGCAAATCCTCCATTCGCTAACTGGAATTGCGCCAGTTTTTGGATTCCGGCCGTAATATTCTTTTGGATTTTGGATTTTCTGGCCGTATCCAAATCAGCAATATCGCCCAAATACAATTGTGGGAATACGCTTGATGTGGTCTGCTCCAGACATCCGTGCGGATATTGGATTAAGTAATCCAATCGCTTGTTAAAATCCATTGAAGGGAATGCGGACACTTCCAGTTTAGCCGTATTGGTTCCGGCTACTCCAAAGGCATCCCAGTTGATGGTTCCGGAACTGTTTGGCTCCAATATCAGTTCTTTATAATCCTGCGTTACCGGATTCGGATTCAGAATATCCAGTTCTACATCAAAGCTGGCCTTTTCTTTTCCGGAAGTCGCTACTACCGTAACTTTTCCGATTCCTGTCAAATCGCCAACATTTAAATCAAAATAGGCTATTTTTTCGTCTGGCTGTGCAAACGACAAGGTCTGTTTTGAGTTTCCAATGACACGGAAGCCATTATTGGTTTTCAACTGTAGGGTAACATTTTTAACATGCTTTTCCATTGCAAAAACCGTAACCGGCAAGGTTACCTTCTCTCCCGGAGAAACTTTTCTTGGTAATGATGCCAATATCATCAGCGGATTTCTGACCGGAGTTGTTTTTTCTACGCTTCCATAAGCACTGGTTTGCGCATCACCTGCCACCACCATTGTCCTTACCGAACCTACATATTTTGGAAGTGTAATTTCATGAGATTTTGTTTGCCCTTTTGACAACGAATAAGGTCCGAGATAGATTACAACCGGTTTAAATCGGTTGGCTTTTTTAGCCTGTCCACCACCTAAATCCTCATCACCTCCAATACTGAAAATCTGATTTACCTTACCACCATACGCTCCTATAACTTCATCATAAATATCCCACGTTTTCACACCAAGGGCTTCTCTTGAATAGAAACTGTTCCATGCATTTGGAGTCTTGAATCGGGTAAGGTCCAGCAATCCTTCATCAACAATGGCTATGGTATAGGTCATTGCCTTTCCATTCTTCTCACTTACTTTTATTGTCGTTTTCTGCTCCGGTTTTAAAACTTCCGGCATGGCTATCTGCGGTTCTAAAACCGTATTTTTATCGACCACTTCAATCGGGATAATTCCGTACAGACGAATTGGCGAGTCATTTTTTGTAGAAGCATGGGGTTGCAGTAATGTGATATGGATATACACATTAGGCGCCATCTTCGAGGTAATCGGTATTTCAACCTGTGTTTCCCCTTTTTTGCTTTCTGCCCATAATGTCTGGACTACCTGCGCACCACTTTCAAGTGAAATCAGGGCACGTCCACCTTCACTTGACGGGAAAGAAACGATAGCTTTTTCTCCAACATTGTATTTTTCCTTGTCTGCCGAGAATACCAGCATTTTTGCTTCTGCACCGTTGGTATTTCTTGTTTTTCCAGACCAGATTGGCCAGTCAATCATTACAGTTTCACCAGAAGAATGTCCTCCGTTAGGGTCTGTTACCCGCACAAGATAGCGTCCCCATTCATCGTCGGTTGTCTTAAACTGGAATCGGGCCTTACCGGAACCGTCCGTATTCAATACCTGAGAATAGAACGGAGTATTTGTTGTGGAACTGCTGTAATTTGACAAATCATCTGAAGCATCCCACCACCAGCGCCAATCTACTTTGTAGACTCTTACTTCCAGATTTCTAACCGCTTTTGGTCTTCCGTTTTCATCAACCGTTACTACATCAAATGCATTGCTTTTTCCGGTTTCAAGCATTCCGTATTTGTTTGGTTCCGGAGTTTTTACACCCACATAAGTCTGGAAAGGCGAATAAGTTGCCGAGATAACATCTGTACTAAAGTCACCTCCGTTTTCATACACTTTAGTAATAAACGATGCTTTTAGCATTCCCGGTGCCTGCGATTGTAATCTTGGCTGGATGCTGACATTGGCTTTTCCGGTTTCGTCAATTTTTCCTGAATAAATGTTTACTTCTTCCGTAGAAAATTTACGTGCCGGGTCGTCAAAAACATATTTACTATAATTCTTGAATGTAGTTTTTTGCTGCGTAAATTTCGCCTGCATTTCGAGTTTCAAATCTTTTGCAACGGCTCCATGCAACCAGGCTACATCAACCCTGGCATCATTTTTATGGAAAGCCGACAGCATTTTCCCGTCAAACCCATTTTTGATTTTCAATCGGTTTGGTTTAATGGTTTCAATTTTTACGGCTTTATAGAAACGCGCTCCACCCACAGAAACAACCGCTTCGTAGTTTCCTGTTGGCGCATTTGGCTGTGTTTTGAAAGCGAATTTGTAATGATTCTTATCTGTATATTTCTGAACTTTCTGATAAACTACCTTTCCATTCGGGTCAGATAGTTTTAATTTAATTGGATGCGTATTAGGCAATCTGCTTGATTTATCATTGAGAATGAACGACAAATAGATTGTATCGCCAGGACGCCACACGCCCCGCTCTCCATAAATAAATCCTTTTAGTCCTTTTTGGAGTGCTTCTCCGTCTACATTAAAATTACTCACTGATTGTGAGTTTCCATCATCCAGTTTGACGTAGGTAGTGTTTTTGTCTTTTTTAATTATGGCAAAAAATGCTTTTTTATCGGTACTAAAATTCACTATACCATCACCATCAGTAGTTTCTGATACCAGTTTTTGTTTTTGGTAATTATACAATTCTACTGCTGCACCTGAAACCGGTTGAGTAGTTACGATATTATTGACAGCGAAGAAATAAGAACCATTTTCACCTCGTTTTACAATAACACCCAAATCTGTAGCCAATATATTTGTAGCTACCTTATTGTTGGAATAATATGATTTATGGCATGGATTATCCCTTTCATTCCAATTATAGTCATAATCATAGTAGTCGTAATCAAAAGAATCGTAGCTGGAAAAATCTTCCGGTTCCTCATCTTCTTCAGCAACCGGCTCTTCTTCCGCAGGAGTATCACAGGTATATAGAGAATAAGACCTTTTGATGGTAAATTCCACACGGTAAATCGCTCCTTGCTCCGGTTTGATTAAGGTCGACAAATCCAGAGAATAGCTGTTCCACTTTTTATAATTGGCAAGCTTGTTTGTGGTTAGTTCTAAAGTTTTTTTGGCAATAGGAAGTGCTACTTTTCTCAAATCATAGTTGCCATTCAGTTCATTATCCTGTAAAAACTGGAGTACGTTGTTTTCAAAGATACGGTATACTTTTACATCCACTTTTTTCAGATTGGCAGCTTCGAAATTTACTTTAAGGTTGTGAGAACTTGGCAAAATTGTACCGCTTTTCACAAATCTTACTTCCGGTTTGATTTGTTCAAAAGTAATTTTTGCGGCATAGCCTTTTTTCATTTTATAGCCGTCTGTATTTTCAATTCCCTGAAAAACCTCCAGCAGCAACTTGCCATCAAGAGCTACATCTGAAAAGGCTTTCAATACGTTTCCATCTACCGCATAACGAAGATTACCTACTGTTTCAAGAGCTACCAAACCACTAAAATTTTGGTCTTTTTTTAGCGGGTCTGAAAAATTGATTCGGACAGACTGGTTGTTTTCATCTCCAATTCTTACATCTACAATGGTAAAATTATTTTTGCCCGGAATTGTAAATTCCTTTTCTCCCTTTTGGTTGATATCCGCCGGGTCGCCATCCCATTTGATTAGGACTTTACTATCATCTTCACCTCTTTGTATCTGGTCAATAACAAAGGAGAATTCCGTTGGAGAACTGCCTTTTTCATTAAATTTTATTGGCAATTCTTTACCATTCTGCGTAGCAGACACCAGTTTTTTTGCTGTTGCCAAATCCATATTATCCGCAGATTTCAGTATCATGTTCAGGAATTGAGTGTCTTTTGTATACGACTGTAAATCCTGGACTTCAACTTTGAAATCCTGTTCGATTGTTTTAACCGTAAAATTAAAATCGGACAATTCTTTCGGAACTTCAATCAACTTATCCAAATGGAGCGTAACCTGATATTGTTCACCCTGTTTTAGTTTTTTCTTTGGTTGGAATGCCAGAATGTTATTTGGCAATACGACCACTTTACCGTCAACACTTGGAGAAATATCAAAAATATCTTCATCCAATTCCTGGTTGGGTTTCCATTCTGCCTTTGAAAATGCCAGACCCACCTGAATATCAGAATTGGCGGAAATCATTCCCGACGAGAAGCTGGTAACATAATCGCGAAAAAGCGAAAAATCCGAATCAAAATCTTCAGGCGAAGATTTTCTACATGCATTTAATAAAAAAAACACCGAAACCAATAGTATTAGTTTTCCAGTTCTCATAGAATGATTGATTTGAAGTTGAACGTATGTTTTGTCCTTTGTGACATTTTCAGCATAACTGAATAAGCCATGTCTTTATTGTAATAAATATAGGATTAATTTTTAAATTTTTAACAAGAAAAAATCATGCCTAATTTTTTCTTTTGAGGGAAAGAAATTTTAATTGATTATTTAAAACCTTTTATCAAACCAATTTCAATAAGTTTATATTTTCCTTGTTTTGCGACTTAGCGCATTTGCGAGCTACTATTTCACGCAAAGCGGCAGAGTCGCAAAGTTCATGTTGAGCATTATCTGATGTAAACTTCCCGATAACCATTACATTTTATTTGCGCTTTTCCAGAAAAAAACGTTTCATCAAACTGGAAGCTTCTGCTTCTAAAACACCGTATTCTACAACAGTTTTTGGATGCAGCTTTGTTCCTAAAGCCATGTATCCTCTCTGTTCATCTCTCGCTCCAAAAACAATTCTGGAAATCTGGCTCCAATACAAAGCTCCGGCACACATCTGGCATGGTTCTAAGGTAACATATAATGTGCAGTTTTTAAGATATTTCCCTCCCAAGAAATTGGCTGCTGCCGTAATCGACTGCATTTCGGCATGTGCCGTTACATCGTTCAGCATTTCCGTAAGGTTATGGCTTCTGGCAATGATGCGATTTTCAACAACAATAACAGCCCCGACAGGGATTTCTCCTTTTTCAAAAGCGGCTTCTGCTTCCTGCAGGGCCTTTTTCATGAAATATTCGTCGGTGTTGCTGTTTTCCATAACCCAAAAATAGAAAACAATATCGTAAATTTGATTTTTAATCCGGAAATGAGCTATACTATCCTTCAAAATATAAATTCTCCCGAGGACCTGAGAAAGCTGACTGTAGCTGAATTGCCTGTTTTGGCGGGCGAACTTCGCGATTTCATTATTGATATTGTTTCTGTCAAAGAAGGTCATTTGGGTGCAAGTTTGGGCGTAATTGAATTGACAATTGCCCTTCATTATGTTTTCAACACGCCCGATGATTTATTGGTATGGGATGTGGGTCATCAGGCATACGGACATAAAATCCTTACCGGCAGAAAAGATAATTTTGACACTAACAGACAATGGGGCGGTATTTCCGGATTTCCAAAAAGGAGCGAAAGTCCGTATGATACTTTTGGCACAGGACATTCTTCTACCGCAATTTCTGCTGCATTGGGAATGGCAATTGCCTCGAATCTTAACGGTGATTTTGAAAAACACCATATTGCCGTTGTAGGAGACGCTTCTATTGCTTCAGGAATGGCTTTTGAGGGATTAAATCATGCCGGCATGACAGATGCCAACCTATTGGTCATACTCAATGACAATGCTATAGGAATTGACCCTAGCGTAGGTGCTTTAAAAAACTATCTCACCGCTGTAAAAGACGGAAAAAACCCGAGACAGAATAACATGATAAAATCACTCAATTTTGATTATTCGGGTCCGATTGACGGTCATGATATTGCTGCCGTTATCAAAGAATTAAAACGGCTAAAAAGTATAAAAGGCCCAAAATTTCTCCATATCATCACCACAAAAGGAAAAGGACTGGAACAGGCCGAAAAAGACCAGGTAAAATATCATGCACCCGGTAAATTTGACAAACTTACCGGAGAAATTATTTCAAAATCAGAAGAAAATCTGCCTCCAAAATTTCAGGATGTTTTTGGACTGACGCTATTGGAACTGGCCGAAAAAAATGAAAAGATTGTAGGAATTACACCTGCAATGCCAACGGGAAGTTCCTTAAAATTTATGATGGATGCCTTCCCAAAACGTGCCTTTGACGTAGGAATTGCAGAACAGCATGCTGTGACTCTGGCAGCCGGAATGGCAACACAGGGCATGATTGTATATTGCACTATTTATTCTACATTTTTGCAACGGGCCTATGACCAGGTGATTCATGATGTAGCCTTACAGAATCTTCCGGTGATTTTTTGCCTTGACCGCGCGGGATTGGTTGGCGAAGACGGCGCTACCCATCATGGCGTTTTTGACTTAGCCTATTTGAGATGTATTCCAAATATGATTATTTATGCGCCTATGAATGAAACCGCTTTTCGGAACATGTTATATACTGCACAACTTGGACTGGAACATCCTATTGCTATCCGGTATCCGAGAGGCCGAGGAGTGATTGTCGACTGGAAAAAACCTTTCGAAAAGATTGAGATAGGGAAAGCCCGGCTTTTAAAAGAAGGTAACAGAATTGCTATTCTTTCTACCGGATTCATTGGCAACAACGTTATTCCCGCTTTAGCCAATATTGACAGCCCAAAAGACTTTTCGCATTATGATTTTCCGTTTGTAAAACCGTTAGATGAAACCTTGCTTCATACAATTTTTAAAAAATATGACGTTATTATTACTTTAGAGGACGGAGCGGCAAAAGGAGGTTTCGGTAGCGCTATAACAGAATTTGCAGCTCAAAACAATTATACCAAAAGGATAAAGACTTTAGGAATTCCGGACGAATTCATCGAGCACGGAAGTATTGGCGAACTACAACGTTATAGCAAAATAGATGCAAAAAACTTGCAAATAATTTTTGAAACCTGTCGAAATTATTGACTTTTGCACTGTCCTAAAATTTAATATGCCTGTTATGAGATTATCTCCTTTAGCCTTAGGGTTATTCTTATTTTTTTCTGTATCGTCTTTTGCCCAATCTGTAGATACTATTCAATCCAAAAAACTAGATTCGGCTATTGTTAAAAAAGTTGTTACCCATTGGGAAAGGAAAAATGTGGTAGGATTTGACTTAAACGAAATTGCATTTGTCAATTGGAGTGCCGGAGGAAACAGTGCTATTTCCGGACTATTAAAAGGTACATTTACACGAAAATACGAGAATGGCAACCTAAAATGGCTTAACGAATTAATCGTACGTTACGGGGTAAGCAAGCAGGATGGTGTGGAATTGAGAAAAACAGACGATGCTTTCCAGTTCAACTCTACTTTTGGTTATAGAAAAGATACTACTTCCAACTGGTTTCATAGTGCGAAGTTTAATTTTAACACGCAGTTTACCAGTGGTTATGCCTATCCGAATACTGAGAAGGCAATTTCCAAGCCATTTGCACCAGCCTACACCTTTTTAGGGGTCGGAGCCGAATACAACAATAAGAAATACAACCTGCAGCTTTACATCTCGCCTCTTACTTTAAAGAACACTTTGGTTTTAGACCAACGACTGGCAGACCAGGGAGCCTTTGGGGTTCAGAAGGCGGTTTATGATGCCGTTACCGGAGAAAAGATTGAAGATGGTAAGAATTCTCGAACGGAACTCGGTTTCCTTTTTACCAGCGGTTATAAGAAAGAGCTTTTCAAAAACATCAATTTTGAAAACAAGCTGAATCTCTACACGGATTATATCAACAATTTTGGGAACATAGACGTTGACTGGCAGGTCCAACTGGATTTTATTGTCAACAAATATGTGCGTGCCAATATCAACACCCACCTGATTTACGACCACGACATCAAGGCTAAAGAAGAAATCAATGGCCAGCAGGTTACCGTAGGACCAAAAGTACAGTTCAAGCAGATGCTGGGTGTGGGCTTGATTTACAGCTTCTAGGCTTATTTATTACAGTTTCTTACGCCCGTTTATCGTATTAAATAATTCCAATGCATTTCCATCGGTCAGAAGTGACACGTAATGGCAAATGTGCAATAACCTTTTGTAAAGGTCATTTTTCTCATCATGGAATTTTTCCGGAAGCATTTTCAGCAATAGTCGGTCATAATTCGACGCTTCTCCGTGAAACTGGTTGTTAAATGCCGTAATAAATTTGTCCAGTAAAGTCTGGATAATCTGATAGCCTACCAATTCCTTTTCGATGACTTCGCGGCTTTGGTAGATGTTTTTTATGCTCAATTTGATGATGTCATTCATCTGGGCTACATATTTGCTCTTTTCCGTCAAGGCATGATGAAATTTCCCTTGAAGTATCAGTTCTTCATTTTCAACGAATACTTTTACGACATCACTAATCAAACTGCCAATGGCCAATGCTCTCAGGTAGCTTATCCTGTCTTCTTTAGTAATTAAGGAATTGAATTTTTTAGTATCGATGCTGTCTTTTACCAGATTGATAAGGTATTCCAATGCAAAATCTTCCGAAACCAGACCCAAATTTATTCCGTCTTCGAAGTCGATAATCGTATAGCAGATATCGTCAGCCGCTTCGACTAAAAAGGCCAACGGATGTCTTTCATAACCAATGTCATTTCCTGATTTGTTAGGTATCATACCCAACTCTTCCGCAACTTCTTTGAAAAACTCCTTATCGGTTTGGAAAAAGCCGTATTTCTTATCCGAAATATGGCTTGTCGGTTTCTTAGGAAGTGATTCTTTTGGGTATTTCATAAAAGCACCCAAAGTAGCATATGAAATCCTGAGACCGCCTTCAATACCCGGTCGCGAAGCCGTCAATAATGAAAAACCGTTGGCATTACCTTCAAAATCGATTAAATCCTGCCATTCTTTTTCAGAAAGCTGGCCTTGGAACTGTTTTCCCTTTCCGGTCTTAAAATACTCGCCTATGGCTTTTTCTCCCGAATGCCCAAACGGCGGGTTTCCTATATCATGAGCCAGAGAAGCTGCCGCAACAATTGCCCCGAAATCGTTTGGCTGATAGCCATGAACTTCTCTCAAATGCGGGTATTTTTCAATAATCTGTTTCCCAACCAATCTTCCGATGGAACGACCAACAACAGAAACCTCAAGACTATGTGTTAGTCTTGTATGCACGAAATCTGTTTTGGAAAGCGGAATTACCTGTGTCTTATCCTGAAGGCTTCTAAAAGCAGAAGAAAATATAATTCTGTCATAATCGACTTCAAAACCAAGACGCGTATCGTCTTGTTCTTTTCGCAATCTTTTTCCTTTGTCGCCTTGTTTTCTTAAAGACAAAAGCTGTTCCCAGTTCATCATGGAAATTAAATTTTACCCTTCGATTCTATTAAGGGTGGTATTTGAAATTATGAACGTACGGAGTGTTACGTTCTTTAAATTATTTTTTCAGGAAGATTCTACTTTACTACTAAGACACGAGTAAAATGAAAACAGCTATTTTCAAATTACCATTATTAATCCTATCCTACTCAGTATGAACAAATCCTATAATTTGACATTATCCTTTAGATAACGCTAAATTGGCGGCAATTTCTTTGGCACACATTAATCCAAATAAATTTGGATGTGCCGCAGCACCAATCACACCAAAATGCTCTACTGTTTTTGGACAAATTCCGCCTCCATTAACTTTTGTTTGTTCATTTTTTGTTAATTCTTGGACCCCATCTAATTTTAGAATATCTTTTAACATGTTTTAAAGTATTTGAATTCCTTGCTAATATAAAAAAAACATCTAAAATCTTATATTTCTTTTTTGAATCAATCTAAATTATTTTTTGATAACTGCCTTGAAGTTCTATAATCCATTTGTTTTTTAAAATTATTCTTTCAGGTTTGCCAAAAAGAAATTCTTGGATTTCTTTGGGTATTGGTTATGGGTCTTATCACTCGGATTTTCAATTACCGACTTGATATTTACTTCATCCCCAATCTTAAAATTGGCTTCAGTATATTGGTAATCCAGAAGGTAAGGACCGCAGAAATAATTTCCGTTTTCATCTTTTTCTATGATTCCGGTATAAACTCCTTTTTTTTGTTTTGACATTGGTTTATGATTAAAGTAAATAATTAGTTTGTTTTATGACAGTTTTGCCATTTCGTCAAGGATAATATTGTTTTTCACCTGCCTGAAAACAAAATCTTTTGCTTCTGAAAAAGAAATGCCGTATTTCCTTTCTACCTTTTGATATTTCACCGGATATCTTGACAGCAATGTATCATAATAGCTATCCAGTACTTTTTCTGAAGGCGATATAAATTCCAGTTTAAGTTCAAATCTACGCAGAAGTGCTTCGTCAATCATTTGAATTTGGTTGGTCGCAGCAATCAATATGGCGTTTCTTGGGAAATTGTCGATAAGCTGCAACAGAGCATTTACGACACGTTTCATTTCGCTACTGTCTTTATTGTCGTAATCCCTAACTTGTCCTAAAGAATCAAATTCATCAAAAAACAGTACGGAATTTTCATAATTGGCTTCCTTAAAAATGTTATTGATGTTTTTTGCCGTTTCTCCTAATTTGGAAGATACTATAGTTGAGAGGTTCACAATAAAAATTTTCTTGTCCAGCTCTTTAGCAATCGCTTTTGCCGTCATGGTTTTGCCGCATCCGGTCTTGCCATACAGAAAAATTTTATTGGCTACAGGAAGCTCATACTGGTGAAGGATTTCAGAAAAACGGTGTTCTTTCAGAAATTGTTCGACCTGTTCTGCCACAGAAGCTTCAAAGACGACATCTTCTAAATTTACATTTTCCCTATCCCTGAAATATAGTGTGCTCAAGCTCTTTTGATTTTGTAAGCAAATATACTAAGACTAAAACTATTGGTATAAAAAAACAGCCATCAATTGACGGCTGTTTTTTATAGATATTGCGTTTGTTATTAAGATCCGCACATTTCGCAATCGTCCGGTTCTGCATTTTTGGAACGCTCCAACATTGCACGGAACTCATCGACAGCAATTGCAGGTTCTGCAACAGTTTCTACCGCTACAGGTTCTGCTTTTTTATCGTTATTAAGCGTAAACTTAATCGCATCAACCGCCGACTTGGTTCTCAGATAGTACATTCCTGTTTTTAATCCGGACTGCCATGCATAGAAGTGCATTGAAGTCAGTTTGGCAAAATTCGCATCCTGCATGAACAGGTTTAACGACTGTGACTGGTCAATAAAATAGCCTCTTTGGCGTGACATATCGATGATGTCTTTCATTGACATTTCCCAAACAGTCTTATACAGTTCTTTCAAATCCTGCGGAATGATATCAATGTTTTGGATTGACCCGTTATGACGCATGATTTCCTGTTTCAGGTCTTCATTCCAAAGACCCAATTCTACTAAATCTTCTAACAGGTGCTTGTTTACCACGATAAATTCACCTGAAAGCACTCGTCTTGTATAGATATTTGAAGTATAAGGCTCAAAAGCTTCGTTGTTTCCAAGAATCTGAGATGTAGAAGCTGTTGGCATAGGAGCTACAAGCAATGAGTTTCTCACCCCATTTTCCATTACTTCTTTTCTCAAAGATGCCCAATCCCAACGACCAGACAAGTCTTCGTCTTTTAATCCCCAAAGATTGTATTGGAATTCTCCCTGTGAAATAGGCGAACCTTCAAAAGTAGAATATGGTCCTTCTTCTTTTGCCATTTCCATCGAAGCCGTAACGGCAGCAAAGTATAGCGTTTCGAAGATTTCCTGGTTTAATTTTTTAGCTTCATCCGAAGTAAAAGGCATTCTCAAAAGAATGAAGGCATCTGCCAGACCCTGAACCCCTAATCCAACCGGACGGTGACGCATATTTGAATTTTCTGCTTCCGGAACCGGATAATAGTTTCTGTCAATGACCTTGTTCAGGTTTCTTGTTACACGTTTTGTTACGTTATAAAGCAGTTCGTGGTTGAACTGTCCGTTTTCCACAAACATTGGCAATGAGATAGAAGCCAGGTTACACACCGCAATTTCATCTTTAGAAGTGTACTCCATGATTTCTGTACACAGGTTAGAAGAACGGATTGTTCCCAGGTTTTTCTGGTTTGATTTACGGTTTGCCGCATCTTTATACAGCATGTATGGTGTTCCCGTTTCAATTTGAGATTCCAGAATTTTTTCCCATAGTTCTCTTGCCTTAATGGTTTTTCTTCCTCTGCCCTGTTCTTCGTAAGAAGTATACAGCGCTTCAAATTCTTCACCATATACGTCGTAAAGTCCCGGACATTCGTTTGGACACATCAACGTCCATGTAGAATCTTCCTGAACACGTTTCATGAACAAGTCCGAAGTCCACATAGCAAAGAATAAATCACGCGCACGCATTTCTTCTTTTCCATGGTTTTTCTTCAGGTCAAGGAAATCAAAAATATCAGCGTGCCATGTTTCGATATAGATAGCAAAACTTCCTTTGCGTTTTCCTCCTCCCTGGTCTACATAACGGGCGGTGTCATTGAAAACACGCAACATCGGAACAATTCCGTTTGACGTTCCGTTTGTTCCGCGGATATAGGAACCCGTGGCACGAACATTATGGATTGAAAGCCCGATTCCTCCAGCCGATTGTGAAATTTTGGCTGTTTGCTTTAGCGTATCGTAAATTCCGTCGATACTGTCGTCCTGCATTGCCAGAAGGAAGCAGGAAGACATTTGCGGTTTTGGAGTTCCGGCATTGAATAACGTTGGCGTTGCATGCGTAAAGAACTTCTTAGACATCAGGTCATAAGTTTCCAATACTGCATCCAGGTCATTCAAGTGGATTCCAACAGCAACACGCATCAACATGTGTTGCGGTCTTTCTACAATTTTTCCGTTTATTTTTAGCAGATACGAACGCTCCAACGTCTTGAATCCGAAATAATCGTAGTTGAAATCTCTATTGTAAATTACATGGGAATCCAGAAAAGCCGCATTTTCCTGAATCACATTGTATACTTCTTCTGAAAGAAGCGGAGATTCCTGATTGGTTCTTGGATTCACATAGAAATACATTTCTTTCATCGTTTCTGAGAACGATTTTTTGGTATTCTTGTGAAGGTTTGAAATTGCTATCCTTGCTGCCAACTGGGCATAATCCGGATGGGCAATTGTCATTGCTGCTGCGGTTTCTGCTGCAAGATTGTCCAACTCTGAAGTTGTAACACCATCATACAACCCCTCGATAACGCGCATTGCTACTTTTACCGGATCTACAAGATCGTTCAAGCCGTAGCATAATTTTTTAATTCTATCCGTAATCTTATCAAACATTACCGGCTCTCTGTGACCGTCTCTTTTAACTACATACATAAGTTTACAAATTTGGTTAGGGAATGGAAGACCATTCGGGATTATTAAAAAGATTAAAACAATCCGCAAAAGCGGGAATAGTACTGATAACAAAGAAATTCTTTTCTTTCCGTCTATAGAAAGAAAAACAATTCTGTATTATCAGGAAATGGTTTAAAAGACAAAAGGGGTGTCTGGCTTCTAAAAAAATCTAGAAATCGGCGTCGAAACTAATTTTTTGCGATTCGCTGTCGTTTCCTGTTCCGCTGTTTAAAACTCCAGCTTTCTGATATTCTGAAACTCTTTTTTCGAAGAAATTTGTTTTACCCTGTAAAGAGATCATATCCATAAAATCAAATGGATTCGCAGAGTTATACACTCTTGCACATCCTAATTCTACTAATAATCTGTCGGTTACAAATTCTAAGTATTGTGTCATTAAGTTTGCGTTCATTCCAATTAAGCTCACCGGAAGAGATTCTGTTATAAATTCTCTTTCAATATCAAGAGCCTGTACCAGGATTTCTGTAATTCTGGCTTTTGAAACTTTGTTAACAAGGTGGTGATTGTGCAAATGCACAGCAAAGTCACAATGTACGCCTTCATCACGTGAAATCAATTCATTTGAAAAAGTAAGACCCGGCATCAATCCACGTTTTTTCAACCAATAGATAGAACAGAATGCTCCTGAGAAAAAGATTCCTTCTACGGCTGCAAAAGCAATCAGTCTTTCAGCAAATGAATCCGATTCAATCCATTTTAAAGCCCAGTCTGCTTTTTTCTTAATTGCCGGAAATACTTCCAAAGCGTGGAAAAGCTGGTCTTTTTCTGCTTCATCTTTTACATACGTATCAATCAGAAGAGAATAGGTTTCGCTGTGGATATTCTCCATCATGATTTGGAATCCGTAGAAAAATTTAGCTTCCGGATACTGAACTTCGTTTACAAAATTCTCTGCCAGGTTTTCATTCACAATACCGTCTGATGCAGCAAAAAAAGCTAAAATATGTTTGATAAAATATTTCTCATCATTATTCAGCTTATTGTTCCAGTCTGATAAATCCTGGTGCAAATCAATTTCTTCGGCAGTCCAAAAACTTGCTTCCATTTTCTTATACCACTCCCAAATATCATGGTGTTTTATAGGGAAAATCACGAAACGGTCTTTGTTCTCTTGTAAAATTGGTTCTATCGCTGCCATACTATCTTGACTTTTATTGTGTTATCGGAATTTATTCTTTGATTTCTTGACACTACAAAGATTGTCATTTGTATTCGTAAATGAAAGCCAAACTTATCCACAATTGGACATAGTTTTTAACAAGAGGTAAATTAATTCTTACTTTTTTAGATTTATTTAAAAAACTGTAAATCAGTTATTTACAAATTAAAAAACAACGCTAACTCCCATAAAACAAAGGAATTTAGAGTCGAAGAAAATTAAAATTTTGAAATAAAAAGTTTATTGATTTTTAAGTTCCTGGGCCACCTTTTCAAGTTCGGCATACCAGTCTTCTCCAAAACGACGAATGAGCGCTTCTTTTACAAATTTATACACCGGCACTTCAAGTTCTTTACCTAAGGAACAAGCGTCGTCGCAAATCTCCCATCTGTCATAGTTTACTGCCGCAAATTCCGTAAAATCTTTAATACGTATTGGATACAAATGACAAGATACCGGTTTTTTCCAATCTACAATACCTTGATTATAGGCTTGTTCGATACCGCAAAGTGCAGTTTTCCCGTCAAAAATTACATAAGCGCAATCCTTATTGTCAATCAGTGGCGTTTCCAAATCGCCATCTGTTCCTTTTATCCAGGTACCCTGCGCTTCAATAGCATCAATTCCTTCTTTACGAAGGAACGGCTTTACTTTTGGATAAATTGCTTCCAGGATTTTTGTCTCTTCTTCATTTAAAGGAGCACCCGCATCACCATCTACACAACAAGCCCCTTTGCAAGCTGAAAGGTTGCAAACAAATTCTTTTTCTAAAATGTCTTCTGAGACAATTGTTTTTCCTAGTTGAAACATGTTGCAAAGATAGTTTTCAAATGTGAAATAGCGTGTTAATTTTTGAATTTCCGGCTTTACAGAAACAATTAGCTTATTTTCAATAACTTAATTTGAAAAAAATCATTAAAAAATTAACGAATCATTAATGATTTTTCATTTTTAATGAAATAATTTTGCAGCTTCAAAAAAGCATCGTTATGGGATTCGATTGGAGAGAAATTTTTACAGCTAGTATGGTTTTGTTTGCCGTTATCGACATCGTTGGCAGCATACCTATTATTGTCGATTTGCGCTCAAAGGTAGGACACATCCAGTCTGAAAAAGCTTCTATTGTTGCCTGTGTCATTATGATTGCTTTTCTTTTTGTGGGCGAAGAAATTCTAAAGTTAATCGGCATTAACGCCAGTTCGTTTGCCGTTGCCGGTTCTTTTGTCTTGTTTTTCCTTGCTCTGGAAATGATTTTAGGAATCCGTCTTTATAAAGAAGACAACCCGAGCACCGCTTCTATTGTTCCAATTGCTTTCCCATTGATTGCAGGTGCCGGAACCATGACCACAATCCTGTCATTGAGAGCAGAATATGAAAAAATCAATATTATATTCGCCATAATCATCAATATTATCGTAGTTTTTGCCGTTCTGAAGTCGTCATCCAAGATAGAAAAGCTGCTTGGAGATAACGGACTAAGTGTCATCCGAAAGATATTTGGCGTTATTCTGCTGGCCATTGCTGTTAAATTATTTGGCGCCAATGTTAAAGGGCTTTTTATCTAACATAGATTTTATTAATTTCACCATTCATAATCAGAGAACCCCTTCTTATAATGAAAATTTTTACTTACATATTAATCTTCCTTGCGTTAGCATTAATCATTTTCAACATTACTATTTTAGACTTCGACCACTTATTCGAAGGAGACAGTGTTGTTGGATTGATAGGAATTGCCGCTTCATTCTGCGCCATTTTCATTCTTCTGATTTTCAGAATGTCAAAAATGATCGAAGAAAAAACAAAAGACAAATAAGACCATGTTTGACGTTTTAATTATTGGCGGAGGCGTTTCAGGAATGTCCTGTGCCCTTGTTTTAGGGTCTGCTCAAAACAAAGCTTTTGCTGCCGACAAGAAAATTGGAATTTTTACACACCAGAAAGCTTCAAATCTTCAGTATGCCGTTTTCAATAATGCCTATGGAATTCCTGCGGGAAAATTAGGCTCGGAACTGTTGGAGGAAAGCAAAGAACAGCTTGCTTCTCTTTACCCACATGTTCAGCAAATTGAAAACGAAAAGGTCATGAAAATTGAAGGAGCCTACCCTAACTTTACGGTTGTAACCAATAAAGGTTCTTATCAAACCAAAATTATTGTAGTGGCAATCAACGCTACTAACACTTTCGCCATCGAAGGATTAATGGAATATGTAATTCCTCACAAAAAAGCGATTGCAGAAAAAAACAGAATCCAGCTAAAAAATGAAGACCATTTCGTTGCCGACGGAATTTACGTGGCCGGAACATTGGCAGGCCTGAGAAGCCAATTGTCAATCGCAGCAGGAAGCGGCGCTTCAGTTGCTACGGACATTTTGACTTTATGGAATAATGGTACGTATTCGCAAGTACACGATAGTATTAGAAAATAATTTTATTTAGAGTAAAAAAGGCGCTAAGGTACTGAGGTGCTAAGGTTTTGTTTTTTTCGAATAAGTTTATGATAACTAAAAAGCATCCCGAAAAGGATGCTTTTTTTTATTTTATTTCTTGTTTGTTTTCCAGAACCGCCTTAATCATGGCATCTTCTTTTAATACAATTTCATAGTATTTGTCGTCTCCGTATAATTGTCTGGCAAATTCAGCAGCCAAGTAGCGCTTAACCAGATTTTTGGTGTGCTTCAGGTCGAGAAGCACTCCGTTTTTGATTAAATATTTTTGGAAAGTATTGAAATAGCTATCTGTCTGTTGCATTTTTGTCAAAAACTGCTGGAAAGTCAGGTTTTTAAAATCATTACGGTTTTTATCCAACTCTTCAAAAGCAAAATAGCCTACGAGTCCGGATTGCATCATGTAGGCAATGCTTTCTTCGCCGTGTTCTACTTCCAGAGGCACAAAAATATCCGGAACGATTCCTCCTCCGCCATATACAATGCGTCCTTTTGGCGTCCTGAATTTTAGCGTATCGGCTACTTTTATACTGTCCGACTTGTATAATTCGCCAGACTCAAAACGTTTTTCAAATTCCTTAAAGTATTCTTCACTCCCTTTTTCATAAGATTTCTGGATGGAACGTCCTGTTGGCGTATAATAACGCGCTACGGTCAATCTTACAGCCGATCCGTCACCCAAAGGCATTTCACGTTGCACCAGTCCTTTTCCGAAAGAGCGCCTTCCTACTATGAGTCCGCGGTCATTATCCTGAATAGCTCCAGCTAAAATTTCACTGGCCGAAGCACTGTTTTCGTTAATCAGTATATATACTTTGCCGGTTTCAAAACTCCCATCGTTGGTAGCATAGGTTTTGTCTACTCTGCCTTTTTTGTTTTTGGTAAAGACAATAAGTGCGTTATCTTTGAGAAAATCGTCAGCTATTTCAATTGCCTTGTCCAGATAACCTCCGCCATTGTCACGCACATCAATTATAAGCGTTTTTGCTCCTTGTTTTTTAAGACTAAGAAGTCCGCTTTCAAATTCGTCATAGGTAGTTTCTGCGAAACGGTTTATTTTTATGTATCCCACGCCTGGATTGACCATCACGGCAATGTCTACACTTTTGATAGGAATCACATCACGTCTTACCTTGACTTTTAGCTTTTTATTTTCATTTTTTCTGTAGATGGTAAGCTCCACATCAGAACCTACACTTCCTTTTAGTTTGGAAAAAAGCGTGTCATTGGTAATCTTACGACCAAAAAGCTTGTAATTGTCTGCGAAAAGAATTCGGTCACCTGATTTGATACCTGCTTTTTCTGAAGGTCCGCCTTCAACCGGTTTTATGACCGCTACCGTATCATTATACATATAAAAATTAACGCCAATACCCACAAAATCACCTTTCATGCTTTGTGAAACCTGCTCAAATTCATTCTTGGCAATATAGACGGAGTGTGGATCCAATTTATCCAATATTCCGGTAACAGTCAGGTCGACAATAGAGTCTGTATTGACATTGTCTACATATTCCCTGTCAATAAAATCGAGAAGTTTGTTGAGCTTGTTTTTGGGGCTGGTTTTGGAGAAAGCAACACCCTGGGTTGGAAAATTAAGCATTCCTCCCAAGACTACTCCTATTGCCAGGGCAGCAAAAATAACAAGTGGTAGATATATTTTATTGTTTTTCATTCATTTCGGTTTCAGAAATATGAACTACCTCAACGCCGGCATCTTTTAAAAATTGTATACCGGAATCATCCTTATAGCCTTCCTGATATACAACCCGTTTTATTCCCGACTGATGAATCAGCTTGCTGCATTCTTTACAGGGCGACAATGTAATATACAAAGTGGCTCCTTCACAAGATTGCGTCGAACCGGCAACTTTTAGTATGGCATTGGCCTCTGCATGAAGCACATACCACAACGTTAACCCATCAGCTCCTTCGCAGGAATTTTCAAATCCGGATGGCGTTCCGTTATAACCGTCAGAGATAATCATCCTGTCTTTCACAATAATTGCGCCAACCTGTTTTCTTTTGCAATATGACAACCGGCTCCATTCTTTTGCTATGCGAAGGTAGGCCTTATCATATTTGTTTAGTTTATTCAAATTCATACGTTTACGAAGAAATTTTTACGGCGATTGCCCCAAAGCCTAGTTGTCGCTTTGAAACCATTCTGCATAGGATGTTTCTGTTTCCTGTAGTCTCAAAGAATGCAGGGCTATGTTCTCCGGCAGTCTGCTTTTGATTTTTTCAGCGAAATCAATCACCATGTTTTCGCTTGTTGGTTGATAACCGACTAAAATCACATGATGCCCCCTATTTCTTAATTCCTCTGCCAATTCAACATGGGGCGTATTTTTATTAAAAACGGTTGCATGGTCAAAAACATCTACAACTTCTTCGCGGACTATTTTTTTCAGGTCCGAAAAATCAATCACCATTCCAAATTTCACGTTGCTAGTATCTGAAATCGGGGTTCCTATTACGGTTACTGACAATTTATAGCTATGCCCGTGTACATTTTTACATTTTCCGTCATAGCCATACAGTGCATGTCCTGTTTCGAAACTAAATTGCTTGGTAATTCTGATTTTGCTCATTCTTTTTTATTTCTGCAAATTTAGTTACTTTTTGAATTGGTTCAGGGCATTTCTGCTAAAATCTGACAAAACCAACTTCCCTGAAATTGAAGCTCTTTCATACAAAAGCGTATCCCAATTTTCGGTTCCTTCCCACAGTACTTTTTTCATTTCAGACAAGGCTTCCTGATTATAGGATGCTAATTTTGAAGTAAAAATTTCCAACTCTTTATCCAAATCTTCTTTTGTTTCAAAAACTTTGGCATACAGGCCTTTTTCCTGAGCCCAATAGGCATTTTTCCATTCGTGTGCTGCCAACGTCATTTCGCCTAAAGCGCCCTTACCTATTTTTCTTGAAACGGCCGGTTCAATCACAAAAGGCCCAATTCCGATAGCCAGTTCTGATAGTTTAATAGCGCTGTCTACTGTTGCAAAAGCATAATCGCATGCCGCAGCCAGTCCTACACCACCACCAACGGCTTTCCCATGAATGCGTCCAACAATCAGTTTGGAGCATTTGCGCATAGCATTGATTACGTTTGCAAAACCCGAAAAGAAACTGGTTCCTTCCATAAGGTTCGATACAGCCAAAAGCTCATCAAAAGAAGCTCCGGCACAAAATGCCCCATCGCCTTCGCTTTTTAGAATAATCAGATTTACGTCCGGATTGCTGCTCAAATTGTTTAATTCGTCTGTCAGTCTTTGTAATAATTCACTTGGGAAGGAATTACTTGCGGGATGTCCGAATTCAACGGTTGCTATTTTATTTTCGATAACGGTATACAGAGACCCGTTTAATCTTTGTGTGGTCATAAAAAAATATTTGCAGGTAAAGTTACGCTTTTGCAAAATAAATTCATCGGAAGGTATTTGCTTTTTGAAAATTAATTCCCTTAATTTGCCACATGCTTTGGGGATGTAGCTCACTTGGCTAGAGCGCTTGGCTGGCAGCCAAGAGGTAGTGGGTTCGAATCCCATCTTCTCCACCTGATAGGACAGATTGATATTGTATCGATTTGTCCTTTTTTATTTAACAAAAACCTCAATAACTCCTGATTTATCATTTCACCACCATTTCATCATATTTCACTTGTATCCTTTACTATATTTAATTCCGTCTTCAATAAATTCACTTCTTTTAAATTTTAACATTTTTTACAGATTTTCTGTAATAGAAGACTTTCGAATGCACCTAGATTTGTCATAAACTATATTTTCATTTATAAAATGTTATATTTCAATAATAAAATTTTATTTCTTTACGTTTTAACACAAATTAACAATACTTAACTTAAATAACTACAGACACATGAACCCCATCAGACCCTTTCCGGCAAGACTGGCTGCCGGACTTTGTTTCCTGCTTTCTGCGGGGGCACTTAACGCCCAGGACATCCTCTGGGAGAAATCCTACGGAGGAAAACACTCAGACTACTTGTTTGATGCCCAACCAACTCCTGATTATGGTTTTATTCTCGCTGGAAGCTCGTTATCCAAAAATACGGGAAACAAAACTGATGATAACAATGGAAATCTGGATTATTTCATCTGGAAAATGGATGAAAAGGGTAATCTCGATTGGCAAAAAGGATTCGGGGGCTCCGGAGCTGATCTGCTACAAAGTATAAAACTGACGCCAGATGGAGGTTTTATTTTAGCAGGCACTTCCAATTCGCCTAAAGGCCTTCATAAAAAAGATGAATGTAAAGGGCTTGAAGACTTCTGGATCATAAAATTAAATGCCAAGGGAGCCGAACAGTGGCAGCGCACTATAGGCGGTACCGGACAGGAACTTCTGCAAAGCATTGCATCAACTTCAGACGGTGGTTATATCATAGGTGGTTCTTCCGGCTCTTCCCGAAGTGAAAAGCTGAAAAATGGAAAAGAAGATGCGTTTGGAAAAAAAGAGGATAGTCAGGGCGGCCTTGATTATTGGATCGTAAAGCTAGACAATGAGGGTCAAATTGAATGGCAGAAAACTATCGGCGGACAATACCATGATGAGTTGCGAAGCATCATCCAGACAGACGATGGAGGCTATATGCTTGCCGGATCTTCAAACTCTACAGCAACAGGAGACAAGACTGAAAAAAGATATGGTGAAAGCGATTATTGGGTAATAAAAACAGACAAGTTCGGAACGATTGAATGGCAGAAGGTCTATGGCGGAGAAGGCGATGAACAGCTCAAGACGATGCTTCATACCTCAGACGGCAACTATATACTGGCAGGAAATTCAGCTTCTGAAACCACCGGCAATAAAAACGCCTCAAATAAGAACGGCATCGACTTCTGGCTTCTGAAAATAGATTCATCTGGCGAGATACTATGGCAGGAAACTTATGATATTGGAAAAACCGACCTACTTGCTTCTCTGGTTGAAAATGAAGACGGTTCCTTGCTGATTGGTGGACATGCAATGAGCGAAACTGCCACCGATAAGAAAAAGGACAAGGAAGACATTAATGATTATGTGGCCATAAAAATTAATGAGAAAGGAGAAGAACAATGGCGAAAGACCGTAGGAAGCAACGGGCAGGATATTTTGAGAAAAGCTGTCAGGGTTCGCGATGGGGGATATTTATTGGCCGGGACTTCCAAAGGCAGCAATTCCCGCGACCGCAACTCTTCACAAGGAAGAAACGATTTCTGGGTTGTTAAGCTAAAAAACGAAAAGAAAAAGAAAGAAGAGAAAAGTCCTATCGAGGCCTTCCCGAATCCTACAGCTCAATTTACCAATGTTATCGTAGGTTATGAGTTCGAGAAAGGCACAGCAACCGTATTTGACTTGTCAGGCCGCCAGTTGCAGCACTTCGATATCCAGAACAGAACCGTTCCTGTTGACCTTGGAGGACTACCTATAGGAATTTATTTGGTCGAAATCAGGACGAATGTACAGAATGACGCTATCAAAGTAGCCAAGACTATTATTAAAAACTAGACATGTCATGAAAAAATATTATTATATACTGTTGTTTGCCATAAATTTTAATGCGAATGCCCAATTAGACAAGACTATTCCAGAGTTGACAAAGCCCAACCCTGAAGTTGCGAGCCTTGGCAAGTATGGCGAACTACCCATGAATTATTATAGTGGCACTGCCAATATAGACGTCCCTTTACACGAAATTGATTTTGATGGGCTAAAAATCCCCATTGCGCTTTCCTACTCAACAGGTGGCATTTTGGCAAGACAAGAAGCCAGCTGGGTTGGATTGGGTTGGGGGCTTTCGGTAGAACCTGTTATTACCAGAAACACAAGAGGGCTTGATGATGTTACGCAGGTAGGAGCAAATGTAGGATTCCCTTACACAAGATATGCTCTTCCAGAGTTTTCTTATAACTTCAGTTATGCGAGTCCTCTCTGGGAAGAACTAGGCGTACATGAAGATTACAACAACATTGTAAACACTTATGATACTGAACCCGACATTTTTACCGTGAACTTGTTTGGTGAAAGCGCAAAATTTATACTTACTCAGAAAAACCTCAACGGTGGTGTTATTGGCACTGTCATGATTAATGCTGACAGCAGGATACGGGTTGTCTATAATGAAAGTGCTAAAACCTTTACTGTAACCAATGACAGAGGATTTGTATTTTATTTTACAAATCCAGAATATTCAGTCACCGCAGTTGAAAGACAAATCGCTAATGATTTCGCAGTGCTCAGCGGATTTGACAATCCCATGATTACAGGTTGGAAAATAGAAAAGATTGTATCTCCAAAAGGCAATACGCTTTATTACAACTATTACGAAAGGGCTACTATTAAAGACCAACCGATAGCCAGTGAAAAAGGACATAATTTAGTATGCCCCAATTTAGATAATTTTGCACCATGGGGAGGCTATATCAGTTCATATATCCGCCCATCACGTTCTCTTAACTGTCATGCTGCGCTCTATCTTGCTTCAATTGTTTATGATGATTTTAGGGTAGATTTTGTAGGATCAGACAGGCTAGATTTAATGGACGGAAATAATGGAAGATACCCGATAGTTACCTCAATCGCCAACTACAGAAATGAAAAACCTAAAAAACTGGACCACATTTATGTTAAAGATTTAAAAAACCAAACGGTAAAAGACTTCCAATTCGGCTATTCTTATTTCAATGCAAACGCCACGTTTAATTCTCAATTCACACAGGAATATCTCAGATTAAAACTGGATAATATATTCGAGAATGGAGAAATGCTCAGGCGTTTTGAGTACCTAAATCCTGACCAATTACCCAATAAACTAACCAAATCAACAGACTATTGGGGATATTATAATGGCAAAACGAATGAACATTTATATCCATCATACAAGGCTTTAAAAAATTGTCTGAGTACGCCTACTATGGTTTCAATTATAGCAGCAGACAAATCTCCCGATTTTAATTTTGGTAAGAATGGACTCCTGACCAAAATATATTATCCAACAAAAGGTTATAGCGAGATCACTTATGAGCCACATTCTATACTTCTTAATAGTCAAACTAAGAACACAAATGTGCCCTTTGAAGATGTTGAAGTATTTCAAGCTGAATCATATGACGAGTCATCTCCTGGAAATTCTGCGGTATTTACCTTAAATGGCACACCTGTAGATTATGCATGGAAAAAAGAGTCAGGTGTAGGTACCCCACCGTCAAGCATTTTCGGGCATATTGTCCTGGAAATAAGTTGTGGTAGTGGATTTGTTCCTGGTGGCGGAACAGAATCCTATAGAAAATGTACCGTTTTGGATGTCGATGCATGGAAACCAGCACTTCAGATTATCAATGCATCCAACAATCAGGTTGTATTAACAAGACGGTTTTCTTCCGATATCGTGTGCAATCTCCTATGCCCTCCACTTTCCATAAATAATGGAGTAGCCGTTATCAACATCCCTTTAAGCGATTTACCTGCTGGCAGCTATTATTTTAGGGTAACAGCACTAAAACATATCTCTAATTTGCTTGATGCAGAAGAAGGGTTCCAACCTGGAAATCCTGATTATATGAAACAGTACTATTTCCCGGTACGTGCAAAAGTAAAAATCCCAAAATCATCCATCTATGCTAACTACAATAAAGAAATTGGTGGGGCTAGGGTCAAAAAAATCACTAATTATAATTACGATGCGACTATTACAGATAAAAAGGAGTACAAATACGTAACGGCATTGCCATCATCCTCAGAATTGTACTCATCAGGTATACTGATGGATGTATTAGATTTTGCTAATGACTACTCATATGGTACTGATGACTTCCTGTGCCCCAATGGTAACAGTTGTGCAAGTGGATGCTCCGTAAGAAATGTGACCGTATATTCTGAAAACAGACGAAACCAATACGCTCCTTCACAAGCCCATGTGGGATATTCAAGAATTGAGGAAATCTTTTCCGCTAATACAGGTATTGAAACAAATGGAAAGGCAGTATATCATTATTCTGCAAACAAAAATGAGAGCGTGTTCTATTCCAGCGTTTCTTCCCATATGATCTACAGACCCAACAATCCTATTTATGACAATTTAAATCTTGCTCTGTCACCAAAAAGGACATATGAAGAAAGTAATGGGGACCTACTTAAAACTGAACATTTCGATGCTTTAGGAAATTTAAAAAGAAGGGAAGAAAACACCTATATGTACCACGACTATTACCCTCCGAGGAAAGTAGGTATTGGAATGCATATAAAATTCCACCTGAATTATAGTTTTGCTTGTATTGGAAGTAGCCCTGTAGTAGGTGGAACCATAGAAAACATGCAGATTTACGAAATCAAGGATGAAGTGACTCCTGTACTACTGAAAAAAACAACAGAATATTTTTCAAATGGACAACTTGAAAAAACAATTTCCTATGACTATAACAATAAATACCAACCTTCGGTAATTACAGAAACAACATCAGAAAGCGGAGCAAACAAGATCATAAAAAACTATTATCCGGGTGATGCAGAAATAGCATCTTTTCCTTACACCTCTGAGCTTGTATCCAAAAACATTATTGGCTCACCATTACGCTCAAAACAATATTCCGGAACAGAATTATTAGAACAGGTAGATAAAGAATATGGTCTATTCAATGGTTCTCTTTTAGCAGAAGCATCTGTCAAGACATTGAAAGGAGGAAACACAACCGTACCTCAAACAGAATTCAATCTTGAAAGATATGATGAAAAAGGAAACCTGCTACAGTATAAAAAAGCCAACAGCATACCTATAAGCCTTATATGGGGCTATAAAAAGACACTGCCAATAGCAAAAATTGAAAATTTAGCCTACAATACTATACCTGCTTCTACAATAACTGATTTACAACAAAAATCAGATACAGGTACGGAAGCAGACCTATTATTGGCATTAGATGCTTTAAGAACCGCTTTCCCTGACGCCCTGGTCACTGCATTTACATACAAACCAGGAATTGGAATCTCAACAAAAACGGACTCCAAAGGCAATAAGGCAAGTTATCATTATGACAATAAGGGCAGATTGAAGCAAGTAAGAGATCGGGACAACAACATCCTTTCTGAGAATGAATATCATTATAAACCATAAAACGGAGCAAATGAAAAAATTAACATACCTAGTATTGCTACTTCCTTTCATTGCGTTTGGACAAAGTCAGGACAAAAATTATATTAAAACAACCACCTATAAAGTTCCTAGTACGTCAAGTATATTAACTCCTTCGCTGAATCAGGCTGTAGAGAGCACTTCTTATTTTGACGGAATGGGCAGACTACTTCAGATGGTCACCAAAGGCCAGTCAGGAAATGGCAAAAGTATGACAACTGCGACCGAATATGACGCTTTTGGCAGACAGTTAAAGGAATATCTTCCATACGTTTCTCAAAGAACAGATTTAGATTATATAGACGGAGCGCTTACAGAAGTACTTAATTATCCTGAATATCAAGGAAAGGTACCGTATGAAGAAAAGATTCTTGAGAATTCTCCTTTAAACAAAACGCTAAAGAAATCAGCTCCGGGATTGGCCTGGTCAATGGGCAGTGGCAAAGAAATAAAAATCGATTATTTGACAAATACCTCACAAGACGGTGTAAAACTTTATAAAGCAACTGCTACATGGAATTCGGCTCAAGGAGTATATGATGTTTCACTCTTATCGGCAATCTATAACGAAGGCCAATTATATAAAACAATAACCAAAAATGAGAACTGGACCAGTGGCTTAAACAACACTATTGAAGAGTACATAGACAAAGATGGGCGATTAGTATTGAAGCGTACATACAACGCTGGTGTAAGTCATGACACTTATTATGTTTACGACCAATATGGCAACCTCTCCTATGTATTCCCTCCCTTAGTCGACAATCCTGCAACCCAGCTAAACGATCTCTGTTATCAATATAAGTATGATAATAGAAACAGGCTTATTGAGAAGAAGCTTCCCGGAAAACAATGGGAATATATGGTATATGATAAACTTGATCGTGTTGTGGCAACGGGACCAGCCGTTTCGCCTTTTAATGGAAATGGATCAGGCTGTCTGATAACCAAATACGACCTGTTTAACCGACCTGTTTATACAGGATGGCTTAGTACAAATGAAACGCGCAGTGTGCTTCAGTCTCAACTCAATAACATTAACAACAATTTTTCCGAAAAAAGGCTATCAGGAGGTACCGTTGACAATATTAATATCGGCTATACCAGTGTAGCTTTCCCGACAAGTGGAATGAAACTATTGAGCGTAAACTATTACGACGATTATAATTACCCTAATGCCCCGACAAACTTTGACCCTATCGAAGGACAAACAGTCTATTATAACAATACGGTAAAGCCTAAAGGTTTACAGACTGGAACATGGTTACGTATTCCGGACTTATCGGCCTCAGCTACTGGCGAACTATCCTATTCTCTCTATGATTCAAAAGACAGAACAATACGCTCAAAAACGATAAACTATCTTGGCGGCTATACGACAATTGACAGCAAATTCGATTTTTCAGGCAAAGTGATCTATTCTGTGACAAGACATTCTAGGGCTGGCGTAGGTGAAATTTACATAAAAGACAGTTATACCTATTCTGACCAGGATCGTATGATAAAGCATACCCATCAGGTTGGTGAAAATGGAATACCACAACTACTTGCCAAAAATGAATATGATGAATTAGGCAGGCTTATTGTAAAACGAACGGGAGGCACTGATTTATCCGGCACTAATCCTTTACAGAAAATCGATTATACATACAACATTAAGGGCTGGCTAAAAGAAATCAACAAAATAGATAATCTCATACAAGCTGGCAACCCTGATGACTTATTCGCATTTAAGATTAATTACGAAACAGTAGAAAACACAGTTTATGGAGAAATAAAACCTCTATACAATGGAAACATTTCTGAAACCTTTTGGAGAACATCCAGTAACGACATCATAAGATCTTATGGGTATAAGTACGACGATCTTAACCGTCTTAACAGAGCCCTTTATCAAAAAAGCGGTAGCGTATTTAATTCTTATGATGAAGAAATTTCCTATGACAAAAATGGGAATATTACAGATTTGTCCAGAAATGGAGGATATGACGGAGATTTTATGGCTCTTGAAATGGACAGGCTGGCCTACAGTTATCATCCGCAGAAGAAAAATCAATTGATGAAAGTGCTTGACTATAGCTTTAACCCCGAAGGTTTCATTGACGATAGCCCTGACGGATATACTGACCCCGAAGACGACTTTGCTTATGACGCTAACGGGAATATGATTTCTGATCAGAACAAAGGCATCACTCAAATACTGTATAACCATCTGAATCTGCCTATAAAAATTGTTTTTGGTTCAGAATCCAATAAAATTGAATATCTTTACGATGCTGCCGGAAAAAAAGTTCAAAAGCTGGTCACTGAAGTTGGAACACCCAGGTCTTTCACCTATCTTCAAGGATTTCAGTACAAGGGCAAAACACTTTTATTCTTTCCAACAGCTGAAGGCTATGTAAATTACACACCGGCAGTCTATGGTGGCAGTTTAGGAAACGAGACTGTAATAACGCCTGAAAGTTATAATTATGTCTTTAACTATAAAGACCATTTGGGCAACATTCGCCTTTCTTATGGGCTCGATCCGGTTACTAACGTTCTTAAGATTATTGAAGAAAACCATTACTATCCATTTGGGCTCAAGCATACCAATTATAGCTCAGGCTGGAATTCTTTCCAAAGGATTGATGAAAAGGTAAGTTTAAGACCTGGAAGACCGAGTGCACCGTTGGAGTATAAATATAAGTACAACGGGAAGGAGTTCCAGGACGAGCTGGGGCTTAACTTCTACGACTACGGAGCTAGGAATTATGACCCTGCGATTGGTAGGTGGATGAATATTGATCCGCTGGCGGAGAAGTATGATAATAGCTCCCCTTATGTTTATACTGTAAATAACCCTGTTTTTTTTATTGACCCTGATGGAATGAGAATAAGATGGGCAACTTGGAGCGATGTGCAAAAAGATGAAGAATTAAGCAAACAGTTTTCTTCAAGGAAAGAATATAGGGAAGCAAGGAGAGAATTAAAAAAAGAGTATCGAGAAACAATGAAAAATTCTGAAACTGCTTCTGCAATATACAATGACTTAGATGCCGATTCTGCAACCCATACTATTTATGCTCAAAAAACTACGGGTGGAGATACGAAGAAGACCGAATCAGGAGGTACTAATATTAAGATTGGAATAGGCAACGGCTCTTCTGATTATTTGGACGGAATTAGTAGTAATGAATCAAATATTCAAGCGCAAATAGGACATGAAGGTGGGCATGCTTGGGCTAAAATGAACGGATTGGAAAGTGAGTTGAAATCATTAGACAGACAAACAGCTAATCCATTTGATGTTACTCTCTATAACAACGCATTAGAAAAAAGGGAAAGATTTGCATCTCATGTCGAAAATATGGTTAGAGCAGAATTAATTACGAATGGTGCACAAAACATGAATTTATTATCACAATATTTTTCAAGGAAAGCAGTATATACGGGAGGTTCTTTTTCTAAAATTGAATATCAGACTACAACATACAAACTGTTGGAAAATAATCCCTATAATGCAAAAGGATATTTGAGTAGAACATATAATTTACCCGTAACAAAAAAATGAAAAAGATAATTTTAATATCCGCATTGTTTTTCATGATTTCATGTAAAAGTCAAAAATCAACACATAATAACAATTGTGATGTTTCAGAAACAGAAAACCTGAAAGCATTTGACAGCTTATATACCAATTTAGATACTACTCAGGTGTTTAAAAATAAACTAAAAGAATTTGGAAATAATAAAACAGGGGTTTTGTTTTGTCAATTTCCAGCTAATATGAAACATGGAAAATTTACTGAAATAAAAGCTATTAACGATAAATTAATTTATTATAATTCAAATGAGAATCAAATACTCTTAAATGATTCTGAAATTGAAGTACTTTCAAGCGGCATTCGTTCTATTAATAAAAAGTATTACTATGAACAATGTGGTGAATATATTTCAGATGATACTTTTTACTTAATGTTAATCAAAAGGGATGGTAATATTGTGGCAAAATATTTTACTGATGGGAAATTAAGTTTTAAAAAAACTGAACGTAATCTAAATCTAAATACACTCAAGGACATTTTAGAGATAATGTATAGAAACTCTTTCAAGAACTGATTACAAATATAAGTACAATGGAAAAGAGTGGCAAGATGAGCTGAGGCTTAATCTTTACGACTATCATGCTATGCTTTATGACCCTGCAACGGGACGAAGAAACAATATTGACCCAATGGCAGAGAGTTCAAGAAGGTTTTCTCCCTATAGCTACGCAATGAATAATCCTGTCTTCTTTATTGACCCAGATGGGATGGTTGTAACACCAGGAAGTCAAAAAGAATGGAATAAGCAAAGACCGCAGTTTCAAACGAATTAAATTCTCTTCGAGGGAAAGTCAACAAACTTAATGCGACGGCAGCGGCCAAAGGATGGAGTGCACAAAAGTTGGCGGGAAAGATTGGCGACGTGAATGATAGAATTACAAGTCTGACAGGAACAATGAATAATTTAAGTACCTTAGAGCAAAGTTCTCAATCGTACAGCTTAAACAAAATTGCAGCGGGAGCAACAGGGGATACGTCCTATGACCCTGCTACTGGGGATGTCGTGATTAGTTTCGGAAATACCGCTAATTTTGTTCACGAAACGACTCATGCTGGACAATTTGAAAGCGGGGATATTGCATTTGATTCCACTACTCCTGGGGTTACTTACGCAAATGATACTGGCGATGAAATTGCAGCTTATAAAGCTCAATATGCTTATGATCCGTCTTCTGTTTCTGGATTGAATTCTACATCAACGGCTAATTCTTTTTCAGGGATTACGGTTAATTGGCTGCAAAATCTAAGCGATTCAAGCGGTAATAAAATTTATGCTCCTGGTGGTGCGGCAAACACAGCGGTTTACCCTTTGAATACGAATTCTGGAAGAGCAGATATTTTAAAAGGCTATCCTAACAATTCATCACTTCAAAGTTTGCCAAGTAATTTTACATATAAATCGATTACAACTTTAAAATTTAGAAAATAATGAGAAACTTAATCTGTGCTATATTCCTAATTTTCTTATCAAGTTCCTGTAAAGTTGCTCAAGTTTCCGATAACAATATGATTGGAACATACGTAGCTATTGGAAAAGACTATAATTACCGCCTTTCATTAAATGCGGATAAGACATTTGACCTCAAATTTACAGCCTTAGATGCTAAATCTGGATGCGAGGGCAAATGGGATCTCAAAGATTCGGATTTGTTAGTATTGTCTTGCAATGAGCCAAACGATATGGTTGAAACTTTGCGAAGCGGATATATGAGTCAGAGGATTCAAGAAGTAAAAATAAAGAGTAGGGATAAACTTATTTATAATAATAGTGTTACTCTTAAAAGGATTCCTTGATAAAATCCCTCGCCATTCAAGCGAGGGATTTCCTTAATTGGACAAACAGAAGACCTAAAAAAATTAATCTTCTTAGACAACAATAAAATGATAATTAAAAAACACGAATTAATCAGGATTATTGAAAGACGTTCGAAAGAGATAGAAAATACGCGACAAAAAGCACCTGGCAAATCATTGGAAGCAATCTATAAAGGCACTATGATTCATGAGATAGGGGCATAATTTAGGTGGAAACCACAAAGATACAGGCCATATAATGGATTATACTTTTGCACGTGAAAAAAGGCCAGCAAACTGCCTTGGGGATTGTGGAGAAGGAGTATATACTTATTCTATGTCATATGTTGACAAAGATGGGATTCGAGCAATAATGGGGCGTATGGGGCAGACAATAGAAGTTGATGGCAGAGATGGTCCACGCATTAGCACATATAGTGTAATCCGTTCGGCTTATTTAACATCAAAAGAAAATGACAGAATCACAGAAGGTTCAGTTGGAAAATTAACTTTAATTCAAAATCAATAATGAAAAATTACTGTCACATAATTTTATTATTAATTCCTTATTATGTATTGTCTCAAGATAAAAATTTACAGATCATTGATTCTTGTAAAACGATATCAGACAATAAAGTTCTTATATTTAATAAAGAGAACTTGGATTTTAGTTTAAAATTTAACGATGAAACCAGCTATATTAATATCGATTTCAGGAACAATGATGATGATGAAATTCAATTAAAACGAGTAAGATTATCTGAATTAAATACTATTAATTTAAAAGATAAAAATTATTTCCTGACATATAATTTTATTTATAATGTAAGGTATAAAGAATACTCCATTTACAGTATCTCTCTAAAATGCGATGAGAAAATTCCCGACAAACTCAAATATTATGAAAACATAATGAAAAACCTAAAAAATGGTAAATTGATTAGCCCTATTACTGCTATTGAAATCGCAAAAAAAAATGGTCTTAATACGATTTTTTCATGTGTGCTGGATGAAGATCCAAGATGGAAGGGGCTTAATTTTTATGAAGAAAATGAAAAGAAATGGAAGGTAACCTGGACCATAAAAACAGAAAGCAATTCAGATGGCGGTACAGATGTAATCAAACTAAATGCAAAAAATGGAAAAGTTTTGTATAAATACACAGAATTTCCAATTGATTAGATACAAGACTTAAAAACGGATTGGACAAAAATTAAACCCAAAATGAAGAAACTTTTAGCAATTCTAACAATAGCTTATATTCTAATCAAATCATATTCTTGTTGCAAAAATATTCTTTGTCATTTGATAAAATTATTCTTGACAAGTTCGAATCTATTTTTCAATTAATTCTAAAGCAACCTTCGGGTTGCTTTTTTGTTTATACCATAATTGCAAGACAAACGCCAACTTTATATTCTTTTTATAATTTCCTAGATTGTATATTCCTCTCCAAAAAGCAAAAAATGGCAATTTGAGTAATAGAAAACGATCGAAAAAGAAAACGTCACGTTATTATATAATTTAAAAAGATTACCGTAAATCTTATATTTTATAAAAAAACAATACAGATTAATTAGATGAAAATAGACCCCAAAAACTTAGTACCAAAAAACAAAGAAGACTCAAATTTCATCAATAATTTAAAGCTGAAATCTATTTCTGAAATAAGAGATATAATTCCACAATTATTAGAATGGATGCAGGACATGAATTGGCCTCAAGCCCCGTTAATAGCCGATTATTTCTCTCCTCATATCAATGAAATTCAAGAGGAATTGATATCGATTTTGAAAAGTAATGATGAAATATGGAAATATTGGATTCTTCATGGCCTAATATTACATTCTGAGATTACACCTAGTCAGAAAATATTACTCGAAGTAAAAAGGGTTTACTTAAATGCATCAAAACAAGAAAAAGAAGAAGAGGTTGATGTAATTGCAATGGAAATATTAGAAAAATACCATATCCCTTTTTAATCTACAACAACTTATTCATAATAACTCACTGTTTAATAAATCACTATATAATGTTTCTTTCCAATCTTTAAACTCAGCATACAAATTGAAAAAGATTTCTTCAGATTTATTTTTTGGAGTGGGCTTATTAAGTAGTATTCCAATTCCAACATTGTGAGATTGATTACCATGATTGAGAACAAAATGCTCTTTATTTGAGTCCTCAAGGAAAAAATCACTGTAATTATAATTTAATTGCAATTCTTCTTGATTAACAAGTTCAAGTATCAAAGTTTTTATTTCAATTGGTGTTTCGATTTCGATTTGAAATTCGAATTTTTCTAAAAATTCTTTGACAGTATTCCATTTGGAAAAATTAAATTCGATTTTGGAATTGTAATATATGTCAATATAAAAATTTGCGCTTAAACTCCTTTCAGTCCATCCGTCGGAATATAAATAAGATAGAATATAATATTCATTCAGTTTAAAATTCCCTGCCGAATCTATTCTTTGTATTTCAATCGGATTGAATTTCATGAGTTAAAAGATTTCATTTCTAAATTTTAATAATTTTAGACTTTAATTTTTCTCGAAATAGAAAACTAAAAACAAATATCATGAAATATAAATACAGCATCCCAATTATTATTATTTTATTGATAGTAAGTTCAATTATTCAGCACAAAAATCGGGAAAAAGAAAAAAAGATTTATAATTTAATATTCAATGAAATTAAATTTTCAGGCACCATTACCGGCTTACAGGTTTCAAAAAACCATGATTTCGGGATTATCACAATTAAAATCAAGGAAACAAATTGCAAGGAATTTAATCCCATCATTAACACCAAACATATATTACCATATACTATTAAAGATTCGGCAGCAGAAATTTACATTACTGTTTCAAGTAATCTAAAAAAGGGTGATTTTGTAAAAGTTGATTCTAACAATGGAAAGGCTATTTTTAGCAATACAAGCGGCATTCTTTATCAGGGTCAAATTCATATAATCTCTGTAGAAAGCGATATTGATTTTGTTAAGAAAAATTCTACTCTCAACAAAAAACACCTGATTTCTATCCTCGATAGCCCATAAGTCAAAAGGTAAATCTTCGATAAGTCTTAAAACATTTTTAACTGTAACTGACCCACTTTTTACATTACTTCTTTATAATACAGCTTATTTCGTAGCTTTGTATACTCCACTCCAAAAAGCAAAAAATGGCAATTTTAGTAATAGAAGACGACCAAAGGGTAGCCGAACTCATACAAAGAGGACTTGAAGAACAGGGTTTTACTGTTACTTTAGCCTATGACGGCCTTTCAGGAAAGAAGCTAGGGTTGCAAAATAACTACAAGCTGATTATTACAGATATTATTTTGCCAAAAATGGATGGAATTGACGTATGCAGGCAAATACGGGAAACCAAACCCGACATTCCCATTATCATGTTGACAGCCCTGGGCACAACAGATGATAAAGTAGAAGGATTTGATGCCGGAGCAGATGATTATCTGGTCAAACCTTTTGAAATGCGCGAACTGTTGGTGCGTGTCCGGGCATTGCTAAAACGCAATACCAAAACCGCAAACAGTGTCGGTTTTATTATACGTTTTGCTGACCTTGAAATGAACCTGCACACCAAAATCGTGAAACGGGACGGACAGGAAATTAGCCTTACACCAAAAGAATTTAAACTTTTGGAATATCTGATGCACAATCCGGAACGGGTATTATCGCGTATTGAAATTGCCGAAAAAGTATGGGACACCCATTTTGATACCGGCACCAATTTTATTGATGTCTACATCAATTATCTGAGAAAAAAAATCGACCGGGATTTTGAAAAGAAACTCATACACACCAAATCAGGAATGGGATTTATTTTGAAGGCAGAATAATGAAAATCAGGACACAGCTCACTTTACTATTCACCCTAATTACAGCGACAATTCTACTGGTCTTCGCTGCGGTTATCTATTTTACGGCAAAAGAAAACAGGGAAAAGGAGTTTTATTCCTTATTAAAAAAAGAAGCCATTACCAAAGCCAATCTTTTTTTAAATGCCAGAGTGGATAAAAAAACCTTACAGGAAATCTACCATAGCAACCGAAAGATATTAAATGAAGTAGAAGTTGCTATTTATGACCCATCCTTTGATTTGCTTTATCATGATGCTGTTGACATTGATTATGTGAAGGAAACCAGGCAGATGATAAACGAGATTAACCAAAAAGGAGAAATCAGCTTTTATCAGCAAAATTGGCAGGTTATCGGGCTTCGGTATGAATTCCAGAATAGCTATTATATAGTTACCGCCACAGCTTATGACCAAAATGGTTATATCAAACTTAATAATCTGTTTAAGACTATCGTTATTGTTTTTATCATTTCTGTTCTGTTTATCTACATTGCCGGGCGTTTCTTTTCAAAAAAAGCATTTGGCCCTGTAAAGGAAATGACCGAAAAGGCAGCAAACATTTCTGCCACCAATCTTGACTTGCGCCTAATGAGCAACGGAAGCAAAGACGAACTTTCAGAACTGGCCAACACATTCAACGAAATGCTCGACCGCCTGGAAAATTCTTTCGAGGCACAAAAACATTTTGTTTCCAATATTTCCCATGAATTAAGAACGCCTCTTGCGGCCATTATTGCCGAACTGGAACTGTCAACCCATAAAGACCGCACTATCAATGAATACAAAGATGCCATAACCAATGCGCTGTCTGACGCCCAAAAACTGGTACGCCTTTCCAATAGCCTGTTGGATTTGGCAAAAGCGAGCTACGACCCATCCGAAATTGCTTTTAAGCCTGTGCGTATAGACGAAATATTATTGGATGCCCGATTACAGGTACAGCAGGCAAATCCTGATTACAGAATTGATATCCACTTTGAAAGTGATTTTGAGAATGACGACCAGATATCTGTTAACGGTAATGAATATCTTCTAAAAGTAGCTTTTGCCAACCTGTTTGAAAACGGCTGCAAATTTTCAAATGACAAACAGAGTACCGTTTCTTTTTCATATGGTGATGGAAAAATCCTGTTACGATTCGCAGACAAAGGCATTGGTATTTCGAAAAAAGACATTGAGAATATCTTTACTCCGTTTTATAGAGGCGAAAATAAAAAATATGCCGACGGAAACGGCATTGGCCTTTCGCTTACACAAAAAATCATAACACTTCATAAAGGCACTATCAGCGTAAAGTCTGAAAATCCCGGAACTGTCTTTACGATTGAACTGGCCCACATTTAGCCTTTCTAATAAAATTCTAATTTTTTTCTATTGATTCTCTAACGGCTCTTTCCATTGAGAATGAAGATTTTTGTGTCAGCAAAAAAGCACAATGATTTTTCATCTTAAAGCGGAATAGCCGCGGCACTTCTTTTTGTACCCGACTTCGTTTGAGGCATTGATTTTTTGCTTGCAGATAAGTAAATATACGCCAATGACCCTTTTAAGTTTTTCTACACGCCTGTTATTTGCGCTTGTATTTGGCGCCTCCATCGGCATTGAACGACAGTGGCGTCAAAAAAGCGCAGGACTTCGAACCAATACTTTGGTGTCATTAGGTTCTGCTGCCTTTATCCTGCTTTCGGTTTCGCTGACAGATGTGGCGGGTGACCCAAGCCGTATTGCGGCGCAAATTGTAACCGGTATTGGTTTTCTGGGCGCAGGTGTAATCATGAAAGACGGCCTGAGCGTACAAGGTTTAAACACAGCCGCCACTATTTGGTGTTCTGCAGCTGTAGGTTCGCTTTGTGGTTTGGGATTATTTGCACAGGCAGGGATTGTTACGGCTGCGATTATGCTTACGCACATGCTTCTCCGCCCGCTTGGACAAAAGTTGAGCTTGCTCACATTCATAAAATCAAACAATATACAAACGGACTATCTGTTCACTATTAAATGCAAAACCGAAGTAGAAAATCAGATTCGCGTATTGCTGATGCAGATGCTCGGAAACGAGGACAAACTATTATTAAAATCATTAACCAGTAATGACACAGAGGATATAAACCAGGTAACAATAACCGCAGAGATTAAATCTGCCACACCCCAGGACAACCTGATAGAAAAAACGGCAAGCCGTCTCACTATCGAGGAAAAAGTAATTAAAGTAAGTTGGGAGATTACGGGAACAGAATCAGACTTATAGCAATAGTTTCAGCCATGCAGAGATATCCTTCTCCCAACTTTTTTACTTTAATATTTAGCAATACCACAATACTTATTCATCAAACAAATAAAAAGCCCAATGATGACAAGTTTAAAAAAGAAGATAAAAAACCCGCTTCATTCCGTAATCAATTCAAACGGAATGAATATGGGAACCGTCACTAAACTGCAAAATGCATCCAGCCAGGACGACAAGTTTGTTTATGCTATGCTGGAAACCAGTGAAAAAGGAATAACAGATACTACTGCGGAGGAACGCAGACTGAAATTCGGAATCAATGAATTACAGCACCAGAAAGCACCAAAGCGGCTTATGCAGCTATTGAAAGCATTTGCCAATCCTTTTATTTACATACTACTGGTCATTGCTGTTGTTTCCTTTGTTATTGATGTTTGGTTGCCGTCTGTAGAAGACCGCGATTTCAAAACTGTCATCGTAGTTTCCGTTATGATTCTGGTAAGTGCTCTTTTACGTTTCGTACAGGAATACCGAAGCAATTCAGCAGCCGAAAAGCTAAAGAGTATGGTAAAGACCACTGCTACCGTATTCAGAAAGTTTACAGGTAAAAAAGAAATCCCTATCAGTGAATTGGTTCCCGGAGATATTGTATATCTGTCTGCCGGAGATATGATTCCTGCCGACTGCCGCATCATACAGAGCAAAGACCTTTTTGTAAGCGAAAGTATGCTTACAGGCGAGGCACTGCCTGTTGAAAAAAGTCATTTCCCTATACGGAATGCAGAAAAAAAGCAGCCTACAGAGCTCAATAATGTTTGTTTTATGGGTACAAATGTAGTGAGCGGATCTGCTACAGCAATTGTTGTTGCCACCGGCAGCTATACTTTTTTTGGAAGCATTAGCAGGTCTATTGTGGGAGAACGTCCCGAAACCAGCTTTGACAAAGGGATTAACAAGGTCAGTTTCTTACTTATCCGCTTTATGCTCGTGATGGTTCCGCTTATTTTTTTAATCAACGGATTACTGAAAAATGATTGGGCAGAAGCTTTGCTTTTTGCTATTGCCATAGCGGTAGGCCTCACACCTGAAATGCTGCCTATGATAGTGACAGCCAACCTTGCAAAAGGCGCTGTAACCATGAGCAGACATAAGGTAATTGTAAAACGTCTGAACTCCATCCAAAACATTGGAGCTATGGATATTCTTTGTACAGACAAAACCGGAACCCTGACATTGGATAAAATTGTACTGGAAAAACACCTGAATGTTTACGGAATAGAAGACGATGAAGTCCTGAAATGGGCCTATCTCAACAGCTATCATCAAACAGGCCTTAAAAACCTGATGGATGAAGCCGTATTGGAACACGCCGATTTGCATGACTATCTGAAGGTAGAAGAACAATATATTAAAGTTGACGAAATTCCTTTTGATTTTCAACGCAGACGAATGTCTGTCGTACTTAAAACGCACAATGGCAAACACCTTCTTATTACCAAAGGAGCCGTTGAAGAAATGCTGGAGCTATGCACGAATGCTTTTGACCCCGGAGATGACCGCAGCCTTCACATAGAAAACGACTCTGTCGTGCCTATGGACGATATGATGCGAAAAACCGTATTGAACACTTCTAAAAAAATGAATGAAGAAGGATTGCGGGTTTTGCTGGTTGCTATTCGTGAATTTGACAGTTCACATCCTCTCACCTATTCTGTTCAGGATGAGAACCAGCTTACCTTAACAGGTTTTATTGGCTTCCTTGATCCGGCAAAACCATCTGCAAAACCTGCAATTGAAGCCCTGCAGAAATTAGGCGTAGGCATAAAAGTACTTACGGGCGACAATGAAATCGTGGCAAAAAAGATTTGCAATGATGTGGGCATTCCTGTGCAACACGTCGTCAACGGTATTGATTTGGAAAAAATGACTGATGATGAACTATTACAGCAAATTGATACGGTTTCTGTATTCGCCAAACTAAATCCTTTGCAAAAAGTAAGAGTCGTAAAAGCCTTGCGGGGCAAAGGACATACGGTTGGCTTTATGGGTGATGGTATTAATGATGCTGCAGCGTTAAAAGAATCAGATGTGGGTATCAGTGTAGATACAGCCGTGGACATTACGAAAGAAAGTGCCGATATTATTTTGCTCGAAAAAGATTTGATGGTATTGCGTAAAGGTGTAATCTATGGAAGGCGAACGTTTGGAAATATCATTAAATACATCAAGATGACGGCCAGTAGTAATTTTGGTAATATGTTCAGTATGTTGGGAGCAAGTATGTTCTTACCATTCCTGCCTATGTTACCCGTACACCTGCTGGTTCAAAACCTGCTTTATGATATTTCACAAATTTCGATTCCGTGGGACAAAATGGATGAAGAATTTATCCGGAAACCCAAAAAATGGGATGCCGGTAGCGTATCCAGATTTATGCTTTTCATTGGCCCGATAAGCTCCATCTTCGATTTTGCCACGTTTGCCGTTATGTTTTTCGTTTTTAAGGCCAACACTCCGGAACATCAGACCCTTTTCCAAAGCGGTTGGTTTGTAGAAGGCCTGCTTTCACAAACACTTATCATACACATGATACGTACAAGAAAGGTTCCTTTTATACAAAGCTGGGCGGCAACTCCGGTAGTAGCCTTAACTTCTCTGATTATGGTTATAGGCATCCTTATCCCTTTTTTACCTTTTGCAGCAGCATTAAAAATGCAGCCTCTGCCCTTAAGCTATTTTCCATGGCTTATAGGCATACTGACGTGCTATTGTCTGCTTACGCAATTAGTAAAAAACTGGTTCATTAAAAAATTCAATTCCTGGCTTTAATACAGGTATTTATAGCAAAAACACCAAAAGCCATTTCGATGGCTTTTGGTGTTTTGCATTTTATTTTACCGGTTCCCTTAAAATAGTTTTGAGTCTGCTCTGTTCGGTCTTATTGAAATCTGACAGGTATATTTCGTGGTGTAGTCCATTTTTTTGAAAGCCATTTTCTTCTATAACTTTTCTCATTTCCTGTAGTGTTTCAATTTCCTTCGAAAATGGCCCAACATGCAACATCTGGACAGATTTTCCCTCATTCATCCGAAAAAACTCGATTTCTTTTACAAGTTCCATTTTATTTTTTGCGAAAGCCGCCTGAATTGCCTGGTCAACATCATTTTCTGACACATATTCCGGCATCCGGATTAGCAAACGGTATTCCCATTCGTTCCTGGCAATTGCTTTTGGTGCTTCATCCATAGTAATCCCTGCAAATTTTCTTTCGTCATACCACCACAGTCCTTCCAGTTTTGAAACCGTAAAATCCTTGTCCTGCTGTTTGAACATAAATTTGATGGTATAGGCAGTTGTATAAAGCGCCTGTATCTTTTCTGAAAATTTTTTTTCGGAAGGGTCGCCCTTGCCGGTTAATGAGATAAATTGAGCCGGTTCTATCTCAACAATTTCAGGTTTGGTTTTAGAAGCAAAATAGGTTTTATACTTCTTTGTTAAATCTAACTTTTCCATTTTGGCTGTCGTTTTTTGATTAGTATTACGCAAAATAAAACTACGCCAGTGACAACCCTATGGCAACAGGTTTTCAGTTTAACAATTAATTGCAATAATCCTAAAAACTAAAAGTCCCTAATCTTTCGAAAAGGGACTTTTTTAAACTAATTGTAAATCATTTATTTCTTCACAAACTTTGTGATTGCTCCCCTCACAGACTTTACAAAATATAGTCCCGGGGCTAGCGGGCTTACGTCAATACTGTTATTTCCGGATTGTAAAGACTCCTGTTGTATTATTTTTCCTGTCATATCCATAATTGCAACATCAATTGCTTCGTCCAGTTGGATAAACAATTGGTCTGATGCCGGATTAGGATAAACCAACAATGTATTTTTGTGGGCAAACTCCGGAGTATCAAGTACTGAAAACTGGAATCTTGCACTCACAGGATAATGATTGGAAGTCGTATTAAAATAATTACTGATATTTTGTGCTACTGTCACCTCCTGTGCCACGCTGTTGGGAATATAGTTTGCAGACAATTCGTTAGAAACAATCATATTTTCAATAATAGGGCGGGTTCCCCAATTGGTGTTTGCGTCAATTATGTCTTTAGTCACAGCACTGTAATTGGCCGTATCGTCTATAAAATTTTTATACGGTGAAACGGTACACGAACACGTATTGCTTGAAGTTCCGACAAGAAAATCGTTAAAATCCCCTATAAGGATAAGGTTTTTCGAATTATACGCTGCACCGTCAAGAATTGTTTTCAAAGCCTGCGAAGCTCCCAACCTGCGCGTATAACTCAGGGCGTTTCCGTCTTCTGCCTTGGCGTGGATATTTACCAAAGTTACCGGTACTAATGTTGCGCCCGAAACAAGATTCACATTATATAAAGCAGGATAACGGCCGCTGGACCAATTGAAATAATATGAATTGCCCTGGGCGGAATTACCACTGCTTAACTGCACTGCATTTATAAATTGTACTCTTGCCTTTTTATAAATAATTGCCTGTCTTTGGTCACAATCATCTGTACTGTAAGGTACAATTTTACCTTCCCATTGGTCGCTGCCTAAAAGCGACACTAAAGTTGTGATCGAAGGAAATGCAGATGTATGCGAAACTTCCTGAATACAATAAATATCGGAATTCATGGAACGCATGGCAGACACAACATTATTAATTTGCAGTGTTTCGTCTGTTGGTCCAAATGTTGTACAGCCCAACCATTCCGTGTTCCAATTGGTAATTTTAAAAATACCAGAATTCGGATTTGTTGGCTGAGGTTCGCCTGTTACTTTTACATTTTTGATTTCCCAAGTAGCACTTTGTGTAGCACTGCTCATATAACGGAAAGCAATACGTGAATTTTGCGATTTAGCAGCATCAGGAATTATAAGTTCACCTGAAGAAACATATTGCCAGGCGGCAGGAATATTTTGATTGAGCCCTGTCAGTTCTATCCATTCTGTCGTTGCAGGATTGCCTGTAAAATTAGAAGTAACAAAAACCTTATACCAGCCTTGTGACACACCCACATTCATTACGGCAGCATTTCCACGCGTATGGCTGAACGTAAGTTTTACGTTATCTGTCTGGTCCAGATTCATTACAGGACTTACAAACCAATCCTCATTTTCAAAACTTTGCCCTCCGGCATATCCGTTGCAGATAGCCCCATACTGCGAACTAAAAGTCCAACCTTGAGAACCTGTGACACTGTAGGCTGTGAATGTATTGAAACTTGCCTGCGTAAGCAATGTCTGGTCAAGAATTGTAGTTTGTGCACAAAGGTTTGAAAAAACCAATAAAAGCAATAGTCTGAAGTATTTTTGCATTTTGTAGGGGTATGAATCCGGAAAAGCCGTACAAAATTTTCAGGACAAGCGGTTCACAGATAAAGTTAATCGGACGCAAACATACAAATAAAACCGGCTTTTATTTTTACTAAAACATTAAGTTTGAGTACTTCCCAAATTCAACATATCTAATAAGAAATTGATTTTCTGGTATATAATTTTACACTTTGCATCGCACCTTTACATAAAAAAAGTTATTCGCAAAGATGCAGAAGCGAAGAAAAAAGACGCACTTTTCCTATTGTATATTATTAAAAAAGCCCCCAATCTTTTGGAAGGGAGCCTTTTTTGTAAACTAATTAAAAACTATTATTTCTTCACAAACTTTGCAGTTGCTCCGGATTCGGAACGTATAAAATACATTCCTGAAGCCAGTGAGCTTACGTCAATACTATTGTTTCCAGACTTTAAAGTCTCCTTTTGTATTGTTTTTCCTGTCATATCAGCAATTGTAACATCTGTTGCTTCATTCAATTGGATAAACAGACGGTCTGTTACCGGATTCGGATAAATTTTCAATCCGTCTTTTATGAATGTGTCCACACCTAAATTCGTTATCTGAACACAATTTGAAGTTGCGGAGCATCCGTTTTGAGTCACGATTACCGCATACGAACCATTTCCACTTGCCGTGTAAGAAGCATTGGTTGCTCCGTTTATAGGTTGATTGTTCGCACAATTAATCCACTGATAGGTAGCTCCCGTTGCAGATGCTGTTATCGTACTTCCCTGTAATGCTGTTGCAGTATTTACCAAATTAACAACAACTGTCATCGTCGCTGTCGTGACACATTGACCCGTTGTAGGTGTAAAAGTATACGTTGTGGTTGCTGTATTGTTTATTGCCGGACTCCACACACCTCCAATTCCGTTATTGGAAACTGTTGGCAGTGTGAATGTATTACCGGAACAAACCGGTGCAATCTGCGTAAATGCAGGAACAGTTGGAGCAGTAACATTCATGGTAATTGTATTGCTCGTAACGTTAGTTGGTGAAGCACAGGCCGCATTACTTACCATTACACAAGAAACAGTACTTCCGTTTGCAAGTGTAGTAGTTGTATAAGTTGGGCTATTTGTACCAACGTTATTGCCATTGACTTTCCATTGGTAAGAAGGCGTTGTTCCTCCATTAACAGGTGTTGCCGTAAAAGTAACGCTTGTTCCCTGGCAAATGGAAGTCTGTGATGCATCAATTGTTACTGCTGGAGTACAAGCTACCGGAGGCGGCCCTACCAAACAGATAGTAAAAGGAAGCGTAGTTATAGCTGTATTAGGATTTAATACGCGAACATAATAGGTTCTGCCTATAACAAGATTGTTATTCGTAAAAGTTGTAAAATTCGTGCCTGATGGAAGACACTGAAGCCTATTTCCGGTACAGCTTTCTTCATAAATTTCCATGGCGAAATACATCGTTGAATTTGTTGTTGCTCTTGACACCGTAACAGTCATCGTCTGACCTGTAGCGGTAAATTTATACCATACGTCCTGGCTACTGGTGTTAGCACAGGAAGGAACTGCTCCATCCAATAAGGCTCCCCTGAATGTACCGGAAACGTTTACGCAGGTATTATTTGGTGTAAGTTCTATGGCTGTGGCACAACTGTCATTTGCAGGTTTTGGGAAAGACTGGACACAGATATTGAAAGCCAAAGTAGTCAGTTGAGTACCCGGATTCAGTACGCGCACATAATACGTCCTGCCAACCACGAAGTCCGTATTGAAATAGCCGACACCATTCGTACTCGGTTCGATACACTTGAAACGGTTGCCCGAGCAGCCGTCCTCATAGATTTCCATCGCAAAATACATCGTAGCGTTTACCGTTGCCCTATTAACGAAAACGGACATAGTCTGTTCCGTTGCCGTAAAACGGTACCAAACA
>NZ_LMPW01000010.1:202112-202204 GCF_001423985.1 Flavobacterium sp. Leaf359 | reverse complement strand
TCCGTCAAACATAGACCCGCTAAAAGTGCCAACGGTGTCTACACAATTAGCATTAGGCGTAAGTTGCGTGGCCGTAGCGCAACTGTCGTTTG
>NZ_LMPW01000010.1:201841-201982 GCF_001423985.1 Flavobacterium sp. Leaf359 | reverse complement strand
TTGAAACGGTTGCCCGTGCAGCCGTCCTCATAGATTTCCATCGCAAAATACATCGTAGCGTTTACCGTTGCCCTATTAACGGAAACGGACATGGTCTGTTCCGTTGCCGTAAAACGGTACCAAACGTCCTGGCTGCTGGTA
>NZ_LMPW01000010.1:201589-201766 GCF_001423985.1 Flavobacterium sp. Leaf359 | reverse complement strand
GTCAAACATAGACCCGCTAAAAGTGCCAACGGTGTCTACACAATTAGCATTAGGCGTAAGCTGCGTGGCCGCAGCACAACTGTCATTTGCAGGTTTTGGGAAAGAACGGACACAGATATTGAAGGCCAACGTTGTCAGTTGAGTACCCGGATTCAGTACGCGCACATAATACGTCCT
>NZ_LMPW01000010.1:201343-201432 GCF_001423985.1 Flavobacterium sp. Leaf359 | reverse complement strand
GTCAAACATAGACCCGCTAAAAGTGCCAACGGTGTCTACACAATTAGCATTAGGCGTAAGCTGTGTGGCCGCAGCGCAACTGTCGTTTA
>NZ_LMPW01000010.1:201090-201210 GCF_001423985.1 Flavobacterium sp. Leaf359 | reverse complement strand
ATTCAGTACGCGCACATAATACGTCCGGCCAACCACAAAGTCATTATTGAAATAGCCGACACCATTGGTACTCGGTTCGATACACTTGAAACGGTTGCCCGTGCAGCCGTCCTCATAGAG
>NZ_LMPW01000010.1:200797-201018 GCF_001423985.1 Flavobacterium sp. Leaf359 | reverse complement strand
TGGTCTGTTCCGTTGCCGTAAAACGGTACCAAACGTCCTGGCTGCTGGTGTTAGCGCAGGAAGGAACTGCTCCGTCAAACATAGACCCGCTAAAAGTGCCAATGGTGTCTACACAATTAGCATTAGGCGTAAGCTGCGTGGCCGCAGCACAACTGTCGTTTACAGGTTTTGGAAAAGAACGGACGCAGATATTAAAGCCGAGCGTACTAAGGTCAGAACTG
>NZ_LMPW01000010.1:200403-200762 GCF_001423985.1 Flavobacterium sp. Leaf359 | reverse complement strand
AGTCATTATTGAAATAGGTAGACACATTCGTGGTCCATGCCACACACTTGAATAAGTTTCCAGTGCAACTATCTTCATAAAGTTCCATCGCAAGATACATTGTCGAGTTCGTTGATGCCCTGGACAGGTTAACGGACATGGTCTGTTCCGTTGCCGTAAAACGGTACCAAACATCCTGGCTGCTGGTGTTAGCGCATGTAGGAACTGCTCCGTTCAAAAGCGATCCGCTAAAAGTGCCAACGGTATCCACGCAGGAAGTACCCGGCGTGAGCTGTACTGCCGCAGCACAACTGTCGTTTGAAGGTTTTGGGAAAGAACGGACGCAGATATTGAAACCTTGCGTACTAAGGTCGGAGCTC
>NZ_LMPW01000010.1:199992-200316 GCF_001423985.1 Flavobacterium sp. Leaf359 | reverse complement strand
AAGTTTCCAGCGCAACTATCTTCATAGAGTTCCATCGCAAGATACATTGTCGAGTTCGTTGACGCCCTGGACAGGTTAACGGACATCGTCTGTTCCGTTGCCGTAAAACGGTACCAAACGTCCTGGCTGCTGGTGTTAGCGCATGTAGGAGCTGCTCCGTTCAAAAGCGATCCGCTAAAAGTGCCAACGGTATCCACGCAGGAAGTACCCGGCGTGAGCTGTACTGCCGCAGCACAGCTGTCGTTTGCAGGTTTTGGGAAAGAACGGACGCAGATATTAAACCCGAGCGTACTAAGTTCAGAGCTCGCGTTAAGGACTCGCACA
>NZ_LMPW01000010.1:182406-199943 GCF_001423985.1 Flavobacterium sp. Leaf359 | reverse complement strand
AAGTTTCCAGCGCAACTATCTTCATAGAGTTCCATCGCAAGATACATTGTCGAGTTCGTTGACACCCTGGACAGGTTAACGGACATTGTCTGTTCCGTTGCCGTAAAACGATACCAAACGTCCTGGCTGCTGTTAGTAGCGCATGTAGGAGCTGCACCACTGAGAGTTGCACCGTTAAATGTGCCACTTACATTGACGCAATTAGCGTTTGGATTTAATTGTATTGCATTCACACATTCATCATTGGCTTTGGAGGAAACGTGCCAAAAAAGAATAAAAAACAGTAAAAGTTGTTTCATAAAAGTATATTGATTTTGATTGTTGATTCACGTCGGTAAATTTAGATTTCCGGTCACAAACGGCTATGCAACCATGTTGCCATATTGTGTACTATTGTTGCATCTGCAAAAAAATTATTGATTTTTAAGCACTTGGCTCGGACTTTTCCCAAAGTACTCCGTAAAGGATTTTGTAAAATAGGACTGGCTGTTGAAACCGCATTTGTAGGCAATTTCAGTAATGTTTCCTTCGTTATTAAGCAACAGATCTTTGGCTTTTTCAAGTCGGATCATGCTGATAAAATTAGTTGTGGAGAACCCTGTCAGCGCAACTAATTTTCGGTGGAGTTGGCTTCTGCTGACAGACATATTATCAGAAAGTTCATTAACGGAATAGTTTTGATTATCTATATTATCCAAAATATGACCAATGACTTTATTGACATAGGGATTTGGACTTTTAACTCTTTCTTCAAATACTTTTTCCGAATGTATGGCTTCTTTATAGGCTTCTTTATTCCTTTGTACGGTATTGAAAAGGTTTTTTATCGTCAGCTTCAGCTCATCTGGCGAAAACGGTTTTGAAATATAAGCATCGGCTCCATGCTGCAATCCTTCCAAACGGCTTTCCAATGATGCTTTTGCAGAAAATAATACAAACGGCAAATGATTTGTCAATTCTTCAGACCTGATTGTCGAAAGCAATTCGATACCGTCTTTTTCCGGCATCATAACATCCGAAAGGACAATATCGGGCAAATTCTTGCGAATTAAATCAAGAGCCTCTTTTCCGTTTTTAGCATGGATTATGTGAAAGTTTTCTTTTAAGACAGCTATGCTGAAAGCTGCCGTATCCGGGTCATCTTCAGCGAGAAGAAGGATTGGCATGTCCTCATTCGTAACTCCGGCATCTGTATGATTTACGGCTTCCTGTATTGGAAGGGAAACAAGGAATGTAGTTCCCGAAGAATCGCTTTGAAGATGAATAGTTCCTTGAGCCAATTCTACCAATTCTTTAACAAGAGAAAGGCCTATTCCCGTTCCATTGGTGTCTGAAGTCTGATTTCCTCTGAAAAAGCGACGAAATACTTTTTTCTGCTCTTCTTTCGGAATTCCAGGACCCGTATCGCTTACACGAATGTTTAATCTGTCTCCTTCTATCTGTGATGCCACTTGAATTTTTGCTTTTGGAGGGCAGTATTTCACAGCATTCCCGATAAGATTGGAAAGGATTTTTTCCAAAGCATTAGATGGAAACGAATAATGTTTTTCTACATTATTCTTAGTATGCGTAATTTGTATGTCTTTAGATTTTGCTTCATTAGCAAAAGTGTCAATCGTATTTTCGATAAAATCATCAACCGCACCGTTGGTATAATGTAGTTGGAAACTGCCTCTGCCCAATTTTGACGCATCGAGCAGTTCGGTAACCAGACTCATTAATTTTTTAGAATTTCGTTCCATCAGACTAAGCTGTTCTTCATTCGAACAATCAGAACGCTGTTTCATAACCTGGATAGGGCCATCAATAAGCGTAAGCGGTGTCTTGATTTCATGCAGGATATTTTCAAACATCCTAAGTTTTTCCTTTTCAAATTTTTGGGTAATCTTTCTTCTTTGGAAAATCAAATAGGTAATAAATCCGCCAATCAAAAACAGCAAAGCAGAACCATATAGCAAAGCGGTTTGTTGATTCTTTGCTTTTTCCGCCTCATGTTTGTGAAGTTGGATTGCCTTTTCTTTTTTCTCGCTTTGGTACTTGATTTCGAGTTCTTCGATTTCTTTTTGTTTTGCTGCGGTAAAAAGACGCTGGCGTGTTTCGTTTTCCAGTTTTTTATAGTGGTAGGCATTTTTAAAATCTCCCATCGATTCATACAAAATGCTTATTCTTTCAAATAATGCCGGCTTATATTGGTCTTCCGGACGCAGTTCATTCACTGCAATCGCTTGCTCCATATACTCAATTGCCTTGTCATAATTTTTCTTCTCCAGATAATAATCTCCCAAATTCTGATGTGTAGTCATCATGGTGAGATAGTCCTTGTTTTTTTTGGAAAGCTCAAGACCTTTTTCGTAATAATAAACACAGGAATCCGATTTTATTCCCTGATAAGCCGCTCCAAGCGAATTGTAAACCGTAGCCAGATAACTGTCCTGCTTGTTTTTTATTAGTGTTTTTTCAGCGTCTTTAAGCGTGTGTATTGCTTCGTCAAATGATTGGTTCATAATCTGCAAAGCTGCCAGATTTGCTGCTATGAAAGAATAATATTGATAATCATTCGCTTCTTTTTTGGCTTGTGCTGCCTGTTCCAGATAGTATTCTGCCTTTTTAGGGTCGTTCATGTAAAAATAACAGGTTCCTATTCCATTGTAAATAGTTCCCGCCAACGATTTTTCGTTATGCTTTTCTGCCAGTTTAAGCCCCTCCTGATAGGTAGCAATCGCTTCCTTCATTTTGTTTTGCTTTTGGTAGGATTCCGCGATAAGGGCAAAAGAACGGATTACAATCGCATGATTATTTATCTTTTTGCCTATTTTTTGGGCAACCTGGCTGTAATAAAGACAAGAATCCTGATTGGTTGGTAAAAAATATTTTGCAAGTTCAAGATTCAGTTCACTTTTGCGCAGCCCATCTGCTTTTTTAATTAATGTGTGTAAAGAATCTGCAGTATTCTGGCTTTTCATCTGTTGGGGGAAAACAATAGAAAAGACAATGATAAAGTAAAAAGCAAACTTTGCCATAGTATTTGGGGGCTTGATTAAGTTTTTGAATTGTCTACAAATGTATAGAAATTCATCATATTTCCTATTTTTCAAGCGTTAAAGCAGCAGTATTGTTAGAAATTTTAATAAAAAATGACCTTAGAAGAAATGAATCACAAAATATTTACGCCTCTCTTTCGATTCTAATTATATCTATTATTTCTTAGCCCTTAATGACAGGTAATAATGCCATAACAGCATAGTTGCAACCGTGCGGAAAGGTTGCCAATTGGCCGCCTTTTCTATTAGAATCTCCCGGGAAGTTTCTTTGGGCATGTTTTTCAATTGCTTTAACGCATTTACCGCCGCCAGGTCTCCTATTGGAAAAATATCGGAACGTTTCAGTACAAAAATCAGGTAAATATCAATCGTCCAGTTGCCTATACCTTTTAACTGGCTCAATATAGTCCGAATGGTTTCGTCAGACTGTGTTTCCAACAGCTGCAAATCAATTTGTTTATCCAGGAGTGCCTGGGCCAAATGTTTTACATAAGCTGTTTTTTGTCGGCTAAAATAACAAGCCCTGAGTTCTTCTTCAGACAAAGACAGTATGCGCTCAGGCGTAATTTCCCCAACATAATCTCTCAATTTATTAAGGGCTGCCAATGCCGAAGTGATTGAAACCTGCTGTTCCAGTATGATGTGCACCAACGTTTCAAAAGTATTGGGCCGCGACCAAAATGGCGGATAATCGTATTGGTCGAGAATATTTTTGATATCCTGATCTTTTGCGGCAAGACTGTCGCACAGGCTCCGGAATTCGGAGGGTGTAAACTGGCTGAACTCCATAACAACTATTGCTGTAATAAAGTATAAAGCTAATCACTTTTAGAATAGCTTGCCACATAAATCCCGGAAACAGAGTCAATATTTGGATATCAGGCAACACCACTGGCAACCAAAGGCACCCCTTTAATGGCTGTCCCGGCCTTGGCATTGATGTTTAATTCGATGATTTCGGAAGTATAAAAGTCAAAAAGGAATATTTTTTCAAAACCGGATGAAAAGGTAGCTGTTTTTATAGTTTCATCAATCAAAAACGACCTGCAGTTGTTATCAACAGCGCTCAATACTATTACCAGCCATTGTCTTTGGTCTGATTGCAACAAATAGTTCTGGTCTATGGCGCTCTGTATGTCTTCATAACTGCATTCTAAAATCCTGAAATCCCGGTTTACAATTCGGAATTCGGACGAAGGTAGTTTTCGGATGCGTTCGACATATTTGTACAATATGACCTCTCCTTTGATTCCTGAAATAATCTCGCTTTTGAGTTTCAGGATTTCTGCAGCATCAAAATTGGCTTCCGGATTGCGGAACTCCACATTATAGAGCGCCCTGTAACGGTCTCCAAGTTCCGAAAATTCTGTTTCGATTTCTGAAAGAATTTTTGAGATGGCGTTTTCTTTTGGTGTAAGAAATAAATCCGACGTCGCCACACTGATTTTATCAATCCTGCCATCAGAATCTTCCAATTGGAGTTCTCCTTTTTGTGTAATGGTAGTTCCCTGGTCATACAGGTCTGCAAATTTCCACAAATCAACAATTGCTTTGATTTGCTGTTCTTTGGCGCAGGCTTCCTGTTTTGAACTCTCGATGGCTGTAATCCAGCGCTCTATTGCTTGGACCGATTTCATAACTTTTTTATTTCAAAAGTAGAAGGAACATAAAAGCTCCCCGGTTTTTTTATACGAACACAAACTTATTTTATACAAAAACCGTTATTTAATAGATTTATGGCTAAAACAGGCAAAAAACCTTTTCGTATAATTAAAATGGGGGTTGGTATAAATTAATTGGGTAGTGTCCTTTTTTAGTCTTATTTCGTACCGTTAAAATATAGAACCTTGAAAGACAATTGTTTTCAAAATAATTTCATTAAATTCCTGATTGACCCCAAGTACAGGGTATGGAGGCATCTGTCTATTATTATATACATAATTGCATTTTCATACGATTCGGGAGAAATCAAAGAGTATAGTGGCGATTTTCACTATTATGTGAAATGGCTGTGGATTGCCTACTTCTTGGCAATGGTCTACATCAATATGTATGTACTGATTCCGAAGCTTTTATTTAAAGGTGAATATGTTACTTATCTGGTCTGTCTGGTACTGCTGATAGTATGCAGTTTTATACTCGTAAAAAACGGCCTGAATTATTTTGAGCAATACCGCATTACGCCCCGAAAGGTTTTTACCAGTTTCTTCCGGGAAATTCTGGCCACCTCCAACCTGCTTACAATTCTGGTTTTTTCATCCACTTCCATCAAACTGTTTCAGCAATGGGCCCGTGATACGGAACGTATTATTGAACTGGAAACCAATTCCCTTCAACTGGAACTCAAGGAATTAAAAAACCAAATCAATCCGCACTTTCTTTTCAATATGCTGAACAATGTCAACGTACTCGTTAAAAAAAATCCGGAAAAGGCTTCAACCGTTATTATGAAACTGTCCGATTTTCTTCGTTATCAACTGTATGACAACAACCAGCCTTCGGTTTTGCTTTTATCGGAAATACAATTCCTGAACGATTTTATGGAACTTGAAAAAATTCGTCGTGACGACTTTAATTTCAGGCTCACAATTGAAAACGAAGACAGTAACAGCAACTTGATTTCACAGTTGGTACTTCCTCCCAACCTCTTTACGACATTTATAGAGAATGCCATTAAACATAGTGCCGATTTGGACCATCCTTCCAAAATAGACATTACTTTCAAAATTTATAAAAAAGAACTTGTTTTTACGTGTTCCAACACTAAATCTGCAGAGCCCATCGATGAGCAGCATAAAGGAGGATTGGGGCTTGCGAATATCAAACGCAGGTTAGATTTGCTCTATGCGAAGGATTATAAACTGGATATTAATGACGACGATAAACAATATACCGTAACCTTAACACTGCCAATATGAACTGTATAATCGTTGATGACGAACCTCTTGCCAGAGAGGGCATGCTTCTGCTTCTGCAGGATATTCCTGAATTGAATGTGATTGGGTGTTTCAATGGCCCTAAAAAAGCGCGGGAATTCATGCTGGAAAATACAGTTGACTTGATTTTTCTCGACATACAGATGCCGGGAATCAACGGATTGGAGTTTGCAGAATCAATTCCGGAACAAACCCTCATTATATTTACTACAGCCTATTCGCAATATGCTTTGAAAAGCTACGAGGTGGATGCTATAGATTATCTGGTAAAGCCAATCATTAAAACCCGTTTGGAGAAATCGATTAAAAAAGCATTTGCTTATCGCGAATTACTGTCCGGAAAGGAGGAAAAAAGCACGCTGGAAAGTCTCGAAACCGACTTTATGCTCATAAAATCAGAACGCAAATTCCACAAATTACTTTTTCGGGATATCCTTTATATCGAAGGGCTGAAAGATTATGTCGTGATTTATGTCAACGACAGCAAGATTATCACTGCCATGAACCTTAAAACCATCTCACAGCACCTTCCGGAAGTGCAGTTCATCCGCGTCAGCAAATCGTATATGGTCAATGTACAGCATATTGATTCTTTTGACAACCATACTATTTATATCAAAACTTCTGAAATTCCGATTGGCGAAGTATTCCGAAAAAAATTCCTGGAACAGTATCTCGGAAAGAACATTTCGGACAGATTATAACAACAACCGTTAAAAACATGCTATGAAATCAAAAATTTTGCCTTTTGCAATACTGCTATGCGTATTTGCCAAAGCACAAGAAAAAGAACAGTTAAAAGAAAACGTCAAAGCTGCCGTAACCGAGAGGTTTCCGTCTACCCGTTTTTTGGACTTCCAGTACCAGCAATACCTGCCAACCGATTTTGATTCCGAATTATTCGACAGGGCTTTCGAGGAAGGAGAAATCAAAAACCATTACCGATTCAACGCCAATTCCAATTTTGTCGTGTTTTCAAAACCCAGATGGAGTATTACTACTTCGCTCAATTACAAATACGAAGCCTTTGAATTGAATGATGTGGAAAACGTAGCCGGTGATGCTATTGCTCCTTATGACAAAAAAATAGATTTTCACTACCTGTCTGCAACACTAAGTTTTACTTATTTCGCCCGATTATTTAATAAACCTTTTATTTACAATGCCAGCCTTACTGCAGATGGTAGCGAAAAAGATATTGAGCGGTTAAAAGGTTTTATTGGCGCAACAATTATTCTGAAAAAAACAGAAAGAACCACGATTGGAGTTGGAGCACTTGTTTTTATCGACCCGGCTTCCCCGGTTCCGGTTGCTCCTACTTTTATGATGGAACACCGATTCCAAAACTCACCCTGGATATTGGACCTGATTTTACCGCAAAGGCTCTTATTCCACAGGCCGGTATCTGAAAATGGAAAATTTTCTATAGGAACAGAACTCAACGGTGACGGTTTTTATGTCTACAACAATAATGTGCCGGGCTTTGCAGACGTGTACGATTACCGTATTTTAGAACTTCGTTCCGGCCTGACCTATGAGCATCATATCAACAAGACAATCATCGCAACATTCAAGACCGGATTGTCTACCGTTTTTAATTCAAGACTCTCCGAAAGAGGAGGAAACACAAACGATTATATTTTTTCGACCAAACAAGACGGCACGGGTTATTTCAACATAGGAATTTCTTTTATGCCTGACTTCAAAAAGAAGAAAAACTAGGTTTATTTCATTACTTTCATGAATATCTCTTTGATTAGGGCAATCTCGTCTGCGTAGATTGTCTTTTTTCTTGTAGCAAAATGAAGCGTGTTTTTGAGAGGTACTTTTCCCTCCCATATCATCTTGATTTGGCCGCTATCAATATCTTTCTTACACAAAAAATCCGGTATTACTGCCAATCCCTGACCACTGCTAAGACAGCGTACTATAGAATTTAGGTTGGGCACGATATAGTTCGGTCGGAAGTCAGGATATTTATTGAAGTTCAATTGCCAGAACCTTCTCAAATGTTCCATATCTCCGGTTGTACCATACCACTTTTGCTGCTTCAGCCATAATTCGACGGCTTCAAAATCACCTGCTTCTTCCAAGGCCTGAAATGTCTGTACGTCTGTTTCATTGCCACCCACCAGCACTATGGTTTCAGATGAAAAAGGCTGGTAGTCGATTCCGCTTTTTGGAACCATTTGCGGCGTGATGATAATATCCAGGATTCCTTTTTCGAGGTTTTCTACCATTTCGGGATATTCTCCAAATTGAATGATTACATTAAATGGCAAGGTCGCAATATATTGCTCCAACGTAATCTGGAACGTTTCGAAACACATCCCCACACTAATAGTAGGTGTGTGCTTTTCCGTGCTGCGTTGGAAATTCTTTTCGGCCTCTTCCAGTTTTGTCAACGCTTCTATAATAAAATTATAAAGCACTTTTCCTCTTTCCGTTGGAACCATTTTGCGTCCCGTACGGTCAAACAGCTTATATCCGACATAGTTTTCCAGCGAACTCAAATGCAGACTCACTCCGGGCTGTGAAATAAACAGTACTTCGGCAGCTCCGGTTAGTGTTCCTGATTTATATACGGCTTTAAATGTCCTGTACCATTCCAGATTTACCATGATTTAACTATTATAATTATAATACAAATGTATGAATTATGTTATTTTAATAATAGGTAATGTCGTCCTAAATTTGCATCATCAAATGAATTATTACAATCATGAAAAAAATATTTATAATCAATGGTGGTCAAAAATTTGGCCATTCCGGCGGCAGATTCAATGAAACTATCGCACAGGAAACTTTTAATTTTTTTAAAAATAATCCCAACTTTGAAGTACAGATAACAGATGTCAACAACGAGTACAATCCTGCTGAAGAAGTAGAGAAATTTGTTTGGGCCGATGTTGTCATCTACCACACTCCTATCTGGTGGTTCCAGCTTCCACACGCTTTTAAGCAATACATCGATGTTGTATTTACAGAAGGCCATGCTACCGGAATTTACCATAGCGACGGCCGTTCTTCAACAAATCCAACTGTAAATTATGGAACTGGCGGAATGCTTCATGGCAGAAAATACATGCTCACCACTTCCTGGAACGCTCCAAAAGAAGCCTTTACGCTTCCTGACGAATTTTTCCAGCAGAAAAGTGTAGACGAAGGTGTTATGTTTGGCTTCCATCGCATGAATGCTTTTACCGGAATGGCTCCTTTGGAAGGTATACATTTTCACGACATCGAAAAAAATGCCGACGTAGAAAGGGACATCGCACTGTATAACGAACACCTGAACAACATCTTTTTAAACTAATTCTCATGATATATCTGACAGCAATAGTAAAAAGCAAACCGGAACATAATGATGTTGTAAAGTCATTACTGATGAACATGGCGGTTCATTCCAAAAAGGAAACGGCCTGTCTTCAATATGACCTGCACCAAAACAGCACAGAGCCTAATATTTTTGTTTTCCATGAAATCTGGAACGATGAAAAAGGACTCGAAGCACACAACAGCCAGCCCTATATTCAGGAGTTTGTCAAAGCATCTGAAACTCTTTTGGAAGACAATGTCATTATATATAAAACACAAAAAATCTAATTTAGAATTTGAGATTTTAGATTTAGGATTTTTGTCTACTGAAACCTGAAACATTCTCTTATAATATTATAATACAAATGCCACAAGGCAGTCATAAATCTACCCATCTTATCTAATTTCTAAGATGGGTAATTTTATTTTTATAAAACATGATTTTTATCATAAAAGGCTGATACAATGTATACTTACCTTTACAGTATAAATTTTAAAGCATCTTATCATGAAAACATATAATGATTATCTGACAGGTTATAAAAGAGGTTTTATTGGCTTTACCACATTGAGTGTTCTTGCTCAAAGTTGTCTTGGTGCTATTGCTGCCATGTTTATTCTTATGGGCGGTACATCAATCTGGCACATGATACAGTTATTCTTCGTAACCATATTCTGTATGGGATTTAACGCAGCAGTATTGTCACAGCAAAAGCCAAAATTTGTATTTGCCTTTCTTATTGTCAGCGTTTCTTTTAGTATTCTCTTTTCTCTTCTGAATATACATTACCTATTTGCATAAACTAAGAATAGCGGAGTTTAATTACATTTCGTATATTTGTCCTCTCAAATCAATAGAAGATAACGTGTAAAAAATAATTTCTTTCCGATAATTAAAAATGACGAACCTCATCGGGGTCTGTCTTTTCATTAATCTTTAAAGAAAGAAATTATGCTGATTTTACAGAATATTTCCTATACACACTCCAACAAAGAGGTACTGTTCAGCAATATCAATCTGACAGTAAACAATCACAATAAAATAGCAATAACAGGCAGTAACGGAATCGGAAAATCTACGTTGCTCAAAATTATTGCCGGCGAATTGCAGCCCGTAAGCGGACAACGAATTATTGATGCCCAACCTTATTATATTCCGCAAATATTCGGACAATACAATCATCTGACCATTGCACAGGCGTTGCAAATTGAAACCAAACTCAATGCCCTGCAGGAAATCCTGAGCGGAAATGTTACGGAAGAAAATTACAGCTTGCTAGATGATGACTGGACAATTGAAGACCGTTGTAACGAAGCTTTACAACATTGGCAGCTCACCAACCTGGACTTGTCGCAAAAAATGGAAACATTGAGTGGCGGACAAAAAACAAAAGTTTTTTTGGCAGGAATTTCAATCCATCAGCCAGAATTGGTTTTGCTGGACGAACCCAGTAACCATCTTGATATTTCGGGAAGACAGCTCTTATACGACTTTATCCAATCTGCAAAAAGCACCTTAATTGTAGTGAGCCATGACCGGAAATTGCTAAATCTTTTAGACACGATTTGCGAACTGAGCAAATACGGAATTAAAGTATATGGCGGTAATTACGATTTTTTCACAGCCCAAAAGGAAATAGAAAACAATGCTTTGAATCAGTATATACAAAGCAAGGAAAAAGCATTGCGGAAAGCCAGAGAGAAGGAACGCGAAACATTAGAACGACAGCAAAAATTAGATAGTCGCGGCAAGGGAAAACAGGAAAAAGCCGGCGTTGCCAAAATTATGATGAATACACTACGAAACAATGCCGAAAACAGCACTTCAAAACTCAAAAATGTGCATGCAGAAAAGATTGGCGGCATTTCAAAAGACCTGCAGGAACTCCGTTCTTCCTTGCCCGACATGGATAAGATGCGATTTGGTTTCGACAATTCTTCTTTACATCAGGGAAAAATTTTGTTCACGGCCACAAATATTAATTTTACTTACAGCACACAACCGCTTTGGAACGAAAACCTGAGTTTTCAAATTATCAGCGGAGAACGTATTGCCTTAAAAGGAACAAACGGTTCCGGGAAAACGACTTTAATAAAATTGATTTTAGGGAGCTTAGAACCTCAAACGGGAACCGTCTACAGGGCAGACAACAAATCCGTTTATATTGACCAGGATTATTCTTTGCTTGACAACAAGCTCAAAGTTTATGAACAGGCCCAGCAATTTAATTCTTCTTCCTTGCAGGAACACGAAATAAAAATCAGGCTGAACCGCTTTTTGTTTACAAAAGAAGATTGGGATAAACCGTGCAGTGCTTTAAGTGGTGGCGAAAGGATGCGCCTGTTGCTTTGCTGCCTGACCATTAGCAGTCAATCTCCGGATATTATCCTGCTGGACGAACCAACCAATAATTTAGACATCAAAAACGTGGAAATATTAACTGCCGCCATTAACGAATATCACGGCACTCTGATAGTTGTTTCGCACGATGAATATTTTTTAGAGGAAGTTAAAGTGAATCGGGCTATTGAGGTTGTTAGGGACTGAGGCGCCAAGGTTCTCAGGTACTAAGGAACTTGGGGGTATGAACTGATTATTCTTTATAGTTGGGAATTGTTCTATTCTGATACTAATTATAATGTAACACTGCGCCTTTGCGAGAAAAAATTGCACGCAAAGACGCAGTGTCTTATGGGTTTAATATTGAAGTTAAATTTCTCCTTATGCTTTTGGCAAAGGCTGTCCAACGGCAATATCGCAACGGTGTCCCGGCTGTCCGTGTGGCGGATTCATCCCCGGTGCGGTAACAACATCAGCATTATTAACCGGAGTTATTTTATTAGGAGTTGCTGTAGGCTGGGCTACCGGTTGCGGTTGTGCTACAGCAGTTGGTGCCGGTTTTTGGCCCGGAGGCGAATTTAACGGAGCACCTACCTGAATATCACAACGGTGTCCTGGCTGTCCGTGTGGCGGATTCATTCCCGGAGCTGTTGCCACCGGCTGTGGTTGTACTTGTGGCTGTACCTGTGGTTGAGCCTGCATTTGTTGTGGCTGCACGCTCACCGGTTGTCCTTCAGCAGGAGTTGCTGCTCCATCTGCCGCAACCGCTTCAGTTGGTTCCGCACTTTCCTGTGGCTGTAACTCTTTTTTGCATGAGGTCATGAATAATGAAACTGCCAAAAGTGAGCCTGCTATTATTTTTGTTTTCATGGGTCATTTTTTAGATTAAGATTCCAAATATAAACGTTTCAGCGGATTATCCATGTTAAAAATAAGCCCTAAGCTGTACGCTTCCGGTATGGATAGCTTTGCTTTCTTCGCTTTTTCTTCCTTCATAATTCACATTAACATCCAAAAACTGTGTCAGGTTTTTTTGCAGCAGCAAACGCCAGGTCAAATTTTGCCCCGGCTGTAATCCTTCCAGCATCTGATAGGCTACCGGTGACAGCGCATCGCCGCTGAAATCATTCTTGTACAATGAGAATTCGCCATTCATTGTAAATTTTTTCTCTGATGAATAGGTGAATGATGTCCCTACCCGATGTTGTTGTAAGGCTTCCTTATCATTAATTTTATTGTCCTTATCCTGATATTCATAAAATAAATCCCAGCTTGCATTCCTTGAAAACAGATAAGAAATTTTTGGTGCCAGTTGGTAGCCCTTTAATTCAAAATTTTTACTCACATAATTTTCCGAATACAATTCTGATTCGATTGTTTTGCCCATAAACCCTAAAAGCCAGCTTTTTTTGACCAGATGGGCATATTGAATCTGATGTGAACGGTTATTGCTTTCCTGTGAACCTACAGAAAGTAATGTCTTTGCCCTATTTCTCAAATACGTATAGGTTAGGGAATGGTCTTGTTTCCCCCGGTTATAAAATAAGCTGTTTCTGAAACTGGAATTTAAGCCCAATAAATTTTTCTCACCCGAAGAAAACGGATTCAGGTCAAAATTATCGCTATCGCGGACAATCTTTCGGTCCACAAGAAAAGAAGTCTGGTTATAGAAATAGGATAAAAATTTTCTGAATCCTTTTTCGTTTTGCCATTGGTTGGCATTCAGTATCACAGACTGTGAAAATTTGTTCTGGTGCGTTTTGATAAAAATCTGGTTGGGAAGAAAAATCCTTACGTATTCTGCCTGGTCTGCAAACTTGGCAATTTCAAACTCTTCCAATTCCTGAATTCCATTATTGTTATAATCAATCCAGGTGTAAACGCCCCGTCCCGGTTCTACTTTCAGATAGGTAAATTCCTGTTGCGGAATGGTTCCTGAGGTGGTTTCATAGGTTGTGGTAACCTGAATTAACTGGTCAAAATAACGGTCATTATAGAGTAATCTCGAATTTAAGGATGGTTCATTTTTTCTTGTGGGGTCTTCAAATTTCAAATTCCTGTAGTTGACAAACAACGAAAGGTCGCTTTTTTCGGTTTTCATCAATCTTGACTTCAGATAATACGAATTGGACGTATTGACCTTTTTCACAAATCCGTTAACCAAACTGTCATTGGAACGTTGCAGATAGCCCAATTCCACATACACCTTTGTACTATCGCCGCGTCCGGTAAAAAATCCAAACTCATTAAACTTTTGGCTCAAGGCAGAAAACTGTCCGGTTTCCTTAATCTTTTCTTCATTGTCTTCCAGCCTGAAAGCACCTCCTACCCAGTTCTTACCAAAATGGTAACGCGCCTGTGTCTGGTTCCTGATAAATTTTGATTCAGAGTAATTGCTATCACTTTTTAGTATACTCCCGTTGTTCTGAAAAGTAAAATTTTTAAATCGGAAAGAACCGTCAACAACATGTCTGGTACCCGAAAAACTTTCCGAAAAATCAAGCTTTTCCAATTGGTATCTTGCATTTCCTTTATTGGGAAGGATAAAATTCAAACCGGAAATAAGCAGGCTCTGGTTTCCAATCGGATTGGTCAGGTTCCAGTCGCGGTCAAACTCAATCGTAAATAAACGCTCAATGGTTCGGAACTGCTTTTGCACAAATTGATAGTTGGCAAAAGCATCCAGTTGCCATTTTTTTGAAAACAGTCTTTGCTTGGCATAAATTTTTCCGGCCAATCCCTGATTATCGTTATCGTCTTTTGAAGAAAACAGGTTCAAATCATTGTTGCTTACGCCTAATTCAAAATCGACCAGTGTTTTTTCGCTTGGCTTGTATTTCCCCAAAATGGTAGCAATCTGGATTTTAGTTGGTGCAACCAATCGGATGATAGGCTCATAATTTCCTTGAGGAATACCGTTTACGGGCGGAACATATTCATATACTCTTCCTATTGTGGCCGTATTCGAAAGCCTGTAATTTCCCTGATTAGCACCTACGAGAGAAAACCGCACATTGTACAACTCATCAGTGGGGTTGTTTGAGAACTCAAAGACCTCAACACCACCAATGGTTGTTTTTCTGTACAATATCTTATTTTCGGAATAGCTGTCTACATAAGCCGATGGTGCTGTCATTGCAGCAGAATTGTCGCCTGCTTCTTTCAGCACTTCTACCTGTTCTGCAGAAAGGTTTTGTTGCAGTGGCTGGTTTTTCACGTCATTTTCTGAATATAAATATCCCCCCAAGCTCCACTTTTCCTGCTCGTGCATGGCTCCTGCATAGGTCACGAAACGCGTATAGTTTCTATCCGAATATTGATATTCGACATTAATTCTCATTTCGGAAGTAATTGGAAACAGCGAAGTAAAGATAATTTCACCTGCGTTATAATCTATCGTATAATCGTTGTTTTCACCTCGTGTCAACAGAATTCCGTTGACAAAAACACGTTCTGAACCGGAAATAACCAGAATATACAATTCGCCATTAGGTCCTTGCAGCTTGTAGGGCCCCTGGTTTCCTTCTTGTCCTGTAAACGAACTTCGGGCGTATTGTCCCCGAACCAGAGCCGCCGATGCAAAAACATTCGTTTTATTTTCCGGTGTACCAAAGGTAAAATTAGCCGAAAGCCCTTGTACTTTTTTATTGAAATTCAGAAATCGGGATTGCCTGTTTTCCAAAAACAAATCCCCGGCCCGAATATTCCATTTATCGCTGAAAAGCTCAATAAAAATCTGGTCGAATTCATCCAGTTTTTGCGAATAGCCGCCTTCCTGCAAAGGAATATTGCTGTCCTGAATGGAGGCTCTCAAACTCACCTTGTCCGAAATCTTTCCGGTAATCTGTAAATCCAGATTGGAATTGACTACAGAATTCTGGTTATTACCAATCGTAATGCCTCTCGTAATGCTTCCTGATGTGTTTAATCCGTCAAAAGGTTTAAAAGTGCTTATCGGGTCCCGGGAAACTTTATAAAGATTCGCTTTTCCGGCTTCATTACTGACGACACGGCTGTCGTCATAAATGCTGTATTTCCGGGTAAGATATTCAGGATAGCTGAAATAGCGTAGTGTCAGCGTGTCTTCAGATTTGAAATCATTCTTAAAAACAAGTATACTTTTCTGGAAATCAACCTTATAATAAGTTGTATCGATATCATTTCCTTCCCTGTCCTGTAGCTTGAAAAACGAACTGCTAATGCTTACGCTGTCAATACGTATCGTATCTTTTGAAGCCGTAATCTTCCGGTTTTTATACGGCGATTTGACTTCCTGGGCAGAAAGTCCGGAAACAAAGCCTGTTAAAACCAGAAAAAGCAATTTTTTCAACATAAATACTATAACTCCGAAAGCTCAAAAGTAGTATTTATAAACCAATAATTTCAAGAGCCGGGTTCTTCAGAGGCAAGCAAATAAAAATCGGGAGTAACGGATTACGATACTCCCGATGGCGTGTGGTTTATAAAAAAAATTAGTTGGTGGTTTCCTTGGTAACAATCTGCATGGTTTCCCTGCTCACCTGCTTGAGCAATACCTGTTTTCCTTTTTCAACCATTTCTGAAGCTTTTTCATTGAAATGGCGAATGGTATAAAGCGAAACATTTTCATTATACGAAACTTTGAATTTCTTTGAAAGCACATTTTTCAGGTCGTTGAAATTACCGAATTTGTCTTCAATACAAACCGAGAAACTGATTGCCGAGTTCTGAATCAGGCTCACTTTCATTTTGTATTGGTGCAAAAGGCCGAAAATCTCACTGATATTTTCTTCCATGATAAATGAGAAATCTATAGAAGAAAGCGAAATAAGCAGTTGTTCTTTTTTCACGATAAAACAAGGCAGGTGCGGTTCCAAATCAGCCCCTTTGCTTACGCTGGTTCCCGGCAATGACGGATTCAGGAATGATTTTACAAACAGCGGGATTTCTTTTCGCTGTAGCGGCTGCAATGTTTTAGGGTGAATAACGGTAGCTCCGTAAAAGGCAAGTTCTATAGCTTCGCGATATGAAATCTGGTTTAGGAGTGTCGCATTTTCAAAATATCTCGGGTCGGCATTCATAACACCTGGCACATCTTTCCAGATGGTAACACTTTCCGCATTCAGGCAATAGGCAAAAATCGCTGCCGTATAATCTGAACCTTCACGTCCTAAAGTCGTTGTAAAGTTATTTTCATCCGAGCCTAAAAATCCCTGTGTAATATTGAGTACTTTTTTCTTTACGTTTTTAGAAATCAGTTTTTGCGTTTGCTCCCAATCTACAATAGCATCACGATAGGTCGTGTCTGTTTTTATAAAATTACGCACATCAAGCCATTGGTTTTTCAATCCCCTGTAATTGAAATAGTGGCTGATGATAGTGGTCGAAATTATCTCCCCAAAGCTGACAATCTGGTCATAAACAAAATTATAGTTTGGCGATTTGTTGCTTTTCAGGAAGCCTTCCAAATCCGAAAAAAGCTGATTGATGGCTGTGAATACGGCATTTTTATCATCTTCAAACAAATCAAGCAAAATCTGATTGTGGTATTTCTTGACATCCTGTAGGGACGATTGCAGCTCGGCCGACCTTTCAAAGTAGTTCTTTATGACGACTTCCAAAGCATTTGTCGTTTTTCCCATAGCCGAAACAACAAGCAAGACATCATCATAGCCAACCTGTTGCAAGACATCGTATACATTTTTAATGCCATTGGCATCTTTTACTGAAGCACCTCCAAATTTAAATACTCTCATTGATTTTTGATTTCAGATTTTTTGACCTTTGATTTATGATTTTTGATTTTTGATTTTAGATTTCTGATTTTAGATTTTTGGCTTACTGCTTATGGCCTATTGCTTTCAGCTTCGCATTCGACTTTTAATTTTCGACCTTAGACTTTTTGACCTTAGATTTCTGATT
>NZ_LMPW01000010.1:182302-182376 GCF_001423985.1 Flavobacterium sp. Leaf359 | reverse complement strand
TAAGATTTAAGATTTTTGACTTATGCCCTATTACTTTTAGCTTTTGACTTTTGACCTTAGACTTTTGATCTTAG
>NZ_LMPW01000010.1:122274-182261 GCF_001423985.1 Flavobacterium sp. Leaf359 | reverse complement strand
ATCTTAGATTTTAGATTTTAGATTTTAGATTTTTGACTTATGGCCTATTACTTTTAGCTTTTGACTTTCGACCTTAGACTTTCGACCTTAGACTTTTGACTTTTGACTTTCAACCTTAGACTTTTGACCTCTTAAAAAATCATCAATTCCTTGTTCATCCATATGGACAACGCGCCAGTCTGATAAGACTTTTGCTCCGGATTTCTCATAAAATTCGATAGCAGGCGTATTCCAGTTCAGGACATTCCATTCGATACGGCGTACATTTTCTCTTTCTCCTTCTTTTATAATTTCAGAATACAGCGCCATTCCGGCTCCTGTACCTCTGCTTTTTTCAGTAACAATCAAATCTTCGAGATGGATAGTCTTTCCTTTCCATGTAGAAAATCGGTAATAGTACAACGCCATGCCTATAATTTCACCGTCCAGCTCTGCTACAAAAGTATGGAACAGCGGATTGCTCCCAAAACCATCCCGGATTAAATCTTCTTTTGTCACTACCACAGCTTCCGGCTCTTTTTCAAAAACTGCGAGTTCCTGAATCAGGGCTAAAACGGCTTTCATATCGTTTTCAGTTCCTCTTCTGATTATCATTTCTTTATTCTTTTCTCTATTTCGATTTTTACAGCGAATATATTAAAAGCTTGTCCAACTGCACAATTCAGGACATTTCTTTTCTCAAAATTCTTTAAATAATCCAATCTTACTGTCTTTTTTAAATTTGTGCAAAAATAACATTTATTTATATTTATAACATTTGTTTATAATATTTTTTTACTGCCTACTCTAAAATTATAGAATTTATGAACGATATTTGCACCACAACTACAACGATATAGTAATGGAGGAACGCAATAAAACATTAGGGGAATTTATTATTGAAAAACAGGAAGATTTCCAATATTCTTCTGGAGAATTATCCAGATTAATCAACTCCATCCGATTGGCCGCTAAGGTCGTTAACTACAAAGTGAACAAGGCCGGATTGGTAGATATTGTGGGCGCTGCCGGCGAACAGAATATACAGGGAGAGGACCAGCAAAAACTGGACGTTTTTGCCAACGAGACTTTTATACAGACGCTTATCAACCGTGAAATCGTATGCGGTATTGCTTCAGAAGAAAGTGATGATTTCATTACGATTAAAGGTAAGGACGAATGCCACAATAACAAATATGTCGTATTGATGGACCCACTTGATGGTTCATCCAATATTGATGTAAATGTTTCTGTTGGAACCATTTTTTCGGTTTACAGAAGAATAACACCAATAGGGACGCCTGTAACTATAGAAGATTTTCTTCAGCCGGGTGTTAATCAGGTAGCTGCCGGATATGTAATTTATGGCACATCAACCATGCTGGTGTACACTACCGGACGTGGCGTGAACGGATTTACACTGAATCCTGCCATTGGTACTTTCTATCTTTCACACCCAAACATGAAATTTCCAAAAGACGGTAAGATTTATTCTATCAACGAAGGAAATTATGTGCACTTTCCACAAGGCGTAAAAGATTACATCAAATACTGCCAGTTGGAAGAAGGTGACAGGCCCTATACTTCCCGTTATATAGGAAGTCTGGTTTCTGACATCCACAGGAATATGATTAAGGGAGGAATTTACATTTATCCGACAAGCTCTAAAGCTCCTAGCGGAAAATTACGTCTTCTGTATGAATGCAACCCGATGGCGTTCCTGGCAGAACAGGCAGGCGGTAAGGCTTCTGACGGTTTTGGAAGGATTATGGAAATCCAGCCAACAGAATTGCACCAGCGTGTTCCATTCTTTTGTGGCAGCTACAACATGGTAGAAAAGGCAGAAGAATTTATGAGAATAGCAAGCGAAAAATAAAAAGCACAGGCATAAAAAAAAGCTCCGATTGGAGCTTTTTTTTATTTATTCATGTGAGTCATTTCGAAAAGGAAAGTGTCCAAATCTACACCCAGGACAAGCAATGAAAGTGCTTTGTCAACAATGTAATGTACGTTTCCTGGAGTAAATCCTAATGCCAGAGCAAATCGGGTAAGGATTTCTTTTTGTTTTGGACCTAAAACGTGGTCGGCATATACCATCCTTGAAAGGTCATACAAACGCTCCAGTCTTTGCGTGTGCAAGTAAGGAGGATTGATTGGGTATTTCATCGGATTGGCAAGAATTTCAGCATACTCTTCAGAAGAAATCTCCAATTGCATGGCCAGTTTGTCCAAGAAGTGTCTTTCTTCCTCGCTTAAGTGCCCGTTTTCCATTGCAACTCTCACGATAGAAGCGAAATGTCCTTTATTTCTATTTTTAAATCCGCTATCAAATAAATCTGAAATTGACATAATTATATATTTTTTGCAAATATAATTCTATTTCTATTTTAACGGCATAAATTGCTGACTTTTCTTAACAGAAATAAACTCTTTCCAAAATATATCGTATGTTTGAAATCCCAATCAAAAATATCTATATATGTCTGAGTTTTGGATTTACTTCAACACAGGATTACGTCATGTTTTAGACATCAACGCCTACGACCATGTCTTGTTTTTAATCGCATTGACAATTCCTTATGCTTTTAAGGACTGGAAAAGAGTATTGCTTCTGGTCACTCTTTTTACTGTGGGGCATACCATGTCATTGTTGCTTTCTGTATATGGCTTTGTACAAATCAAGGTCAATCTTGTTGAGTTTCTAATTCCAATCACTATATTAATCACGGCCGTTTTCCATCTTTTTACTGCCGGAAAAAATTCAAAAAAGGAAAGTATCAGCTTTATCGCTATCGTAACGCTTTTCTTCGGAATCATTCACGGATTGGGATTCTCAAATTATTTCAACACCATCCTTCCGGGAAATTCTTCTGACAAATTGCTTCCGTTACTGGAATTTGCATTAGGTATTGAAGCTGCACAGATTATTGTAGTTCTTATCGTGTTGATTCTGTCCTACATCGTACAAACCGTTTTCCGTTTTTCCAAACGCGACTGGACGCTCGTCATGTCTTCTTTTGTTATAGGTGTCGTTATCCCGATGGTTATTGAAAGTGAAATCTGGGGAAGGTAAAAGAAGAAAGCGCCATATTCTGTTAAGTGCTCAATCTTTCTTATCTTTGGATTTTAATTGAATAAACGTGGCAGACACTAAAATATATTTTGCTTCCGACCAGCATTTTGGAGCGCCAACGCCTGAATTGAGTTTTCCAAGAGAGCAGAAATTTGTAGCCTGGCTTGATGAAATCAAAAAAGATGCAACTGCATTATTCCTATTAGGTGACTTGTTTGATTTTTGGTTTGAATACAAAACCGTAGTTCCGAAAGGATTTGTACGCGTTTTGGGCAAATTAGCTGAAATTCGCGACAGCGGCATTCCGGTTTATTTTTTTGTAGGCAATCACGATTTATGGATGAGTGACTATTTTGAGAAAGAACTTAATATTCCTGTTTACCATACTACAAAAGAATTCATATTCAACGACAAACATTTTTTGATTGGCCACGGTGACGGATTAGGCCCCGGCGACAAGGGCTATAAAAGAATGAAAAAAGTGTTTACCAATCCTTTTTCAAAATGGCTTTTCAGATGGCTTCATCCTGATTTGGGCGTGAAACTGGCACAACATCTTTCTGTAAAAAACAAATTGATTTCCGGAGCAGAAGACGTTCGTTTTTTAGGCGAGGACAATGAATGGCTGGTACAATACTCCAAACGAAAACTGGAAACCAAACACTACGATTATTTTGTATTTGGACACCGGCATCTTCCTATGACAATAAAAGTTGGCGAAAATGCTACCTATATAAATCTGGGGGATTGGATTGGCTATTTTACCTACGGCGTATTTGACGGAATTACTTTTGAATTAAAAGAATACAAATCTTAATTCTGGCAGATTTCATCCAGATAATCTTTTAATTGGATTTGGAACAGGGTGCCTTCTACCAGGTCTTTAATCTGCATCAATTCATTGACGGAAACGGCCAAATCAATCTGCTGCACGGGTGTTTTCAGTAAAAATTTGTGGCATTTTCTTTTGAACTCGCAGGTGTCACAATTGGCATTGACCTCATAGCAAGTGGCATCAATCGTTTCTGCAAAATAATTCAGTTCTTCTTTTGAAAGATAGAAGCCTGTTTCCTTAAAAACCAGTTGTATTTTGTTTTTCAACACCTTCTGCTCTTTTTTCCAATGGAAAGCGACACCAAAGTCATTAAAATAGATTTGCTCGATTTCTTTCATAACTGAATTGTTTCGAACAAATATAAGAATTATTTAAAATCGTTCTAAATTAAATTTTCATAAAGTTTTTTCTTGGCATCTTTGTCTCTTTGCGAGAAAATAATGGCACGCGAAGGCGCAGAGGCGCAAAGTTTCTAATATGCTTATTCGTATAGTCTTATTCTTTGCCTTTGATATCGCGGAGTCTTAGCTGCAGGCTGACGTTTCCATTGAATTCATTTTCTTCAAGTGAGTAGACTGCATCGAATGGTTGCTGATTTTGAGTAAGTTCAAACTTATTCCCCATTCCAAATCCTATGGCACCATAACCTTCTGAATCGTCTTGCTTTACAAAAAGCCTCAGGTGGCTTTCATCACTGCCAATTCTTTTTCCGTAACCGGTATCTCTCAAATTTTCCGTCATAAAAACCGGCATCATGTTCATAGGCCCGAAAGGCTCGAATTGATTTAAAATGCGGACAAATTTTTCGGTAATATCGTTCAGGTTGATTACGGCATCAATCAGGATTTCCGGAGTCCTTAACTCTTCCGGAATAGTTTCCGAAATCACTTTTTCAAACTGTGCCTTGAAATTCTCGAATTGTGCTTCTTCCAAAGTCAATCCGGCGGCATACATGTGCCCGCCAAACTGCAACAAATATTCAGAACAGGCTTCCAATGCATTGTAAACATCAAAATCTTTGACAGAACGGGCAGATGCCGCTAGCTTATCGCCACTTTTGGTAAACACTAAAGTCGGACGGTAATAGGTTTCAATCAGGCGTGAAGCCACAATCCCAATAACTCCTTTGTGCCAATCTTCTTTATATACGACCGTTGAATACCTGTCTTCTTCCTGATTTTCTATAATCTGGAGTAAGGCTTCCGAAGTAATCTGTTTGTCTAATTCTTTTCTATCAGCGTTAAAAACTTCCAGTTCTTTTGCAAAGGCTTCTGCTTCTTCAATTCCGAATTCCGTGAGTAATTTAACGGCGTAATTGCCATGCTTTATTCTGCCTGCTGCATTGATTCGTGGCGCCAATATAAAAACGACATCCGTAATGGTAAGGTTTTTTTTCTTGAGGTTTTGGGTGATTGCCTTAAAACCCGGTCGTGGATTTGAATTAATAACTTCCAACCCGAATTTGGCCAAAACTCTGTTTTCACCCGTTATCGGAACAATATCAGCGCCAATAGCCGTTGCCACCAAATCCAGATACAGACGCAAATCTTCTATAGTTTGTTTTCTGTTTTTGGCCAATGCCTGCAATAGCTTAAAACCGATACCGCAACCGCACAATTCGTCATACGGATAATGGCAATCTTCGCGTTTCGGGTCTAAAACAGCAACTGCGTCCGGCAATGTATCGCCCGGCCTGTGGTGGTCGCATATGATAAAATCGATGTTTTTTTCTTTGGCATACGCTACATGGTCTATAGACTTGATGCCACAATCCAGTGCAATAATCAGCGTAATCTCATTATCATCCGCATAATCGATACCTTTAAAAGAAACGCCATAACCTTCGTCATAACGGTCCGGAATATAAGTATCAACATTAGGATAAAAGCTTTTCAAATAGGAAGAGACCAATGATACTGCCGTAGTACCATCAACATCATAATCTCCAAAAACCAGAATATTTTCCTGTTTTTCAATGGCCTTTTCAATACGGGCCACTGCCTTATCCATATCTTTCATGAGATATGGGTCGTGCAGGTCTTCTAACTTTGGCCGGAAAAACTGCCGGGCCTGTTCAAAGGTTTCAATACCTCGTTGCAGGAGCAACGTTGCAATAAGTTCATCAATGTTTAAGGAATCCTGCAGGCTTTTAATTTTTTCTGAATCGGGTGTAGGTTTAAGGTTCCAGCGCATTTTTAAGATTCTAAGTTACTAAGTGGCTAAGCGGCTAAGGTCTTAGAAACTTAGTACCTCAGCAGCTTAGCAACTCTATTAATGATACAATATTCTAACTTCTACCTTTGCAAAATGACGGAACATTTCCATCACGCCGCAATATTTTTCAACGGATAGGTCTACGATTTTCTGAAGTTTGGTTTGGTCGAGATTCAATCCGTAAAAATGGTAATCGACACGAACCGTATGGTAAAATTTCGGATGTTCTTCCGTCAGGTCGCCTTCCACTTCAATCGTGAAGGTATCAATATCTACTTTCATCTTTTTTACCAAAGAAGCAATATCAATTCCGGTACAGCCTGCCAAAGAAGCCAGCATCATGGCTTTTGGACGAAGTCCGTCGTCATGTCCGCCATATTCCGGATCTGAATCCATTTTTATTGTTCCTCCGGGATTAGTGGCTTCAAAAGCCATGTCGCCCAGCCATTTTGTAGTTACGTGATGTGTTGTCATGAATGTTTACAGTAAGGTATTAACTGATAAAATTATTTATTGCTTTTCCCTCCAACTATAACAACAATTTCGCCTTTTGGAGGTTTGGTTTCAAAATGTTTCAAAACTTCTGTAGCTGTGCCGCGAACCGTTTCTTCATGCAATTTGGTCAATTCGCGCGAAACCGAAACCGGCCTTTCTGCTCCAAAATACTGTATAAATTCTGCCAGAGTCTTGACTAATTTATGAGGCGAAACGTATAAAATCATGGTTCGGGTTTCTTCTGCCAAAGCCAGAAAACGTGTCTGCCTTCCCTTTTTATCAGGCAAAAAACCTTCAAAAACAAATTTATCATTTGGCAGGCCGCTGTTGACCAAAGCCGGAACAAAAGCAGTTGCTCCGGGAAGACATTCTACTTCAATATTATTTTCTACACAAGCCCGCGTCAACAAAAAGCCCGGATCAGAAATAGCAGGCGTACCAGCATCCGAAATCAGGGCAATCGTTTCACCTGACTTTAGTCTTGCAATCAGATTTTCCACCGTTTTATGCTCGTTGTGCATATGGTGACTCTGCATGTGCGTTCCAATCTCGAAATGTTTTAGCAGCTTGCCGCTGTTGCGGGTATCTTCTGCCAGAATCAGGTCGACTTCCTTCAGAACTTTTATAGCCCTGAATGTCATATCTTCAAGATTCCCGATAGGTGTTGGAACTAAATATAATTTTGACATCCGGATTATTTAAACTTGTTCTCTACCACTTCAAGGAAACGCTCGGCATAATCTTCCTTACCTTTCCATTCGTTATAGTCCGGCTTTACTAAATCTTCAATAAAATTTCTGGCATCCTGGAAAGTATCAAAGGTGTTCAACTGAGATAACACTCTGTTGAAATCTTCATTACTACCGCCAAAAAGATGGTTTACAAAACCAACCCTGTCGTTTAGCCCAATCGTAATTCCTTTGGTTACTTTTTCAACAGCCGGTTTTGGAGTTTCCGCAACAGGCTCTTCTATCTTTTGAGGCTCTTCTGCTTTGACTTCTTCTGCAATTTCTTCTTTTACTTCTTCCTTGGTTTCTTCTGCGACAGGCTCTTCATCGTGGTCATGCCTGTGCTTTTCTTCGATTTCCGCCTTTACAAATTCAAGGTCTTTATAATCCGAACCTAAGAAATCCTCAAAAATTATCTGGTGTCCTGACTCTTTTGCTACTTCTTCAACATCCTCTTTTTTATCAAAAGCCAATTCAAAAGCCGGTTCTGCCAATTCTTCTTTTATTTCTTCAGAAGCTTTTTCTTCCTCCTCTTCTTCCGGTTCTTCTATTGCGGGTTCTTCTTCCTCTTCTTTCTCAACAGGTTCCTCCTCTTCCATTTCTTCATCAGAAAGTTCAATTTCGCCCACTACCACTTTTTCCTGTTCAGATTCCGGTTCATTAGCCACTTCCTCTTCTGCCTCTTTTATTTCTTCAGCAGTGGTTTTTTCTTCTTCAGGCGCTTTTTCTTCCTGTATTTCTTCTTTCGGCGCTTCTTCTATTGTTTTTTCGGCTTCCAAAGCAATTTCTTCCTGTACATCCATTTCAATTTTTCCAGGAACCTCATCATTATCAAAAGCGGTTTCCAAAACTTCATAAGCCTCAGACCTGCCAATTGTTGGCTGCGACCCTGTAAAATTCTCTTCTACAAACAGCAAGACAGACAGTTTTTCATACAATTTTTGGCTTTCCTGATGGAGCTGAATCAATTCAGATTTATTTTTCAGCTTCAAAATCCTGTGTGCTATGCTGATTAACTCGGCCTCTAATTTTTTCTTCATAACTTTTGATATTATATTGAGTAAAGCAAGGGTTTTTTAATAAATTTGTTTTCAGCACAAAGTAAAAAAAACTAATCCTTTTTAAGGCTGAAAAATACAAAATGTTTCTCGAAAATACAGTAAATCATAAAGAACAATTTGGCTGGATTGAAGTAATCTGCGGTTCAATGTTTTCGGGAAAGACCGAAGAGCTTATCCGCCGTCTGAAAAGGGCGCAATTTGCCAAGCAGAAAGTAGAAATTTTCAAGCCTGCAATCGATACGCGCTACCATGACGAAATGGTCGTTTCGCACGATTCTAACGAAATACGCTCAACTCCGGTTCCCGCCGCCGCCAACATCCGCATATTGGCTCAGGGCTGTGAAGTGATTGGCATTGACGAGGCACAGTTTTTTGACGATGAAATTGTTTCGGTCTGCAATGACCTCGCCAATTCCGGAATACGCGTGATTGTGGCCGGACTGGACATGGATTTCAAAGGCAATCCTTTTGGCCCTATGCCCGCTCTTATGGCTACTGCAGAATATGTCACAAAAGTCCATGCCGTATGCACCCGCACCGGAAACCTTGCCAATTACAGCTTCCGAAAAGCCAATAACGACAATCTGGTGATGCTTGGCGAAACAGAAGAATATGAACCTTTAAGCCGTGCAGCCTATTTTAATGCGATGAAAGAATTACAGGAAAAAGAAGAAGGCTTTTTTGCCAAAAAGAAAGAAAACAAATAATTGTTTCAGACATAAAATAACCCGTTTTTCTTTTTGTTTCTATTATCATTCTTCCTGTGAATCGTCTAAAATCGCTACCTTTAACCTAGCTTTAAAAAGAAACCAAATTGAGCCTGAAAATTCAACATATTGTTCCTGAGATACAAGCCCGTCTTTCAGGAAATCCAGACATTGAAATCAACAATGTTTCCATAGACAGCCGTTCGCTGCAGAACAATTCCGGAACTTTATTTTTTGCCCTTTCCGGACAAAATAATGATGCACACAGCTATATCCCGGACCTTATCGGTAAAGGTGTACGCAATTTTGTTGTGAACCATATTCCAAAAGGACTGGAAAACAAGGCTAATTTTTTGGAAGTAAACAATACGCTGCAGGCATTACAGGAATTTGCTTCCTATTACAGAAAAAGCTTCCGTTTTCCAATCATCGGGATTACGGGAAGCAACGGAAAAACCATCGTAAAGGAATGGCTTAATTTTCTGTTGAGTCCGGATTACAACATCATCCGAAGCCCAAAAAGCTACAATTCGCAAGTTGGCGTACCGCTTTCGGTAATTTCTATAAATGAAAAACACAATCTTGGGATTTTTGAAGCCGGTATTTCCACCGTACATGAAATGGAAAAACTGGAAAAAATCATCCAGCCTACCATTGGAATCCTAACCAATATAGGTTCTGCCCATGATGAAGGTTTTCAAAATCAGGAAGAAAAAATCAAGGAGAAACTGCGCCTTTTTGAACATTCAGAAGTCCTGATTTACCAAAAAAATACTCTTGTCGATTCGCTTATCAGACCAGAAATCAAGACTTTTTCGTGGAGTCTTGACGACAAAGAAGCATCAGTACACATTTTGCAAAAATCGGTTGCAGAGAAAACCCAATTGACCATCACTTATGATAAAATTTCTTTTGATGCGGTGATTCCTTTTCAGGACAAAGCGTCTATCGAGAATGCCATAAACTGCCTGATGGCTATGCTTTATTTGGGCTACCTGCCGGAAATTATACAGGAAAGAATCCAGCTTCTGTATTCTGTTGAAATGCGACTCAAAGTGAAAAACGGAATCAACAATACTGAAATCATTGACGACAGCTACAGTTCCGATTACCAATCGCTCAGAATTGCCCTGGATTTTCTGGAACAGCAAAAACAATACAAGAAAAAGACAATTATCCTTTCGGATATTTTCCAAAGCGGATTGCCCACAGACGATTTATACAAAAGAGTTTCGGAACTCGTCGCTTCCAACAAAATAGACCGTGTTATTGGCGTAGGAGAAGAAATAGGCACTTATTCCGGCAGTTTCAAAAATATCATTACCTATAAAAATACGGATGAACTGATTGCCGACTTCAAAAACCTAAATTTCGCCAACGAAACCATATTGATAAAAGGAGCCCGTATTTTCCAATTTGAGAAAATCGCTTCCTTGCTCGAAGAAAAGACCCATGAAACGGTTTTGGAAATCAACCTGAACGCCATCAGTCATAATCTGAATTTTTTCAGGTCAAAGCTAAAACCCGAAACCAAACTTATGGTTATGGTTAAAGCTTTTGGTTATGGCAGTGGCGGTTTTGAAATCGCAAAACTTCTGGAATATCATAAAGTAGACTATTTGGGTGTTGCCTTTGCAGATGAAGGTATTGCCTTGAAAAGCGCAGGAATAACATTGCCAATTATGGTGCTTAATCCTGAAAACACGAGCTTTGGCGCCATAATCGAACACAATTTAGAGCCTGAAATTTATTCCATAAAAGGATTAAGAGCCTTTTTGAAAATAGCCGAACAGAGAAACCTGCAACAGTTTCCAATCCATATCAAACTGGACACCGGAATGCACCGTCTTGGCTTTCAGGAAAATGACCTTCCGGTATTGATAGATACGCTCAGAGGAACTTCCTACATACAGGTAAAAAGTATTCTTTCACATATGGCAACCAGTGACGACCTGGAACACCACGATTTTGCGAAATCACAGATTGCCCTTTTTGAAAAATTATCATCCCGATTGATGCAGGAACTTTCTATAGAGCCAATTCGTCATATCCTAAATACCTCCGGTATCAGTAATTATCCGGAAGCCCAATACGGAATGGTACGATTAGGAATAGGACTTTATGGAATTTCCAACGACCCGTCGGAAACAAAATATTTAGAAAACGTAGGAACCTTAAAATCCATAATCTCACAAATAAGAACCATACAGTCTGGTGAAAGTGTTGGTTATGGCAGACGGTTTATGGCTCAAAAAGAAACCCGAATCGCCACAATCCCGATTGGTTATGCCGACGGAATTCCAAGAAGTTGGGGGAATCAGTTGGGTTATGTGCTAATCAAAAATGAGAAAGCCCCAATTGTAGGCAGTATCTGTATGGACATGCTGATGGTGGATGTTTCTGCAATTGATTGTCAGGAAGGCGACCCGGTTGTAATTTTTGGAGAAAATCCGAATGTTACCTACATCGCTGAAAAACTGGGAACCATTCCATATGAAATATTAACCGGCATTTCGCATCGCGTCAAGCGTGTTTTTTACAGAGAATAGCACATTTTTTAAAAAGCCGTCGTTGAAATGTTAAAATATTTAACTACTTTAGCTAGTAACAAAAACCAATTTATTTAATAATCCTAAAATCAAATAATTATGGGAATGGTATCTGAATTTAAGGCCTTTGCACTGAAAGGCAATGTTGTAGACCTGGCTATTGGTGTCATCATTGGTGCCGCTTTTGGAAAAATTGTCAGTTCTTTTATTGAAGACGTGATAACGCCGTTATTGCTAAAACCGGCTCTTGAAGCTGCTAACCTTTCCAAAATTGAGGACCTTGTTATTTTCGGGTCTGTCAAATACGGTATGTTCCTTTCTGCCGTAATTAACTTCCTTATCGTAGCGTTCGTTCTTTTCCTGGTTGTGAAAGGTATTAATGCTGCCAGAAAAAAAGAAGCCGAGGCACCTGCTGCACCACCTGCTCCAACCAATGAAGAAAAGCTGTTGATGGAAATCCGCGATGCCCTAAAAAACAGACCGTAATCAGCCAATACCGCTATACTATATATTCTAATTAAACCGCCTGAAAAACAGGCGGTATTTTTATAAAATATAATTTTATATAACAATTTGTTATATTTTTTAAATTCGTTTTTTCAATGATTTTATTAGCTACTTTTGCAGTCATAAATCAGTTTTAACCACTTTAAAAAATAGAATATGAGAGTTGCTGTTGTTGGCGCAACCGGAATGGTTGGCGAAGTAATGCTTCAAGTTTTGGCAGAAAGAAATTTCCCTGTAACCGAATTAATTCCTGTAGCTTCTGAAAAATCAGTAGGCAAGGAAATTGAATTTAAGGGTAAAAAGTATGCCGTTGTCGGATTGGAAACAGCCGTATCAATGAAGCCGGACATTGCCTTATTTTCTGCCGGTGGTGAAACCTCATTGGCCTGGGCTCCAAAATTTGCAGAAGCCGGGACTACCGTAATCGACAACTCTTCTGCGTGGAGAATGCACGCCGACAAAAAACTGATTGTTCCTGAAATCAACGCTTCAGAACTTACAAAAGAAGATAAAATTATTGCCAACCCAAACTGTTCAACCATACAAATGGTTCTGGCTTTGGCACCTTTGCATAAAAAATACAACATCAAAAGAATTATAGTTTCAACCTACCAGTCTATTACCGGAACGGGAGTAAAAGCTGTACAGCAACTTGAAAATGAATATGCCGGCACTAAAGGTGAGATGGCCTACAAATACCAAATCCATAGAAATGCCATTCCGCAATGTGATGTTTTTGAAGACAACGGATACACCAAAGAAGAAATGAAACTGGTTCGCGAAACTCAAAAAATATTAAGCGACAAAACGATTGCAGTAACCGCTACAGCTGTTAGAGTGCCTATCGTGGGGGGACATAGTGAAGCTGTGAATGTTGAATTTTCTAATGATTTCGATGTAAATGAGGTAAGACGAATTCTACATGAAACTCCGGGAGTTGTTGTTCAGGATAACACCGATACGTTTACTTACCCGATGCCTCTGTATGCACAAGGAAAAGACGATGTTTTTGTGGGAAGAATCCGCCGGGACGAATCACAACCGAACACGCTAAACATGTGGATTGTTGCTGACAACCTTCGCAAAGGTGCTGCAACCAACACTATCCAGATTGCAGAATATCTGGTTGCTAACGGCTTGGTATAAAATGCTGTATAAAAGCCGCAATTTAATTGTGGCTTTTATACAAACCACTCTTATTTTTTATCAAAAAAAATATACCCGCTAAGAATAAATCCTATAAAAGCATCAGATTAATGTTAAATACATAAATATTAGCTATTTTTGTTAAAACTTATTATGGTTATGTATGGATACATTGATAAAAATTTCCGGGTATGTTCGTACAGACTTTATTGGAATTAACAAACTCTATGATTTTTACCGCAGTGCTTCACAATATCAAAAAAGAAACATAGTTCTAGATTTTAATGAATTAAAGTTTCTAGACGGTAATCTATGCGCTTTATTTATAAGTCTTATGTATAAATTAATGATTGAGCGAGATCTTACTTTTTCAACAAATCATAGTTTTATTAAAGAAAAATTTAATGTACTCATAAGAAATGGTTTTATAAAAACCGATGAGAAGATAAATGATGTACAAAAATCGACTCTCCATTTAAAACATTTCGACATAAAAAATTTAGATGATTTTGTCGGATATGTTCAACAAGATTTAATGCAACATAGGGGTTTAAATCTTCGAGAAGATATTGCAGACAAAATAATGGACTCAATTATTGAAATTGCAACAAATATTGAAATCCACTCAAATACTCAACATCCTTTTTTTGCATGTGGTCAATTTTTCCCAGACAATAAAATCTTTAAATTTAGCATGGTTGATTTAGGCGATGGTTTTTTACCTGCAATTAACAAACATACAAGCGGGTTAATATCAACTAGTCATGATGCTATAAAATGGGCAATAGGAGGCAATACAACGAAAACAAATGAACCTGGCGGGTTAGGTCTTTCTGGGTTAAATGAGTATTTTTCAAATAACAATGGTCATTTACAAATCATAACAGGGGATGCTTTTTGGAGTACTGAATTACAATTGCAAAATCATAGTGGTAAAAAATTCGACATCCCTTGTTGCGGCACAATGATTAATTTGTTATTCATATATAATTAACATACCTTTGCGCCCTTAAAATTTTTACATTAATTTATCATATTATTGTATCTAAATTTTGTACTTTAGTAAAAGTTATGAAAATCGAAATTAAAAATATTATTGGTTCTTCAAACGCAATTAGTCAATCAGACGGATTTGCTGTTTACAAAGTGTTGGAAAAAGGAAACCTCAATAATGATAAAATAACCATTGATTTTAGCAATATCCAATTACTTTCAACAGCTTTCCTAAACGCTTCAATTGGTCGTTTGGCTCAAATGCATGCCCCTGAGACTATAAAGAATTTACACTTTATTTTTCCTAAAGAAAAAAACATGTTTGAAGTTAAGGTCAATAAAGTCCTGGAAAATGCCATCTTAGGAGATTACTTTGACAAAATAGTTGACGAAGCAACATCCTAAAAAATGGCTTTCAATATAGTTAGCGCAAAAAATCATACACTTGAAAGCGGAACACATTACTTTCTAGACGCTAACATATGGATTAATATCCTTACTGCCCCATCAAAAACTTCTTACAAGATAAAAATTTATATCTCTTTTTTTGAAAAAATATTAGCGCGCAATGATATTAAGATTGTTGTACCTATCATTCTAATGTCAGAAATTATCAACAGAATAATAAGAGATGTTTATTTTCTAACATTTGCCAAAAAAAATAATCTAGAAAAGCCTAACATCCCGCTAGATTATTTTAAATCGGTATTTAGACCCTCCCAAGAATACATCGATTCATTTAATCTTATCATTGATGAATTCAAATCCTACTCAACACATATTGAATTTATTAATGATGGCCTTGGAAGCGATATTTCAAAAGAATCAATATTTGAAAATATAGATCAACATTTTGATTTCAATGATAATTTTTACTACCAACTTGCCCTAGCAAGAAATTACAAGATCGTTACTGACGACAAAGATTTTTGGAGGGAAAACGTAATGATTATAACAGAAAACGAAACCCTTTTAAATAAGCAAACAAAAATCCATATTGCTGCACAAAGCGGTAATAAAAAGTAACACATCTACTTTTTTTATTAATATTACTCGACAGGACTCAAAATACAAACCATAAAATTTGTTAAAACGGGCGGTATTTTTTTTCACTTTCATACATTTGCATTGGAATGAAGAAGAAGTTTGCCATAATAAATCTCTCATTGATGATTGCAGTATTGTTTTCAATACTGTTTCAATCCGTTCACTCCTATGAGCATTTCTTAAGTGGAAAAGCAGCAACAGTAAGCCAGTCAGACGACAATGGCCATACTAAAATCCAAACTTTAGACCACGACCACGAAAAATGTTTTGTCTGCGAATTTACGCTAAGCAGTTTTATCGCGACAGAAACCTACACTTTTGATTTATTTGTCCCTTTTAAGGCAGTTGCCTATAACTTTGCTTCTGTAGAATCATCTGAATTCTTTGCCGGAAGCCTGTATTCACATCGCGGACCACCATCTAACTGCTAATTAACGAAAAGAGCAACGCTCTTCTTTCGGACGGCTTCATTCCCGAAGCACGTCTCAATTATCATTTTAGATTTTTTCAAAATGCGCTATATCTTATTTTTTGTTTTCCTCCTGGCAGGAAACCAAACTCGTGTATATTCCCAACAGGTGTTGAGCGGAATGATAACCAACGAGAAAAAACAACCTTTGGCAGGAAGCCACATCCATGCCGGAACTTTTTTTGCAACCACTGCTGTTGACGGCCGTTACGTAATAAATGGAATCCCGCAGGGAAACATTCCGGTCACTATTGAATATCTGGGTTACAAAACCCTGGATACTATAATCGCCATACAAAATGACAAAGTACTGGATATTTCCCTCCAACCGGACGTATCGCAACTGTCTGAAGTAGTGCTAAAAAAGACTGTTTCTGAAAAGAACGCCTCAACACAGGAACTCAAAGCTAATGTGCTCGAGAACTACAGCAGCGAGAGTCTGGGCAATGCGCTTAAGGAAATCAGCGGTATTTCTTCGCTAAAAACCGGGAGTACTATTGTCAAGCCAATTATTAACGGATTGCACAGCAGCCGTGTATTGATTATCAACAATAATGTGCGTCTCGAAGACCAACAATGGGGGACTGAACACGCTCCGAATATGGATGTCAATACGGCCGGGAAGATTTCCGTAATCAAAGGTGCTTCCGGGCTGCAATATGGTGGCGATGCCATTGGCGGAACCGTAATTGTAGAACCTGCCCATATACCGGTAAAAGACACCATTTTTGGAAAAACCATTATTAACGGTGCTACGAACGGACGAGGTGGCAGTGTTTCTTCCTCACTTTCCAAAGGTTATGAAAATGGCTGGAACTGGAACCTTCAGGGCACTTTCAAATATTTTGGAGATTTTGAAGCACCGGACTATGTGCTTTCCAATACCGGAAGCCGTGAGAAAAATTTTTCCGGAAATGTGGGCTATAAGGGAGAAAACCAGGGTTATAGTTTTTTCTACAGTTATTTCAATGCTGATATCGGTATTTTGAGGTCATCACATATCAGCGGTATGTCTGACCTGATTCGGGCTATCAATAGCGGACAGCCACAAATTATCAGGGATTTCACTTATGATATTAACGCACCCAGACAGGAATTACAGCATCATTTAGGAAAAATAAATTACTATACTTTCTTCTCTGACGCTTCAAAACTGTCTTTGCAATATTCTTTCCAGTTCAACAACCGTAAGGAATTTGACCTGAGAAGAGGTGATGACCGCAACAAAGCCGCTGTTGACCTCGACCTGATGACACATTCTTTTAATGCCGATTTTGAAACCAATTCTTCAGAAAAGGCAAAATACAAAGCCGGAATTAGCGCTGCTTATCAAAACAATGCGGCGAATACAGGAGACACACAGGTTCGTGCCCTGATACCGAATTATAACAAATTTGATGTGGGAGCTTATGCTGTTGCCAGCTATCAAACCAATGAAAATCTGGTTTTGGAAGCAGGCTTACGCTACGACTTTAGCCATATTGATGCCAAGAAATATTATTTGAAATCGCGATGGACGGAACGGGGTTACGACCGTGACTTCAGCGACATCATTATTGGTGAAGAAGGACAGCAATGGTATACGAATCCTGTCTTTACCTATCATAATTTTTCAGGAAGTCTGGGTGCCAAATACCAACTCAACGACAAGCTGACGTGGTTTTCCAACATTGGAATAGCCAGCAGAAATCCAAATCCTGCCGAATTGTTCAGTGACGGACTGCACCATGCTACCGGACAGATTGAACTTGGCGACCTGAGACTGAAACGCGAAGTGGCGCTTAAAATGTCAACGGCACTTCATTATGCCGGTGACGGTTTTGCTTTTGAAATCAATCCCTATTTCAACACTATTTCCGATTTCAAAATCCTGATTCCTACTACCATCATCCTGTCCAATCGCGGACCATTTCCGGTTTGGGAATACAGACAGGTTGATGCCAGAATGTTAGGAATTGACCTCACTGCAGATTATGATTTCGCCAAAAACCTCAACTGGCATTCAACTGCCGCTTTTGTATATGGCGAAGATGTGACAAATGACAGGCCTTTGATTGATATGCCGCCGTTGAATCTCAACAACACTATAAGCTTTAAGAAGGAAAATTGGAATCATCTGGTGCTGGGAATTAAAAACGAAACTGTGTTTACACAGCACCGCTACCCTAACAATGACTTTTATGTGGATGTAACGGATTCCGGCGAACCTGTCAGTACGCTGGTAAAAATAAGCAGACCGCCAAAGGGATACAGCCTGTTGCATTTTAACTCTGAAATGAGTTTTGATGTTTTGAAAAAATCTAAAATGACCATCGGATTCAATATCCAAAATCTTTTGAACACGAATTACAGAGATTACCTCAACAGAACGCGCTACTATGCAGACGAGTTGGGCAGGAATTTCAGGATTCAGGTGAAATTAAATTATTAATCTTTTAAACCATTATCTTATGAACGTATTTAAATTTTTATCAATGGGCTTAGCTGCCATAACACTTTGTGCTTCCTGCAGCAACGACGACAGCAATCCTGTAAATGAAGAAGAAGTAATCACAACGCTTACCGCTACTCTAACAGGCGGTGGCCAAACTATTACCCTGACCTCCCGCGACCTTGACGGTGCGGAAGGACCAAATGCTCCGGTAGTGACGGTATCCGGCAATCTGGCAACAAACACAACCTATAATGGTTCTCTGACTTTACTGAATGAAGCCGCAACGCCAACCGAAAGTATCACCGAAGAAATCCTGGAAGAAGGCCATGAGCACCAATTCTTCTTTACAGTTTCAAATGCCCTGGCGACTACTGCCTATGCTGTTCCAAATGATGTTAATGGCAAACCGATTGGCCTGAACTTTACGTTTACGACAAACGCCACAACAGGAAACGGCCTGTTTACCATAACTCTTAGACACGAACCAAATAAAAATGCGGAAGGTGTGTCTTCCGGAAACATCACCAATGCCGGAGGAGAAACAGACATACAGGTAAGTTTCCCTATAACGGTAGTTGCTCCATAATTTGTTATACTTATAAAAACCGCCTGAGTGGCGGTTTTTTTTATTCCTATCCAATACTTTTGAATTCTCCAAAAAAATGAAAATTTTACCTGTCCTCAAATTGCATTTTTGTTAATTAACTTTTTATTTTTTTAACATCCTTAATTTTAATTAACATTTTTTTAGTAATTTAGGATTTTCAATAAATAGTTAGTAACCAAAAAATTGTAGATAGTATGAATTCGAAATTTACCTCCCTGGTCCGAATATTACTCGGACTCGTTCTTTTAGTTTTTGGATTGAACAAGTTTTACACGCTACCTTTTATTCCAACGCCTAAACTTCCTGAACAGGCCGCAGACTTTATGGGTTCGTTAGCGGCAACAGGCTATGTACTGCCCATCATTGGTATCCTTGAAATTTTCATCGCATTGCTTCTTTTTACAAAAAACTGGATTGCATTTGCGTTGATTTTACTGGTTCCAATTTCTCTGAATATTCTTCTATTCCATTTATTTCTGGATATTCCGAGCATAGGCGGCGCTATTTTAGTAGCCGTTCTCAATGGTATCTTAATCTACAAACATTGGCCGCAATACCGACCACTTTTTAACTAATTACTAACTAATGATTCCCTATTTTTGTAAGAATCAAAAAACATTTTAATGAAAAAAGTATTATTAACCATGATTGCAGCATCAGCACTTCTATCTTGTAAAGAAGAAACTAAAGAAGAAGCCATAGTGCTGAAATATCCTGAAACAAAAAAGGTTGACACCACTAACACTTACTTCGGAACTGAAGTAAAAGACCCTTATCGCTGGCTGGAAGATGACAAATCTGCCGAAACTGCCGCCTGGGTAAAAGCCGAAAACGAAGTAACTTTTGGCTATCTTGAAAAAATTCCTTTCCGCAAAGAGATGAAAGACCGTCTTGAAAAGCTTTGGAATTATGAAAAGATTTCTGCCCCAACACAAGAAGGAGATTATACGTATTACTTTAAGAACAACGGACTGCAAAACCAATCCGTAATGTATCGAAAAGACAAGAGCGGTAAGGAAGAATTATTCCTTGACCCGAACACCTTCTCTTCAGACGGAACAACGTCTTTATCGTCTGTTGAATTTTCAAAAGACGGTTCTTTGGTAGCCTATTCGATTTCAGAAGCAGGTAGTGACTGGAATAAGATTATCATCATGGATGCTGTAAGCAAGAAAAAACTCGAAGCTGAATTGGTAGATGTAAAATTCAGCGGTATTGCCTGGATTGGCAACGAAGGTTTCTACTATTCAAGCTATGACAAGCCAAAGGGAAGCCAGCTTTCTGCTAAAACCGACCAGCACAAATTGTATTTCCACAAGTTAGGAACGTCGCAAAAAGAAGATAAGGTTATTTTTGGACAAAATGAAAAAAGAAGATATGTAGGTGCCAGCGTAACAGAAGACGACAAATACCTTGTAATTTCTGCTTCAAATTCTACTTCCGGAAATGAGTTATACTTTAAAGACCTTAGCACTCCTAACAGCAAAATAGTCAACATTATTGATAATTTTGACAGTGACAGCTATATTATGGATAACGTTGGAACGAAATTATATATCGTAACCAACCTGAATGCACCGAACCAAAAAGTAGTTACGGTTGACGCTTCAAATCCAAAACCTGCCAACTGGAAAGACTTTATTGCAGAAACAGAAAACGTGCTATCGGTTTCTACCGGTTCGGGCTTTATTTTTGCCAACTACATGAAGGATGCCGTTTCACAGGTAAAACAATATGATTATGACGGAAAAATGGTTCGTGAAATCAAATTGCCGGGAATAGGTTCTGCAGGTGGTTTTGGAGGTAAAAAAGAAGATAAAGAACTGTATTATTCATTCACAAACTACACAACTCCGGGAACAATCTATTCTTTTGAACCTAAAGGTGGCGTATCTGCTGTATATGAAAAACCAAAAGTAGATTTCAATTCTGCCGATTATGAAAGCAAGCAGGTATTCTACAACTCAAAAGACGGCACCAAAGTACCGATGATTATTACCTATAAAAAAGGCATAAAACTGGACGGTAAAAACCCGACTATTCTTTACGGATATGGTGGTTTTAACGTAAGTCTTACACCTGCTTTCAGCATTACCAATGCGGTTTGGTTAGAGCAAGGCGGTGTATATGCCGTTCCAAACCTTCGCGGTGGTGGTGAATATGGTAAGAAATGGCACGATGGCGGAACGCAAATGAAAAAACAAAACGTATTTGACGATTTCATTGCTGCAGCAGAATATCTGATTGCACAGAAATACACTTCATCTGACTTCCTGGCTATACGAGGCGGTTCTAACGGAGGGCTTTTAGTAGGAGCTACTATGACCCAAAGACCGGACCTGATGAAAGTGGCACTTCCGGCTGTTGGTGTATTGGATATGCTTCGTTATCATACATTTACTGCCGGAGCAGGATGGGCTTATGATTACGGAACAGCAGAAGATTCAAAAGAGATGTTTGAATACCTGAAAAAATATTCTCCGGTACACAATGTTAAAGAAGGTACCAGCTATCCGGCAACCCTAATTACTACAGGTGACCATGATGACAGGGTAGTTCCTGCGCACAGCTTTAAGTTTGCAGCAGAGCTACAAGCCAAGCAGAAAGGAAACAATCCGGTATTAATCCGTATTGAAACCAATGCCGGACATGGCGCCGGAAAACCGGTTTCCAAGACTATCGAAGAAGCGGCAGACATCCTTTCGTTTACCTTATACAATATGGGAATTCGCGAATTGAAAAAATAACCGATTTACTCAAATAAAAAAAGCATCCTTAGCGGGATGCTTTTTGTTTTTAATAAAATCTCAGACGTTATTTCAATTTGACTTTAACAACTTCACCGTCTTCTTTAATCTCTACAAATTCTTCAAGTCGTTCATTGTGATCCACAGTGTAGTATTTCTTTTCATAATGATTGGCTTGCGTACCGTAACTTCCATAACTGGTTCCCGTAAGTTGGTCATACGAACCTGTAGAACTCCAGGTCATAAAACCCTGTAGAAAATATTTCCCTGGTTTCATATCCGGAAAAGTAAACTTTCCTGCACTGTTGGTTATGGCTTCCAGCCTATACTTATAAGCTACATCAGACATATAAACATACCTGCGCTTTTTTAAGTTTTCCTTACTTTTTCGAAGTTTGTACCACGCTTCAAAATAAGGCGTGACCGGAAACAGCACAATCTTGATATTACCGGCATAAATTCTAGGTTGTGAAAATATTGGTCTGGTAAAGGCAACACCCGTAATTTTCCCTTTGCCTAATGCCAGGGCTTTTTTGGCCTGTATGGAATCAAAAACGACTTCAGGATAAAGGGTTGTGATTTTTTCTTCTTCTTCTTTTTCAACATACTGTGCCTGAATGTTCTGGTTAAGACAGAGCATAAAAACAACGGAACATAAGAACTTTAAATTCATAGCAATTTTTATTTTGGGTTATAATTGGTTTTCAAAAAAAACCGGTCGTTTTTAGATTGAATGATAAAATTAATAACCTCATTGCAGAATATGTTCAAAACAGCAATCAAAATATATAAAAATACCTGATATCAGGTAGATTTAGAGGCAATTACGAAATCGATTTGTACTATTTTGACATGTTTAAAAACAAAAAAACTGCCGGAAAAAGCAGTTTTTTTAAAGATATAGTATTGCTACAAAGTTTTATTTGAGTGAAAGCTTTTGCAATAACTCTTCAGAAATATCATCAATATACATTCCGTAAGAAGTTACCAGAATACCTTTTACACCATCTTTTGATTCAATACCATAAACGGTCGATTCTTCATCCGGATTGGAATCGCCTTCATAACGGTAAACTTCAACAATCTCGAAATCGTCGATATGGTAATTACTGGAATTTGCAGTCAAAAAATTTCCTTCTATATTAAAATCGACCATAAATCCGGCATCTCTTAATTGTTTTATGGCTTCCAGCACTGTGGCATATTTATATTGAGCACTCATGTAAAAAAAGTTTTGATTATGTTCCTAAAGTTAGGAAAAATATCAACGCCTAGGTCTAATACAGCAAATATGTCGCACCAATAGAGCCGTAAAAATAGTTTTCCATTCTGTCATTCCGCAATTCCTTACTCCTGAAAACGAAAAGGTAATGAAGATTCCAATGGTCTTTTCTGTAACGGAAACCCGCTTCTCCGTTAAAACGTAACGGCACAAGATTATAAGTTACAGGACTGTTGTCGTTAAAAAGCCGGCCCTGTATCGTGGCATCATAAACCTGAACATTCAGATTCGGATTGATGTAGAAATAAAACTCGGACTGTTCTTTATATTTTGCCTTATCTGCATTTAATGACGCGCCATACAGTCCCGAATCATAAACAGGCAACAATGTTTTTTTAAGACTGATTCGTGCCAGCGGACCTACTGTAATGCCGGTAAACACCGTCCCTAAATTTGCTTCACCCTGAATATGGTAGTCGATTTTATCCGTCTGTTTTGGACCAATCTTTTTAGAATAGAACAAACTTCCCTGTACGGCTATTCCGTTATGAATCTGATAATTCCATCCTTCCACATCTTTATAACCAAAAGCTTTATGAAATAATTTCTGAAAGCCCTCAGCCTGTGAATTGGGACCAATAACACCGAGTTGTGCTCCTAACTTCAAAACCGATTCGTTTTGGTAAAATTTTGCAAATCCCGCTTCTCCGAAAAGATAGCCTGCAAAAGGACGGTCGTGCTTTGAAATGGAAGCCGCTTCAACAGTGTGTGGATTATAAATGTATTGTCCAACCCTGAATTCGGTTGTTTTTTTATTGACTTTTGGGTTCTCGTTGTGATTCATGTACCGGTAGAAAATCTCGATACCGTTGGTGTAATACTGGTCATTGACCGTCGAAGTAAACAGGTCGTTATCTATAATTATTCCTATTTCTCCATTTCTTTGCTGAGCCATAAGCGGCAATGCAAAAATCAGTAGCAAAAACAAAGAAATTTTCCGGCACATAAATCAATAGTCTAGCTTGACATAATTCATGTGTTTCATGATTCTGCCTTTTCTTCTTTCAATATAGGCCGACGAATTGGTCGCCTTGAATTTTCGGGGATTAGGAAGTATTGCAGCAATTCCGGCAGCTTCTCTTTTTGAAACCTGAGAAGCATCTTTACTGTACCAATATTGCGATGCTGCCTGTACGCCATACACGCCATCTCCCATTTCGATACTGTTGAGATATACCTCCATAATACGTTCTTTGCCCCAAAATATTTCAATCAGGACTGTAAAATAAGCTTCAAGCCCTTTTCGCAGATAGCTCCTTCCCTGCCAAAGAAATACATTTTTTGCTGTTTGTTGTGAAATGGTGCTTCCTCCTTTCAGCTTTCTTCCCCGTGAATTATTTTTGTAGGCTTTTTGCAAGGCTTTAAAATCAAAACCATTATGGCTTAAAAAGGTCCCATCTTCACTGGCAATAACAGCCTTTTGAAAGTTAACGGAAATATCTTCAAGTGGCACCCAGTCATGGCTGCAAGTCATTTCTTTTCCTGCTTGCTTTTGTTCCAGAGCACGAATACCCATCAGAGGTGTAAACGGAACAGGAACAAATTTGAAAAGGATGACAAAAAAAACTGAGATTCCGAAGAACCAAAGCGCACACTTCCATAAAAACCTGAATATTTTTCTCAACATATGAATATAAAAACTTAACTATTTTTTTAGCCTGTTACCAAATCTGCCAATTCCTGACCTATAAGGCTGCCAATTGCAACTCCCATACCTCCCAGTCTTACGCCGCAATAGACATGTTCGGAAAGTTTTTCAACAATAGGCTTTTTGCTTGAACCCATTCCCATAATACCACTCCATCGGTGTTCAATTTTGAAATTGTGCCCCGGCAAAATTACTTCTTTTAAAATTTCCTCAAGTTTATTTTGGATTAAATCTGTCTGTCCAAATGCTGATGTCGTTTCGCCCTCAAAATCAAGATTCCTTCCCCCTCCAAAAAGAATGCGGTCACCAAAATTTCTAAAATAATAATAACCTCTGTCAATATGGAAAGTTCCTTTTATGTCCAGATTGGGAATTGGTTCTGTAATTAGCACTTGTGCCCTGGCCGGCTTTACGGCTCCGTTAGTCAGTTTTTCTGCAAATCCGTTGGTGGCAAACAACAGTTTTTTGGCGCTGAAATCAAAATCATCGGTGCTGATTTGAACGCCTTCCGAAGTTTCATGATAGGCAACCACATTCTGTCTGTTAAGAATAAGAATATTCGCGGCAATTGCCTGCTTCAACAAAACTCCCATCATGTTTCCGGTATCAATCTGACCTTCAAAAGGATTAAAAACAAGATATTCATGGATGCCTCTAAAATCAAAACGGTCAATTTGCTTAGCAAAAACATCCGCCTTGAATAAGGGCTTCAACACCTCATTAATAAATGGTATTTTTTGAAGACATTCGTTATAATGACTTTCCGAGTCTTTAAGGAAAAGCTCATAACCGCCATATAATCTATAATCAATAGCGGCATCACCCAATCGGTTCCTAAGCAGTTGCAATCCCTGCCAACGTTTTCGGATTAGCTGTATGACTTCTTCTTCAGAATGGTTCCTGAGGTCGTCTATAATTTCAGAAATACTGCCAAAGCAGGCAAATCCGGCATTTTTAGTACTCGCTCCTTGCGGCAGAAATCCTCTTTCCAAAACAAGAATTTTGCTTTCCGGAAATTTTTCACGGAGTCTTAAAGCCGCATGAAGCCCAACAATTCCGCTTCCAACTACAGCAAAATCTATATTTGAAAACCAGTTTTTGAGTTCCCAGTAGCTTAGATTTGCTTTCATCATTGATTTATTTTGGTTCTGAAATAGACAATTTCCAATTGCCGCCTACAAGATTATGCTCCTTCCTGACCGTCTTTTGGTGCAGTTCTTTTCTTCAGGTAATTGACAACCAGCGGAACAGTAGTAATGGCAACAATACCTAAAACAATAAATTCGATATGTGCTTTCAGGTCGATTTCAAATTTTGTCAGGAACAGGTCATAAAGATAATGTCCTGCAAAAATAAGCGTGAAGGCCCATAAAAACGAGCTGACAATATTATAGAACATGAATTTCTTTTTCTCCATAGAAACAATGCCTGCCACAATTGGCGCAAAGGTTCTGATAATTGGGACAAAACGGGCAAAAATGATAGCTCTCCCGCCATGTTTTTCAAAAAACACCCTTGATTCTATAAGGTATTTTTTCTTGAACCAGAACGTATCTTTTTTGTTATAGAGATAGTAGCCGCTTTTTGCTCCAAACCAATATCCGAAAGTATTTCCAAGTATTCCGGCTGTCGCTATCATGGTTGACAAAACGACCAGATTTACAAAATCACTGTTGATGGTAAAAAGTGTCGATGTCAGTTCTGTACTGTAAATTCCCGACAAGAACAACAAACTATCGCCCGGCAGAAAAAATCCGGCAAAAAGGCCAGTTTCTGCAAATACGATAAATAAGACAACATAAATTCCTATTGGAACACCGCTGATTTTTAAATTAATATAGAATTCCGGATTCAATAATTGAGTCCACTCAAAGCTTTCCATCGTTATGCTGTTTCTTGTGTTACTGTTTCAGGTTCTGATTCCCATTTATCAACTGCCGTTGTTGCCAAAGCATTTCCTAATACGTTGGTCATACTTCTTGCCATATCGCAAAAGTGGTCGATTGGCAAGATGAGTGCAATTCCTTCCGGCGGAATTCCAAACATGGCACAGGTGGCTACAACTACAATCAGCGAAGCACGGGGCACACCCGCAACTCCTTTACTGGTTAGCATCAGTACTAAAAGCATCGTAAGCTGTTCTCCCAATGACATATGTACGCCATAAACCTGCGCAATAAAAATACTGGCAAAAGTCATATACATCATACTTCCGTCCAGGTTAAAAGAATAACCTAACGGCAATGTAAATGAAACTATTTTGCTCTTACAGCCAAAACGTTCTAATTCTTCGACAAGTTTTGGAAATACGGCCTCGCTTGAAGTTGTGGAAAAAGCGATAAGCAACGGACTTTTTATCCTTTTCAGCAAAGTCCACAATCGGTTGCCTAAAATCATATATCCAACTAAAAGCAATAGTATCCACAGTACCACAATTCCGAGAGCAAAATCAACTAAATATCGGGCATACAGGCTAAAGATTTCAAAACCATAATTAGCAACTGCTGCTGCAACCGCCCCAAAAACACCCAAAGGCGCCGTCCACATAATGTAGGTTACCATTTTCAGGATTACGTGCGAAACAATATCAAGGGATTTCATAATCGGATTGCCAATCTTGCCCATTGATGACAAGGCAATTCCAAAAAGTATGGCAAAAATTACAATCTGAAGAATTTCATTGGTTGCCATAGCTTCGATTACACTTTTAGGCACCACGTGTGTTACGAACTGCTCTAAAGAAAATGAATTGGTATTTTTCAGCAAATCATCAGCAGATGACAAATCATCCATTTTTATAGAAGTTCCCTTGCCCGGCTTCAACCAGTTTACCAGTACTAATCCAACCGACAAGGATACTAATGATGCCGTAATAAACCAGGCCATAGCTTTGGCACCAACTCTTCCTACCATTTTCATATCGCCCATTTTGGCAATTCCAACTACCAAAGTCGAAAACACTAACGGAGCAATAATCATTTGCACCAAACGGATAAAAATCGTTCCAAAGAGTTTTATATTTTTGGCAAACTCTGCTTTTCCATCCGGATACTGGTAATGCACAAAAGCTCCTAAGCCTACCCCAAGAACCAAAGCAATGATAATCGCTATAAATAGTTTATTGTTGTTCTTCAAACCGTAATTATTTTAGTTCGTGAAAATAGTTATATTTTTTGACAACCCTCATTTGAATGGCCTTAAATTCTTAATTTTTTACCTAAAAAAGCTTTTTCAGCAAAAAAACCATCTCATCTCATAATTACAAATAATCCAACAATAACAACACTTGTAAGTTATATTTATAATTTTTTAATATTTTCTTTGGTTATTTATAACAATATAAAGAAAATTGATATACATTTGATATAACCAAATTTAACCAACCTACTAATTTATGAAGCAGATTCTACTATCAGTGGCCTTACTGGCTTTCACTGGATTTTCGTTTGCGCAAAATGGAAAATCGCCCTGGAAAAAAACAGACCTAAAAAGCAGCGTCACAATTTTTGAAAATCGGACGCCTCTTCCCACAAAGAACCTATTCGAACTGGACATTACTTCATTAAAAAATGAATTGTCAAAGGCACCGCTTCGAAACAAATCAAAATCAGATGTCATCGTTTCCATTCCCAATGCAGAAGGAATTTCCGAACAATACCGCATCTTTGATGTCCAAACCATGGAGGCTGAACTTGCTGCCCGATATCCTGAAATCAAGTCCTATATTGGGATTGGAATCACAGACCCGACCGCAACAATTTATTTCAGCGTTTCGCCACTTGGGTTTCAGGGAATGAAACTGGCAGCAGACAAGCCTGCTGAATTCATCGAGCCCTTTTCAAAAGATTTAAAAACCTATGCTGTCTTTAAAAGAGCAGACAAAAGAATGGGTTTCACAAAATTTGAATGTCAGGTAATCGACCATGCAAAAAACGAGATGGACTCTAATCTGGCACAACGCCCGAATGCAGACGACAGCACGTTGAGAACCTATCGATTGGCCATGTCGGTTACGGGAGAATATACCGCCTATCATGGAGGAACCAAAGCCCTTGCCTTAGCGGCCATCAATAATACGATGACACGGGTTAACGGTGTGTTTGAAAAAGATTTCGGCGTTAGGATGGTTCTTATTTCCAATACAGATGCCGTAATTTACACCAATGCATCAACCGACCCGTATGGCAGTACGGATGCGAATTACAATTCACAATTGCAATCTACCCTGACCAGCGTAATTGGAAATGCCAACTATGACATTGGGCATTTGATGTCGGCTATTGGAAACAATGGAAATGCAGGATGTATAGGATGCGTATGTGCTTCCGGAAAAGGGAGCGGATTCACGACCAGTACCGTTCCTGTAGGCGACAATTTTGACATTGATTTCGTAGCCCATGAAATGGGACACCAATTCGGGGCCAACCACACCTTTACCTTCAGCAACGAAGGAACCGGTGTACAAAATGAGCCGGGAAGCGGCACAACAATTATGGGGTATGCCGGAATCACGGGAGCCACAGACGTACAACCGCATAGCGACCCTTTCTTTCATGCCGTAAGCATCCAGCAGGTTACAAATTATGTAAAAACAACCACCTGTCAGACCAATACAGCAACAGGCAATGCCGTTCCAACAGCTAATGCAGGTGCCGATTATACGATTCCAAAAGGAACTCCTTTCCTACTGACAGGTTCCGGCACCGATGCAAATGGCGATACGCTGACCTATTGCTGGGAACAGATGAATTCAGGAACTTCAAGCACTACCTATCCGAGCGCTACCGCCACGTCAGGTCCTGCTTTCCGCTCCTTCGTGCCTTCAACTTCAGGCATCCGTTATTTTCCAAGACTGGAAACCATCAAGACAGGCGCAACAACCTGGAAATGGGAAGCCGTTCCAAATGTGGCACGAACGTTAAATTTTAGATTGACAGTGAGGGATAACAAAGCAGGCGGGCCGGCAAATAATAGTGATGATACGGTCATTACTGTAAACGGAACCGCAGGGCCTTTTGTAGTAACAGCACCAAACACGGCCGTTTCATGGGCAGCAGGAACTTCCCAAACTGTAACCTGGAATGTAGCAGGAACAACAACTAATGGAGTAAATGCCGCAAACGTAGACATCTTGTTATCTACTGATGGTGGTGATACCTACCCAATTACGCTACTGGCCGGAACTCCAAATGACGGAAGTCAGGCCATTACCGTTCCCAACAATCCCGGCACACAAAACAGGATTATGGTCAAAGGGTCAAACCATATTTTCTTTGATATCTCTAATACCAATTTCACCATCACAGCTGGTTCCGGCGATACGACAGCTCCAACAGCACCGACAAGTCTGGCAGCTTCGGGCACAACCCAAACAGCTACAAATTTATCATGGACGGCTTCTACAGACAATATTGCCGTTACCGGATATGAGGTATATCAAAACGGCGTACTGAAAACCACCGTAACCACTACGACCTATCCCGTAACAGGATTGACACCATCTACCGCCTATTCTTTTTATGTAAAAGCCAAAGATGCGGCAGGTAACTTATCAGCATCAAGCAACACGGTCAACATCACAACATTGGCCGGAACCGCATCCTATTGCGCCTCTAAAGGAAACAGCGTGGCAGATGAATATATTGGAAGAGTTCAATTGGGAACCATCAATAACACATCGACAGGAGGAACCGGATATACTGATTTCACCTCTATTTCAACCAACCTGAACAAAGGAACAGCCTATACAATTACCGTAACGCCAACATGGACAGGAACTTCTTATTCCGAAGGTATCGCTGCCTGGATTGACTACAATGGTGATGGCGATTTTGATGATGCAGGAGAATTGGTTTGGAGCAGAGCCGCATCAACAGCAACCCCGGCAAGCGGTTCATTTACAGTTCCGGCTACGGCTGCAACGGGCGCAACCCGAATGAGAGTGTCGTTGAAATACAATGCCATTCCAACAGCCTGTGAAACTTTTTCTTATGGAGAAGTAGAAGACTATACCGTAAACATTCAGGCCGGAACTGCTGACACCACACCTCCAACTGCCCCAACAAGCCTGACGGCCACAGGAACTACACAGACAACCACAAATCTGTCCTGGACAGCATCTACAGATAATGTTGCCGTTACCGGATATGAGGTATATCAAGACGGCGTTTTAAAAACAACCGTAACCACAACTTCCTATGCAGTAACCGGATTGACAGCAGCTACTGCCTATACTTTTTCTGTAAAAGCAAAAGATGCCGCCGGAAATTTGTCGGCTTCAAGCAACAATGCCAATGTAACTACCTTGTCAAACTCCGTTTCCTACTGCGCTTCGCAAGGAAATAGTGTAGCCGACGAGAAAATAGGACGTGTGCAGTTTGGCACTATTGACAACACCTCAACCGGAGGTACCGGATACACCAACTTTACTTCCATCTCGACCAATGCCACAAGAGGAGCAACATACACCATAACCATAACGCCTTCCTGGACAAGCACCGTTTATAGCGAAGGCTATGCAGTTTGGATTGACTATAATGGCGATGGCGATTTCACCGATTCCGGAGAACAGGTTTGGACAAAAGCGGCTTCAACTACAACCCCTGTAAGCGGCAGCTTTACGATTCCTGCCGGAGCTACTTTAGGAGCTACCCGTATGAGAGTCTCTATGAAATATGACGGAATTCCTACCGCCTGCGAAGCCTTTTCTTATGGACAAGTGGAGGATTATACAGTAAATATTGTAGCCACAGGAAAAGGAGAAAATAACATACAAAATGAAATTAAGCTATATCCGAACCCGGCTTCTTCGGTTATCAACCTGACATCGGTTTCAGAAAAAGCCAGTTTCAGAATACTAAACATGCTTGGACAGGAAGTCTTGAAAGGAAAAATTCAGGACGGCACCATTTCCGTTGCTTCTTTGAATGACGGAAACTATATCGTTGAAATTAATGACAATGAAATTGTATCTGTTAAACGTTTCATCAAAAAATAATTCTTTCTCATTTTTGCAGAAGGCTGTCTTTTCGGACAGCCTTTTTTTATTGCTCTTATTATGGTATTTGAATAAATGTTTACCTTTAAGCCTTTATTTAACAGCATTTGAAATGAAAAAAATTCTTTTTTTAACCATTAGCATGATTGGATTAACGGCTACCGCACAAAACGTAATGACTCCCGAACTGCTTTGGCAGCTAGGACGGGTCAGCCCTCTCGGCATCTCAAAAGACGGGAAAAACATAATCTACAAAGTTTCGATTCCTTCTGTAGAAGAGAACAAGTCAAACTCTAAATTTTACAGCATTCCAATTTCAGGAGGAAATCCGACCGAAGTTGCAGACTACACCACTCTTGTTCAGGACAAAAACATTTCTCCAGACGGAAAGCTTTTACTGGCAAGTAAAGAAGTAAAAGTTGGGAAGGTTTTAGGGAAAGACTACTATCCTAATTTAGAGAAATCGGATGCTCAGGTTTATGACGGGCTGAATTACCGCCACTGGGATACATGGAATGACGGAACGCACAATCACGTGGTTTTTTCAAATGTAAACGACAAGGAAAACTTTACGGACATCATGAAGGATGAGCCGTATGATTCGCCTCAGAAGCCTTTTGGCGGAGACGAGGACTATATCTGGTCACGTGATGGCAAAAGTATCGTTTATGTTTCTAAAAAATTAGAAGGTACGGCCTATGCACTTTCTACCAATACCGACCTTTACCAATACGACCTCGCCACAAAAACCACAAAAAACCTTACGGAGAAAAATCCGGGCTATGACACGGCTCCGCAGTTTTCTCCAAATGGCGACCTTACCTGGTTACAGATGAAACGTGACGGATATGAGGCCGACAAAAATGACATTATTGTCCGTTTTAAAGGAATGGACATCAATCTTACATCCGGTTGGGACGGAACAGTGGAAAGCTTTACCTGGAGCGCCGACGGAAAAAAAGTATATTTCCTGGCACCAATTAACGGAACAAAACAATTGTTTGAAGTTAATTTCCCGGGATTAACAAGAATTGCCATTACAGTAAGACAGCTTACGGACGGTGATTTTGACGTAACTGACATTGTTGGTTTTTCAGGAGATAAGGCTATTGTTGCCAGAACAGATTTTAACCATGCGGCAGAAATCTATTCGTATGACCTGAAGAAAAAAACATGGGCACAAATCACAAAAGTAAATGATGCTGCTTACTCAAAAATTGCACTTAGCAAATTTGAAAGACGTTATGTAACCACTACAGACGGAAAGAAAATGCTGGTTTGGGTGATTCTTCCCCCTAATTTTGACAAGAACAAAAAATACCCGACACTTTTATATTGCCAGGGAGGTCCGCAGTCTGCCTTAACACAATTCTATTCTTTCCGGTGGAATTTCCAGGTTATGGCAGCACAAGGTTATATTGTAGTAGCGCCAAACCGAAGAGGAATGCAGGGTCATGGAGTAGAATGGAACGAACAAATCAGTAAAGATTGGGGAGGCCAGGTAATGGACGACTACCTTTCTGCCATTGATGATGTTGCAAAAGAAAACTATGTTGACAAAACAAGACTGGGAGCCATTGGCGCAAGCTATGGGGGCTATTCTGTGTTTTATCTGGCAGGAATCCACCAAAAAAGATTCAAGACATTTATAGCACATTGCGGTGTTTTCAACCTTCAAAGTATGTATGGCACAACCGAAGAAGTATTCTTCACGAATTGGGATTCCGGAGGACCATACTGGGAAGCCGGTAATGCAGCGGCACAAAAAACCTATTCGCAATTCAACCCAATCAACAACGTGAGCAAATGGGATACTCCTATTCTAATCTTCCAGGGAGGAAAAGACTACCGTGTTCCAATCGGACAAGGACAGGAAGCTTTCCAGGCCGCACAATTGCAAGGCATCAAGAGTAGATTTGTTCTTTTCCCGGATGAAAACCACTGGGTACTCAAACCTCAAAACGCCCAGGTTTGGCAGAAAGAATTCTTCAGATGGCTGAAAGAAACATTATAAAAACAAAAAATCCCCTGAGAAAAATTCTCAGGGGATTTTTTGTTGCGTTATATATTTTTTTTATTTCTTGACAATTTTGAAAATCTCTTTGCCTTTTTCTGTGTTGGCATGAATTACATAATTGCCGCTGGTAAGAGACGAAATATCCAACTGTCCCTGATTTGAATTAATTGTAGATTCTAATACTTTTTGCCCTAACAGATTAAACACTGTCACATCAGAAATTGTCTCGCCGCTTGACAGATTCAACAATCCTCCTGTTGGGTTTGGATAGTATTTTACTACTGATTTTGAGAAGTCGTGAAGTCCAAGTGCATTGCCTTTTACTTCCAATGCATCAACTGTTGTAGAATATCCGTAATCGGTTTCAACTTCCACCGCAATCTGGTAGGTTGCAGAAGGTGACGGAAGTGCAATATCGCCTGATGAAGTCCAGGTTCTGACATCAGAATGGAACTCCGCAATTTGTACCCATGCCGCAGATTCGGATGTACGGTAAAAAATCCTTAGCCAATTCTGGTCTGGATTCCAAAAAGGATTTCTGAAATAAAAACTAACCGATGGATTACTTACAGCCGACAAATCCAACACAGGGCTCACCAGTTTGGTTTTGTCAAAATCGTGTGAAGTTCCGGGATAATTGGCAAATTTAACGCCTTCATAGGCCGTTACTCCGCCTCCACCTGTAGACGGCGAAGTAGCAAATGTCCACGACATATTATTTACTTCATAAATTTGGGTCCAGGCACCTCGGGATGGCGAATTGTCCTCAAAAGTTTCCATCCACGGAAACGTTGAAATCTGTGCATTAGCTCCAAAAGCCAATACAAATAATACCACAGTCAAAAAAGACTGTCTTTTGATTGGGGCAAAAAACAATTTTTGATGGTAATTTTGTTTCATAATGATTAAATTTTGATTATCGCAACATTTCAAATATATCAAAATTTAATTCAAAACATACAAAATATTCTCATTTTTAATTAATTACATAAATTATAATCAATAAAAACAGCTAAAACACCATTAAAAATTAAAAAGAAATAAAAAAACCGGCTGAGAAAGCCGGTTTTTCCTCACTCTAATTGTTGTAGTAATTTCTGGGCATATTCATAATCTTCTGCATCTTCAGGAATTTGCCGAAGCAATTCTTTACATTGCTCATAATCAAGTTGTTTCAATTCAGACAATGCCAGATACCATGTTGCTTTATTTTTATAAACTGAATTTCCGTTCCTGATGGATTCCAAAAGCATTTCCGCCTTTTTAAAATGGTTTGTTTCTATCAAGGCTATAGCATAAAAATATTGGTATTCCGGATTATCTGCATTTCTTATTTCTTCAAACGACGCCACTGCCTCAGCATATTTTTTTTGGTTGAAAAAATCCTGAGCATTTTTTAAATTCTCGTCATTCGTACTTCTTTCCACAAAAGCCGCATTCTCATGCTGGCTGTAATCGCTATATTCCGGCATGGAGTCTTTATTAAAAATCCAGGTTCCCAGAAGCAACAGCACTGATGCCGCAGCAGCATAATGCCAGGGCTTAATTGAAATGACTTTAGCCTTCTTTTTACCTTCAGCAAAATAGCCGTCAGAAATGGACTCTAAATTTTTCTTGAATGCCATGGTTTCCGGCGAAAATTTCTGCTTTACAAAAGCCGTTGTCTCTTTATACAATTCAAAGCCTTCCTTAAACTGTGAATTATCCCGGAGTTCCGATTCAAAATCCAGACGTTCTTCCTCTGACATTTCATTATTGAGGTAGTTTTCAAAACGGATGTATGCCTCTTCATTCATAATAATCTTATTTTTTTAGCGATTTATATCGGTTCGACTGCTGAATCATTTCTGTTAACTGCCCTGTGCAAAGTGATTTTTTCTTCCGCACATAACCGTATGTCACATTAAGCTGACGGGCCACCTCTTCCATCGTTTTCAAGACAAAACTGAGTTTGAGAACTTCCTGGCACTTTTCGCCAAGTTTCCGGAACATTTCATCAAACAGTGATTGTCTTTCATCAAAAGATTCTGATTGCAGGACCAGTTCATAGGCTGATTCGTCTGTAGATACAATGTTGTCATTAATTGTTACCCCTTTATTAGAAGGTTTTTTTAATTCATTGAGCCATTTCCTTTTGCAGAGCAGAAAAAAATAGGCTTCAAACGGACAGGTGAGCTGCAATCCTTTTGTTTTTGCCTGATGGTAAATAGTCACAAGAACTTCCTGAACGACATCGGCCGCATTATCATCATCGCCGCTATTGGTACGGATATAGTTTTTGACTTTAGGGACAAAATTTTTATAAATGGATTTGATAACTGCCGAATCATTTTGCAGCAATCCTTCAATATAAAATTGGTCAGAATGAATACTCTTTTCTGTCATAACTGCCTTGTTTACTGCTAATGTAGAAAAAATAAAAACACAAGGGTAACAAATTTGGCACAACAGGTATATAGGTATACAAAGCACATCAATTTCCGGTAGGGTAACAATTCAGAAAGACGATTGATGTACTGACAGAAACAAAGACAATAACACTAAAAAATTTAGAAATCATGAAAAAGTCCATTTTAACATTAGTAATGATAGCATTGTCGATAAGCGCAAATGCTACAGAAAAAAGAACTGCCGTAAATAATGAAAACACTACAGAAATCACAGCAGACAAAATCATAATCGTATATGACTGGAGCGTAAAAACTGACCAGGGAAGCTATTCCGGTACCGCACGGTCATTAGAAAAAGCAGAAAGCAGGATTGCCATGACAGCTGCCGGCGAAATTATTCTTGATAAAAAAATAGAAAGCTATTACCAATTAGCAGATGAAGCCTCTAATCCTATGCTACGCTTGTATTTCTGGGAAGTAGAAACCGTAAACGGTACTGCCAAAGGATTTTCAGGTTCTGAAAACCATGCCTTGAAAATGATTCAGTTAATCAGCACAAACGATATCCTTACTTATAAAATCATACGAAGTGCAGAATTTGAGAGGTAAGCCCGTCAAAAAAACTAGCGAACAATTAATCCAATTAAAAACAGTAGAAATTATGAAATCATTCTTTAAAAAAATAGGAATCCTGTCTATAGCCTCTTTTTCACTATTGAGCTGTGACATGAACGACGACAACAACCAAAACCTGAATCCATTCCCTACAAGCAACGAATTGAATGCTTTATTCTCTGAGGCTATTAATTCAAGAAAACAGGTTTTTACAATCGATGCGTCAACTACCAATTATATTACTACAACACAAGGAGCCATAATCCAGTTTAACGCAGGAGCTATCACGCTTAATTCTACTCCGGTTGCAGGCCCTGTTACAGTAGAGGTCATAGAAATTTACCAACGGGGCGACATGCTGGTAACCAACAAACCTACTGTAGCCAAACTTCCGGGCAATAATTTCGAAATATTGACTTCGGGCGGGGAAATTTATGTCAATGCAAAGCAAAACGGCCAGCAATTGGCAACATCGGGTTATGTGATACAAATTCCCGCAGCATTGACCGGAGGACTTGACACCGATATGGATGTTTTTACCGGAGAGTTTTTACCTGATGGAAATCTGGTCTGGGTACAGCAAAACCAATGGGATTTAGGATTTGGAAATAGTGCTGCGCCAGCCTACACTACTTTTTCTGCCAATTTTGGATGGACCAATGTAGATAAATTTTACACCCATCCGAATCCAAAAACTACTATTAACGTCATTCCTCCTGCCGGTTACACCAATGCAAACAGCGAAGTTTTTCTTTCGCTTGACGGAGACGACAACTCCTTGGTTAATTTGTTTGGAGACCCTTTAACGCAAACATTTACATTCAATAGCTATCCGGCTTTCCCAATCGGACTGGAATGCCATATCATATTTATTTCTGAAGAAAACGGAATGTGGAAATACGGAATAAAACCGGTTACTATACAGGAAAATGGCACTTATACTTTTTCTGCCGGCGAACTCAATACGGCCAGTGAAGCCAATCTTGTACAGATTATCAATAACCTTCCCTAAGATGGGTAACAATTTCAAGACACAATTGATATAAGAACAGTTAACACAAAAAATATAGAAATCATGAAAACAAGTTTTACAAAAATCGGATTAGTATTCTTAGGCCTGTTTGCAACCATAAGCTGCAATAATGATGATAATCAAAATCAGCCTGTGCCTGCCGGTTGCAACACGGCCAATTCCGAATTCAGTCAGCTATATACCACAACCCTGGCAAGCGACCCTTCTTTTACTGATGTCACGACAATGGATTTGCAGACTCACGAATATACTTTTGTGTTGAGCGCGAATAAAACAGTATGCTCCATAGGCTATCAGGGAAATGCGAATCTTTATACTGCCAATATTCCCTATCTCATTGAAATTGTAGACAATAGTACCAATACCGTTGTCTATAGCGGAAACCACATTTTCGATTCTGCTCTTACAGACTATGTTTCAATAACACCTACTGCCTTAACAGCCGGAACTTCTTACACGCTAAAGAGAACAGTCACAAATTATTTAGGAAACATTGGAAACACCGTTGGAAGATTACTGCGATTTAACGGACCAAGCCCATATCCTGTATCAAACACACTGATGACAATTACCGCTTCTGACTTTTATGGAACAGGAGGACCGGTACCGGATTTCGGAATTCCTTACATCGACATTGTTTTTCAATAACCAGGGGTAACATTTTACAGACCCAATTGATATATGTATATATAATAATCACAAAAAACCAGAAATCATGAAAACAAGTTTTAAAAAAATCGGACAATTCCTGCTATTAGGAATCCTGGTAGCCGGCTGTAGTAAAAATGACGATGGCGATTCGCCAGATTATGTACCATCAGCCTCTGCATTTGCAGCTTTAAGACAAGACGCTTTAGGCGTACAAACCTTTACTTTTAACGCAGAAGACGGAGTAACGACTTTCACGAGCGCAAAAGGTGTCCAATTCACAATAAACGGAAACTGCCTGACACAAAACGGGAATCCGGTAAGTGGAGAAGTAGTAGTTAAGTATTCTGAAGTATTTGACCCCGGCACTATGCTTGCCACTGACAAGACAACCATGGGAAGAATGTCAAACGGCGATATGGCATTGTTAATTTCAGGGGGAGAATTTTTTATCAATGCCACAAAAAATGGTCAGCAACTTCAGATTTCCTGTCCAATGCAGGTAATCATTCCTACCAACCTTACCGGAGGTCCTGATTCAGGAATGTCTTTATGGGACGGTACATTTGATGAAGACGGCAATCTTGAATGGGATCAACAAGACCGTGGTGCCAACGGACAAAACGGCGTTTTTGTAGAAGGCGCAAACTACTACGCTTATTTTAGCAGCTTCGGTTGGACAAACGTTGACCGTTTCTATAATGACCCAAGACCAAAAACTACCATATTGGCTGAAGCACCTGAAGGATATAATTTCGAAAACAGCGCTATTTATCTTCACTATGACGGCGAAGGAAGTTCTTTGGCAAAACTTGACACTTATAATCCCGTAACCAATCAATTTTCAGAGCATTACGGACAGATTCCTATCGGATTGCAGTGCCATATCATTTTTGTCACAGAAGATAACGGACAATGGCGTTATGCAATCAAACCGGCAACAATTGCCGCCAACGATGTACACGTTTTTACCCTGGCACAGACAACTCTGGGAACAGAAGCGCAATTAATAGCAGCCATCAATGCGCTGCCTTAAGAAACTATTAATATAATTTTAACAAAAGTGATGTCAACTCATCACTTTTTTTTACATTTATAGTAACAAAACACCTTTGATTATGAAGAAATTAATCCTCATAGCCGCTTTATTCTTGGGAATTTCTTTTTGCTTTTCGCAAACCAAACCAAAGGACACTATAACCCGAAAAGCCATAATTGGTTTTGACCAAAAGGGAAACAAGGTATCTTTCAAACCTGAAACTCCGCCTTTAATACAGATTGCAGGAGCACCTTCTGCCAATTACACTTATTTTTGGGAATTGGGGGACGGACATTACAGCAAGGAAAAGGAACCAAAACATACCTACAAAAAGAAAGGTGACAAAACCGTACGGCTTGCCGTGACCAACAATTACGACAACGGAAAGCCACCTGCCACACGCCCCAAAACAGTAGCTGTAACAGAACTATCGGAAACAGACTATCAGGACATTGCTTCTATTGAGCAACATGACGGTTTCTTGCTGCAAAAAAACCGGGAACCCATACCCGACGAAGAAATTATTGTGGTGATGAGCTACCAAAACCTAAAAGATTATTCTACTAACGGGAAACTCTATCTTTTTTATAACGACAAACAGTTCAAAGACGATAATTTTGGAATACCGGAAGCCCGGGCATACGAAAATGAAAAAGAAAAGCTGGAAGAAAACTATGCTTTTGTTGACGACTATGACAAACACGAAACCTATCTGGCGAGTAATGCAAATGCCTTTTTCAGAAATCCAAAAAACATAGAAGATTTGGAAAATCTGGAAGAAACGCTGGAACAGTCAAAAGCACTCTATCGCAATTCAAAGGTTTTTGAATTTGACAGCCTTGCTCCAAAACAAACCCGAAATCTGTTCTTCACTTTCAGGACTACACCCGAAATGATTAAGGACACCAGTGCTACCCTCACAATCCGAGGCGTTTTTGTACCGGACAGGAATTATAAAAACCACAAGGTAAAAAATCTTGAAATGGAAATTGTGACTTCTCACGACCCCAACAAGATGTCTTCCAATGGTTTTTTCATGAATTACAGGCTCGTCCGTTTTAAAACCCTGAATTTCAAAACCCGCTTTCAGAATGATGGTGAAGGTCCGGCACGAAAGATAAAGCTGGAAACGGATGTTCCGGATATTTTTGACAAATCGACCTTAAAGATTGTAGACATGTATCCGAAATGCGAAATCTGTCCCAAAAATGAAGAAGTAAATTACAGCTGTCTTGACACGATTGTCTTAAAAAACCAAATCCATTTTACATTTAAGAATATCTATCTGCCCGGAAGCAACCAAAAAAATGTAATGGAAAAAGACAGTACCAAAGGATTCGTAAAATACAGTTTAAAATTTGGTAAAGATTTCCACAAAGTTAAGACCAAAAGCCGTACTGCTATTATTTTCGATAAGAATGAACCTATCATTACCAATTATGCGGTGACACGTTTCAGTCCGGGAATTTCTATTGGCGTTCGCACTGGATATAATTATTTTCCCGACCAGGAAAATCCGAAAAGCTATTTTCTGGGCGCTACTATTTCCCCATATAAATCCTATCGTTGGTATTTGCAGGCCGAATTGTATTACAATTATATGGAAAGCAGTTCCTCTTCTGCGAGTGACCCGGTGTTGACACAAATTTCACCGCCTCTGGTCTTATCTAACGGAACGGTTCTCGACGTTGCCTATGTACAAAAAGAAAACAGCCAGAAAACAGTCCGGAATTTAGCCGAAGTCGTTCCTGTTTCCTTACGCTATAATCTTAATAACTATATAGGGTTTGGATTGGGTCCTCAGTTCTCGGTCGCATTGGATGAAACTATGGAAAACAACAGTATAACCCGATATTTTCAGCCACTATTCAATAATCCTGATGGCCCAAGACGCGGAGAGGAAGTGGCCAGAGACACCAAAACAGAAAAGACCAAAACAAAGGCATTTGAAAAAATGCAAAGCAATGTTTTTGCAGATGTCACATTTGGATTTTCCCGTATAGGGCCAAGCCTTGGAGCGCGTTATGTGTGGAGTTTTGAAAACGATTTCAGCCATTGGCAATTTTATGCAATCTGGAAATTCTGATGAAACAATTCTTAGTCTTCTTATTGTTTACCCAATGGGCCTTTGCGCAAAAAAATGCAACAAGGGAAGAAAAGTTGTATGCAGTTTTAGACCAATTCATAGCCAACCCTACAGTAACCGGAATAAAAAATCTTGAAATTACCGAAAAGCAATTTTGGGACGACCCAAAGCCCAAATCAAAAAACGAAATATTGGCTCTCGTAATTCTGGACTGCAATAAAGCTTTTTATGAGAAACAATTTGGTTTGTATTTTGATGCTATACGTTCTTACGAAAAAGCATTATCCTTATTTCAAAGCCATCAGTTCACCAACTATGATATTGTTGAGTACTGTCTCAAACCATTGGGGAATCTCTACACCTTAACAGGCGATTATACCAGTGCAGAAAACACTATCAAACAGTACCTTTTTCTTGCTATAAAAAACAATAACACAGAACAAAAAACCAGTGCTGTTATTAATCTGGCTGCCGTATACAAAAGCATAGGAAAAAGCGAGGAAGCAATTGATTTACTGGAAAGCCAGCCTGTTGACAAGCTATCTTCCGAAAAGAAATCCTTACTGCTTTCGCTTTTAGGTGAAAACTATCTTTTATTGGGAGAATACGAAAATTCAAAAAAAGCATTAGAAAAAGCCGAAAGCATACTGCCTGATTTTGTCGTATATAAAAATCTGGCCCTGGTTTACAGAAAGCAAAGGAATTACCCAAAGGCAGAAGAATATATCAAAAAAGCAAAATCCAGCCTGATTGGCACTTCAAGGCGTGATATTTCGCAGGTTTATCTCGAAGAAGCAAAATTATTTCTGGACCAAAAGAAAATAATGGCAAGCCAGAATGCAGTCCGTGCCATTTTTAAAGAACTCATTCCCGGCTATAACCCTAAAAATATACTTCCAAAAGAGAAAAACCTCTACCCTGAAACTCTTTTGATTGATGCATTGGAAATATTGGCGCAGACCTATACCGAACAAAAAAACTATTTCAAAGCCATTGACTGCTACCAACTTACTTTTGCCATTGATTCACGATTTTCCACCGTGTTTTTTTATGAAGAAACATCATTACTCCATACTTCGAATATCAGGAATCGTGTCGAAAAAGCAATCGGAATCTACGAACAGCTTTTCCATAAAACGAACGACAGGCAATATTTAGAGCAGGCCTTTAAACTACAGGAAACAACCAAATCAAAGGCCTTAAAAAACTATATTGCGCTAACAAAAAAATCAGGCAGTAAAAAACAAAAGGAAATTTTATATAAAATTCACGAACTGTCTGCCATTATCACCAAAGAGCAGGAAAAGGGTGAAAATGCCAACCTGGAAGTCATAAACAATACATTGTCATTCCAAAATGAAAAGATAGCCGAACTGAAAAAAACTTTTGGGAAAAACGGAATGGAACTGACTTCAGAATTTGATATGGACAGGCTGTATGTCAAGCTTAAAAACGATGATATCACGCTTACCTCCTACTTTTACGGAAAAGACACTATTTATATTTTTGACATTGCATCCAACGGAATACGGCTGAAGTCTTTCCCGAATTCCCCAAAAAACAAAAAAACGATTACAGATTATCTGGATTATTTCACTGAAGCCTCTGCCATTTCAAACCATGTTTCCGGCTACCAAAAACAAAGTTTTGCCCTATATAAACTTCTTGCTCTCGAAAAAATAAAAACCAGCAAACACCTCATAATTCCGGATGGCCTCCTGTGTTTTGTCTCTTTTGAATCTCTGCTGACAAAAGCTTCACAAAGCACAGACTTTTCAAAGCTCCCATATCTTATGAAAGACGAAATCATAAGTTACGAAACTTCTGCCGATTTTTATTTAAACCGTGAAAACCGCCACTTAAAAGAAGCCTCTGTTTTAGGAGTTTTCCCGGTTTTTGAAAACAGTAGCAGAAGCCTGGTTTTTTCTTTAGAGGAAATGAAAGCAATTAAAGAACTGTTTCCCGGAGCTTATCTTGAAAAATCGGAGGCAACCTATGGCCATTTTATAAAAGAAAGCAAAAAACATCCTATACTGCATCTTTCTACACATGCTTCGTCCGGTACTGTCGACGTTCCTGCTACTATTTCTTTTTACAATCAGGACATAGTATACAGCGATTTGTATTCGTTAGATATCCATCCGGATTTGGTAGTATTGAGCGCCTGCGAAACCGGAATAGGAAAATTATACAGAGGAGAAGGCGCAATAAGCATTGCCAGAGGATTCCAGAATGCAGGTGCTGAAAATCTGTTGTTTTCTTTATGGAAAGTAAATGATTTTACGACTTCCTTGCTTATGAAAAACTTTTATACCCATTATAAAAAAGGCAATAGTTACTCAATTGCAAACCATAAGGCAAAAATGAAATTCCTGAATGACAAGGCTATCCCTAATGGCAAAAAATCGCCTTATTATTGGAGTGCTTTTGTTTTTTACGGGGAAGTTTCAGAAGATACTTCCTGCAACTATTGGTATTTGTTTGGCGGAGCGCTCATTATTCTTTCCTGTTTGATTGTACTCCAAAGGCAGAAAAAGAGCTAAAAAAAAATCCCAGCTAAAAAGCTGGGATTTTTTTTATTTAGGCTCTTCCATTTTGAAAGTTTCCATGAATTTTGTTGTATAATTTCCTTCTACATAAGCCGGGTCATCCATTAGCTGTCTGTGGAAAGGAATTGTCGTCTTAATTCCTTCGATTACGAATTCGTCAAGCGCACGTTTCATTTTGCTGATTGCCTCTTCTCTTGTCTGAGCAGTAGTAATCAATTTTGCAATCATAGAATCGTAGTTTGGTGGAATTGTATATCCGGAATAAACGTGAGTATCCAAACGAACTCCATGGCCGCCAGGCGTATGCAATGTCGTAATTTTTCCTGGTGACGGTCTGAAATCGTTATATGGATCTTCTGCATTGATTCGGCATTCGATAGCATGCAACTGTGGCAGGTAGTTTTTCCCTGAAATTGGCACACCGGCTGCAACCAAAATCTGCTCGCGAATCAAGTCATAATCAATAACCTGTTCTGTAATTGGGTGCTCTACCTGAATACGGGTATTCATTTCCATAAAGTAGAAATTTCTGTGTTTGTCAACCAGGAATTCTACTGTTCCGGCACCTTCATACTTAATATATTCTGCAGCTTTTACAGCAGCTTCTCCCATTTTTTGACGAAGTTCATCTGTCATGAACGGAGAAGGCGTTTCTTCTGTTAATTTTTGGTGGCGTCTTTGAACGGAACAATCTCTTTCAGAAAGGTGGCACGCTTTACCGTAGGCATCACCCACAACCTGAATTTCGATATGGCGAGGCTCTTCAATCAGTTTCTCCATATACATTCCGTCATTTCCAAATGACGCAGCAGCTTCCTGACGGGCACCTTCCCAGGCTTTTAGAAGGTCTTCTTCTTTCCAAACCGCTCTCATTCCTTTTCCTCCACCTCCGGCAGTAGCCTTAAGCATTACAGGATAGCCAAATTCTTTAGCCAGTTTTTTAGTCTGCTCATAAGATTCAAGCAAACCGTCAGAACCTGGAATGGTTGGAACTCCTGCAGCTTTCATCGTTGCTTTGGCAGTAGCCTTATCTCCCATCTTTTCAATCATTTCAGGAGAAGCACCAATAAACTTGATTCCGTGCTCCTGACAGATTTTTGAAAATTTTGCATTTTCAGAAAGGAAACCATATCCCGGGTGGATAGCATCTGCATTTGTAATTTCTGCAGCCGCTATAATATTAGACATTTTCAAGTAAGACAGGTTACTTGGTGGTGGGCCTATACAAACAGCTTCATCAGCAAAACGAACGTGAAGGCTTTCTGCATCTGCTGTGGAATAAACGGCTACCGTTTTGATACCCATTTCTCTACAGGTTCTAATAACACGAAGTGCTATTTCTCCCCTGTTTGCGATTAATATTTTTTTAAACATCTTATTTTGGTTAGATAATTAGACAATTTGGATGGTTTAGATTTTTAGATTGTAATTCTGGTCAAATCTGCAATCTAAAAATCTGCAATCTAAAATCTAAATTTAGGATGGATCAACTAAGAATAATGGCTGGTCAAATTCTACCGGAGATGCATCATCTACCAATACTTTTACAATTTTTCCAGAAACTTCTGATTCGATTTCGTTGAAAAGCTTCATCGCTTCGATAACGCAAACTACATCACCTTTTGAAATAGTGCTTCCAACTTCTACGAAAGGAGCTTTGTCTGGCGAAGGTTTTCTATATAATGTTCCAATAATTGGTGACTTAACAGTAACATATTTTGAAGTGTCTTCATCTGATGAAGGAGCGGCTGGCGCTGAAGGAGCAGCCGGAGCAACAGGTTGTGGCATTGCTGCTTGCGGTAGTGCATGGCTGATAGGTGCCTGCTGGATGTAAGTTGTAGTTTCAGAGGATCCTCCTTCTGTAGTTTTGATTGTGATCTTAAAATCATCCATCTCCAATTTTACTTCAGTAGCTCCCGATTTTGCTACAAACTTAATCAAGTTTTGAATTTCTCTAATATCCATGATATTCGATTTTAGGTTTTAGTTTTATTGTTTGTCGTATGCCCATTTCATATAGATAGATCCCCATGTGAATCCACCACCAAATGCAGCAAATATTAAATTATCTCCTTTTTTGAATTGCTTCTCGAAGTCGTTCAGAAGCAATGGCAGTGTACCTGAAGTGGTGTTGCCATATTTTTGAATATTAACGAGTACTTTGGATTCATCCAGACCCATTCTGTGTGCCGTAGCGTCAATAATACGCTTGTTTGCCTGATGGGCCACCAGCCAATCGACATCATCCTTGGTAAGGTTGTTGCGCTCCATTATTTTTTCGCTGACGTCTGCCATTCCTGAAACGGCATATTTGAAAACGGTTTTCCCGTCCTGAAAAACATAGTGTTGTCTGTTTTCAACTGTTTCTTTTGATGCCGGAAGTAAAGATCCCCCTGCTTCAATTTTCAAGAATTCGCGGCCTATACCGTCACTTCTTAAATACTGATCCTGAAAACCAAGTCCTTCATAATTTGGTTCGAACAATACGGCTCCTGCTCCATCACCAAAAATGATGCATGTTGCGCGGTCTGTATAGTCTATTATAGAAGACATCTTGTCTGCACCAATCAATAAAACTTTTTTGTATCTTCCTGATTCGATGTATGCTGCTGCGGTTGACATTCCGTATAAGAAACTGGAACAGGCAGCCTGCAGATCATAAGCAAAAGCATTGACTGCACCAATTTGCGAAGCAACATAAACGGCTGTTGCAGCTACAGGCATATCAGGGGTTGTAGTTCCCAGCAATACTAAGTCAATTTCTGCCGGGTTAATATTGTTTTTAGCAATTAAATCTTCTGCAGCTTTAATGGCCAGGTAAGATGTTCCTTTCGTATCATCTTTTAAAATGCGTCTTTCTTTAATTCCTGTACGAGAGGTAATCCATTCGTCATTCGTATCGACCAACGTCTCAAGTACTTTATTTGAAAGCACAAAATCAGGCACATAGGCACCAACAGCGGTAATTGCGGCTGTGATTGTATTCATATTATTTTTTAATAATTTCTTCCCGAAAATTAGTGTTTCGAAAAGAGGTGGAAATTACAAAAAAAATCTAAAACATACCTTCTTGCAATCTGTTATTTATCAATAAATTATAAATAACAAAAAAACTCCCACAACGTGAGAGTTCGATTTTTTACTGCAAAATTGTATTAAGCAACAGCTTCTTGCTTATCAATTACTACTTGACCTCTGTAGTACATCTTACCTTCATGCCAGTAAGCTCTGTGGTATAAATGCGCCTCTCCAGTCACTGGGCATGTAGCGATTTGAGGAACAGATGCTTTATAGTGTGTTCTTCTTTTATCTCTTCTTGTTTTCGAGGTCTTTCTCTTTGGATGTGCCATTTTACTATATTATTTATCCGTTAATAGTTTTTTTAATTGATCCCATCTGGGATCTGTCTCTTCTTGTTTTGCATCAGCTTTTTGTTCTTTCGCATTGACTTTCAATTCATCCAGCTTGTCAAGGATATCGGTTTTTAACGTACCGTCCTTCACACCCGGATGGATTCTTTTTAGAGGAATGGAAAGCGCAATCATTTCGTAGATATATTGCGAAATATCTACCTGATGCTCGCCATGAGGCAAAATGAGCAATTCTTCATTGTCATTATTAAAAGCTTCTCCAAACTGGACAATAAGATTGATTTTTCCTTTAACCGGCAAATCAAACATCTCATTAGTCAAATCACAAGGCACATGAATAGTACCTTTGTGTTTGAAATGAAGCTCAAGCATAGTGCTTTTTTTCTCTAAAACTACATTGACTTTGATATCACAACTCTCAAACTCGTCATAACCAAAGTCTTCAAAGAACTTTTTATTTATTTGATATTCAAACTGATGTTTTCCTAACTTTAATCCTATAAAAGGAATTAAAAACTCATTACTTACTCTCATCTTAACAACAATTTGCCCTAAACTTCGGGAGTGCAAAGATATAAAATAATTACAATTCCAAAAGCGTTATAAACATTTTTTTGTTTATAAGTGTTTTTCTTTTATTTTTAAGGGTTTCTCCGTCATGGCCGCATATTCATTTCTGGAATGGAATATATCAATAGCCAGATAAACGGCTTCTTTAAATGAATTATAATCTGCAATTCCTTTACCTGCAATATCATAAGCCGTTCCGTGATCCGGAGAGGTTCTGATTTTATTTAATCCCGCCGTATAATTCACTCCTTTTCCAAAGGAAAGGGTTTTGAAAGGAATCAGACCCTGGTCATGATATGTTGCTATTACCGCATCAAACTTTTCATATTGTCCGCTTCCAAAAAAACCATCAGCCGCATAAGGACCGAAAGCAAGTGTCCCGCTTTCAAACAGCTTTTTGATTGCCGGCCTTAAAATTTCATCATCTTCTTTTCCAATTACTCCTCCGTCTCCGGCATGGGGATTTAATCCCAAAACTGCTATTTTGGGCTTGCTTATGCTGAAATCCTGTATAAGCGATTTTTTTATTGTCTCAATTTTACTTTTAATCAGCGCTTCTGTAAGATGGGAAGCCACTTCATTTACCGGAACATGGTCTGTAATCAGTCCAACACGCAAATCGTCCTGAACCATCAGCATAAGGGCATCACCTTCCAATTCCTGATTGAGATAATCTGTATGACCCGGAAACTTAAATTCCTCAGACTGTATGTTGTATTTATTAATAGGTGCTGTAACCAAAACATCAATCTGCCCGTCCTTTAAAGCTTTTGTAGCTGCCACGAATGATTTTATAGCATACTTCCCTACATTTTCATCGTTGACTCCATATTCAATAGTAACGCTTTCTTTCCAGACATTCAGCACATTGATTTTCCCGGGTAGCAACTGCTCTATTTTGTCGATACCGTGTAGTGCTATTGTAGCATCAAGGTTTTTCTTAGCAAAGGACATTATTTTCACGTTGGCAAAAATAACCGGAGTACAAAGCTCAAGCATTCGGGTATCTTCGAAAGTTTTTAGGATAATCTCGCTTCCAATACCGTTCAAATCCCCTACTGAAATTCCAACGATTATATTTTCTGCTTTTTTCATAATGCTTGCTCCTTATTTATTGCTAATTTTGAAGTGCAAATTTAGTAAAATAAAACCAGAATGTTTACAGGAATAATAGAAACCCTCGGGACAATCAAAGACCTGCGTAAAGAGGGAGAAAACATACACATTACGCTTTCCTCATCAGTCACCCACGAACTTAAAATCGACCAAAGCGTCTCGCATAACGGCGTGTGTCTGACTGTTGTAGGAATTTCAAACGACCAATATACGGTTACCGCTATCAAAGAATCTATCGACAAGACAAATATAGGCGAGTGGAAAATTGGCGACCAGGTTAATTTAGAACGTGCCATGAGGCTTGGTGACAGATTGGACGGACATATCGTACAAGGACATGTTGACCAGACCGGAACCTGCATCTCCATTGAAGAAGCAGACGGAAGCTGGTATTATACATTTGAATATGACCCGAAGCTAAGCAACATTACAATAGAAAAAGGTTCCATTACCGTAAACGGAGTAAGCCTGACTGTTGTAAATTCCCAAAAAAATGCATTTAGCGTTGCCATTATCCCCTATACGTATGAACACACCAATTTCAAAAATTTTGAAGTCGGCACAAAAATCAACCTTGAATTTGATGTTATAGGAAAATATGTCTCACGACTACACCAATTAGCATAAAAACAAAAAACTCCGATTTACATCGGAGTTTTTTTATTTGTGTTTGATATTTTAAATCTAAAAAAAGCAAATGCCAGACCTATCACCAATAAAACCAGAATCCCATTATCGATGGGAAGACCAATTGGCGTTGGGCCTGTGGGCGGCGGTGGCGGCGGTTCATTATCTGCAAAACAATTTGCAACTGAAAACAAAACAACCGCAAGACTTATCATTGGGTTTGGGACAATCCTCATAGGCTGTAAAAGTAAATAAAAAATCTTTTTATCAAAATATTTTGCCAAAGAAAAATATCCTTTTATATATCTGCAAAAATCACACTGTCAAATTCTTAAATACTCTATATTTTTCATCAAAATCTGGGAAATAAGCAAAAAATTCCATTTTATTTTTTAAGAATTCCTCACTCTTCTACAGGCTCATCTAATTTCAGAAGACCCGGTATTCACAAAAAATTCCCGCCAGAATGGTTCCGGCTATAAGAGCAAGCCAAAATACATCAAGCCACTTTTCCATAAAAAAGGAGTCAATGCTCACACAATATGAAGGACTGTGCTTACTTATAAATTCATCATCCAGACATTAATATCTTCTTCTGAAGGAATGGAAAGCTTTTTGCGCAACCTGTATTTCTTAGCTTCCACCGCCCTGATGGAAGAATTGGTGAATTGCGCAATTTCTTTGGTAGAAAGGTCAAGCTTCAGGAAAGCACATAATTTTTGTTCTCCGGCAATGAGTCCGGGATTAATCTTGTTCAGTTTTTTATAAAAATCCGGATAGGTTTCTTTAAACAACATTAAAAAGGACGGATCATTGGTGCTCGCAAGGTGAAGTATCTTTTTTAGGTGCGCCTCATCTTTTTGCAGCAAAGTGAACATTGTGATAGAATCCTCAACTTCCGCCTGCAATCGTGCATTATTAGCCTTTTCTTTTTGGAACTTCCTGTAAATATGAATTAATATCATAATCAGCAACAGGACGAATATCGCTGAAAAAATAAGTGTCCGTTTCGAGTTTCCATCAACATCCGCAATAATGTTACCATCTTCCATTGCAGTCTGCATCTGTACGTCTTCTTTTTGATTCTTTTTGACGCTGTCATTTAACTCATTATAGAGAAGAAGATAGTTTTCAGCATTTTTAGTATCGCGAACTGCCTCATAGGATTTTGAAATTCCCAGATAAAGCGATTTAAGTGCATAAACATCATTTATGGCTTTGGCAACACCAATACCTTTTTCGAAATAATCAATTGACTGTTTGTATTTTTTTCTGAAGTAATTAAGACTGCCTAAATCACACAAAGTATTGGCTTTAACAGCTTCATGATTGACAGAATTTGCCAATTGCAGTGCCCTGTCAAGATAAAATTCTGCCGAATCCAATTGTTTTGCTCTTAAAAAACTGGAACCCACATTGGAGCAAGCCAGGGAAAGTGTCTTATTCCTCAACGGATTGTTGAGCACCATTTTCTGAAATTCCTGATAGCCTTTTCTATAATAAAAAGCTACAGAATCTGTTTCCCCGCCATTTTCATCCAGATTAAACGCGATGTCATTATAAAGTACACCAAGTCTTGAGCTTTTGACTTCTTTATCTGTAAGATTTTGGGCAAAACGGAGTGCTTTCCTGAATTGCGCCAATCCTTTTCCATAATCGCCGGTTCCGGTAAAGCCTATCCCTTTTAGCCGAAGCGCATCGGAAATTAATTTGGCATCGGAAATTTCAATGGCTAGTTTTTCTGCTGCTGTAGCATTTTTTAGAACATCTTCATATTTAGCCAATTCATGCTGTTTCCGGCTGGCAATCAGCAATCCTTGCGCCATGCCTTTTTTGTAGCCAATTTTTTTGGAATCATCATAAGCTTTCAGGCTCAATGTTACCCCATAAGCTGCATCTTTGATTTCAAGTTGCTCCGCAACCAGCAGCAAGCTGTCAATCTGGGGCTGATTAAAACTCTGACCAAAGCTTTTGCCTAACGACAGAAAAAAAATGAAAAGTGGGAGGTATTTGTTCTTTTTCATAAATATAGAAAGGCACTTATGCTGGGCTTTAGTTTTTAATCAATCCATATTTGAGGGCAGGCAAAATAAGTAAATATTTATTATATCATAAAAAACGCATTTTCACAACAAAACAATATAAAAACTAATAAATATTTGACCTTTAAATAGTTTTAAGAGAAAAATCACAACTATACAACCATTAAAGTTATAATATATTTAAAAAAGAAACCTTTTTGAAACAAAAAATAATTTTATTAACCGAATACTCTATTATAAGCAACTATTTTTACAAAGAGCCACAAGCAATAGAAAAAGTCTTTAAGTAAGGAAATTGGGAAAAGATAAAAATTGCAGAAATAAAAAATAAGGAGGGCGACATAAACCAAGAACATATTTTCCCCTAAAATAACACTTATGGGTCACCCTCCTCTCAAAAATTACCGCATTGACCTACCACCAATCAATGTTAAAGCTATGTCACTTTATTTGGTAATTTATTTTCATCTTGACAAACAAGATATTTCTTTATTCATAACAATTTTACGGCTTCTATGGTGAACCATAGAAAGGAATTTTCTATCAGTAAAAATTTATAGAATTTGTAGATTGTTCTTCAGCAGATTTGGGAACTTGAAGAATTGTAATTATTAAGAACCCTGAAGTTCTCTTGTAAAGCGATAGGACAAATAAAAGACGGAAAATCAAATTATGAAAAAAAACGCCTACTCACATCTACTCAAGCCGTAAAAAAACACGCAAAATTCTGTAAGTCAAGACATTAAAGTTTATAATTTATTTAAAATGAGTAGTAAAAAAGTAGCAATAATAAGACTACGAGTAACAAATAAGTACTTTTTTGACACTACCTGTTTGTTAATTACACCCCATTTTTGTCGAAATACAGCCTCCTTTACCTAAAAAGTATTTTTTAGGTGGCTAATGCAAGAGCCTGCATCTAATTGAAAATAATGAATAGGCCGCTTTTAGACGCTTAAAATTATTTTTTACCATACCCCTTTAAGATGTGTTTTTCCACCATATGTTTAGTAATTGGCTTTAGTGGTTTCCGGGTAATGGGATGTACACCACCATACGAAAAAAATTCGTATTTGCCGTTTTGTTTGATATACCAAATCATGGGTCTGTCATTAATAAAAAAAGTAGTGGTATCGCAAATTTCTATTCTTTTAAAATTCTCCAGAATATCTTTATTGAAAGCTATTACATTATCATAACTTTTTTCACCAAAAGCACGGCTATCATCACAATCTATTCTTTCATAATGATCTCCTTTCCAAATCATGCATTTGTCATCAAAAACATCCTTCACGAAAATTGTTAAAAAAAAAATTGCAGCAAAAGAAACCAGGGCAAACAGCATCCTTTTTGACAAAGGTGACCTGACTGTCAATTGATAATCATTCTCAACAGGTTTGGAGATTGCCATCCTTTCAGCAAAATATTCTCTGTTTGGAACCTCTTTATTGGCAATAGTGTTTTTGGAGTTTGTAATATCCAAAGCGCAATGCGTGTCAAGAAACTTAGTATATGGTCTCTGTTTAAAATCAACCAAAACTGCAATGAGGTTGGCGCTTCTGTAATCTTTTAGATTGGTTCCCAGCTTAAGGAAAGTGCTTAAAGGTTTAAATTTTTCTGTGTCAAAATTCTTAATCCATTTCGCAATGTCTTCATCAGACTTGAAGGAAAAGAAATGACGGAAGATTGTCAAATCTGAAAACCTCATTTCGTCTTCACTAATTAGCAGGCATAGCCTTTTTAGATTTGCGGGAGTGGGATCTAAAAGCAAATCAGCAAATTTCCCCATTTTTTCTTCTTCATATCGGGTTATGATGGCCTTTTTATATTCTTCAAAATTATTTTTCATAGTTATTAAATCAGAATTAATTGGAATCAATCGGAATTATCGGAATCATCGGAATTCCCTTGCTATCACCAGCAAAAACCACATTTACTTTGCCTCAGAAATCAGTTCTGTCCTAACATGCATTTAGGACAAATGTACAAAACTGATTTTACCTCAGTGTTGCCAGATCAGGATGGTACGACCATTCGGGAAGTATGATCTACTCTTCTGTTTTGGCACGCTGAACTTCCCAAAAAACAGGGCTACCACCCCATTAAAAAAAGACGGATTAAGATTTCAGAACCCCTCTGAAAGCAATCCCCTATGTCAAACTTTTTAATTCAAAAGAGATGAAAAATTTAATCCTGGCTTTGGCTATTTTAGCCTCAAGCACCCTGTTTATCTCCTGTACAGCAGATGACACAACAGATGAAGCCAATAAAATGACCTTGCAAGCTGACGAAAGTGGCGGTAATAATACGACAACAACTACAAAACCACCTCCACCACCCTTGAATCCAAGGCCATAGACTAAAAAACAGTAATAAAAAAAAGTTTTTGTAAAACACTTTTAGTATTTTCGGGGAAATATTCTTCTATGAAGCATTACTCCCCGATTTTGCTTTTTTTCATGACATTGATTTTCATTTCATGTGGAAAAAATATGCCTGTAAAAAAAGGGAGTGCCGCAACTGACAGCCTTGAGCATTACATAAAACTTTCTTATGACAGTAAATTTTCACAAGAAAGGCAAAGGGTTTTTAGCAACAAAGCCTATAAAATTGGAATGGAATCCGGCAACGACTCTTTGCTCTACAAAGGATTGTATACCAAAATCGAACACGATCTTACCTATAACTCAGACAGTTCCAGATATTACCTCAGCAAGCTCAAAAAACTGGCACTGAATACTAAAAAGCAAGCGGCTCTTGGCGGATATTATTATCTCTATGCTTCCTATTTTTCACCCATAAACATTGACAGCAGTTTTTCGTATTACGACCGTTCGAAAACAGAATATTTGAAAGCAAATGATAGCATGCGGGCAGGATACAGCTTATTGATGATGACCGACCTGCAGCGAATCTCTTCTGATTATTATGGGGCCGAAACGACTGCTACAGCAGCTCTTGCCTGCTTAAAAAACTCAGGAGAAGAGTCTTATCTTGTGGCTGTCTATAATTATCTGGGCATGTCATACAAACAGCTCTTTAATTATGAAAATGCTTTAAAATATTACAGCAAGGCCTATGAAATCACAAAGGATTCTCTTTCTAAAGATGCTGTGATGAATAACATAGCCCTTATCTACATGGACCAGAAGGAATATGCCAAGGCTATAAAAATACTCAGGGGGCTGGTTTTCAAAAAAAGGTCAGATACAGACATCGAATTCAAAGCCAAAGCTATGGACAATCTGGGGTATTCTTATTTTCTCTCAGGAGACAAAAGAGGCCATGAATATATGCTACAGTCATTGCGGCTAAAAGATTCCATTAAGGATGAATTTGGATTATTGGCAAGCTGCCTGCACCTTTCGGAGTATTATCTCAACCAAAATCCGAAAACGGCAAGGAACTATGCAGAAAGAGCCTATAGTTTAGCCAATAAACTAAAGAATACTGATGACAAACTGGATGCTATTAAATTCCTTTCAAAAACTGCCGCCTCCAAGCAAGAATCTGACAGGTTGTTTTCAGAATACACCAAACTGAATGACAGCATCAGGGTTGTACGCCAAAAGGCTAAAAATCAGTTTGCGAAGGTTCGTTATGATTCAAAACAGGCAGAAGAAGATTTGCTTAAATACCAGGCAGAAAATGCAGAAAACAAATTAAAAGCAGAAAAAGCAAAACGAAGAAACGAACTTTTATTATTGACAATATCATTTCTTGTACTTGTAGGAGTGCTTTTCTATAGACTGTTAAAGTCAAGACACGAAAAAGAAAAGTTTCAGGAAGCCTACAATACAGAAACCCGGATTGCAAAAAAAGTACACGACGAACTGGCCAATGACGTATATAACGCCATGACATTTGCCTCTACTCAGAATTTAGAAAGACCGGAAAAAAAAGAAGCCCTTATCCATTCGCTGGACAGCGTCTATTTAAGAACCCGGGATATCTCAAGAGAAAACAGCCCTATTGAATTGGGTGAGAATTTCCCAAATCAGTTAAAAATAATGCTTTCAGAATATCAAAACCAATCGCTTAACGTATTAATAAAAGATATTGATTCCGTTGATTGGATGAAGATTGACGAAAACAAAAAACTAGTGACCTACAGAGTGCTCCAGGAGTTAATGGTCAACATGAAAAAACATAGCCAGGCCACATTAGCTGTAATTGATTTTTCAAGTACCGACAAAAAAATCCAGATCCAATATTCGGATAACGGAATAGGAATGCCTTTCGGAAAAACTATTTTAAAAAACGGCCTCCAAAATGTGGAAAACCGTATAAAAAGCATTCGGGGAACGCTTATTTTTGACATACAGACAAATAGAGGAGTAAAGCTTTCTTTTGGCTATCCTGTTTAAAATTTAACACACCTACCATGTTTAGAAAAATTTTAGTTGCAGAAGACATTGACAGCATCCACGCTGCTGTAATTTCACAGCTTGACCAGCTAACACACGCAGAAATTCATCAGGCAAAATATTGCGATGAAGCCTATCTAAAGGTAAAAAAGGCGCTATTAGATGGCGAACCTTATGATTTACTCATAACAGACCTTTCCTTTAAGCAGGACCATCGTGATACTGTACTGGAGTCCGGCGAAGACCTCATCAAGAGTGTCAAAGAAACCCAACCTGAAATAAAGGTCATAGCCTATTCCATAGAAGACCGTTCTTATAAAATAAAAGCCCTGTTCGAAGAATGCGGTATTAACGGTTATGTCTCAAAAGGACGTGAAGGTTCAAAAGAGCTCGAAAAAGCGGTAATTGCCCTGGCTGGAACTACAGAAAACTATGTGCCGGCTCCGCTGTCCAACATATTCCAGGCAAATAACATTATTGAAATCGAAGAATACGACCTGAAGCTTATTAAATACCTGTCAATTGGCCTGACACAGGATGAAATAGGTGCCAAATTCAAAAAACAAGGCAACGTTCCTTCCAGCAACAGCAGTATTGAGAAAAGGATAAACAAGCTGAAGCTTTACTTCAAGGCAAAAAACACCATACATCTTATCAGTAATGCCAAAGATTTAGGACTCATATAGCCCTTATTGTCCCAAACCTACCATTTTCTAACCGACACAACCCTGTCGGTTTTTTTATTTCCAACCCTAAAAAAAAGCCTAAAAAAATGCCTTTACGGAAAACCGTAAGGAAATGGCCCTTACCGGCAGTAAATTTGAGTATCTAAACTACCACAATAGTAAGCTATGGGATACAAAGCTTTAGTCATTTTGGAATTACCTAATGCCAGCGAGGAACAGAAAAATATTTTTCATACTGTTCTATTAAAGGAGCTTTGGTTTAAAATTCAGAATCTGAATACGGCCTGGGAAATAGCGTTCAACCAAAACTGGTCACGGGGTAGTGCTATAGAAGCTATAGAAAGCGATTTAAAAAAAGCACAGGAAATCAGTGGCGTACAACAGATACAATACGCTTTACAGCTGGACATCCAACTGGTAGTCAAAAGTTGCCAAACACAACCCTAAGTAACTTTTCCCTAAATTTAACTCAAACCATCTGCAATTTTTAGTACAAAGTCCAGACTAGTGCTTTCTGTTCCCTGCAAAATACCGGATGCCTTAATAAAATAGGCAAATAACAACACTGTACAAACTGCTGATATTGCAATTAAAAACAGTTTTAGGAAGCGAAAAGAAATCCTTGATTCCTCCTCGACAATTATGGATGCGGAAGTAAAAAAATCTTTCAATATAACGGGGGTTTTTAATGAATGATCTATTATAAAAAATGGAAATTACAAAATTCCAATCAGTTAGAAAAGAAAATTTTTAAAGAAAGAGTGAAATCTTTCAAAATATTAGAAAATGAACCCCATTTGGTTTCAGAAAGAAAAATAATTTTTAAAAATTCATGAATTAATCACAAAAAAAAGCCGCAGACAGCAATTGCTATCGGCGGCTTTTTATGTGGTCCCACCTGGGCTCGAACCAGGGACCACCTGATTATGAGTCAGGTGCTCTAACCAACTGAGCTATAGGACCAGTTAAGAGGTTGCAATATTACTACTAAATTTAATATGTTGCAAATTATTTCACAGGAAACCGATTGTAAACTCCTAAAAAAATAATAGTACATCTATTTATTTTCTGCCAACTCTTTCGATTTGAAACTTTTATTTTATTTCCTGGCACAGTTCAACTAAAACTCCGTTGGTGCCTTTTGGGTGTAAAAATGCCACCAGTTTATTATCGGCTCCTTTTTTAGGAACTTCATTCAGAACCGTAAATCCGGAAGACTGCAACCTTTTGATTTCCGCAACAATGTCTTCCACATCAAAGGCAATATGATGGATACCTTCTCCTTTTTTTTCTAAAAATTTGGCAATCGGACTATCCGGATTGGTTGCTTCCAGCAATTCAATTTTATTGGGACCATTCATAAAAAAAGAGGTCTTGACACCTTCGCTCTCCACTTCTTCCATTTTATAGGCCGGTGCTCCAAAAAGCTTTTCAAAAAGAAGGTTCGATGCTTCTAAATTTTTTACGGCAATGCCAATATGTTCTATTTTTCTCATGTGTATATCGTATTAATCCTTAGTCTTATGTTATTATTCCAGCAAATATAAAAACTTTATGACTATCGGAAAGTTAGCGTCAAAAGACGCTAAAACATTTACTTTCAAAAATTTTATCATTACGAACTTTGCGGCTCTGCGACTTTGCGTGAAAATAACCGCTCGCAAAGACGCAGAGCCGCAAAGTATAAAATGTATCTTGCCTTTGCTCAGACATTCTTTATCGTTGTCATTCAGAACCTTTTTGCTACTCTAAAATTAATCGTACTTTTGCAGTATGGAAACGAACAGACAGAAAAAAATAGGAAGTGTGCTCCAAAAAGACCTGGTAGACATCCTTCAAGGCGAAGTGAGAAAAAATGGAATCCCAAATTTGGTGATTTCTGTTTCTAAAGTTAGCGTAACTACAGATTTATCTATTGCAACCGTATATCTCAGCATTTTCCCACCGGAAAAAGGCCCGGAATTATTGGCTGCCATAAAAACGAATACACCGTTAATCAAACACGACCTTTCTCAAAGAGTACGCCTTCAATTGCGAAAAGTGCCTAATCTGGTATTTTTTATTGACGACTCACTTGATTATATTGAGAAAATAGACAAGGCATTGACCGGCCAGGAAAACCCGATTGAAAATCCGGATTTGTTAGAAAAAAGAAAGAAATCATAAATTGAATTTTCCTTTTTACATAGCTCGACGTTACACTGTAAGTTTCAGCAAAAGCAGCGCCATCAATATCATTACGGGCATTGCTTCTCTGGGAATTATTGTAGGCGCGGCAGCTTTGTTTGTAGTGCTTTCTGTTTTTAGCGGATTAAAGGATTTCAGCCTTTCTTTCTCAAATGATTTTGACCCCGACCTTAAAATCACAAGCACATTAGGAAAATCTTTCCTTATCTCACCCGAACAGGCACAAAAAATCCAAAAAATTGATGGAATTGCCGCCAAAAGCAACATCATTGAAGAACGGGTGCTTTTTTTGTATGAAGGTAAAGAAGTCGTGACCTACCTTAAAGGTGTAGACAGCAGTTATACGGATGTAAATAAAGTACAGAAAAAACTTTATATGGGCGAATGGATGGAACCAAAAACACCGCAAGTGGTTGTGGGTTATGGAATCCACCAAAAACTTTCGCTGGGGTTACTGAGCTATAGCAATCCGTTGGAAGTTTATGTGCCAAAACCCGGTAAAGGAGCCATAAATAATGCCGAACAGGCTTTTAATAAAACTGCCCTGCTTCCTGTTGGCGTATATGCGGTAAGTGAAGAACTGGATGAAAAATATGTTTTTGCCGACCTGAATCTGGCACAGGAATTATTGGAATTCAAGCCTAATCAGGTGACGGGAATTGAGTTCAAATTTAAACCCGGAGCTGACGAATCAGCGATATCTGAAGAACTTCAGAATATCTTTAACCATAAGCTGACTATCAAAAACCGGGCACAATTGAATGATTCTTTATATAAGATGTTGAATACGGAACAGACGGCACTTTATCTTATTTTCACTCTGGTAATTGTACTTACGCTTTTCACATTGGCCGGAGCCATAATCATGCTGATAATTGACAAGAAAAGTAATCTTACCACTTTATACAATTTAGGTGTAGAAGTCAAAAACCTGCGAAAAATCTTCTTGTTTCAAGGCTCCATACTAACGGTAACAGGAGGGCTTATTGGCCTGATATTAGGAATTATCATTGTATTGCTACAGCAAAACTATCAGTTAGTCATGGTTACGCCTTCCATGCCTTATCCTGTAATTTTCAATGTAGAAAACCTCATTATCGTTCTGGCAACCATTTTTTCTCTTGGA
>NZ_LMPW01000010.1:92627-122238 GCF_001423985.1 Flavobacterium sp. Leaf359 | reverse complement strand
AAAAAAAAAAATCTCCCTTCTTAAAAAAATAATTATACATTTGTTGTCTAAATTATTAGAACCATGTTTGTTTTTGTTTTGGTCTAAACCTTTTTAGGCCCGCCTTGATTAGTTATTTTTTTTTCGTCACGTTTTTGTGACGCTCACCTACTTATTAAATAATCATGACACAAACAGAACAAAAACAAAGTTTTTTATCCCGTTTATTTATTACAATAAAACAATCGCTTAAAGGCGAAGCTGATTTCGATTATACTTCCGGAAGCATCCGTAAGGCAGTTATTCTTTTAGCCATTCCAATGGTATTGGAAATGATGATGGAATCTGTTTTCGCACTGGTCGACTTATATTTCGTCGGACATCTCGAAAACAGCAGCTTTGCCATACAAACTGTAGGACTTACAGAATCTGTACTCACAGTCATTTATTCCCTGGCTATCGGTTTAAGTATGGCGGCTACGGCCGTTGTTGCCCGAAGGATTGGTGAAAAAGACCCTGTTGCTGCTTCAAAAGCAGGAATGCAGGCCGTTATAATAGCTGTTGCCGTGAATACGGTCATCAGTATTCTTGGCTTATTATATGCAACGGAAATCCTAATGTTGATGGGGGCTTCACCGGAAGCGGCTCTTCACGGCACTAATTTCATGAGGATTATGATGGGCGGAAGCATCAGCATCGTTTTGCTTTTCCTTATCAATGGTATTTTCCGCGGAGCCGGTAATGCTGCAATAGCCATGAAAAGTCTTTGGCTTGCCAATATCTGCAATATTATTTTTTGTCCTATACTAATCAACGGTTTAGGACCAATACCTGCATTTGGGCTCACGGGAGCAGCTATTGCAACTACGGCCGGAAGAACCATAGGCGTATTGTACCAGTTATACCATCTGTTTAATGGCAAGGGCATTTTAAAAATTGCCGCTTCCTATTTCCTTCCCGATTGGAAACTGATACAAAACACTATCAAAGTAGCAGCACCGGGAGTATTGCAATTTGTGATTGCTTCCTGCAGCTGGATATTTTTAGCCAATCTTGTTGCTGTAACAGGTGGCGACCACGGGTCGGCCGGATATCAGACTGCATTGAGAATCATGATGTTCTTTATCTTACCTGCCTGGGGATTAAGTAATGCCGCAGCAACATTAGTGGGACAGAATTTAGGTGCAAAACAAATTGAAAGAGCGGAGAAATCTGTTATGCAGACCGCCAAATACAATGTGATATTCATGGCAACCATCATGGCTATTACGCTTTTGGGAGCTGAATATATTGCCGGCTTCTTCACGAATGATTTGGTTGTTAAAGAAATCGCAGTAGAAGCTATCAGAATCATGAGCCTTGGCTATATTTTCTATGGTATTGGTATGGTATTGATAAACACCTTTAACGGTGCAGGCGACACCTGGACTCCAACCTGGATTAATTTCTTCGGCTTCTGGCTGTTCCAGATTCCTTTGGCTTATGTTCTGGCTAAGAAATTAGGCATGGGGCCTACGGGTGTTTTTATGGCTATACCTATTGCTGAAACGGCCATAACAATTGCAGGCTATGTACTTTTCAAGAGAGGAAAATGGAAACGTATTGAAGTATAAGTCTCTTAAATTTTAAACATAGATACTAAAAAAATGGCCTTACTAACGTAAGGCCATTTATATTAAAAGCTATTGACTTTATTCTCCAAGTCTTTTTCCTAGTATCTGCTTAATTCCTTCAATATGGCTGGTAAACTCCATCATTTGCTGTAACACCTGAGCCATTTCGTTTTTATTCCCAAAACCTTTAAGCTTGTTATTCTTTTGAAATGTTTCCTTTATCGACGTCCAGCGTTCTTCTTCGGTATCATTTAAAGTCCTTGTCAATTCTTTATATTTTAACAGGTTTGCTTCTGCTGCATTGGTAAGCGTTTGCGTTTCATTTTGATAATGCGACAGCAATAGCCCAGCTACTTCGGCATCATTCATAACCGGTTCTATTTTTGCAACCAATTTGTTCATGTCGCGGTAAGATCCTTGCAGTTTGAATGGAGGCTCAGTTCTATAGGCATCTTCCATAGCGGCAGAAGCAATATAGGCCGCATTGACCTGAAGCACTACATCACGTATCTTAAGTACTTTATCCAACACGGAAACATACACTTCGATGTCCTGTTTGGTATGGTTTCCTTTAAGTTCTAACCCATCCCGTTGTCCTGTTTGAGCCATTTTTATAAACGGATACAAGTCGTCCATATTTCTGGAAGCAAGCTGCGCCAGCATCGGATTGGAGGTCATGGCATTTTCAATAAGACTTAGCTCAAATAATTCAGCCGAATTACCTATGACATCGCCCAGATTATAAATATCGGCACGGTTGGCGAGCATGTCCGGTATTCTAAATTTCTCTCCGGTTTCTGTATAAGGGTTACCTGCCATTACTACACAAAACTTTTTGGATTTCATGTCATAAGTTTTTGGCTGTCCGTTATAAACTCCTTCTATTTTTCTGGTTCCGTCTGCCAATGAGATAAATTTTTGCAGGAACTCCGGGCTGCAATGCTGGATATCATCCAAATACAGCATGACATTGTTCCCCATCTCCAAAGCAAGGTTCAATTTTTTAAGTTCTTCCCTTGCAGCCGAATTGCTTGCTGAAGTCGGGTCTACAGAAGTGATTTCATGACCAATGGCTGGTCCGTTAATCTTCATAAAGATAAGTCCCAATCTATTAGCCAGATATTCCATAAGTGTTGTCTTACCATAACCCGGCGGTGATACCAGGAGCAACATGCCGGAACGGTCTGTTCTTTTATTTTCTCCTGCACTACCAAGCTGTTTTGCAAGATTATCACCAAATAACGACAAATATACCTGGTCTATAAGCTTATTACGCACAAACGAAGTAAGCACCTTTGGCGTAAATTCATGGAGCCTTAAATCGACTTTGAGTTGCTGTGTAAGTTTATGCCTTTCTTCTCTGAATTGCTCAAAAGCAGGTACATCCTTATCAAAATATTCTTTGAGAAGTTTTATAAACTTATGGTAATGAAACTGAAAAACACCATCAGTAATTGAAGGATGTGCTCCAACCAATCCGATAATTGTTTCTTCCGGTGTTATGCCAGAAACCTGTTCATCAGACTTTTGGCTGTACAATAACAAGGCTACGACTTCATAAAGATATTCTGCATTTTGCTTTTCTTCATTTTGTGCCAAATATGACGACACCCATTGGACTGCAAGCAACAATGAAGTTTCGTTATCAGCAGCGGCTTCAACAGCATGCCTGAAACTCATCAATGCACTTTTGGCCTCCAGAGTTTTTATAAAATTTTCAGCAATTTGCGTGGCGCGATGGCTCACAGAGAAAACATCGCCATCTTTTAATTCATCAAAAAGGTAGCTTGCAATTTCAGGAATTTCAGCACCACTATTTTTTGATACTGCAGTAGTCTCTAAAAAGCCTTCTGCTTTTTGTCTAAGCTCATTTATGATGTAATCAAACTCCGTAGATTCCGGAAAAATAGCCAGTACATTGCCCGAAGCTTTTATTTTTACATTCATTGCATTACGGTCTTCTTCAGGAAGACTATTCCATACAAATTGTGCAAAGGCACGTACTGTTGGCGAATATCGCAGCAGTTTTAAATCGTTGTGCTTTGTTATAAGCACTTTTACTATTTTAAAAGCATCGGCATCATGCACTCCTTTTATATAACCTTCTGTATAATTCTTTAGGGTTTCGTCTTTGACAATTGTTTCCAATTCCTCATCAGTCAGGCTATACAATCTGGCCGCACCATAGGTTTTAAAAATTTTATAGGCCAGATAAGCTCCTCTGTAAATAGTATCATTTTCAGAAATCAGGTCTTGTGACCAGTATTTTTGAAGCGAGTCCAAAGCACTGCCCGAAAGTTCCTGGTAAAAATCGGTCCCGGTTAAATGATAATTCAACTTCCCTTCTTTATAAACGATAGTCAGGTCTAACGGCTGTTTATTGACTGCAAACCGGTGCTTGCCTAAACGCAATATATTCTCGCCGTTTTCATATAAATCTTGCTTGTCTTTAAGCTTTCGCAAGGCATCTTCGCGAGAAGCTTTTAACTGTGTTTCTATGGTCTCGGCTTTGCCCGTATCATCCATTTCAATCAGCTGAGCAGCCAAATCGCGCAGTTTCGCAACCATAAGGTCAGATGCGAAATAGCCGTTTATTTCTTCAACCGAACTGAGGGCAAGCGCCTTTACGTCGATATTTTTAAGAATTCGCTCAGCTGCTTTTTGTATCGCTACTGCTTTTTTATTTCTTGCTTCAACCAGACTGTTTTTTTTAGCTTCAAAAGCAGCATAAATTTCTTCCCTCTTTTCGAGAATGGCGCCTGTAAATTCATCATAATCTGCAAAACGGGCTTCGACATCTTCCAGCTGTACTGATATTTTATTTAGAAGTTCATCCGCTTTGTCAGGATTTACAGCTCTATCGAGCGAGTTTACCATGCTTTGGTCAATCAGCTTCATTTGAGCAGCAAAATCAGCCCTGGCTTCTTTACTTCCAAGAGATGAAACTTTGTTCTTAATGTCTGCTTTTAATCTGTTAAGTGTGGAGAAAATCAGCGATATGGTATTGATAATATGGGTTGATTTTGAAGTGTCGTCAATTTTAAGATTCGAAACAATTTCAATAAGCATTTCCAAATCGGCAGTAATTGCATTGACTTCATCTTCCAACTTTTTACCTTCGGCGGCCGTAGTAATTTTATCAAGTCCTTTCTGTTTTTCTTCGACCCGGTTATGATACGGAACCAATGCCTTATCATCCATAAGGAATTGCAGACAATTTTGCGAAATATGTTCTGTCTGTGCGATAATTTCAGCTTCGAGTTCATTGATAAAGTTCTCTTCTACATATCGAATCTCACGAAGGCTTATTACTTCTCCTCTCAAAGTCCGGAGTCCTGCAAGGTCGGCTACAAAAACATCAATATCATCAAGCGGAGAACTTTTTATTTTTATAAAAAGTGCTTCTGCCTTATCCTTTATTTCCTGAGTAATTTTTGCTGCATTAAGCCTTAGCTGCACTACTTTTTCAAACTCGTCAATTGCCGTATTGGCCGTATTCTTAATTTCGGTAAGCGGTATGTGCAGCTCAAAAGTTTCTTTACTGTTTATCCAGTAATAGGTGTCCAGAATATTTTGCGACTGTCTTGTAAGGTCTGCATACAAACCTTCATAATCATCATTTTTATTAAGGAGTGTTATGATAGAATGGCAATCTGCCATAGCCTTTACAATGTCCTTATTGCCTATTTTATACAAAAAACTGTCTTTATACTGTGTAGGCATTACATCTCCTTTGACAAAAGGAGTCTGCCAGATTTGCACCAAATGGTTTTTAGTATGTTCTTCTTCTGCCCTGAAATAGCATAATTCACCGTTTTCAAGTATGGTAAACCCATTGCAGATAATTGGTGTCATTACCTCGTGGGTAATGATATTATAGGACATAAGCACATATTGCCCTGTCAGTTCTTCATAAAATACATACATGAAATCTTCACCGTTTGGCGAAGCTATCTTTTCCTGGAACAACAGGTTTCGAAGGCTGTTTTCAAATATCTTATATTCCCCTGTTTGCAGGTAATAACCGTTTGAAAATATAAGTCCATGTTGGTCAGGAAGAAGTATTGCTGAAGTGGAAAGGCTGTCTATTTTTTTTACTTCCTGCAATTTGTGGTTGTAGATAAAAAAACGGGCTTCTTCCTGAAACGGTTTTATCTGTAAGGCTATAAGATTGCCCAAATCGGCATATTGGTAATTACCATCGTCCAGTGTCTGGTCCGGATACAAGACATCTTCTTCATAAACACCTTTGCCTGAACTGGTATTATCTTCTACTTTAATGGTCAGGGTTCCTCCTACCGTTTCCACAAAAACCTTGTCAAGTATAGACACGTGCGGATGTTTTCCATAACGTTGCATATCACGTGTAGTTTGCTGCCAGATAAAATCATGCTGGCGCGGCAAACGATATTCGCTGTCGCTGCGGTTGTCCTGATAGATAAGCGTACCGTCTTTTATGAGCCATTTAAATGTTTTTATATCTGAAATCCTGTCACTCAACTGAAATATCATGTGCAGGTAATTTCCGGTAATAAAAAACTTCTTAAATTCTGTATCACGATAGTATTTATACAGATTTAAAAAATCATCTAAGAAAACAGTATCGGAAATGATATCCATTCCTTGCTGCTTAAACTCCCCGTCTTCATATTTATAGATGCTGAAAACATCTTCCGTCTTTATATCTGTACGTAGTCCAAAGTGAACATTATAACCAAAAATACAGGTATCATTAATGGATACAATATCATTAGGTATGCAATTATTTTCTGTAATGATACGGTTATTGGCAAGAAGTTTAGTTTCGGTACTGCCAAAAATCTCTTTCCTTGCTTCGTTAAGTTTATTAAGCCGGGCGGAAAGGTCGTCCTTTTGCGTTTCCAGCCTGCCTCGTATGATTTCATATGTACCGCCTTCCAGTGTACTCATGATTTTTAAATTTTAGGGTTGGATTACAAAATGTAATCGTAATAGAAAAGTATCCCGCACGGTATTATCGTACGGGAAACTATATCAGAAAGGAATGGTTATCCTAATTTTTTACCCGATAGTCCAAGATTTTTTGCCATGTCCATCAGGTTAGAGAAAAGTCCTTTTTCGCCTTCATCATTGCTTCGTTTTTGCAGTTCGACCAGCAATCCGGCTACCGTAAGATTCTTGATATCTTCGGACGTTATGCCATATTTATCCGCAAAACCTTTTATTCTTTCCAACAGATTTTCTCCACCTTCACTATCATTACCTAATATGGCTTCTTTAATTTCAGTAATATTTTCACTTCCATTTACAAGTCTGTCGAAACCTTTAGCTTTAGTAATCTGACCCACAATCTGGTCAAAGAACATGGTTTCACCACCCACAATATCAATCTTAGCCGACCTAAGCGCTTCTGCCAATACATTTGCCTGAGCATCTGCAATATCTTTCTGTATATGGATATGGGCAAGGTCAACCTGCAGCTCCTTATTAAGGCGAAGTTTGAACTCTTCGTGGTCCTTACCAACACCGTCAAGTTTTTTCATAGCCTCGGCTTTTTCCTCGATACCGCTAGCTTCTGCAAGTGCTTTTTCTTTGATAACCTCAGCCTCAGACACACCCAATTGTTTTTCGGCTTCGGCTTTAGCTTTAATACCTGCAGCTTCAGCCAATGCCTTCTTCTCAATAACCACAGCATCTACAATACCCTGTCTTTCGTTTGCATCTGCTTTAGCATGCATTACCTGAGCTTCAGACAATCCTAATGTAGCATCTTCTTTAGCTTTTGCTTCTGCTAAGATTTTTCTGGCCTCCGCTTCTTTTTCGCTGGCAGCCATTCTTGCAGCCGCTTCAATGTTTATTTCTTCTGCTTTTTGTTTTGCAGCTTCTTTTTCAGCCTCAGCAGCTTTCAGTCTTTTGATGTAAAGTTCTTCACTCTCTTTTTCAGCAAGAGTAACTGCTACTTTTTTCTGTCTGTCAGCTTCTTTGAAAGCTTCAATATCTTTCATATTTTCCTGTTCCTGAACTACTCCTTTTTCAAGTACTACTCTGTCGCGGATAACGTTCTGAATGTTTTTACGTTCCACTTCGACCGCCTTTTCTTTTTCAATTTGAGCCAGTGTAACGATACGTTCTCTTTCCGTTTGCTCAAGAGCACGGTCTTTCTCTACTCTTTCAGTTTCGACAGCTTCTGTACGCTGTTTGTTTTTAGCCGCAACAATAATAAGCCTGTCCTTATTTTCTTCAGCAACCATTACTTTTTCTGTAGTGTTTATACGGGCTGTTTCTGCCTTAAGCCTTTCTTCTTCAGAAACTTTTACAATCTCGGCTTCTTCACGAGCCTTGATATTGGCAATTTCTCTTTTTTGCTGTTCTTCCTTTTCAGCTAACTGACGGTCTAACGCCAATATGGCTTCTTTGGCTTCAACGTCCTGCTTGCGTATGGTTTTTTCCTCATCCCTGCGTATCAGGTTCGCTTTAATGTTTTGTGCAGCAGTAAGTTCCGTAATTTTTTTAATACCTTCAGAATCAAGAATATTATCGGCCTTCAGTTGCGAAAGCGGCGTTTGTTCCAAATCGTCGATAGCGCAATCATCCAGTACATAACCGTTTAGGTCTGTACCAATAATCGCAATGATTTCTTCCCTGAATTCACTTCTGGCTTCGTACAGTTCTACAAAATCGAATTTTTTACCAACCGTTTTTAAGGCTTCTGAAAATTTGGCATCAAAAAGATTTCTCAATACGTCAATTTCCGAAGCACGCTCACAACCAATCGTTTGAGCAACGTTAATAATATCTGCAGTAGATTTATTGATTTTTATGAAAAAGGTTACCTTAATGTCTGCCCTTATATTGTCTTTACAGATAAGTCCGTTAACACCTGTTCTTTCTACGTCAAGTTTTTTAACCGAGATATCCATTATCTCCATTTTATGCAACACAGGCACTACAAGTCCTGCATTATAGAAAACTTTTGTACCACCTGCACCGGTGCGTACAATTACTTTTCCCTGGATAATTTTTTTGTACATTGAAATGACCCATACCAGCAGCCCTATAACTACTATTATTATGGCAATCATTGTGATGAGTAACGAGTTTCCTAGCATTGTATTAGTGTTTTATAATTTTGGTGTTATTTATATTAAAAAGTCAATAAAATTAATTACGAGATAAACCAGGCTGGCAATAAGACGTATTATTAAAACAATCATGGTTAGTATAGTATTGGTTAATAGTCAAATTTTTCAATGAGATAATATTTTTTATCGTTGCTTTCACCCACAATAACAGCCTGGTCGCCAGCTACTAATTTCTCATCAGTATTACTTCTGGCATAAAGCTTCATTGGGTCACCATTTACTATGAGTTCTATCTGCCCTGTTTTTTGTTCTGTAACTGTAGAAGTCACACTGCATCTTCTTCCCAAAAAGTCTATTTCGGGTTCTCCTTTGTGATTCAATTGCTTGTAGACATAGCCAAGTGGCTTGCTAAAAATCTTTACTACAAAAAGACTCAGGATAAAATTGGGTATAAGCAATAAGAAACCAATTAGCGTACTTTCTATCCCAAAATAGTAAGTGACATTTACCCCAACCAGCCACATACTGAAAAAAATAATGGTAAGGATAAACATGAGAGGAAGCTCATCGAAGTTAAAATACTCCAGTACCTTCATAAAACCGTTTCCTTCATGAGCGTGTTCGCTACCGGAAACATCATGGTCAAAATTGCTCTCTATGTCTGCGGAGTCAAAATCAATACTGAACAAATCAGGATCAATACCGGCTATGATAACAAGCAGCCAATACACGACCATGATAATAGACATGATACTAAAAAAAGCATTGACCGGCGAAAAAGAAATTTCTATAAGCTCCTTCATTTATTTATTTTTTAGTCTTTGGGATCACTTATACCAAGTTGTTCCTTCAGTTTTTCCAACTCATTATGGGCTTTTGACTTTTTAACATCCACCACCCTGTTGATTTCTTCATCAATAGATTTTGAAGAATTGGCAATTTCACCATAAGCTTCTGCCAACGCCTCCTCCTGATGCACTTTTTCTTTCATCCTTTCCAACAACGCTATCGTTCCGTTGCTGTCTATTTTTGCCATTTGCTTGTTAAGGCTCTTGGTTGCATCAGCCACCTTCACACGGGAACGCAATATTTTAAGTTCATTTTCCCATTTACTGATGTTTTGCTTGATGGTCTGAACGTTTGCCTCCATTTGCAATACATTCTGGTCAAATTTTTCCTTATCGGTAATAGCCTGATTTTTCAAACCAACGGCTTCCTCTTTTTTCACGAGTGCTTCTGTCGCCAACCTATCAGCTTCGCCTGGTTCAATCCCTCCGGCCTGTGCCTTTTTTAAGATAAGCATCGCTTTTTCATTGTAGTCTTCTGCTTTATCTTCATACTCACCCACTTCTTTTTTGGCACGGATACTCATCGCCTTTACCTGAGCCAGGGCTTCAAGTGCCTTGTCAAGATCCTCTTTCATATCTCTTATTCCCTGCTCTGTCATTTTTATAGGGTCTTCCATATTGTCAATAGCATGGTGCACTTCAGCCTGCCCTATTTTTAAAAGTCGTCTAAGAAATTTCATGTCTCTATCTTTTTGAAAAGTTAATAATCTGCTCCGAATATTCGCTAAGCAACAGGCTCAACGAATTTAAAGTAGCACCAAATTCATTTAAATCTAAATTTTCCAATTGCAGCGAATCTCTGAAAATAACTTTCTGACCTGTATGATCTAAAACAAATGCCCCGTGAATAATATCCCTGTTTTTCTGTAACAGGGCCTTATAAACTAAAGGCGAATCTGTTTTGATTTCGAACAGAAACTGCTCAAATATCACTATAGGATAGGCTACACAAATAATAAGATTTACAACACCTTCCTGCTCGCTACTTACAATGAAAATACTATCTGCGCTATTCTCATATTTTATTTCAAGCTCGAGTTCAGTCAAGTACCCTTTTATTACATTAAAATAATCTTTCATTCTACAGGTTTAATTTTATAAAACTCGTTTTTTTTTATTTGATTGCCAAGCAAAAAAACTATTTTGTTCAGAAAATCTTTATTGTTAAATGCAATTATTATGCTCATTTAATTTGCTAAATACACTATATTTGCTAAAAGTATTAGCGCAAATATAAAACAACAATTTTAATTTGCAAATAATTTTAGCAATTTTTAGCAGATATGTTTGGAAAAAATATAAAAAAGATAAGAAGCGTGCATGGCCTCAGTCAATTACAGTTTGCTGAAATGTTTGATTTAAAGAGGGCCACGCTTGGTGCTTATGAAGAAGGCAGAAGTAACCCTAAAATGGATACTGTGATAAAAATTGCTAATCATTTTAGCATTGACATTGAAGATTTGCTCACAAAAGAACTCACCGTAAACCGTCTGCTAAAATTCAACGAAACCATTACCACAAGTCCGGCCGTACCTAAAAAAGTAAAAACAGAAGGGATACCTTGCGTGATGGAAGGAATGAAATCAGATTATTTATTAGCTCTGACGAATAGGAAAGAAATCAACCTCCCTCAACTAACAATTCCAACAGTAAGCCCTAAAAACAAAACTGCTTTTGTATTAACGGATAATTCCATGGCCGGCATATCGGGCCTGTTTCTTCCAAAAGATATTATTGTTGGCGAGAAGATAACCATCCAGCAACCTTTAGCTGACGGCAGCCTTGTTGTTGTGGCTACAAAAGAAGACATCCTTTTTAGAAAAATCTATTTCAGTAACGGCAGGATAATTTTAAAAGCCAATAATTCAGAATTTAAGGACATTGAAGTAAGCACAGAAGATGTTCTCTTAACCTGGAAGGTTTTACACATTTTTCAGCATACCCTACCGCAAGAAAATACTTTGGAACAGCGCGTTGCAATTTTAGAAAGCGCTCTGGCATTATTAAACAAAAACAATTAAGCCTTCAAAATTCAAATGGCTATTGGGAAGCTCAAACCTGAAAGTAACGCTCAATATTCTATTAGCAGGGATTTAGCGGCTCTGCGTCTTTGTGTGAAATAGTTCGCAAAGCCACAAAGCAAAAAAAGACATAAACTTATTCGGGTTTGTTTTTGGGTATAAGGTATCAGATAATAAATAAAATTTATTCAAAAAAAATCCGAAGAATCCTCTTCGGATTAGTTTATCATACAAATTGATAGCCTCCAAAAACTTCCTGGATTTCATCCAATGTTTTGAAAAGACCATCAGCATCATCTGTTGTTACTAGTCTTTGCTTATATTCTTTAAATCCGGCTATGCCTTTGAAATAATTAGTATAGTGTCTTCTCATTTCAACAATACCGACACGCTCGCCTTTCCAGTCCATGGACCAGGTCAGGTGATTTCTTGCCGCTTCAACCCTATCTTCCATTGTAGGCTGTGGTAATTTTTCACCCGTTTTAAAGTAATGTTTGATTTCGTTAAAAATCCAAGGGTATCCAATCGCAGCCCGCCCAATCATCATACCATCCAATCCAAACCTATTCTTATATTCCAGAGCTTTTTCCGGAGAATCGATATCTCCATTTCCAAAAATGGGCATTGTAATTCTCGGATTGTTTTTGATTCGCTCAATATGTGTCCAGTCCGAATGCCCTTTATACATCTGGGCTCTTGTTCGGGCATGAACTGTCAGGGCCTGTACTCCAACATCCTGTAATCTTTCTGCAACCTCGTCAATATTGATTGAATTTTCATCCCAACCCAACCTTGTTTTTACCGTTACGGGTAGGCTGGTGCTTTTAATCACGGCCTTTGTCAGGCGTACCATCAAATCAACATCTTTCAACACTCCGGCACCGGCTCCTTTACATACCACTTTTTTGACAGGACATCCAAAATTAATATCAACCAAATCCGGACGGACAGTTTCTACTATTTTTGCAGAAAGCGCCATTGCTTCCTCATCACCTCCAAAAATCTGAATGCCTACGGGTCTTTCGTAATCAAAAATATCCAGTTTTTGACGGCTTTTGATAGCATCACGAATCAAACCTTCTGACGAAATAAATTCACTGTACATCAGGTCTGCTCCATGCAGCTTACACAAACGGCGAAACGGAGGGTCGCTCACGTCTTCCATAGGTGCCAACAACAGGGGAAAATCAGGTAATTCTATTTTGCCAATCTTGACCATCTTCTTCATTTTGCGGCAAAATTACAAAATTTTGATTAATAAAACTTTAAAGCCTTATTCTTCAACAGCAGAACAGTCCTAAACAGAGAGAAAAAAATTCTGGAAATTGAATGCTCCGGAGCGTTCTTTCCAATTGATTTTCAGGACTTCCATAAAGATTTTTTTCATATCCGAAAACTCAATCGGTTTGTTGACGTAGAGATTGGCTCCATTCCGATAGGTCACTTCTTTATCTTTTTCTGAAGAAGAGGTAGAATAGATAACAATGGGAAGGTTTTTATACTCTTCTTTTTTTCGGATTTCAATAAGGCAATCCAGTCCTGAGAGTATGGGCATGTTAAGGTCTAAAAACAGGATGTCAGGAATGACATTTTTATCTTTACCACCGAGATAATCCAGCATTTCTTTTCCTTTGGCAAAAGAAAGCACTGACTTTATTTCACTGAAATCATCGGCTACTTCTTTAAAAAGCAGGTGCTCTTCCTGGTCATCGTCCAAAAGGGCAATGGCTAAATTTTGTTTTTTCATAGTAGGTATTATGTTGGGACATAATGTTTGGGTCTTGTAAAATTAGGAAAAAACTTGATTCCCACCCTATTTAAAACAAAAAAAGACCGCACTTTACAGTACGGTCCCTATTTTTATTGTTTTCATGACTTATAAAGCAATGAAGCCAGCCTCGCGTCTCTGTTGTAAACATCATCAAAAAAACCAATCATGCCATTTTCATCTGCGAATGCGGTAAAATAAGCAATATAAACCGGAATTTTTTTCTTAAGCGTATAACTGTTTTCTTTTCCGGCATGCATTGCCTTATCTATTTTTTGGGGTGTCCAGTTTTTATCATCTTCCAAAATGGCCACCGCCAAATCTCTCGCTTTTTGCACGCGAACACATCCATGGCTAAATGCCCTGTTTTCTTTATTAAAAAGGCTTTTGGCCGGACTGTCATGGAGGTAGATGTTATTGGAATTAGGAAACATGAATTTCACGAGTCCGAGTGAGTTTTTATTACCCGGTTTCTGGCGAACTCTTCCATTGTTCCATTCCATATTATGGTTTGCCAAATAATTTTTGTCTTTTGCCATTCCAGGCTTTATCTCTTTTTCGATAATGCTTTTCGGGATATTCCAGTAGGGGCTAAAAACGAGATAGCTCATCTGCCCGCTAAAAACAATAGTCTTATTCATTTCTTTTCCTACTACCACATTAGATTCCAATCTCATTTTATTGTCTTTAAAATACCTCATCCTATACGAAGGAATATTAACCGCAATATATTCACCTCCTTTCGTTAGGTCTGTAGAAATCCAGCGGCAGCGCTCCATATTCACTACAATTGCCTTAATTCTTTCCTGTACGGGAACATTCAGGTGCTTTATCAAATCCGGCGTAATCAGGCTGTCCATTTCACGGGAATTTCTTTTTTTGTAGCTCATCAAGGCCTGCAATAGTTCATCGTCGTATTGGCTATTTCCGGAATCCTTACTCAAATCGCCAGAAATAAAAAGTCTTTTTCTGACTTCCGCAATTGTTTTGGAGCTGTCTCCGGGTTTAAGCGACTTGACACCCGCTTCCATTTCAATTGTACCCCAACCGCCTTTTTCTTCTATTTCGGTATATTTCTGCAATCCTTTTTTCAAATCATAATACAATGGCAGCAACTCGGAATCGTGTTTTTTCAGAAGATTAGGGTCTTTCATTAATGTATCCAGATAGGTAACATAAGAAACTTTTTCACGAGGCAAATACCAACCGGTTTCTTTACTCTCTTTAGGGTCTAATCCCTCCAGCACATTCTTGGCATAGAAAAAATACATTGATGAAATAAGCAGTTCCGAAGTCAAATCCGGCCCACCTTTTTCTTTTGCCTCATAAAATATGTCATTGATTTGTTGCTTATAAGGCAGTTGACTCTGAACACCTTCTGACTTAATCTGATTGACTTTGTCATACAGCGCTTCTGCAAATTCAATCAGTCCGCCACGGTCATACCAAATGTAATGGTAATCATGTTTCTTATACAGTTCCTTAATTTCCGGCTGAAAAGCTTTAAAATCAGGATATTTCGTAAAGAAACCTGCAATTTGGGTACTATCAAAAGGAATTACGTTTTCTTCTTCATGCACATCAACTCCTGAAAGGTCTTTATCTTTCTTCTTGCAGGATGCAACCAAAATAATAGATATGCAACAGAGTAACAGTATTGGAATTATCTTTTTCATAGGGCTATTCTTTTTACTAAATATAGAAAATTTATTTTTCGGATTAAAATTTTTCCATAAGAATTTTCCTTTTAACGCAGATTTAAGAGTCTTGATTTTCTTCTAAAACGGCACCCAATTTTTCCCTAAAAATCCGCTTTTAACTTAAAAACTAAAAAACTATATTTGCCGATTAATTCCTTATCTTTAAGGAAATACAGCGGAGAACGAAGGAAAATCCTGCCTTAAAGCCGGGATGGGGGTTATTACCTCAATAAAATTGATATAAAAAGAAGATGAAACATATTAGGAATTTTTGCATTATTGCACATATTGACCACGGGAAAAGCACACTTGCCGACCGTTTGCTAAGCGCAACAAGAACGGTATCTGCCCGCGAGGAGAAAGCCCAGTTGCTTGACAATATGGATCTTGAACGCGAACGAGGCATTACGATAAAGAGCCACGCTATCCAGATGGAATACCACTATAAAGGAGAGGATTATATCCTGAACCTTATTGATACTCCGGGACACGTGGACTTTTCATATGAAGTTTCCCGTTCGATTGCCGCTTGTGAAGGTGCGCTTTTGATTGTTGACGCAGCACAAAGCATACAGGCACAGACCATTTCGAATCTTTACCTGGCTTTGGAAAACGATTTGGAAATTATTCCTGTATTGAACAAAGTTGACCTTCCAAGTGCCAATCCTGAAGAAGTAAGCGATGATATTGTGGACCTGTTAGGATGCAAACTGGAAGAAATCATACATGCTTCAGGAAAAACCGGATTTGGTGTGGAAAATATTCTGGCTGCAATTATTGAAAGAGTTCCCCCTCCTAAAGGAGACCCAGAAGAGCCATTGCAGGCATTGATTTTTGATTCTGTCTACAATCCTTTCCGAGGTATTGAGGTAATCTTTAGAATTATTAACGGACAAATTAAAAAAGGCCAGAAGATTAAATTCATGGCTACCGGAAATGAATATTTTGCTGACGAAATTGGCACCTTGAAATTAAATCAGGTTCCAAAACCTATGATTTCCGCAGGTGATGTTGGTTATCTGATTTCCGGAATCAAAGAAGCAAAAGAAGTAAAAGTAGGTGATACATTGACCGATGCAAAAACACCTACAACCAATATGATTACAGGATTTGAAGACGTGAAACCGATGGTTTTCGCCGGAATTTATCCTGTTGACACGGAAGATTATGAAGATTTGAGGGCTTCAATGGAAAAATTGCAGCTGAATGATGCTTCCCTTGTCTTTACTCCTGAAAGTTCTGCCGCATTAGGATTTGGTTTCCGTTGCGGATTCCTGGGAATGTTGCACATGGAAATCATACAGGAGCGATTGGAACGCGAATTCAACATGACCGTAATCACCACCGTTCCTAACGTTTCTTATCTGGCTTATACCAAAAAGGAACCGGAAAAAGGTATTGTGGTTAACAACCCTTCAGACCTTCCGGAACCATCCAAACTGGACCGTGTTGAAGAACCGTATATCAAAGCAACCATCATTACCAAATCAGACTTTGTTGGAAACGTAATGTCGCTGTGTATTGAAAAGCGTGGTGTAATTACGAACCAGACTTACCTGACTACAGACCGTGTTGAACTTTCATTCGACATGCCTCTGGCTGAAATTGTATTTGATTTTTATGACCGTTTAAAAACAATCTCAAAAGGATATGCATCCTTTGATTATTCGCCAATAGGAATGAGAACTTCGAAATTGGTCAAGCTGGACGTTTTATTGAATGCACAAGGTGTAGATGCCCTTTCTGCCTTAATTCACGAGGACAACGCCTACAATATTGGCAAAAAAATGACCGAAAAATTACGTGAGTTGATTCCAAGACAACAGTTCGATATTCCAATTCAGGCGGCAATTGGGGCTAAAATTATCGCGCGTGAAACTATCAAAGCATTAAGAAAGGACGTTACTGCAAAATGTTATGGTGGCGATATTTCCCGTAAGCGAAAACTGTTGGAAAAACAGAAAAAAGGTAAAAAACGTATGAGACAGGTAGGAAACGTTGAAATTCCGCAGGAAGCTTTTATGGCGGTTTTGAAACTGAACGACTAGTTTTAAAAATAAAGAAAAACCTCGATAACGAAAGTTGTCGGGGTTTTTTGTTTTAATGTATCTTTGGTTAATAGTTTTTCAATTATGATGGATGAGTCTCCAAAAAGATTTGACAGGATTGTAGCAATCCTAATCCAATTACAGTCCAAAAAAATTATCCGGGCTCAGGAACTTGCAGACCGTTTTGAAGTGAGCCTGCGCACCATCTATAGAGACATCCGTACTCTTGAGGCTTCGGGCGTGCCTATTTATAGCGAAGCCGGTGTTGGCTATTCCTTACTCGACGGCTATCGCCTGCCTCCCGTTATGTTTACCCGCGAAGAAGCCAGCAGCTTTATTGCGGCTGAAAAACTGATGGAAAAATTTACAGACAAGGAACTACACAACCATTATACATCGGCAGCTTTTAAACTGAAAGCCGTATTGAAAAGTTCGGATAAGGATTGGATTTCAACAATTGAATCCAGTGTATTAATGCAGCCTGCCCGAAAGTTGTTTAATGAAAAAGCACCCAATGCGCTGGCATTGCTTTTTAAAAGTATTGCTGAAAAAACGCAGGTTGTTTTGACCTATCTGGCCATAGAAGCGGAAGTCCCTACCGAAAGGCTTATTGAGCCCGTTGGGGTTTTTCACGAAAATGAAAACTGGTACACCTTAGGATTTTGCCATTTGCGGAATGATTACAGGCAGTTCAGGGCTGACCGGATTCATCAAATCAAACCAACAGACAAACCTTTCTCTCTGGAACATCCGGATTTGGAAACTTATTTGCAGGATGACATGCAAAAATACAGCACCACTAAAGTCCGTATTGTAGTACCGAAAAAAATCTCGAAGTATATCGCTATGCAGAAAAAACATTACGGATTTGTTTCTCAAAAAGAAATAAATGACGGCAATGTTGAGATGACTTTTATGTCGCGTGATATTGAAGAAGGATTTTCCCGCTGGTATATGTCGTATGGAGATTATGCCACTATTTTGGAACCTGAAAGATTAAAAGAACGGGTTTCGGAATTGCTTTCCAAAACCCGTTCAAGGCTTTAAATTAATTGATTATCAGAAACCAATTTCAATAAGTTTATATTTTTTTTCCCTTGTTTTGCTACTTAGCGCCTTTGCGAGCCAGTATTTCACGCAAGGCCTCAGAGCCGCAAAGTTCATGTTGAACATTCCCTATCTGATGTAAACTTCCCGACAACCACTTAAATTATCTTTCCCAGAAGAATGGCGGTTCAATGTTCAAGGCTCTCAGGTAAACATAACCTTGGCCTCTGTGGTGGATTTCGTTATCAATAAAATAAAGAATATTGTCAATAATCGGGAATTCATACTGTCCGAAAAGATTGAATTTCTGGTTAAAGTCTGCCACATCCAATAAATTCCAGTTTTTATTGATTTCTTCTGTAGCTTCATCCCATTTGCGAAGATAATCTGCCTTGGTGGTTCCATTATCCATGTTTTCTACATAAGGCTTTTCGTCGCGTTCAACTATTCCTTTCAAAGCAGGCGATGCGATTGCCAGAAGTTCAGACGTCAGTTGGGCAAAGGTTCTCATCCCTCCAATTGAAAATTCGAAAAATTCTTTTTCAGGAAAAGCTTCGATGACACGACGGGTCAATGCGCGGTGTCCTTGCCAGTGTCTTAATAAATTGTCTTTGCTGATAATCTGTGGTGCTTGAGCTGTTGCATTCATAATTTTTTTGTTTTTTATTGTTCTACATGTCAAAGGTAAATGGGGTTGGTGACAACAGTTTGTCAGCAGTATTTTTTAATTTTTTATTTTTTTTCCGGGCATAAAAAAACCTGCAGTCAAAATGAGCTGCAGGTCTTATTTTATCAGGAAATATACTCTTTTAGTTCTTTCTCCTGTTGTCGTTTGAATTGGTATCGATAAGCTTGTTGTATGGGTCAATTCCAACCTCAACCGGTTTTTCATCAACTATTATTACAAACTTATTGTCAATTTGGGTAATCTTATGTTTTTTGAGATAGAGTTCTTTTTCTTTGACTTTACCTTTTACGGTTTGTTCACCAAATACACCCACCTCTACATAATCATTTAAAGGATACGATTCTATTGCATGTTTATCGCCTTTACCTTTATACGTAAGTGTTTTGCCACTTTCATCTTTAAAAGAACGTTTTCCTTTTTCATCCGAACGGTATTTGCTTACCAGCGCGTCAATCGTTACTTCATATTTGCCATTTGGCAGTTTTTTAGAAGAGAAATTCTTGATGCGGTTATCATAGAGCGTAATCGTTTCGAACATATCCTTAATCATGTATTTCAGGGAATCCGGAGTTGCCTCATTCAAATAGGAAACAAATTCTATCGAATTGGTATATGGCGCTTCCTGATAAGCTACTTTATCACGGTATTTTTTCAAGGCATTGTTCATGTTCTTTTCACCTATGTAGTCGCTTAGGGCATATAAAACCAAAGAACCTTTGTTGTAGTGGATATATTGCTGATTTTCATTGTACATCAACGGCTGTTCTTTCTTGCTCTCAAAAGTTCTTCCCATCAAATAACTGTCTAATGCATCCTTAAGGAACATCCTCATCTGTGATTTCCCATATTCATGCTCCAATACTTTCAGGGAACTGTATTCTGATAAACTTTCAGACATTAGTGTTGCGCCCTGTACATTTGCCCCAATAACCTGGTGTGCCCACCATTGGTGTGCCATTTCATGCGAAGTAATTGAAAACGGATAATCAACCGCATTTTCATCTTCATCTTTAACATGGGCTATAAAACCAACTGCTTCAGAATACGGGATTGTATTGGCAAAAGATTGCGCAAAACCACCACCTGTTCTTGGAAACTCAATAATTCGTGCCTGTTTATGCTGATACGGACCAAAGTTTTCAGTATAATATTCCAATGATTTTTTAATTCCTTTTATCATTCGGTCTATATTGTATTCGTGACCTTTTTGATAATAGATTTCAATGTTGACATCTTTCCACTTGTCTTTTTTCACTTCATACCGCGCCGATTGGTAGGCATAGAAATTCAACATTTTTTGGTCCATCTTATAATGGAAATAGTTCCTGCCGTTTTCTTTCCATTGTTTTTCCAAATAACCCGGTGCAATAGCAATCTGGTCATCTGAAGTACTAACAGTAGTTTCAAAATTAACCCAGTCAGCATCATTAGAAATGTAAGTATTCTGTCTTGCTATACTGTCTGTTGGCTTAGCCATTCTTTCTTTTGGTTTCAGACCATATTTTGCTCTTGTTTCATCATCCCAAAGCTCTCCGCTTTCCGAATATCCGATAGACGGGAAATAGCTGTTATTGATGAACGTACCATTTTCTAAAACCGGAGAATGGCTCGTAATAAAAGTATTAGGCTTGTTGTACACCTCAAATTCCAATTTTATGGAATCACCAGGTGCCAAAGGTGTTTTCAACCTGTAGATGTTAAAATGAAAAAGCGTATCTCTTGAAACCAATTCAGTTTCCCTATTGAACTTGAACTTACTTTCAAATCCGTTATAATTCAGGAATATTGAGTCAATGGTTTCTTTTGATTTGTTCTTCATGAAATAGTAGCCTTTTGCCTTAAAATCCCTGCTTTTTGGATAAATATCCATATTCACATTGATATCCGTGATTCTTGGCTGAGCATAATGCTCGTATTTCTTATATTTCTTTTCCCATTCTACTGCCTGTTTTTCATTTTCTTTTTGAGAATAATATGGATTTCTGACATTGTCTTCATAATAAATAGCACTTCCTATAGCCAGGAAACCTACCAATGCTACTATCATTGGGATTGCCAATTTTGGAGAAAAGCGTTTTCTGGCATTGGCAAATCTTTCTTTGATTGACATCGGGATGCCACGCTTCCAAAACAACAGTGCAATACAAAACAAGACTATGCCCAATAGGTTCCAATACAACTTATACAGATAATAGCTGTTTAGTGAATGCCCGTATCCGTTCATATCAGAATAAGCATATCCTGTATCAGAATTAAATCTGAAAATATCCTGTTCAATTCCTATTTGTGATAAAAACTGTATTCCTATAGAAAGCAGCATCAGGATAAAAAAGCCTAACAGATAGTTTTTGAAAATTGTCTGAATGAATACGGCCATAAAAGCCCAGGCTATAAAATGGAATATTTTTATGCCATATAATTCAAACAGATAATGCCCGATTTCAAAATTATAATAACCATGATACAATTGTACCAAGACTCCGGCAATCAAAATCAGGATTAGAAGTACAATTTGCATTTTTACGATTGCTATAAACTTTGAAAATAGCAGTACCCAGTTTGGGATTGGCGTAACATCAACCAAATGGCTCATTCTTGTTGTATCTGCCCTATGGATCAGTATACCCGCAAACAAGAAAGTTAGTATATTAATAAAAAGCATGAAAAAACCTCCTGAAACCTCAAGCATCTGCCAGGTTACCGGATATGTATCCGTTCCGAAAATATTACCTGCTGAAAAAGCAATCGCCACTAACAAAAGAAGCCCTATTATTGAAATGACAATAAATGCCCAATTTCTAAGGATAAATCTAAAATCCACATTTGACAGGCTCCATGCTGTTTTTAAATTTTGCCAGTTTGAAAAATCAAATTTCACGACCGGAAGCTCAATTCTTGTGATTCCCCCAAAATTATTCTTGACAGCTCTTTCGCTCTTCTTACTTTTTCCAATGGTCAATGCCGTTTGGCTAAATGAGAAATAATAATACAGCAGCCCTAAGATAACAAGAGAAATCCCCATCCAGATAAGCCTGTTATAGATAATCACGCCTTCAAACGGCAACAGGTTTTCATTCTGCTCGGCAATTGTCCAGTATTTAGTATAATAGCTTGCCGCTTCCATTCCGAAAGGCTCCCATAAAGCCACCACATATCTATTATCGATATCCTGTGTAAAGCTAGAAAGTACTACCTGCAATAACAACACCAGAATAACCCCGATAAATCCAACAGAAATGTTTCGGGAAATGGTTACCAATGCAAAAATAAGAACACCGAAAAAGAACAGGTTCGGGATGACATAAATCAGATAAATCTGTGCATAGGCCACTGGATTAAAAGGAAGCAACAAGTCATGATTTACCCACGGCAGTACTGATGCCGCAACAATACCCAGAATAATAGTCAGGGTGATGAGGATAACAACAAACAGGGAACTTAAAAATTTTCCGGCAATATAATCCAGTTTCGTAAACGGATAGGAAAACAATATCGTATGCATATTGAATCTGAAATCTCTATATACAGACGACCCAACGATGATAGGCAACAGGAAATAAATAAGGACATTCATTCCGTTGATAAAACCATTTAACGCTGTAGGCGAATTGGCATAGGCATTAGAGCTTCTTGCCGCAGTCAGATCATCAAAAACACCAAAGTTCGCAGCTGCAAAGAGGAAAGACATTCCAAAAAACAGCGCCGCGAATATATAAAACGAAGGGTTCCTGAACCATCGTTTTAGTTCAAAGTTAAATATCGTTGAAAACATATTATTGGTCTGATTTAAGTGCTACAAAATATACGTCTTCCAGTTGCGGAGCGGCTTCGACAAATGTTTCGTCCGGCTTTTCGTTGCTATACACTTTAATGTTCAGGGTATTATCCTGGTTGTATTTTGAAGAAATTACGTTAAAATCACGCTCATAAACATCCAGGTCTTCACGAACAATTACTTTTGTCCAGATTTGACCTTTCAATCTTTCTTCAGCCTGCTCCGGAGTGCCCTGGGCAAGGATTTTCCCTCCATTCAAAATAGCCATTTCGTGGCATAATTCTTTTACGTCATCTACAATGTGTGTAGAAAAAATAACCGTATGATTGGTTCCTATTTCTCTCAAAACATTCAGGAATCGGTGGCGTTCTGCCGGGTCCAAACCTGCCGTTGGCTCATCAACAATAATCAATTTAGGATTATTCAATAATAATTGCGCAATCCCGAAACGCTGTTTCATACCGCCGGAATAGCCACTTACTGATTTGTTTCTTTGTTCATAAAGATTGGTAACTTCCAAAACCTTTTTCACCAATTCTTTTCTTTCTGATTTTGAAGAAATTCCTTTTAGTCTCGCAAAATAATCCAAAAGTTTTTCTGCGGACATGTTTGGATAAACACCAAATTCCTGAGGCAGATAGCCTAAAATTTTCCTTAAAGCAATATTATCTTCCAGCACATTAATGCCATCAAATTCGATAGTACCGGAATCTGGTTTTTGTAAAGTAGCAATGGTTCTCATTAAAGAAGATTTTCCTGCACCGTTTGGCCCTAAAAGACCAAACATTCCGGAACCTATCTCCAGATTTAAGCTATCTAAAGCCTTAACGCCATTTTTATACGTCTTACTTAAGTTGTTAATTTTAAGCTTCATAATTTGTAAATATTTTGGTTGATTATAATGGATTAGTGGAAAAACCCTCTTTTTTGTTACACATTTTTATAGTCTATTTTTAAAAATAAGCGTTTTTAACAAATAAACTTTGTGATTTACTGACAATTCCAAAGTTCGTACCTTTGCATTTCATATTACAGAACGAAAATGATTGAAGATAAAAACCAGCAACGTACTAGCTTGTCTGAATTAGGAGAATTCGGGCTTATAAAACACCTGACAAAAAATTTCGAAATCAACCAACCTTCCACTTTTAAAGGAATTGGAGATGATGCGGCAGTTTTGGATTTCAAAGATAAAAAGGCGGTCATTTCAACCGATTTGCTTATTGAAGGCGTACATTTTGATTTGGCATATATGCCCTTAAAACATTTGGGATATAAATCTGTCGTAGTAAATTTATCTGACATTTATGCCATGAATGCCAAACCTACTCAAATTACGGTTTCGGTAGCTGTTTCAAACCGTTTTCCCTTGGAAGCCTTAGAGGAATTGTTTGACGGAATAGCCCTGGCGGCAAAAGAGTATACTGTTGATGTGATTGGCGGAGATACGACTTCTTCTCAAAAAGGACTGATCATCAGCATTACTGCAATAGGTGAAGCAGAGGAATCTGAATTGGTGTACCGAAATGGGGCCAAATCCAATGACCTTCTTGTCGTTACAGGCGATATTGGTTCCGCTTATATGGGATTACAGGTTTTAGAAAGAGAAAAACAGGTATTTCAGGTAAATCCGAACAACCAACCCGACCTGGACGCCTATACTTATATTATAGAACGACAGCTAAAACCGGAAGCTAGAAAAGACATCCGGACTTTGTTGCATGCTTTAGAAGTAAAACCAACTTCAATGATTGATATTTCTGACGGATTGTCTTCGGAAATTATCCATATCTGTAAGCAATCCGAAGTTGGATGCAACTTATATGAAGATAAACTGCCACTTGACCCGCAGTTAATCAATGTTTGTGAAGAGTTCAACATTGACAGTACTACAGTTGCCATCAATGGTGGCGAGGACTACGAACTTCTGTTTACGATTTCTATGGACGATTATGATAAGATTAAAGGAAATCCAAATTTTACCGTTATCGGGCATATGACTCCGGAAAGTGAAGGCATACATCTGGTGACGAGAGCCAATACAAAAATTCCATTAAAAGCTCGTGGTTGGAATGCCCTGAACGGCTAATCCTAAAAAAAGGCATAAAAAAAAGCGATGGTTGGGGATCATCGCTTTTTTTATTTTTCCAATTGGATAAGCAGTAGTGTTTTGTAGGTTTAAGCCAATTTGGGGGCTAACAAAAGGGTGGTATTTCTTGGTTTTACTGCTTAAACGTTCTTGGGTTTTACTTTTAATCTCTTCAATGAAAAAACTTATACTTTATTACGTTGTAAAACTACATCAGTAATTCATTAGTTGTTTACGGTTTTCCCGCATTTGTTTTACGGTTTTCCCGTAAAACTAAAAAACTATAATTCAACGTATTAATCTATTTTCCTGTCGTTCAGCAAAAAATATTCATTGTTTTTCACTACTGTTATTTTTGGCTGTTTTGACGAATCTTTACTTTCACGCCTGGCTACATTCTGCCTGGAATTCTTTTTCACATTTGTTTCGCTTTTGCAGCAAAGCAAAGCTGTTAAGGTGGCTATTATGATTATGCTCTTTATTTTCATTTAATTCTATCTGATTTATCAATGCTAAATTATTCAACAGACACTTAGCGTGTTTGCGGTTTTCCCGCATTTGTTTTACGGTTTAGCCGTATTCAAAAAATCTAAGAGCATAAAAAAAGCGGCACTTTGGGGAGTTACCGCATTTTTATTTTTTTGGAATCGCAAGCAGCCGATTGATTTTTGGGGGTTAAGTCAATTTTGGGGGCTGACAAAAGGGTAATATCATTAAATTTTTTACTGCTTACTTGCTTCCGGCTCTTTAAAAAAGACGTTTTTGATTACAGTGTAAAACTAGCCATTACAGCATCTAGTTGTTTGCGGTTTTCCCGCATTTGTTTTACGGTTTTCCCGTAATCCTTTTGTTAGCCCAATAAAAAAGCTGCCTTGCGGGCAGCTTTTTTTGAAGAAACGAAATAAAAAAGGTACCCCCTAATTTATTCTAACTCAAAATTACAATGCTAAATTACAGCTATTTACTACAGGCTGTTTGCGGTTTTCCCGCATTTATTTTACGGTTTAACCGCATCTGTTTAGATGAATCCTCTGAGTCTGGCTTCATTGATAAGGTCTTCATCATTTCCGCCTTTAATTTTGAACAAATCTTTCAGGTTTAGTTTTCTTTTTTCGACAGCGCTCAAAGACAGCGGTGTATGCAAAGGAATATTCTTAGTCTTTACTCCTCTTGATAAATGGTAAAGTATCTGACGGTCGTACTCGTCAATCAGGTTACTGTCGCTGGATTGCTGGCTTACAAACTTAACAACCGTCTGGCTGTAATAGTTTTCATTTTTCAGTATCTTATCAAAAGCGATGAGCAACTCATCAAAAGTCAGGTCATTTTTGATGATAAGACCATTAGGGTTGATGGTCTTTATGATGTTGTTTATCTTTAGCGACTCGGTGTGCATTGTCAGCAATATTACACGACAGGACGGCAAAACTGTTTTCATCAACTTGGCAAGGTCCTCACCCGAAAGTATATTCTTTTCCTGATAGGGAGGCATACTGATATCGAAAAACGCCACATCATACGGAACTATTGCCGGGTTGGTCAGGATTTCATATGCCGACTTACAGTCGTTTGCCTGTGTGATATTGAACTCAAATTCTGCCGGGTGGTAGCCGGCAATGGTATTCTTATACGCCTCAATAATAAACGGGTGATCGTCAACAATCAGAATGTTTAGTTTTTTTGCCATGGTGTTATGTGTGTTATTTTTGATTGGTTTCCAATGGAAATGCAACCGTTATAGTGGTTCCTTTACCTATTTTTGACTTAATATCAAAAGTAGCTTCACAGGCATTTGCCCTTGAGAGCATGTTCTGAAGGCCAATGCCTTTACTTTTTTTGCTTACTGAGAATCCTACTCCATCATCTGTCACAGTTAGCCTTAATGTTTTTTCCTGTTTTATGATTTCAATCCTGATATTTTCTGCCTGGGCATATTTATTGATGTTTAGCAAGGCTTCCTGAAGGATTCGATATAAATTAATCTTGATGTAGTTTTCAATCTTTTCCCATTCAATTTCCATATCCACCACAAAAGAAACTTTAGCCTGTGAAACCGTTTCCTGCTGTTCAATCAGGCTATTGATGATTCCTATAAAATTATTGTTTAAGGCATGTTTCTCACGGTTAAGATCGTGTGAGATTTCACGAATGTCCTGTTCAATATTCTTAAGTTCAACCAGATAATTATTTCTGCTTGTAATAGCCTCTTCGTCCTGTCTTTTATTTAAACTGTCCAGATTTAGTCGGGCACCAAATAATCTGCCTAAAATTCCGTCATGAAGTTCCTGTGCAATCCTGACCTTTTCATTCGTTCTTCCTTCTTCTATTTTATTTTGCTGATAAAGCATCAGGTTGTAAATATCTTCATTTGCCTTTTGTTGTGCTTGTTTTAGCATCAGCTCCTTAGTTTTAGAGCGTTGATTTTTGATTACAAAAAGAAGAATTCCAATCATCACAACCAGCCCAAAAAAGAAAAGAATGTTTCTGTTTTGTTCGGCTAATTTGTCTTTTTGTTGAATGATTTCATCAGTTTCATATTCTATTCGGGCAAATTTATCTTTTGATTTTCGTTCTGCACTTTGAAGGCTGTCATTGATTCTTATATATTCTTCAGAATAAATAGATGCTTTTTGTGGTTCAATTGTCCCCAGTTGTTTTAAAGAGCATAGAAGTGCACTATAATTCTTAATATTCCTAGAAAGCAAAAGTGCTTCATGTCCATATTTTTTTGCTTTTAAGCTGTCCTTTTCTAATAAATAATATTCGGAAAGATGTAATTTATTATAAATTATACCTGTTTTAAGATTTAAACTATCTCTAATTTTTAATGACTTATAAAATAGCTCTGGAAGTTGAGAATAATTTTTAGTTTTTAGTTTTGAATAAGCAAGATTATCCAGTATTAACGCATATAGATCCGCTTTTTCTACAGATAAGTCTTTATCCTGTAGTAAAGCTTCGTTAAATTTTTCAATCGCTATCTTATGCTTGTTATCATTTTGGTAAACATTTCCTATATTATTCAAAGAACTTGCTTTCTCATGAAAAATATTCATATTATTTTCCTTGGCCAAGTTTAGCGCTTTCGTATGATATTCTAATGCTTTTTCATAATCTTTGAGTTCGTTCGAGATAATTCCGAGTAAATTATATGCTTCATATATTTTATTCTTATTGTTACTATCTCTTAAAGCATTTAAAGCTTTAATAGCTGATAATTCACTTCCTAGAAAATCATTTTCATAACTTTGTACAGTCGCAATACTTATATATACGCCTCCTAAATTAACTTTATCATTTAATTTCTGATACAATTTTTCAGCTTTTGAATAATAAGAATACGCACTATCCCTTCTGAGAGAATTTGTATAGTAATCTCCTAAATAAGAATAGGCTTTTGCAACACTAATTGTGTCATTATCGCTTTTAGCCTTTTCCAAAACTATGCGAGTAGTTTTCTGATACTCCTCAAAATTATTCATATTAAAATACCTGTTCGCTACCTTAAAAAGATTTACCCTATTTAAGGAATCATTATCCTGATTGATTAAAATGGCAAATGCTTTTTTGTTATAGGACAGTCTATCTTCATAAGGAATAGTATCTTCATTTGCAAGGGTCAGATAAGTAGCAAGAGTATCGGATATGCTTTTTTCAGAAAATTTTTCTTTTTTCTTTGAGCATCCAAGAAGTAACAGACCAATGACGAAAGAGAGGAGGTAGTATTTTTTCAATAGTCTAAAAGTTTGTCCCCAAAAATAGTAAATCTATTGACACAAAGGATAGAGTATTTGATAAATTAGCTGATATAGAATTTCTAAAATACTATCTAGAAGTTTCTCTCGAACAAAGGGTTGATTTAATTGACTAACTTCCGTTGTGAATTTTTATTTTAGTCACGGATTAAACTAATTACGGTGATTTAGGAAATCTATTTAAATAAAAGTCTACCTCAGGTATCTATCTTATAAACTTTGCTACCCCTGCGGCTTTGCATAAAAAAATTGCCAGCAAAGTCGTTGAGCAAAAAAGTATAATTTATAAAATTTGTTTTGGTATAAAGTTTCCGACAATCAATTGAATTTAATTTCGAATGATAATTTTAGGTGTATGCTACTGAATAAAAAGGCAGGATTTCCATGGCAACTATGGAAAATCCTGCCTATTATAATATCATCAGCAGAATTATTCTGCTTTGACAGTAATTGTAGTGTCTTCTATGAATTTATATTCTCCCTTTTTGTAGATTTCTTTATTGGGCAATATAATTTCATAGGTGTAAATGCCTTTTGGAAGTTCAAAAATGCATTCTTTTCCGTCTTTCTGGATTACCATTTCTTTTTTAACAACATTATCCTGATCATCTTTACCAACCATACTGAATGTTATTTTTTCTGCCAGCTTATTCTTGATGCAGACATTTTCTACAATTTTCGGGTTGGATGTTTTTGTTTCAGTCTTACTGCTTTTTAGAATAGATAATCCATTGATTATAATTTCTCCGCTTTTCAAAGCTTTATCAAAATCAGATTGGCTAAAACCGACATTATTGATAAAAAAAAGCATGATGAAGAATAGCTTAAATTGTTTATTCATCTTTTGTTTCAAAAACAAACGGTTTCTATAAGAAGAGCAACAATAAAAAATTCGATTATTATTTAATATTTAAAAAAAGATATATTGCAATTACCATTGAAAGAAAAATACCAATAATAAAAAGGGACCTTCTATTTCCCAATGAATTTGACTTTTTTTGTTCATAGAGACTATATAGAAAAGAAATTATCGATACCAATAAAAGTATTAAAATTATAATTACTGTTTTATCAGAATATCTTTGTTTATCCGTATAGCCAATGATAATTATTGCCACAAAGCAAATAATCGGTATTTTGTTTATTGTTTTTATCATTCAGCACCTTTATATTTGAGATATAACTGAAAGAATAAAACTTTTTAATTTAATAATTTACT
>NZ_LMPW01000010.1:92341-92603 GCF_001423985.1 Flavobacterium sp. Leaf359 | reverse complement strand
TCTTATTTAAAGTAAATAGCTTATAAAAAACTTATTCTTTTTTTATCAAAATGAAATTTCAGGTTTTTTTATCCACAATTGTCTTTGTTTTAGCCACACTATCATGAATTGTAGTATCAAATGCTAAAAACATTATTAGAGAGATAGGAAAGATTATAATCCCTAAAACTTTTAAAATTGTCCTTTTAAATCTAGTGATGAACGATAACTCTCTTAATGTTGAATTATCAACAACAAAAATGGAAAATATTAATTTACCAAA
>NZ_LMPW01000010.1:59594-92334 GCF_001423985.1 Flavobacterium sp. Leaf359 | reverse complement strand
AGACTTCCCCTTGTTAAAGGCGTCAAATAAAACAAAATACAGTAAAATGATAATAGCCTGAAAAGAATAGCCGTAACCTATCTCTTGATCTAACAATGTAAACTTTCCTAATTGCATATTCTTTTCCAAATTAAAAAGAGATAATATAGTTACTCCTATAAAATTTGATATAATCATATCTACTATAATTGAATAAATTCTCTTTTGTTTAATATTTTCCATATTTGTTTATTTTGATTCTATAATTTCTATCTCAAAATCTCCATTTTTATCAACAGGAAATTTCCCTAATTTTATCGAATAAACCAAACCTTTTTCATCATCTTTCCAAATGGAACTCTTTGTAATCTCAACAAAATCAATTTTCGACACATCTACATCCTTAAACAAATTCTTAATATTCATTTTACTGGATGTATCTTTTTTCGTTTGTTTGAGTGAATCGCAGAATTCTTCATTTACTATAAGACATGTTCCTCCGCCCATGCCCATACCTACTGGAAAACCACATGCAATATGCACTTCAGTTTCAACAAAAGCTACTAATAAATTTACCCCAATAGTAAACTTTTTGCAGGCTATTTTATACGGAGAAACTGTTTCCAACTCTATTTTCTCTTCTAAATAACGATCTTGAGCTTTCATATCATAACTCAAAAATACAATGGCAATAATGCCAAACAATAAATTTTTCATAATTTTGTAATTCAATTAATTAATTGCAGTCATACTTATGTCGTCCAAAACATTCTTTGTATGGCTGCTTTTTTTATGGCTGGTTTATCCTTCTTCCTGTAACATAACAAGCCTCTAAAAGTAACAGGAAGTTCCTGTGTCTGTTCCCGTAAAAGCCAGAATACTTTTTACCCGTGTCACTTCATGGTTGTCAGCCATTTTACCCAACAATTTTGCGTTATTAATATTATTATTTTGTTTAGATGTAAAGCTAATTTAATAATAATTTGATTATTTGTGTAATTTACACAATATTTGTTGGATTTTTTTTCTTATACAAATTTCTGTTTTTTGGCTTCCCTCACAATATCTTCATCATTTCCTTTTTCAATACCAAAGAACTCCTTTATTCTTTGCTTCCGTTTGTCGATAGCACTTAATGAAAGCGGCAGATGTTCCATAAGCCCTTTGCTTTTCATTCCTTGGGCAAGTAAGGAAATCAATTGCATATCAATACTGTCAAGATAAAAATTGCTATCGCTAATTTTTTTCAGTGCTTCTTTCATAGTTTGAGTATAATATCTGTCACCCTGAACAACGGCATCAAAAGCAACAAGAAATTCTTTTGAAGAAAAATCACTCTTTATAAAAATTCCATCAGGACTTGTTTTTTTGTAAATCTGATAAAGCAGAAATTGTTCTGCATGTGAAGTAATAACAATAATTTTGGATTGTGATTGGTATTTACGGATGTAAGGAATCAGGTCTTCCCCTGAATGGATTTCTTTTTCAGGATAAGCAGGCAGGGATAGGTCAAGAAAAATAATATCAAATTGCAAATTCCCAAGAATAAGATTAAAAGCTTCCTGACTTGCGTGGGCACTTTTAAATTCCAATTCGTAACCATGGGTATTGAAAGACAAAATACTCTTGTAGCCTTCAATCATAGCTGGATGGTCATCTATTATAAGTACTAATTGTTTCATACGGTATCTTTATAACGGTATCTTAATCCTTACAATTGTCCCGGCATTGGAGGATAAAATTTCACTACTGCCATTCATTTCTTCTGCCCTGGATCGAATATTTCCAATACCCAATCCTGTAGAATGATCCCTTGTGTCAAACCCAACACCATCATCCTTGATTTCTATATGCAACATTTGATTTTCCTGCACTATATTTACACTTACTTCTTTTGCCGCTGCATGTTTTTTGATATTATGCAAGCTTTCCTGTAGAATTCTGTATATATGCATTTTAACCACTGCATTTGTCGTTTCCCATTTGATTAATTTGGAAAAACGAATATTAATTTTTAAAGACGCCGCATTTGCGACTTCTAAAGCTAAGGATTTTAAAAGTTCCTCATAATCTTTTTTAGGAGAAAAAGTGTCATGACTTAAATCATGGGCTATATTCTTAACTTCTTTCTCAACTTCCTGAATCTGTTCTATTTGACCAATACAATGCCTAATTGTATCCGGATCGGTTCTGTTTTCAAGGACAAAAAGGTTGAATCGGATACTGGCTAACCTATTCATAATTCCATCATGAAGTTCTTTTGCGATACGCTTCTTTTCCTTTTCACGGCCTTCATCGAATTTTTGCTGTTGATCCAGTATGAGTTGATAAATTTCTTCATTAGCCTTTTGTTGTGCTTGTTTTAGCATCAGCTCCTTAGTTTTAGAACGTTGATTTTTGATTACAAAAAGAAGGATTCCAATCATTACAACCAACCCAAAGAAGAAAAGTATGTTTCTGTTTTGTTCGGCCAGTTTGTCTTTTTGTTGAATGATTTCATCGGTTTCATATTCTATTCGTGCAAATTTATCTTTTGATTTTCGTTCAGCACTTTGAAGGCTGTCATTGATTCTTATATATTCTTCAGAATAAATAGATGCTTTTTGTGGCTCAACGATACCAAGTTGTTTTAAGGAGGCTAAAATGGCCCTTGAATTTTGTATTTCTCTTGAACCTTCTAATGCTTCTCTCGCAAATCCCCTAGCTTTAATAGAATCTCCTTTTTCATAATAATATTCCGATAAATGAATTTTGCTATTAACTATTCCTATTCCAATATCTAAACTATCTCTTATCCTTAATGATTTATAAAAAAGACCTGGTAATTGTGAATAATCTTTGAGTTTAAACTTAGAATAAGCCAGATTATCTAACAATATACCATATAAAGAAGGCTTATAAACTATTAAACTTTTATCTTTTAATGCTTCTTCATAGGTTTCTATGGCTTTCTTGTACTTTTTTTGATTCTGATATACATTCCCAATATTGTTTAATGAGCTCGACACTTCATTAAAATTTTTGAGGTTATTTTCTTTCGCTAAAGTCAATGCTTTCGTATGGTACTCTAACGATTTTTCGTAGTCTTTAAGTTCATTAGATACAAATCCTAAAATATTATAAGCCTCATATATTTTGGATTTTTCTTGGGTATCTCGCAGAACATTTAACGCTTTTATTGCTGAAAGCTCACTCCCTAAAAAATCATTTTCATATCCCTGGGCAGTGGCCATACTAATAAAGACTCCTCCTAAATTAACTTTGTCATTTTTTTTCTGATAAATTTTTTCTGCTTTCGTATAATATAAAAAGGCACTGTCCTTCTTCACAGTGCATGCGTAATAATCTCCAATATAGGTATAGGCTCTAGCTATATTCAAAGTATCATTCTCATTTTTTGATCTTTCTGCAATAATTTTGGAGACTTTCCAATACTCCACGAAATTATTCATGTTATAATACCTATTTGCAACTTTAAAAAGATTTACCCTATTTAAAGAATCATTTTCCTGATTGATTAAAATAGCAAATGCTTTTTTATTATAGGACAATCTATCCTCGTAAGGAATTGTGTCTTCATTTGCTAAGGTCAAATAAGTAAAAAGTGTATCTGAAATGCTTTTTTCAGAAAATTTTTCTTTTTTCTTTGAGCACCCAAGAAGTAACAGACCAATGACGAAAAAGAGAAAGGAGTATTTTTTCAATAGTCTAAAAGTTTGTTTCTAAAAATAGTAAATCTATTGACACAAAAAAAAGCCTTTGATAAATTAGCAATACATGAAGTTTCAAACTCTAGTGAATGGCTTTTTAATGTTGACTAGCAAAGCTAGAAATATTCAAAGAATTATAAGCTTTCTTCAAAATAATATTGAAAAAACAATCCATTATGGACATAAAAAAAGACTGACAATTAATTGCCAGCCTTTTTTATTATATTCCTAATCTATTAGATGTCTGATTTCTTTCTAACTTCTAAACTTTCAATTGAATTATTACTATAATTGGTTTTAGAATTTTCAATTTTAGTAATAAAAACATTATCTAATTTTCTGTTTCCGTCACTTGTTTTACTACCTCCTATTTGAGTAGCTCCTCCACTACCTCCTGTGTCTCCAGTTTCAGCAACCATATTTTGCGTTGTAGTTTCAGTTGTAGTAAAAGAAGTCAATACAACTAAAGAGAATAATCCGAATGTTAAAATAGCTTTTTTCATGATGTTTTTCATTTGTGGTTTAATGAATTATGTGTAAGATTTGTTCTTGAAATTAGGGTCTGTGATGTTTGATTTTCACGATGTAAAAGTACTGTGCAACTGATAGTTATCGTAGTATTTACGGGTCTGTATTGCGGAATGGTGTTGTTTGTTAGTGAATGATACTATTTTGATAGTGGATGCATGGTTTTTGGAAGTTTTTTGATCTTTGCAGCAAAAAGACAAGAAATACAGACCTAATTCCCTGAAAATATTGGGAATGAGGAATTAAAAAAAATAGTAGAAACAGAAAAACTTTAGGGCAGTCTTATTAAATTTCCAAATAGCCCGAACTGGAGATTACGGCTATAATTTGGTCGATATTGCCTTTATAGGATTTAGAGAATGGCAGTTTTGTGGTAGTATTTTTAATATAGCAGACTGCATTTCCGGTGTGGATTCTTGAAATATAATGGATATTGACAATATAACTATTATGAATTCTGTAAAACTGCGATGGAAGTACATTTTCAAAATGCTTTAGGGTCTTAAAGGCAGTTATCATCTCACCATTGTTGAGATGGATATCTGTAGAATTATTATCGGCCTGGAAATACTGGATGTCTTTAGCATTTATAAATCGATAATCGCCGTAGGATTTTATACAAATAGTAAGCTCTTCCGGGTCTTTTTTAACCGGATGGTCATTATCTACAAAAAAAGGCTTCTGTTCTGGCTCCCGGGGAGAACTGACAGTAGTCGAAGGAGTTGACTTTTCAAACTTTAGTATTGTTTTCCGAAAATCGTTCAACTCAAATGGAGCTACCAGATAATCAAAAACCTCATGTTTGATGGCTTCCAAAGCCAGATTACCATTTTTTGCCGTAACAACTATTTTTGGTATTTCCTTGAGATAGCGATACAGCTCATTAATAAGCGAAAGTGAAAGCTTGCTGCTTTTGTCTTTTGGGTCTATTTCCAAAAAAACCAATTGGGGCTGATGTTCTAAAATACAGTTTAAGCCATCGTCATAGTTATTCGCAGATGCAGCCAAACGAAAGTTTTGAAATCCATCAGCAAGGCCTTGGATATTCAAAACATTCTCTTGATTATCGTTAATGATAACGTACGAATAACTCATCAATAGCTTGTAACAAAATTTGTTTTTGGTAGAGCAGCATATAACTGCTTATTTTGTCAGAGCATCGTGATTAAGTCCGTAAATAAATTTTAGACTTGCGGGAATAGTAGTTTTTGGGGCTATTTTAACTATTTTAATCGGCATTCCTTCCCTTAAGGGAATCATTTTCATCATTTTATGACACAAAACATCCAACTAATTTAATTTATTTGGTGCAAAAATAGGATTGTTGTTAATACATTCTTAATTTTTGTTGATATAAAAAGTAAAAGGTGCGAAAAAAACTAAAAATTATTCCGTTTTAAGCGTATTTTCTATAAGGCCTGATTTATTATGTAAAATACAAATTCATGAAAATAAAAAGGCCTCCCCATTCAAGGTCAGCCTTTCTACAAATTTGATAGCTGCTTTTTATATTTTCTGAAGCCAGGTTCTCATCGAAACTTCTTTATTGATAATATCTTTCAATTCAGAAATTTTTACACGGTCCTGCTTCATAGAGTCTCTATGACGAATGGTTACCGTCTTGTCTTCAAGTGATTGGTGGTCTACCGTAATACAGAATGGTGTTCCTAAGGCATCTTGCCTTCTGTAGCGTCTTCCAACAGCATCTTTCTCATCATAGGCTACATTGAAATCCCATTTCAGGTCTTCAATAATTTCCTGTGCCAATTCAGGAAGCCCATCTCTTTTAATTAAAGGCAATACTGCTGCTTTGGTTGGTGCTAAAACAGCCGGTAATCTCAATACTGTTCTCACCGATCCGTCTTCCAGAGTTTCCTCTTTTAAAGAGTTAGAGAATACCGCCAAAAACATCCTGTCAAGTCCTACTGAAGTTTCCACTACATAAGGAACATAGTTCTGATTGGTTTCCGGATCAAAATATTGCAGTTTCCTTCCGGAATGTTCTTCGTGTGCCTTTAAATCAAAGTCTTTTCTTGAATGGATTCCTTCCAATTCTTTAAAACCAAACGGGAAATTAAATTCGATATCGACTGCAGCATTAGCATAATGAGCTAATTTTTCGTGGTCATGGAAACGGTAATTTTCTTTACCAAGACCAAGAGATAGGTGCCAGTTCAAACGGGTAGTTTTCCAGTATTCGTACCACTTCATTTCTTCTCCCGGCTTCACAAAAAACTGCATTTCCATCTGTTCAAATTCTCTCATTCTGAAAATGAACTGTCTGGCAACAATTTCGTTTCGGAAAGCTTTTCCTGTTTGTGCAATTCCGAAAGGAACTTTCATTCTTCCCGATTTTTGTACGTTTAAGAAGTTCACAAAAATTCCCTGGGCTGTTTCGGGGCGAAGATATAGGTCCATTGCATTTTCTGCCGAAGCACCCAATTTTGTACCAAACATCAGGTTGAACTGCTTAACATCTGTCCAGTTTTTAGAACCGGTTTCAGGATCAGCAATTTCCAACTCTTCTATCAGCGCTTTTACGTCTGCCAGATTTTCTGTTTCAAGCGAACGGGCCATACGCTCAAGAATTTCTTTCTTCTTTGCCAAATATTCTACAACTCTGGCATTGGTAGTTATAAATTCCTGCTCGTTAAAAGCATCGCCAAAGCGGGCTCTGGCTTTTTCGATTTCTTTTTTCGCCTTTTGATTGATTTTTTCTACATAATCTTCAATCAAAGTATCAGCACGATATCTTTTTTTGGAATCTTTGTTATCGATCAACGGATCATTAAACGCATCAACGTGCCCTGAAGCTTTCCATGTGGTTGGATGCATCAAAATAGCCGCATCAATCCCTACAATGTTATCGTGCATCTGCACCATTGCCTTCCACCAATATTCGCGGATATTTTTCTTCAGTTCAACACCGTTTTGTGCATAATCATAAACTGCACTTAATCCATCGTAAATTTCGCTTGACGGAAAAATATATCCGTATTCTTTTGCATGCGAAACTATATTTTTAAATAAATCGTCTTGTTTTGCCATAGTGCAAAAATATAAAAAGAGAATGAAAATCGCGGGAAATGCTGTTTTTTTAAACCAGAAAGTTTAAAGAAGATTGAGACTGGTATTTCCTATAAGATGGGCTCCGGAAAATATATTGACAATGTAATTCCCTTTTATGAGATTTTGTTTGTTTGCGTCAACAAAAACGCAAACGTCAACGTCACCTTTATCATAATTGACACTGGTTTTGGCACTGTAAAAAAGTGTCTGGTTTTTAATCTCTATTGAGGCTTTGTTTTTACTTACTATATTGGCTTTGGGATTAATAATCTGGATGAAAATCTCTTTGATTCCTTTTTCAATTCCCATGCTGTCTTCAAGAGTGAAACATACTTTTATCTGCTCTGTGTTTTTTGTCTTTTTGGTTTCCAACATTTTTTCGGATACCGTCCTGGCACCAACAGCGCTCACATTCAAAGCCCTGAGCTTTCGTTTTTCTGCTTTCGTTTCAGAACTTGCCAAAATTTCAGATTCCAGTTGACTGATTTTGTTATGAAGCTTTTCGATTTCTTTTTTATTGCTTTCGAAATCCAGCTGTTTTAGCCTGAGGATATTATTGAGCGTTTCCAGCTGCGTGCTTTTGGTGTATTTCTCTTTTGTTAGTACCGAAATATTCTCTTTCAGCAGGCTAAAATTAGATTTGACCGAATCATCTGTCTGGACTGTTTTATTTTTCAGTTCTTCCAATTCTTTTGTCAATTGCTCATTTTGCTGTAGTGCCGCATCATAACGAATCAATATTTCACTAATCTCATTGTTATGCAGTTTCCTGTCAAGTTCTATTGTGTGGGCCAGATTATCTTTTTCGGTTTTTATGCTATATAATTTTACCGCAAGAGCGGTCACCGTCAAAATAGAAACAATGGCGGTTATATTTATTAAAGAAAATACTGGCTTAAAAGACATAGTTTTTTGAAAAATTTTGGTGAAATTAACCGAACGGCTGTTGTCCACAAAAAATAATCGACCAAAAGTGAATCCATCAGGTTGAACGAACGTTTTTTGAATTATCATTTTCTCCCAATTCTTAAATAAAACTTAAAACACAACGTATCAGAAACTTATAATTAATTCTGTTTTTAAATTTAAAAAACCACAAATGAATTTGTCAAAAAATTCCTTATTTTTAAGCTGTCCATTTACAAACCAAACAGCATGTTTAAAAGCCTATTCAATCTCTTTTTCCCACAAGTATGTCTTGGCTGCGGAACATTTATGCAGCTAAACGAAACTGTAATCTGTACTTCCTGTCGTCATGAACTGCCATTGACAAACCACCATTCTGAAACGGAAAACGAAATCATCAAAAAATTTTACGGCAGAATTCCCATTGAATTTGGAGCTGCAATGTTTTATTTTCACAAAAAAGGAATTGTTCAACAGCTCATCCATAATCTCAAATACCAGAACCATCAGGAAATTGGCACTATGCTGGGCAAATGGTATGGTGAAGAATTGAAATTTTTAGAAATCGTTAAAAACACAGATTTTATTATTCCGGTTCCTCTTCACAAGAAGCGGCTCAAGAAACGGGGTTATAATCAGGTTGAGAAATTTGGACTGGCATTATCATCCCTGCTCAAAGTTCCGTACAACAACTCAATATTATACCGGAACATCTACTCAGACACGCAAACCCAAAAAAGTTTTTTTGGCCGGACCACAATTAAAAAGGACCTGTTTGATGTTGTGTTTTCTGAAATCCATCAGGGCAAACACTTCTTACTGATTGACGATGTCATCACAAGCGGAACTACTATTGAAGCGTGTGCCAAAGCTTTACTCAAAATTCCGGATGCGAAAATCAGTATTGTGGCTATGGCGTATACGCATTCCTAAGAAATAATTTTGCAAAGATTTCGTCAGCTCTAAATATAATTGTTATTTTGTAGATAAATTATTTCCTGATGTTTAGAATCCGATTTGCGTTTTTATATATTATTTTGGCCTTGTCAGTAATAAGTTGTGCAAAAAGAGGCAGCATTACCGGCGGTTTAAAGGACACTCTTCCTCCTGTTATGCGTTCCAGCGTACCAAAAAATTTCAGCACCAATTTCAACGTACAGGAAATCAGGATTACTTTTGACGAATATGTTAAAATCAAGGATGTTAACAAGCAGCTGATTATTTCACCACCAATGAAATATCCGCCAATAGTTTCACCAACCAATGCCAGCAAATACATTTCCATAAAAATCAAGGATACGCTCCAGCCCAATACTACTTACAGCTTTAACTTTGGAAGCAGTATTCAGGATAATAACGAAGGGAATCCCTACCAGCAGTTCAAATATGTGTTTTCCACAGGAAATGCTATCGATTCGCTTTCCATATCAGGCTTTATAAAAGATGCCTACAGCAAAACCGTAGATAATTTTGTCTCAGTAATGTTGTATGAAGTAAATGAAACTTTTACAGATTCGATTGTCTATAAAGAGAATCCTAGATATGTGACAAACACTCTGGACAGCCTGAAGACATTTAAGCTCGAAAATCTAAAAGAAGGTAAATATTTGTTGGTTGCCCTGAAAGACCAGAACAACAATTTCAAATTCAACTCAAATACGGATAAGATTGCTTTCCATAAAGAATTTGTGACTATTCCAAACGACACTTTGTATGAAATGGAATTGTTTAAAGAAATCCTTCCTTTTAAGGCCACTAAACCTTATCAGGCTTCCGGCAATAAAATTGTCGTTCCTTATGTGGGAGATGGTAAAAACGCCACTATTACCTTAAAAAACAACACTGAAAATCTTCCGGTAAGGGTTACTAAATTCCCTAAAAAAGACTCGTTGCAAGTGTGGTTTAATCCTGTAAAAACAGATTCACTGCTTCTTAAAATTGACAAGGAAAAATTCAGCAAAGAGTTTACTGTAAAAATAAAAAACCAGAAGAAGGACACGCTTAGCTTCCAGGCTTCGCAGACCAGCACACTTCATTTCCGCGACCGTTTTACCATTACTTCCAGTATGCCATTGGCTACTATTGACAAATCTAAAATTACCTTAGTAAATAAAGACACGATAGCTGTTCCATTTACTACCGAATATGATGATTTTAACCAGGAGGTAAAGATTGACTTCGAAAAACAACCCTTGGAAACCTATAGGATTACCGCCCTTCCGGGTGCCTTTATTGATTATATGCAAAAAGCGAATGATACTTTATCTTACCGCCTGAAGACCCAGAATATTTCCGAATATGGAAATCTCCGTATACGACTGCAAAATGTCAAACACTATCCTGTTATTGTTGAAATCACCAATTCCAAAGGCGATCTCATTGCTTCAGAGTATTCCGAAGGTAATGATATTATTGATTTCATGGCCCTACAGCCGAATCTTTTTACGCTTCGGGTAATCTATGATGAAAACAAAAACAAGATTTGGGACACTGGTAATTATCTGGAAAAACGACAGGCAGAAGAAGTCGTTTATTATCCAACAGCAATAGATGTCAGGGCCAATTGGGATGTAGATCAAACGGTCAATCTTGGCAATTGACGTTACAGTATTTCAAATGAATCACGGTCATCCAAAAAGGCTAATTTTTGCCTGACTTCGAGCATTTGATTTTTATCGAAATCTACAATAAAAACACCTTCTGATTCCTGAGGTTCAAGTACCGGATTCCCTAAAAAATCCAGCGCTTGTGAATGGCCAATATATTCATGGTTGCTTTCGTCCCATCCTACTCTGTTAACCCCAACCGTGTAGCACATATTTTCAACCGAACGGGCTTTGAGCAAAATATCCCAGGCATTTACGCGTGGTTTTGGCCAGTTTGCAACATAGATAAGCAAATCATAATTCTCTGTGTTTCTTGAAAAAACCGGAAATCGCAGGTCATAGCAAATCAACGGACATATTTTCCAGCCTTTATATTCCACTATTAATTTTTGCTGACCGGAAGTGTAGATTTTTTGCTCTCCGGCCAAAGAAAAGAGATGTCTTTTATCGTAGTATTGCACTTCTCCTGACGGAAAGACAAAAACGAGCCTGTTGTAATAATTGCCGTTTTCTACAATGATAAGGCTTCCTGTTATGGCTGTATTTTTATTTTTTGCCAAATGTTTCAGCCATAAAAGGGTTTCGCCCTGCATTGTTTCGGCAACGTTCTGGGGATTCATCGTAAAACCTGTCGTAAACATTTCAGGAAGAACAATCAAATCTGCTTCATTGATGGAGTTGATTTTTTCTTCAATATAGTTCCGATTGGCTTTTGGGTTTTCCCAAATTAACGGTATTTGAATTAGGGCTGTTTTCATCTTTTTTTATCAGCCATCCTGACCCTGCCAGGGTTTGAAACCCTGGCAGGGTCAGGATGGTCATAGTTGGTTTATTTGATTGTTATTTCATCTATAAAAATAAAAGCATCGCCTCCAAAACCCTGGTGCCATTCGGGAAGCTTTCCGTACTTGTAAGCTTTAATTTTTACGTATCTGGCCTTAGTTTCAGGAATACTGCTTTCAAAAGCGGCAATCTGAACTTCGGTGTTTTTGGCGTCAATTTTGTTTTCGATAGTCTTAACCAGTTTGAAATTATGGTTGTTTTCAGAAGTATAAAATTCAACTTTGGTTGGCATCAATATCCAGGCTCTGGAATCCTGCAGGAATCGCGCAGAAAGCGAAGTCACTTTTTTGCTGTTTTTTAAGTCGATTATGGCTTCAAAATCCTGTCCCTGATAGCCTTGCCAATCTCCTTTTCGCCAGTTTTCGTTTCCAAAGATGCCATCAATCAAACCGCTGTCTCCTCCGGCATGATATTGCGGATTGTATTGCGATTGGATTGTGATTGTGTAATCATTTGGTTTTTTGATAAAGTTAGCGGTAACTATACTGCTGTTTTTTCCATTTCTTTCAGCATATGCCCTAATTGCAGTTGTTTCAGCAACCTCAAATGGCTTTGTGTACTTATTCCATATTGGTTTACCAGAACGCGGTTTTGAAGGGTCTTCTATCATCCAATAAAGGACATCGTTTGGGTTTTGTGAAACGATTTCTATTTTCATTTTATCCTTGAATGACTTACTGTCTGCTTCGATTACGGGAACCGGAGTAATTTCAGGAAAAATTTCTTTTTGAGCTTTTGCCATTACTTCCTTCAAATAGCCTTTGTGTGCTTTTTTTGTAATGGTCAATACCTCATTATTTTCAAAATGAATTTTAACAGTGTCAAAATAAGGCTCTGTAAATGTCCATTCGGCATTTCCCGGTGTTACGGCATACATTCCCATTGAACTCAACACATACCAGGCACTCATTTGCCCGCAGTCTTCATTTCCTATCAATCCGTCAGGTGTATTCTTATAAAACTCATCAAGAATATAACGAACCTTTTCTTTCGTTTTTTCCGGCTTTCCAATAAAATTATACAGATAGGCCATGTGATGGCTCGGTTCATTTCCGTGGGCATATTGACCAATTAATCCGGTAACGTCAACCTGCTCACGTCCTGTCGTCTTGCTTTCGCTGTTGAACATTTCATCCAGTTTGGCTTCAAATTTTTCTTTCCCGCCGTAAGCCTCAATCATTCCCGGAATATCCTGCAAAACAAAAAAAGAATACTGCCAGGAATTACCTTCAGTAAAATTATTATTTACCTCTCTCGGGTCAAAAGGTTTATCCCAACCTCCATTTTTCTTTGGACGCATAAATCCTGTTTTCCAGTCAAAAATGTTTTTCCAGTTTTGTGAGCGTTTTATAAAATACTGATAGTCTTCCTGCCTGTTGAGCATTTTGGCCATTTGTGCAATACACCAGTCATCATAAGCATATTCCACAGTTTTGGAAATACTTTCATGTTCATCATCAATACTGATAAAACCGTTTTTTTTATAGGCATCCAGTCCTAAATGGTCCAACATAGCTGAGTGTTTTGCCGCCTCAAATGCTTTTTCATAATCGAAGCCCTTTATTCCTTTTGCCATGGCATCTGCAATTACCGAAACAGAATGATAGCCAATCATACAATCTGTTTCGTTAGAAGCCAGTTCCCAAACCGGTAATCTGCCCCCCTGTTCGTATTGTTTCAAAAACGTATTGATAAAATCAGCCGTTCGTTTTTTATCGATCAGGGTATATAAAGGATGTGCAGCGCGGAACGTGTCCCAAAGCGAAAAAACGGAATAGTAATCAAATCCTTTTGCAGTGTGTATCTGATTGTCACGACCTCTGTATTTCCCATCTAAATCGTGTGCTATATTAGGCTGCATCATCGTATGGTATAATGCCGTATAGAATATTGCCGTTTTGTTTTTATCTGATGAGGACACTTCAATTTTAGACAGTTCCTTATTCCACAATTTTTCAGCTTCTGTTCTTACTTTTTTAAAGTCCCAGTGGTTTATTTCAGACATATTAAGTTTCGCTCCTTCATAAGAAGTTGGCGAAAGTGATACTTTTACAAGTAATTTTTCTCCCTTTTTAACTTGTTTGGAGAAACTTATCGCCAAAAGGCTGCCTGCAAAAAACCGGTCTGTTACTTTTGCCGGTGCGAAAGCATTATTGTTGACCTTTGTAATGACCATTGGCTGATTGAATTCTATTCTCGAAAACACATATTGGTCACGGGCCCAGGCTTCACTCCTTCTTAAAACTTCAATAGTTTTATTGTCAATAATTCTTACCTCTCCCATAATTAAATGGTCGCGGTGGTTCAGGTCCAGAATAATATTTGCCTGACCGGATTTATTGAAAGTATATTCATGAAACCCTACCCTTGTAGAAGCCGTCAGTGCCACATCAATATCATCATCATCAAGTTTTACGGCATAGAAACCAGCTGCTGCCTTTTCATTGGAATGCGAAAATTTTGAAGAATAAATTTTATTGTCTAAAGATGGCTCTCCCATTGTAGGCATTAGCATGATATCACCAAAATCCGAAACTCCGGTACCATTCAGGTGCGTATGCGAGAAACCGTAAATTACATTATCAGAATAATGATAACCTGAACATCCGTCCCAACTTCCATCTATTCTGGTATCAGGAGAGAGCTGTACCATTCCGAAAGGCACAGTAGCTCCCGGAAAAGTGTGTCCGTGCCCTCCGGTTCCAATCATAGGATTGACGTATTGCTGGTAATTTTGGGCGAATGATAGTGTAGAAATTAATAACAGGAAGGAGAAATATTTCATTGTGTTTGTTTTGTCTTCCAAATATAAGAATATTTCGACAAAGGAATTCTTAACCGGATTTATCTCCCGATTAAAAAGCCATAAAAAAAGGCGCATTTTTAAATGCGCCTTTACTATTTATACTTACAGATTCTTATTTCAAGCTTGCTGCCAAATATTCCCTGTTCATTCTTGCGATGTTCTCCAAAGAAATTCCTTTTGGACATTCTACTTCGCAAGCACCTGTATTGGTACAGTTTCCGAATCCTTCCTCATCCATTTGGCGAACCATGTTCAAAACACGCTGCGTAGCTTCTACCTTACCTTGCGGTAACAGAGCATACTGTGATACTTTTGCACCAACGAAAAGCATAGCAGAACCGTTTTTACAAGTAGCTACACAGGCACCGCATCCAATACAAGCAGCTGCTTCAAAAGCACGGTCTGCATCATGTTTAGGAACTGGCGTTGAATTGGCATCAATAGTGTTTCCTGAAGTATTTACAGAAACGAAACCTCCTGCCTGTTGGATTCTGTCAAATGCACTTCGGTCAACAACCAAATCTTTGATTACCGGAAACGCTTTACTTCTCCATGGTTCCACATAAATTGTATCGTTGTTCTTGAACATACGCATATGCAACTGGCAAGTCGTAATTCCTGTATCCGGACCGTGAGCCCTACCATTGATAAACAGTGAGCACATACCACAGATTCCTTCGCGGCAATCATGGTCAAAAGCTACAGGTTCCTGTCTTTCCGAAACCAATTGTTCGTTCAATTGGTCAAGCATCTCAAGAAAAGAGCTGTCCGTTGAAACATTATCTAATTTATAGGTCTCGATTTTCCCTTTTTCTTTGGCATTTTTCTGACGCCAAATTTTAAGGTTTATGTTTATAAATTTTGAATTGCTCATAATTTTTGTTTTAATACTTAATTTGGTTTATCAGCGTTTTCAAAAGCCTTTGCCGGATCAAGTTTAATTATTTTTGAAGATTCCTTTGCTTTTAGTTCTTTATACTTAGCCAAACCTTTTTCAATATTTTCAGATTTGTCTTCTGTTATTCTTGATTCGTCATATACTATCGCCCAAGAATTTCTAATTTTTCTGGCAAAAAGCTTTTTGTCTGACTTTTTATTCGGATCCAGTTGCTTAAGCGATACAGATGCTATAAATGCTCCCATTTGACCTTGAATATTCAAAACATACACTTTGTTTGCTTCTAAATTTGCTTCCACATAGTCCCTATTCTCTGAAACTGCCCAAAACAAATGTTCTCCTGGCTCACATTCAATAATCAAGTAATCGTCGTTAACCAATGCTCCTAAAAACTTATCGTCTTTGTAAGCCCTGAAATTGACTAAGGCTCCTGCTCCTGACCTAATCAAATACACCAAAGCTTTACCTTCTTTTGGCTTTTGAAAGGGCTGCTTTCCGTTAAGATAGCCTGACTGTCCAAAAACTACTCCCGTAAATAGAATCGAAATTAAAATCAAGAAGTTTTTCACACCGATTCTTATTTGTAATTACGAGCCGCAATTTTAATAAACTCATAATTCAGTTCTTCTTTGTGAAGTACTTCCTTATTAATGTCGCTTCCCTGATATTCCCATGCTCCAACAAACTTAAAGTTTTCGTCATCACGTAGTGTTTCTCCTTCAGCATCCTGATACTCCTCACGGAAATGTCCTCCACATGATTCTTTTCTTTGCAAGGCGTCCATTGCCATCAATTGTCCTAATTCCATGAAATCAGCTACTCTAAGTGCTTTTTCCAATTCAGGGTTCAATTCATCTGCACTTCCGGGAACGTATACTTCTTTGTAAAATTCTTTACGTAAAGCATCAATTTCTGCTACTGCTTCTGACAGACCTTTTTCGTTTCGTCCCATTCCTACTTTATTCCACATGATGTTTCCTAAAGCTTTGTGGAAATGGTCTACTGATTTTGTACCATTATTGTTGAGGAAGAAGTTAATCGAGTCTTTCACTCTTTTTTCTGCCTCGTCAAATTCCGGTGAATTGGTAGGAATTTTTCCGGTACGGATTTCATCGGCAAGGTAGTTAGAAACCGTATATGGCAATACGAAATATCCGTCAGCCAATCCCTGCATCAGAGCAGAAGCTCCTAATCGGTTTGCCCCATGGTCAGAGAAGTTTGCTTCTCCAGCTACGAAACAACCCGGAATTGTAGACTGCAGGTTATAATCTACCCAAACACCACCCATTGTGTAGTGAACGGCAGGATAAATTTTCATTGGAGTTTCATATGGGTTTTCGTCGGTAATTTTTTCATACATCTGGAAAAGATTACCGTATTTTTCTTCTACCCACTGTTTTCCTAATTTGATTATTTCTTCATCTGTAGGATGGTGATTTCCTTGTGCATAAGCTGCCTGACGGCCTTTGCTCTTAATTTCAGAAGCAAAGTCAAGGTAAACTCCTTCATTCGTGTCGTTGGCTTCAATTCCGAAACCGGCATCACAACGCTCTTTTGCAGCTCTTGAAGCCACGTCACGAGGCACTAAGTTACCAAACGCCGGATATCTTCTTTCTAAGTAGTAATCTCTATCTTCTTCAGCAATTTGTGTCGGTTTCAATTTTCCGGCACGAATTGCTTCTGCATCTTCTTTCTTTTTAGGCACCCAGATTCTTCCTGAGTTACGCAATGATTCTGACATCAGAGTCAGTTTCGATTGGTTGGTTCCATGAACCGGAATACAGGTTGGGTGAATTTGTACATAACAAGGGTTAGCAAAATAAGCTCCCTGTTTGTGGATTTTCCAGGCTGCAGTCACGTTACTTCCCATTGCATTTGTAGAAAGGAAATATACGTTTCCATATCCACCGGAAGCAATGATAACGGCATGTGCAGAATGTCTTTCGATTTCACCGGTAATCAGGTTACGGGCAATGATTCCTCTTGCTTTTCCATCAACTTTTACCAGGTCAAGCATTTCATGACGGTTGTACATTTCAACACGTCCTAAACCAATTTGTCTTGACAAGGCTGAATAAGCTCCCAAAAGCAACTGCTGTCCGGTTTGTCCGGCAGCATAAAAAGTACGCTGTACCTGTGTTCCTCCAAAAGAACGGTTGTCCAGCAATCCGCCATAATCGCGGGCAAAAGGCACGCCTTGTGCTACACACTGGTCAATGATATTTCCGGAAACTTCAGCAAGACGGTGAACGTTTGCTTCTCTTGCACGGTAATCTCCTCCTTTTATCGTATCATAGAATAAGCGATAAATACTATCGCCATCATTTTGGTAATTTTTAGCGGCATTGATACCTCCCTGAGCTGCAATGGAGTGAGCTCTACGTGGAGAATCCTGGAAACAAAATGCTTTCACATTGTATCCCATCTCCCCTAAAGAAGCAGCAGCAGAAGCTCCAGCCAAACCTGTACCAACAACAATCACATCAATTTTAGGCCTGTTATTAGGCGCTACCAATTTAAGATGGTTTTTATGGTTGGTCCATTTTTCTGATATATGTCCTTCTGGAATTTTAGAATCTAAACTCATATCTTGTTCGTGTGTTATTTAGCAAAAAAGTGAATGTAAACCGGAATAATTGCGAAAAGAAGCGGTACGATAACCGAAAAGGCTTTACCGAAACCTTTAATTAATCCGTTATATTTTGGGTTATTTGCTCCTAATGATTGGAATGCGCTGGCAAAACCATGCCATAAGTGGAAAGACAATACGAACATTGCAATTACATATAGTATTGTTGCGATTAGGCCGTATTCAGAGTCTTTAAAGAATTCAAAAGTAATTTTATGTAAATCTTTATAGCCCTCGCCTATTTTAAGTCCGCTTTTTGAGTCAAAAAACTCTGTTCTGTGTTCAATTTTCACATCACCGCTAGTCACAAATTCCTGAGGAATGTAACTACCATCAACCATCACATACACCTGTGAATCACCATTTGCAACAGACTGCAATGGCATATTCTTATCAAAATGCATTACCGCCCAGAAGTTAACCATGTGCGTTACGATAAAAACCAAAATCAAGGTTCCTAAAACCGCCATGTTTCTTGAAGCCCATGTTGAATTTGCTGAAGGATTTTCCATTGCATACCGGATAGGCCTTGCTTTTCTGTTTTGAACAGTCAGGAGAATACCGTCTACCGCGTGAAAAAGAATTGAAATGTACGTCAGGTAAGAAAGCAGCTTTACCACGGGGTTTGTGGTCATAAACAATGCATATTGATTGAAGTGCAGTGCATCGCTAAAAATCAATTGCAGGTTTCCAGCTAAATGTCCTACTAAAAACAAGCATAAAAATAAACCTGTTAGAGCCATCCAGTACTTTTTTGCCAGTGATGACTTTAAGATTGCAGATTTTGCCATAAGAGTTGTTTGTGTGTTTTAAAAAATCACACAAAAATAACGCATATTCAAATTAACTACAACCTTTTCGGATTATTTATAATCAGTATAAAGTGAATATCTTTTGCAGTAAAAGAGGCTTAAAATTTCATTACCAATAATTTTAAGCATCAATAATTACCAAAAGAAAAATAAATCGCAAAAAACACGACTTTCAATTACGTTAAAATCAGTCGGAATTCCAGTATTTTTAGAAAGTTTTGGTCACATCTTCGTCGGTTACGATTATAAAATCGGCCAACTTTAGATTTTCTTTTTCGATTTTTGAGATATCTTTTTGAGAAACTGTAGCAATGGTCATTATTTTCAAACTCGGATTTTGACGTTTCAAATACCAATTAATTCCTTCGAAATTATCGCTGTGATAGGTTCCGTTATAGTGTACAAAAACCGTATTTGGCTTTAAATTTTTTGAAATGAAATACGCCATTGTAGCATCTTTTACCGCCTGTGCTTTTGGCATATTTTCATGAGCATGGTCACCCATCATACTAAGCATTTTTACATATCCGGGAAGATTCTTGTCATAGGCTATTGGCAAAGGCGCTATCCATGTTTTTTCCTCTGCAGACAGTTTGTCTAATGCTTCAAAACCTTGTTTGTATACCAAACTGGCATATCTTCTCGGGATATTAGCCGCCACAAAGGTCAGGTTTTTAGATTTTGCAAAATCCACCAACGGCTTATAATCGGTTTTGTGGTTGTTCCAAAGCCTTGCCAAAGTGTCGAATGCTTTTTGATTGATTTCTCCTTTCAAATATTGGTTGAGTTGCTTCTGGTTATCTGCTTCTATCATTTCTGCACCCAAAACCAATGACTTTTTTTCCGCCAGGTCTTTCGTAAATTCCAGCTGTAGCCAGTGTACAACAGAATTATCATGGTGTTCTCCAAACAAAACAACTTCAGCATCTCCTGCTTCTTTCAACATTTTTTTATAAGTCGTTTTCTTCCCGTTTTTATCATACAATTGGTACGGAAGCTTGTCCTGAGCTACTAAATTGAACGAAACGGCCAGAGCAAGTATGTGGAAAAAATATTTCATTTTGTGCGTTTTAAAATCTTGCGCTAAAATAGCCATAAATAGGCCGACAGCAAAATGAAAAAACCGAATTGCCAATTTCTCTAAAGCCTGGTTTTAAATCTGTAAAAATCCTATTATCTGCTGTTTGCCATTATTGAAATTGCCTTTTTTTATTATAAAATGCAGAATACCGGTTTACCAGACTTCACTATTTTTAGGTAATTTTGCTTTTATGAAAACAGCTCCTTCTATTTTTTTAGACTATCTCACGGTATTTTCCAATACTGATGATGATTCATTTCCGGAGTTGCTTGAAAAATCAAAAAACGCCTTTACCTATCTGCCTTTAAAGAAAAACGACTTTTTTGTAAAAGAAGGTGAAATTTGCCAACATTTCTGCTATATCGAAAGCGGCATTCTGCAACATGCTATTATGGTTGATGGTGAAGAAAAAACAACCTATCTGGCATTGCGCAATTCTGTCACCAGCTCCTTAAACAGCTTTTTATTTGGAAAACCGTCCCGAAAAAGCATCAAGGCAATTTCAGATTGCGGTTTGTGGATTGTAGACCTGCCTACTTTTAAAAACCTGATTGAAAACAACGAGGCTTTTCACCAGTTTTATTACAATCTGATTGAAAAACAGCTCTGCCTTATCGATGATTACCGTATTGACCTCCTAACCTTATCCCCGGAAGAACGCTACAGAAAACTACTTTCAACAGAACCCAAACTGCTTCAGGAGGTTCCTTTGCATTACCTGGCTTCTTTTCTCGGGATTTCTTCCCGACACATGAGCCGTATTCGAAAAAATATAAAATAACGCCATTTGGCTACTTGCCAAAAAATATCTTTCGCTACTTTTGGGAATACAATTTTCAAAAGTTTTTATTTATGAAATACCATCAGATAGACCGTCAGCTTTTTATCAAAAACCGACAAAAGTTTACGGCTCATATGAAACCAAACAGTGTTGCCGTTTTTAATTCCAATGACATTTATCCTGTTTCTGCAGACAGCACGCTGCCTTTTGCCCAACATAGAGATATTTTTTATTTAAGCGGCATTGACCAGGAAGAAAGCATACTGCTTCTTTTTCCGGATGCACCATACGAACACTTAAAGGAAATTCTTTTCCTGAAAGAAACAAATGAACATATTGCTATTTGGGAAGGCGAAAAACTAACCAAAGAAAGAGCTTTTGAGGTTTCCGGAATCAAAACCGTAATCTGGCTGCAGGATTTCCATAAGACCCTAAAAGAAATTATGGCTTATGCCGACACGATATACATCAACACCAATGAACACTATCGCGCAACGATTGAAACCGAAACCCGTGAAGCCCGTTTTGTAAAATGGTGGAAAGAAAATTATCCTGCCCATAAGGTAGAAAAATCAAATCCGATACTGCAACGCCTGCGTTCTGTTAAAGAAAGTGAAGAAATTGACCTGATTCAGCAAGCCTGCAACATCACGGAAAAAGGATTCAGAAGATTATTGTCTTTTGTAAAACCTAATGTAACGGAATATGAAATTGAAGCCGAACTGATTCATGAGTTTATCCGAAACCGTTCCAAAGGATTTGCCTATACGCCAATTATTGCTTCCGGAAATAACGCAAACGTATTGCATTATATCGAAAATAACCAGCAGTGTAAGGCAGGCGATTTAATCTTGCTGGATGTGGCTGCTGAATATGCCAATTATTCCAGTGACCTGTCCAGAACGATTCCTGTTTCAGGCCGTTATACTGAAAGACAGAAAGCTGTTTATAATGCCGTGTTGAGAGTAAAAAATGAGGCTACGAAAATGCTTGTTCCGGGAACGCTTTGGAAACAATATCATGTAGAGGTTGGTAAATTGATGACTTCCGAATTATTAGGATTAGGACTAATTGATAAAGCCGATGTACAAAATGAAAATCCTGATTGGCCGGCCTATAAAAAATATTTCATGCACGGAACTTCTCACCACATGGGATTGGACACGCACGATTACGGTTTACTTCACGAGCCGATGCAAGCCAATATGGTGTTTACCGTAGAGCCTGGAATTTATATTCCTGCTGAAGGATTCGGTATCAGACTGGAAGATAATGTTGTTGTACAGCAAAGCGGGGAACCGTTTAACCTGATGCGAAATATTCCTATTGAAATTGAAGAAATTGAAAGTTTGATGAATCAGTAGATTTTAGATTGCAGATTTGTGATTTATGATTGTAGATTTATGATTTAAGACTTGATACTTTGGACTTGAGACTTGAGACTTGAGACTTGATACCTTGGACTTTAGACTTTAGACTTAAAATTCTAAAGGGCGGCTTGCTGATTGCGGGCCGCTTTTTTTTCGCCACAGATTAAGAGATTTTGATGATTCTTGAATCTGTGTTAATCCTTTAATCTGCGGCAAAAAAATATAATTTTCAAAAAAAGGAATTTACCTTTGCAAAACAAACTAAGCGCTTTGAAACAGATAATCTACAAAAACACGACTATTTCTTATACTGATTCCGGAAAGGGAACTGCTATTGTATTGCTTCATGGTTTTCTGGAAAACAGTAGCATGTGGACACATTTTATTCCTGAATTTTCTAAGAAATACCGGATTATCTGTATTGATTTATTAGGTCATGGAGCGACTGAACCAATGGGTTATGTGCATTCTATGGAAGACAATGCCGATGCCGTACATGCCGTATTGTCTGAATTAAAAATCCGAAAAGCTGCTTTTGTAGGGCATTCCATGGGCGGTTATGTCGCTCTGGCTTTTGCCGAATTGTATCCTGACGCCGTCAAAGGAATTGTTTTACTCAATTCAACATCCAGAGCTGACAGCGATGAGCGCAAAGCAAATCGTGATCGCGCTATCAAAGCCGTAAAACAGAATTATACTAATTTTGTCCGCCTTTCTATAGCCAATCTGTTCAGCGAAAATAACCGTGAAAGGCTGGCTGATGAAATTGAAAATGTAAAGGAAGAAGCCCTAAAAACACCTTTGCAAGGAATAGTAGCATCTCTTGAAGGCATGAAAATCAGAAAGGACCGTGAAGTTATATTGCATTTCGCTCCCTATCCTATTTTATTGGTTCTTGGCAAAAGCGACCCGGTCTTGAATTATGATGAGAACATTGACCAGATAGAAAATACTTCGGCAAAATTGCTTTCTTTCCCTGACGGACACATGAGCCCTATTGAAAACCGCGAACAACTCAAAAAAGAATTGCCGGATTTCTTTAAGAGCATTTAAAGTTTCTCCCTAAAAGGTATATCCTTATCCAGAATTTCATTTAAAAGCAGAACCAGCTGTTCAATATAGTTGCCAGATATTTCTTCATTAACGACTGAGATTTCGGTTTTGTCAATTTTAAACTGAAAGGGCAGAAAGCCCGATTTCAGATTTTTAAACGAAATAATCCCGACTTCTATTTCCTGTCCTTCGCTATTGGGCTCATACATAAAGGCATAGGCCAGCACCTGAATAATCTTGTCATTTTTTATTTCGTCTGTCAACTTATCCCATTGTTTCAAAGCTACTTCCTTGCCTTCAACCTTACCTGTTTTGTAGTCAATAATTCTGATTTTTCCGTTTCGCTGTTCTATCCTGTCTACATTACCTTTAATCAATACAGGATAGGGCAATTTGGGATGCTCTAAAAGTCTTTCATAGGTTTTCTCGAGGGCGATTATTTTTACCGCATCTCCATTTTCGATTTCCTGCAATTCCAGTTTTAGAAAATTGAAAACATTTCTTTTGGCTACTTCAAAAGCCAGCAGGTTTCGCCCTTTCTTGATTTCTCCTTCTTTATAGACAATCTTAAACTGCCTGAGCACTTCCTCATCAATCTTCTTTATGCAATTTTTGATGTCCTCTGCCGATAAAAATTGGCCGATATAAGGTTCATACAAAACACGCAATGTTTCGTGTATGATGGTTCCCAATGTATTTAAGGCGATATTCTCTTCAACTTCTTCTACTTCACTAATGCGAAGAATCTTTTGCGTATAGAACTGTATCGGGTTTCGGATATAGCTTGTCAAAGCCGATGGTGAAAAGCCTTTTTCCGCAATTTCTTTAAGGCGCTGCATTACGCTTTCCGATTTCGGTATCACTATGGGGCGATAGGCCACATCAGGCAAAGCAGCGTTATAAATTTCATGCGTTATGTTATGGTTTTTCTGTTTTTCGACCTCCAACTGAGTAATGAACCGGCTCTTTTCTCCACCATCCAATCCTTCACTTTCTGTATTATAAAGCAGATAGATGTTTTTTGCCCTTTGCAGCAAATGATAAAAGTGATAGGTATAGATAGCGTCTTTTTCTTTAAACGTTGGCAATCCCAATTCCCGTTTGACATCATAAGGTATAAATGAATTTTGGGACTTTCCCGCAGGAAATTTTCCTTCGTTCATTGAAGTGACGATAACCGTTTCAAAATCCAGGACACGGCTTTCGAGCACACCCATAACCTGTAATCCGTTAAGCGGCTCACCTTCAAAAGAAACTTCGGCCAGGTCAATAATTTGCTTATAAACTGCAAAAAGGGTTTCTATGGTGTCAATATGCCTGTGTTTTGAATAATAATTCATCAGCTTATTAATTACCTTAAAAATGGAATATACGAATGCCTTTGTTATTTTTTCTCCTTCATCATCATTACTCAAATTGGATTTTATCTGAAGTAAGAGACCGGAAATCGTTTCCAAAACCGGCATTGAACCCTTGTCCCATTTTCGGAATAGCAATAAAAACAAATCGCTTTGGCTCTGATTCAGCTCAAAAAGCTTGTTATAGGTAATAAAGGTATAATTATTCTGATTGATGGTATTGACCAGATCGGATGTTTTTGAATAAGGCTCGATTAACGGGTGCGTGAGTACATCCAAAACATCTTTATAATAAAAAACATAACTGTTCGGATTTCTGGAAAGTGCATTGGAATGCAGCTTAAATAGTTTTGCTATTAAGATTTGAGCAGGATTATTCTTTCCGGAATATCCCATTGTTATGTTCATCGCAGTTACAGAAGACGGTAAGGAATAGAGCAACGGCACCAGCAGATTTTCTTCTCCCAGAACAACTGCTGTTTTATTTAGTGTGATTTCTTTTCCGGCATGTTCTTCAACGATTTTCCCTGCAATTTTTGCCTGGCCAATAGTTTTGGGCGTGCCTATTATCTGTATGTTTTTATGCTGCTTAAAATCATCTACAATCCATTCAAAGGGATGGCTTTTGTAATGTTTCCAGTTTTCTTTGAAACGTCTTAAAAATAGTCCGGCATCATGGAATGGGTCGTTCAGGAAGGTTTCGTCGGCATCCCAAAAAATTCTGGCTTTTTCGGTTGCCAATAAATGCTGTACGATTTTTTCTTCGGAAGCATTCAGGGCATTGAATCCGGCAAAAAGAAATTCTTTCCTGCCAATGGCATTTGTAAAATGATTGAGGTTCTTGACAGATTCTCTGTAAATCAACCCCTGATAGCCAATTCCTTTATTTAAGAGATGGCTGTATAATTCTTCATAATATTTGGGAAGCAGACTCCAAAACTGAAGGTAATTATCAATCATTGGAGTTCTTTTCTCTGCATCTACAGACCAATGTTTGATGTCTTCGATGTCCTTGAGATAGGAAAGCACATGGTTGGGTTCTAAAAGATACCTGTCTATTTCATTAAAATCCTGTAACAGGGTTTTGGCCCAGTTGGCAAACAATTCAAAAGGCTGCTGTTTTTCTTTACTGGTAATACTCAGATACACCTCATAGAATTCAAATATGAGTTCAATACTGTCAATGGAACGGATTCCGGCTATATCCTGAATGAAGTCTTCAATACTGATAATTTTAGGAGCAAAAATGGTGTTTTCGGTCTTATTTCTTAATGCTTCAATAAGAAAAACCTTCGCTCTTTTGTTTGGCAATACGACCACCAGATCCGACAAGGTGTTAGTACTCCCATCCACTATTATAGAAGCGATTTTATCTAAAAACGTAGTTTCTGCCATAGGATAAAAATAAAAAAACGCCCCGATAAATCGAGGCGTTTTTAAAACTATTTAGGTTAAAATTAATCTTTGATCAATTTTACTTCAACTCTTCTGTTGTTAGCTTTACCTTTAGCAGTTTTGTTAGTATCGATTGGTTTAGTTTCACCGAAACCTGTAGATCTCAATCTAGAAGATTCGATTCCGTTTTCAATCAAGTAGTTTTTAACTGCTGCAGCTCTGTTTTCAGAAAGCGTTTGGTTTAACGCGTTAGAACCGTCGCTGTCAGTGTGTCCTTCAATAGAGAATCTTGAAGTTGGGTATTCTTTAAGGATAGCGTTGATAGCTTCCAATACTGGCATAGTTTCTGGTTTGAATGTAGACTTACCGCTGTTGAACAAGATAGTTTTAGCGTAAGCATTCAATTTGTTAACCTGCTCTTCAGTGATTTCTGGACAACCGTGGTTAGCAACTGTACCTTTCACATCTGGACATCTGTCATCTTTATCGAATACACCGTCACCATCTCTATCTGGCCATGGGCATCCACCATTTTCTTTTGGTCCTTTAACATCTGGACATTTGTCAACATTGTCAGCAACACCGTCACCGTCTCTGTCTGGACATCCGTTCATAGCTTTAGTACCTGCTTCGTTTGGACAAGCATCATCTTTATCAGGAATACCGTCACCGTCAGTATCAGGACATCCTTGGAAAGCTGCTAAACCAGCAACTTCTGGACAAGCGTCATCTTTATCAGGAATACCGTCACCGTCAGTATCAGGACATCCTTGGAATTGTTTTAGACCAGCCTGGTCTGGACAAGCATCATCTTTGTCATAGATTCCGTCACCGTCAGTATCTTTACCTCCAAATTTGAAAGTAAGACCTGCAAAGTGCTGGATGTGAGTTGGAACGTCTCCGTTTGGACGTCTCAAGTTCTCATCAAATGAGTGCTTGTAAGTAGATTGAAGTGTCAAACCTACAGTTTCTGTAAACCATAAAGTCAAACCTAAACCTCCGTTTACTGTTCCGTAGCTAGCATCACCAAAGAAAGTGTAACCACCTCCAACGTGAGCGAAAGGATCAATAACTTTAGAGTTGATCAAGTCCATGAAGCTGTACTTAATAACACCATCAACTGCGTAATACATCAAATCACCAGGATTAGTAGTTTCAAAAGTAGTGTAAGTTCCAGGAACTTTATTCACAAATTTATCAATTCTGTTCACAGATCCTGTTACTCCGAAAGAGAATCCAGAACCTATGTATCTAGATACATTCAAATAAGAAACTGAAGGCAAAATGTTCCAGTTGTCTTTTGCATTGAAAAAATTCGAAAACTGATCTTCAAATTTCTGAGCTGCACTAAATCTTGTATCTACAGCATTAGCTCCAAAGGAAATAGCCCATGGATTGTCGCTATCCTGTGCATTGGCATTTAAGCCTACAGCTAACAACATAGCAGCAAAAATTTTGTTTAGATGTTTCATACTTAATTTTATTAGATTACAATACGTTAATTAAGACAAAAGTAATATGTTAAAAGGTAATTACAAAGATTTATGTTAAAAAATTAACTCAAATTTAGTTAAAACTCATTTTATATTACATTTAACCTTTTTCCTACAGTCGTAAATGCCTGAATAGCAGCATCTAAGTGTTCTTTTGTATGCGCTGCGGAAAGTTGTACACGAATCCTCGCTTTGTCTCTTGGCACAACCGGAAAGAAAAATCCTATTACATAAATTCCTTCTTTTAACAATTCATTGGCCATATTTTGTGATAATTTGGCATCATAAAGCATTACAGGAACAATGGCAGAATCTCCATCTATGATATCAAAACCGGCTTCTTTCATTCCTTTTTTAAAGTAATTGGTGTTCCATTCCAGCTTATCTCTCAAAGTAGTATCTTTTTCTAAAAGTTCAAAAACCTTGATTGACGCACCTACGATTGAAGGCGCCAAAGAATTTGAAAACAAATAAGGTCTTGAACGTTGGCGCAACAGTTCAATGATTTCTTTTTTGGCTGTTGTGTAACCGCCCATAGCACCACCCAAAGCTTTTCCGAGTGTTCCCGTAACGATGTCCACTCTCCCCATCACACCTTTGGCTTCCAGGGTTCCTTTTCCTGTGGCTCCTATAAATCCTGCAGCATGGCATTCGTCTACCATTACCAAAGCATCATATTTATCTGCCAGGTCACAAATCTTGTCTAATGGCGCCACTAATCCGTCCATAGAGAAAACACCGTCAGTAACGATAATCTTAAAACGATGGCCGGCTTCATTTGCTTTGATTAGCTGCTGCTCCAGGTCTTCCATGTTACTGTTTTCATAACGGTAACGCGCGGCCTTACACAAACGGACACCGTCTATAATGGAGGCATGGTTTAAAGAATCGGATATAATTGCATCGTTTTCACCGAATAAAGGTTCGAAAACACCTCCGTTAGCGTCAAACGCTGCGGCATATAAGATAGTATCTTCGGTTCCGTAGAAATCGGCTATCTTTTTTTCCAAAGTTTTGTGGATGTCCTGTGTTCCGCAGATAAAGCGAACGGACGACATTCCGAAACCGTGTGTATCCAAAGCATCTTTGGCTGCCTGAACCACTTCCGGATGCGACGATAGTCCGAGATAGTTATTGGCGCAGAAGTTCAATACTTTTTCTCCTGTCGAAATTGTGATTTCTGCTCCTTGAGGCGAAGTAATTATTCTTTCTTTTTTGAAAATCCCATTGTCTTCTATGGTTTGCAATTCTTCTTGCAGATATTGCTGGATTTTTCCGTACATATTTTCTGTATTTGGTTTTTATTTTTCGATGCCAGGTATCGTTCGATATATGGCTTTTCCTGATTTTACAAATTTACTACATTTACTTCTTCTCCAATATACACTAATGCTTTTTTGGCAACCTGATATCCCATTTTTTCTATTGCCTGTTCGTAGGCTTCCAACTGCTGCAGGTATTTCTGGTTGTGAGAACCGGTTTTATAATCTAGCAGGTATACTTTATTATCTTGCGCCATAACCATTCTGTCCGGCTTGATAGGTGTTCCTTCTTTCCGGATAATAGTTTGCTCATTCATGACATTATTGCCTTCTGCAAAATAATCCATAAGTTCCGGATGGCCCAGTATCAGGGAAATGGTTTTGGCCACTTCGTCTTGCTGGCTTTCCACTATCAGTCCGTTTTCTATTGCTTTGGTGAGTGCCAGCCCGACATCGGAAGCGGTTCCGATATAGGAAAGTATTTCATGGACAATATTCCCATATTCAATAGCTTTTTGCTGATGTGTTCCCCACATTAAGGATTCACGCTGGGCAATCTTTATGTTTTTGGGGTCCAGTACTTCCCTGACAAAAGGAATCTTTCGGGCCTCTTCCCCGATTGGACTTTTATGGGATATTCTTTCCGGGCTTCCAATTTCATATTCATGCTTTTGGATGTCGAAACCGACAAATTTTTCGAGATAATTTATAAAAAAAAGCGCCATGTTATTTTTAGGCAATTCTCCTTTTGCAGAAAGGTTCATGCTTGAAATAATATAAAGCTGTTCTTCGGCACGGGTCAGCGCCACATAGAGTACGTTGACATTGTCAAGCAAATCTTCCTGTTTTTTTTGCTGGTAGACTAAAGACGCTTCTTCTCCAAAACCTTCAACGGCGCTACTGTTATCAATCAACACCCTTGGCAATTCAGAAATATTATCTTCACTGTCCAGCCATAATTTGTCTTTAGGCCGTCTGGAATAATCTTCTTCCGCAAACGGAAAAATTACTACCGGAAACTCCAATCCTTTGGATTTGTGGATGGTCAGGATGCGAACTGCATTTTTTCCTTCAGGAGACGGAATACTGAATTTATGGCCATTTTTCTCCCAATAGGAAAGAAAATCTGTAATGCCTGCCTGGTTTTTGATATCTCTTTCCAAAACCAAATCGAGAAAATACTGAATGTAGGCATTGTTCTGTTTCAGATTTATAAACTTTGATATGATGCTTTCTACGGCTTCATACAACGACTTTCTTCTAAGCTCCTGAAACGATAGCGAAATATCAAACGACATCAGCCAATTTTCGAACTCTTTTTCATTTCTGTTTTCCATACCCTGGAAAATAAAGTCATGAACCGGCAATTGTTTCTGTACATATTCTCCTATATATTGTAGCAAATAGGCTTTTGCTTCAAGATTGCTGCTGTTGTTCAGATAGCGGAGCACATTCAGTATGAAGATGACTTCGGTAGCGTTTTCAATCATCAGGGTTTCAGAAGAAAGAATAGGTATTCCCTGCTCCGTCAGATATCCGGCAACTGCTATTCCCTGGTCGCGCCTTCTTGTCAGTATAGCTATGTCTTTGTACTCAAATCCTTGTGCAAGCGATTTTTTGATGGCAACCAGTGTCGCCTGTACATACTGTCTGGTTTTGTCTGGAGTTTCTTCGTCGTCACCTTCCGTTTTTTCAATTTTAGGTAGAAAGGAAATATTGATATAACCGCCAATTTTAGAGTTATGTTCCTGATGGCTATGGTTTTCATAAAGATTTTTATAGTCCGGATTGGTAAACTGTTCCGATATCATCCTGAAAAATCCGTTATTGAACTGAATGATTTCCGAATAACTTCTGAAATTCCTGTCCAGATGTTCAATTTTCTTATCCGGATTGTTAAACGGATTATGTTCCTTGCTCAATTCGATAAACTGTTCCGCCTTACCGCCGCGCCAACGGTAAATAGATTGTTTTGGATCACCTACAATCATTAGCGAGCCTCTTTCTCCCTGCAAATCTTCACTGGAAAGCGCATTGTCAATTAGCGGAATAAGATTCTGCCATTGCATTTCGGAAGTATCCTGAAATTCATCAATAAAAAAGTGCTTGTATTTTTCACCCAGCCTTTCATAGATAAAAGGCGCCGGCTGATTCTGTATTTCTTTGTAGATAATGGCATTAAACTCCGAAATCGACAGGATGTTCTGCTCTTTCTGGATTTTTGACAATTCCTGGCTTACTGTATTGAGCAATGACAACGGTGTGATATTTTTCAGGAAAGCCATATAAAAGGCCATTTTTTCCTGATTTTTATAAACCCGTTTTAAAAGGGAAAGCAGTTCGGGAATGATGCCTTCAATAATTTCCTTGTCTTTTGCCGTCTTATTTATTTTAATGTCTTCGGCTTGGTGATAGGTTTTATTTTTTGCATTGAACCTGCCTTCTTTGATGCTTTGCAGGTGTTTGGGAAAATAGCCTCCTGAAAAGGATTTTTCATCTACTCCCGCTGCCGTTATTACAGCAATGGCTTCTTGTGCCAAAACGGCACATTCTGCATCAAGGTCTGTAACTACCTGTTGGATTTTCTTTTTTATTTCTACGAATTCTGAAATTGTCTTGTCCTGAAAATGGACAATTTCATTCCGGTTATTTTCATTGAGCAGCAGCTTTCCGGTGTCAAGAATTTCTCTTGTCACGTCCCAGCTTTTGTCATCATCGGTTTTTTCCATCGTAAAATCGACCAGAAGCCTGGTGAGCGTCTCGTCTTCTCCTGCTTGTGCGATGATAGCATCTACGGCTTCCGTCAAAAGATTATCGGTTTCTAACGAAACGTCAAAAGTGATAGGCAGACCCAGGTCGTGTGCAAAGGCGCGAATAACCTTATGGGTAAACTTATCTATTGTGGAAATATCAAACGAGGCATAATTATGGATGATGTTTTTGATAATCTGCCTGGCTTTTATTTTAATATCAATTGCATTCAACGCGGTTTCCTGCTGTATGACCTCCATGAGCTCCACCGCTTTTGGACCGGGTTCGTCTTTGGCAAATTCTGAAAGGCTGGAAACAATCCTGCTTTTCATCTCGCCTACGGCTTTATTGGTAAAGGTAATGGCAAGGATATTCCTGTAAGCATCATTTTTGGGTGATGTCAGGAGTATTTTCAGGTATTCTTTTACCAGCGTAAAAGTTTTTCCGGAACCGGCTGAAGCGTCATATAATGTGAATGCGGTTTTTTGCATTTATAGAATAAACAAATCTGTTTGTTTTGATATTTGGTTTTCCACTGTTTTGTATCTTTTTGTTATTAAATTACATGATTTCCTTTTGAAAAATACAGTTTTTTACCTGATTCCCTGTGTTTTCTAGGATATTATCATTTTCCCTAATGTAATTATAACAAAATAGTATTTCTTATTCCAAAGTTAAATGTTTAAATTTGAATAAAATATTTATTAATCTGAATAAAAATATATATTATGGCTTTTGAATTACCAAAATTACCGTATGCTTATGATGCACTGGAACCGCATATCGATGCTAGAACAATGGAAATCCACCATACAAAGCACCATAATGCTTACACAACTAACCTGAACGCGGCTATTCAAGGCACTGACCTAGATGGTTTGACTATTGAGAATATCCTTATCAATCTTGACAAAAAGAATGCGGCTGTCAGAAATAATGGCGGCGGCTACTACAACCACAATTTATTCTGGAAGGTAATGTCTCCAAACGGCGGCGGACTTCCAAAGGGTGACCTTTTGGATGCCATTGAAAAAGATTTTGGAACTTTTGAAGAGTTTAAGGCTAAATTCTCAAAGGCGGGAGCTACACAATTCGGTTCAGGATGGGCCTGGCTTTGTGTTCACAAAGGCGGTAAATTGGAGGTTTGCGGTACTCCTAACCAGGACAATCCTTTAATGCCGGACGTAGGTTGCGGAGGTACTCCAATTTTAGGAATGGATGTTTGGGAACATGCTTATTACCTGAATTATCAAAACAGAAGACCTGATTATATCGAGGCTTTTTTCAATGTAATTAATTGGGAAGAGGTTGCGAGAAGATATGCTATGGAGAAATAATATTTTCCCCCTTATTTTAACGAGAAAACGTCCTGACTGTTCAGGGCGTTTTTATTTTTTACAGAGGTTTATA
>NZ_LMPW01000010.1:59372-59574 GCF_001423985.1 Flavobacterium sp. Leaf359 | reverse complement strand
AATTGCTTCCACCCTTTTTGCCCCAAATCTACCATAAACTTAACCTACTAATGCTATGGTCCTACGAAAGTAAGGGCATTTGTTTTGCCCTGCAATTATTTCTGTTAAAGCGTACAAATAATCGATAAAGTGCGGAAATTTGTTAAGAAAAAGGATTTTAACACCTGAAAACCTAAGTATATTGGGGGAATGAGAAGTATAT
>NZ_LMPW01000010.1:4193-59340 GCF_001423985.1 Flavobacterium sp. Leaf359 | reverse complement strand
AATTGCTTCCACCCTTTTTGCCCCAAATCTACCATAAACTTAACCTACTAATGCTATGGTCCTCCAAATATAAGATAATTTGCGCCAACAGACAAAATTAAATAGATTAACTATTTCATAAAGTCGACCAACTGCATTATTTCGCCTGATTTTAGTATGCTCTCGAATCTTTTCCTTCGTAAAAATTCATGAAAGCTCTGTTGACCACCCTGTTCCCTCCCGGAGTTGGATAATTTCCTGTGAAATACCAATCACCCAGATTTTTAGGACAGGCAACGTGAAGGTTTTCGACCGATTGGAAAATAATCTTTACTTCAGCCTTTATTCCTTCCGAACTCAGCATTTGGGCAATCTTGTCTGAGATTTCCTCCGGCTGAAACGGAGCATATATTTCATTGACATAATTGATCACATCTGTATCCTTAAAGTTTTCCTGTGCCTTACATTTGGCATAGACTTCATCCACAATATGATACAGGTTTCTTTCTTTCAAAAGTTCTAAAGCCGCCTGAAAAGCAACCAGGCCTTCCAGCTTGGCCATATCGATACCATAACAGTCCGGATAGCGGATTTGTGGCGCTGAAGAGACTATCACAATCTTTTTAGGATTCAGCCTGTCCATCATTTTTAGGATACTTTTCTTTAGCGTGGTTCCCCTTACGATACTGTCGTCGATAATAACAAGGTTATCCTCCGGCTTAATTACGCCATAGGTAACATCATAAACATGGGCAACCAAATCGTCACGGCTACTGTCTTCCGTAATAAACGTTCGCAGCTTGGCATCTTTGATAGCTACTTTTTCAGTACGTATCTTAACGGCAAGCAACTGCTGCAGCGTTTCCTTGGTTAGCGTATTCCTATTTTCGAGTATGTAATTGTTTTTTCTCTGGTTAAGAAAATCCTGGGCAGCTTCCACCATTCCGTAGAAAGAGGTTTCTGCCGTATTTGGAATATAGGAGAAAACCGTGTTGTCAGTATCCTGATCAATTGCTTCCAGCACGGCAGGAAGAATCAGTTTTCCTAAATCTTTTCTTTCCTGATAGATTTCCGCATCGCTGCCTCTGGAGAAATAAATCCTTTCAAAGGAGCAGGCTTTCTTTTCTACCGGAGCAATAATTTCTTCTTTGGATACTTTACCGTTTTTCTTGATAATTAAAGCATGACCCGGATCAAGTTCCTGTACTTTGTCAAACGACACGTTAAAAACCGTCTGGATTACCGGTCTTTCTGAAGCTACTACTGTAATTTCATCGTCTTCATAAAAATAGGCCGGACGAATTCCTGCCGGATCTCTGAAAACAAAAGCATCTCCATGTCCAAAAAGACCTGCCATTGCATAACCGCCATCCCAGCCTTTTGAAGCTCTGCGGAGTATTTTGGCAACGTCTAATCTTTCAGCAATAATTGGAGAGGCATCTCTTTTGGAAAACCCTTCATTTTTACAATCCTGATAAAGACCTGTCACTTCATCATCCAGAAAGTGGCCTATTTTTTCCATTACAGTAACAGTATCTGCCATTTCTTTTGGATGCTGCCCCAATTCGACAAGACTGTCGAAAAGTTCCTTTACATTGGTCATGTTGAAGTTTCCGGCAACAATAAGATTTCTATGCATCCAGTTGTTCTGGCGCAAGAACGGGTGTACGCTTTCTATACTGTTTTTTCCGAAAGTTCCGTAACGCACATGGCCCAAAAAAAGTTCTCCTATATAAGGTATATTTTTTTTCTGAAGCGCTACGCTTTCGGCATATTCGGGATGATTGGATAATTCGTCATTAATGCGGGCATTGATTTGGGCAAAAACATCCTGAATCGGTTGTGGGTCATTGGATCTGACACGGCTGATATACCTTTCGCCCGGCTCAACATCAAATTTGATACTGGCAAAACCTGCTCCATCCTGTCCTCTGTTGTGTTGCTTTTCCATCAGGAGATACATTTTCTGTACTCCATAAAAAGCCGAACCGTATTTTTCTTTATAAAACTCTAACGGTTTTTTCAATCTTAAAAGGGCTATACCACACTCGTGTTTTAAAGCGTCGCTCATTGTGTTGTTGTGTTGTTGTAGTTGTCGTGTTATTAAAGCAATTCTTGTACCAATTTGTTTTTCAAGTCTTTGTGGCAGTTATAAAGTTTTTTATGGCATAAAAACTTTATTATATAAATAAAAAAAAGCCCCATCATGAGGCTTCGGTCTTATCCGCTATTCTTCCAATACGATATCGAACTGGGTGAGGGCCTTAAACTGTTGCAGTCTTTGCTGCACTTCAGTTTTGCTCAGGTTTTCCATTCTTTGCGTCCCGAATTTTTCGACACAGAAAGAAGCCAGGTTCGAACCGTAGATAATTGCATTTTTCATGTTTTTGAAAGATATGTTTTCACTCTGCGTAATATATCCTGCGAATCCACCTGCAAACGTATCTCCCGCTCCGGTCGGGTCAAAAACTTCTTCCAATGGCAATGCCGGTGCAAAGAAAATTTCTTTACTATGGAAAAGTAATGCTCCATGTTCGCCTTTTTTAATTACGACATATTCCGGACCCATTGTGTGAATTTTTGCTGCCGCTTTTACCAAAGAATATTCCCCTGTCAGCTGTCTTGCTTCTTCGTCGTTGATTGTAATCACATCAACACGCTTCATTATTTCCAGTAATTCCGGCAGTGCGCAATCCATCCAAAAATTCATTGTGTCCAATACAACCAATTTCGGTTTCTTCTCCATCTGATCCAAAACACTTGCCTGAACCAACGGGTGCAGGTTGCCCAACATTACAACATCAGCATCTTTGAAATCCTGAGGAACTTTTGGCTGAAAATCGGCCAATGTGTTTAATTGTGTATCTAATGTATCTCTGGAATTAAGATCGTTATGGTAGCGTCCGCTCCAAAAGAAAGTCTTGCCTCCTTTTACGATTTCCAATCCTGAAATGTCAATATTTCTTGCTGTCAGCAAATCCAAATACTCTTGAGGAAAATCATCACCCACAACAGAAACTATGGCAGATTTAAGGTTAAAAAACGAAGCGGACAATCCGATATATGTTCCTGCTCCCCCTAAAATTTTATCTGTCTTCCCGAAAGGAGTTTCTATAGCGTCGAAAGCAACTGTTCCAACAATCAGTAATTTATTCATATTTAGATTTTCGAATTAAGGCGCAAAGATACTTTATAACTTGCAAACATGCAATGTTGTTGTTTTATAAACTTTTTTACTCCAACCTATTTCAGAACAAGCCTATACAGTTATCGCAAAAACAACTTATTATCACCAAAATTTCCACCAAGCCTTTTTAGAAGTTAAGGCTAATTTGTTGTCTTTAGTTTTTTGAAGCATCATTTTAATCCTGCTCTCAGCTTCTTTTTTACTTATTCCATTATAGTAATCTCTTACAAACGGATGGTCAAAACTCTCATGAGGAAAAATTTCAGGCCTTTGATTCCCCTTTTTTGTTACAACTGTTGTCGGAATACTTTCAGGAAACTTATATTCAGGTATATCATTACAAAGCCAACCAAAATATTGCACCTCATGATTATCATTATCAAAATTCTCCATATAATCTTGAAAACTTTTCTCGCTTAATGAAACCCAAAGACCATATTCTAAACCTTCGCAATGATCATTAACATGCTGCGTCAATGTACAACGAATAAACCTATCTGTTTGATTTGGGTGATTGATTATACATGTGTCACTTTTTAATTCTGCGATATTTTTCTTATCGTCAGCGGAAAGAAAATCATAATTATCAGGTGAAATAAATGTCAGCGCTGGCCAATTTTCATGTATGTCTCCACAACATTCACAAGTATACTTAATTGGGCCATTCATTTTATCCATCTATAATATATTTGAAATCAACTATTCTAAACAATTGTGAGAAATCGGACAAATAGCCCTAAACTCACAGCAATCCCTTCTCTTCCCTCTCATAAAAAGTATCCACAGACAAATTCGGTAATCCTGATGCCATAACCGCCAACTGGTCGCAACGTTCGTTTTGCGGATGATTGTTATGCCCTTTTATCCATTTAAAATCAACCTGATGCTTTCTGTAAACAATCAGGAAGCGTCTCCATAAATCCGGATTCTTCTTGTCTTTATAGCCTTTCTTTTCCCAACCAAAAACCCAGCCTTTGGTAACGGAATCGACTACATATTTAGAATCGGAAATGACCAATACTTTGGTATTTGGCAATTTGAGTTTTTCCAAACCTACAATAACCGCCAGAAGTTCCATCCTGTTGTTAGTGGTCAGGCGAAAACCTTCATAAAATTCTTTTCTGTAGGGCCTGCCCACCCATTCCATCACCACGCCATAGCCTCCGGGACCGGGATTTCCTTTGGCAGCGCCATCGGTATAAATATGTACTTGGTGCATAGTAAACTTTTTTAATCGGTGGTATCAGTTATTGCAACCAAAAACCAGGAATCCTTTTTACAGACAAAGGTATACTTAATATTTATTGGGTTATTAATTCCCTTTTTGTAACAAAAAACGCTATCTGTTTTCTTGTCTATACTAATTTCATACGGCTTACCGCTGCTTTTAGCGTTTTTATCAAAATGGATAATTTCAAAACTATCTTCATCCGTCATCCTTTCCATCATATCCAGCGGAAAATCCTCATCGGAGTAATATTCCATAATTGGAAAATCCACATGTTTTTTTTGGAACACACTATCACTAGTGAATTTTTCAAAAAAGGAATCGAAATCGGCATTACACGAAACCTGAGCCTTATTTCGGTTTCCGCAACCTGTAAGGCAAACCAAAACTAAAAGCAACAGGCATTTCATTTTATGGACATAAAAGTTCATTAATTATTTGAGGAAAATGCAAATGTTCCAATTCCTGCACTTTTACCGCTATTTCTTCCGGGGTCGTACAACCGTCAACTGCAACCTCTGCCTGAAAAATCATAGCACCCTCATCATAATTTTCATTCACATAATGAATACTGATTCCGGAATGCGATTCCTTATTTTCTAAAATGGCCCTGTGGACATTCATTCCATACATGCCTTTTCCGCCATATTTTGGCAACAGTGCCGGATGGATATTGATAATTTTATTCGGATATTGGACTACAATGTCGGTTGGAAATTTCCATAAAAACCCGGCCAGCACAATCAAATCCGGATTAAGCGTCATCACCTGCTCCAACACTTTGCCCGTATTGAGTTCTTCTTTGGTAAAAACATAACAAGGCACTCCTAGTTTTTCAGCTTTTTCTAAAACTTTAGCATTCGGATTATTTGAAAAAACCGCTACCGTTTCGGCTGTTTTCTTATCCTGAAAATAGCGGATAATGTTTTCGGCATTGGAACCCGAACCCGAAGCAAACAGGATGATTTTTTTCATGGAAACGTCATTAATTATAGCACAAAAAAAAGAATAATAAATGATATTAAATAGATTTTGAAAGCCTTTGTGAAATATTTTTTTTAAATTAGTACTCACATTTATCAACTAAAACGTTGTTTTAAAATAAAGTTTTTTATTTTTGCCAACAATTAAATTCAAAAATTAAAAGATTATGTCAGACATTGCATCAAGAGTTAAGGCGATTATCGTAGACAAATTAGGCGTTGACGAAAACGAAGTTGTAACAGAAGCTAGCTTCACAAATGATTTAGGAGCTGATTCATTAGACACTGTTGAGCTTATTATGGAATTCGAAAAAGAATTTGACATTCAGATTCCAGACGACCAGGCTGAAAACATTGCTACTGTAGGTCAAGCAATTTCTTACATAGAAGAAGCAAAAAAATAATAACAATTGACATCCCGTGTTTTCTTTGAGAATTCACGGGAGTTATTATTTTTACAAAAGATTCAATTTGATTGCTTTCAATCATTAAGATATTATGCAATACCCCTGTCTCTTTTTTACGACTAAGAAGAAAGCATGGGTATTTTTTATATAAATTTATAACTATAAAATTTTAAGTATGAAATTAAGAAGAGTTGTAGTAACCGGTTTAGGTGCCTTGACGCCCATTGGAAATAACGTCCAGGAATATTGGAATGGACTTATCAATGGTGTTAGCGGCGCTGCTCCTATAACTTATTTTGATACCACTCATTTCAAAACTAAATTTGCATGCGAGCTGAAAAACTTTAATGCAGAAGATTTTATAGACCGCAAGGAAGCCCGCAAAATGGACCGTTATGCGCAGTATGCCATAGTATCATCTGACGAGGCTGTAAAAGATGCCAATTTCGACTTTGACAAATTAGACAAAGACAGAGTTGGTGTAATTTGGGGTTCCGGAATCGGAGGTCTTGAAACATTCCAACAGGAAGTAATGGACTTTACGAAAGGGAATGGTACTCCAAAATTCAATCCTTTCTTTATACCAAAAATGATTGCCGATATAGCCGGTGGACATATTTCTATTAAATATGGCTTCAGAGGACCTAACTTCACGACAGTTTCTGCGTGTGCTTCCTCTACCAATGCGCTTATCGATGCTTTCAACTACATCCGCCTGAATCATGCTGATGTAATGGTTACCGGAGGTTCTGAAGCTGCTGTAACTATTGCCGGAATGGGTGGATTTAACGCTATGCACGCGCTTTCAACCCGCAACGACGATCCAAAAACAGCGTCAAGACCAATGGACAAGGACCGTGAAGGATTTGTTTTGGGAGAAGGAGCCGGAGCTTTGGTTCTTGAAGAATACGAGCACGCTATTGCCCGTGGCGCTACTATCTATTGCGAAATAGGCGGTGGCGGAATGTCGGCTGATGCGCACCATATTACAGCTCCGCATCCGGAAGGATTAGGCGCTAAAAACGTAATGTTGAACTGTCTTAGAGATGCCGGTCTAAAGCCGGAAGATGTAGACGGAGTTAACATGCACGGAACTTCAACTCCGCTTGGAGATATTGCAGAATCGAAAGCGATCCAGCACGTATTTGGAGAGCATGCCTATACATTAAACCTGAATGCTACCAAATCGATGACAGGACACTTATTGGGAGCTGCCGGTGCTATTGAAGCAATTGCAGCCATTTTGTCTATCAAACACGGTATCGTACCTCCAACCATCAACCACTTTACGGATGATGAAAATATTGACCCAAAATTGAATTTCACATTCAATAAGGCTCAAAAAAGAGACATGAAAGTAGTAATGAGCAATACTTTCGGTTTTGGAGGACACAATGCCTGCGTTTTGGTTAAAAAACTAGAACTATAATATTCGGATGAACATCATCAGAAAAATATTTCCAAATTCCCGTTCTCATGAAGACGGGATTTTTTTTAGCGACATCTATAAAATACTAGGTTTCAAACCCATCAACCTTGAATGTTACCGCAGGGCTTTCACGCATCGCTCTTCCAACAAACTGGATGCTGACGGAAATCAGATTAACTACGAACGCCTGGAATTTCTTGGGGATGCCATGTTGAGCTCTGTAATTGCCGCTCACCTATTCAATCAGGTTCCTTCAGGAGATGAAGGCTATCTTACTAAAATGCGTTCTAAAATAGTAAGCCGCGAACATCTGAATGAGCTGGGGCGCGACCTGAACCTCATCCGTTTCATCGAAAGCAAAGTTCCGGCCCAACATTTTGGAGAAAACATTCACGGAAATATCTTCGAGGCGCTTATCGGTGCCATATACCTCGACAAAGGTTATACCTACTGCGAAAAATTCATCAAAAAAAGGGTTATCACTCCTTATGTGGATATTGCCAAACTGGAAGGTAAAGTTATCAGTTATAAGAGTCTTCTGATTGAATGGTGCCAGAAAGAAAAAAGAGCTTTCCATTATGACGTCTATGAAGATAATGGCATTGACGGACAGCGTTTCTTTGGAGTCAAGTTAAGTATAGACCATAAAGTAGTTGCGAAAGCCAGGGCTACTTCAAAAAAGAAGGCTGAAGAAAAAGCTTCCCAAAGAGCATACTTCGCGTTTCAAGGAAAAATTAATGGTAAATAAAACAGGATTATTTATGCGACTTTCTTACCATGACAAAAAATAATATAGGAAAGAGAACCAATAAAAGGCAAAAACGAGACTATTAAAACAGAAAACAAAAACCTAAGTTTCACTTCTCTCCTAAATATTAGAATTAAGGAATATACCAAAAGCGATATATACAACAATAACAAAAAAAGAATTGTGTAAGAACTTACTTTTCCCATATCATTTTATTTAGTTATTAATTATCCCCCTTTTATATCTTGCTCTCTCATTTTCTGCACTATCGAATTTTTATATATTCCACCACACAAAAAGATACATTCATTTTAAATGCCTCCAATACAACAAATAAAACCTTAGTAAACCACAGAAATACAATATACTTATAATAATTTTAACCCCAATATGAATGCCTTTTTCAAAAATGAAATGTGCAAATATAAATGTAGACAAAAGCAGTAATATCATGTAGGTTTTCATACTTTTCGAATTTATATAATACTAAAATTATTTATTACAACCACCCGCACATCCTAACAATATTACACTTGTATAAGTAGCCGCAACTGCTCCGCAAGCCACACACCCAAAACCAGCAGCTACACCCATCCCTATTATCACTCTACCTATCGTAGTATGAGCGCTCAATCCTTTTTCCACACAACTCCCAAAACAGTCACTCCACTTACTTTTTCCTTTTGCAGTCTTATAAACAGAAACTGTATTATTTTTAAAATCAAAACTACCGTTTATTAAAATATAATTCTCCAAAGCTTTAGCATCTTCAATTACCATTAAATATTTAGAATAATCATCTTTTGAGTATTGGACAGCGTAAACATTTATAAGATTTAAATCAGATTTGGAATATACTTCAACATGTGTAACATTATAATAATGTCTTTTTCTAAACCCATTTGCTCCAAATATGTGGGCAAGTTTATTGGTCTCTTACTATCTGCTTTTAGAAGCTCACCATCCGATTTTATTTTGAAATCTTCTTTAAATTCATTTAACTGCCTATTATAATCTTCAAGAGTTTGAGCTACACAAAATGCTGAAACAGACACATATACCAAAATACTAAATAATACTCTTTTTATTTCCAATTGTTTTAAATTTATAAAAATTTTAAAAAACACTATTTTTTTATAAAAACTATTTTTTTTATAAAATTAAAGAACGTAAACTTTCCATTTTGGAAAAAACAATGTGCAAATCGGAATAAACAATACAAACATGTATTTTTATCACATGTATATTAAAACAATTAAACGCCATGAGAATAGGAGAAAAGCTACGACTATTACGCAAACTGAAAGGGTATACACAAGAAACAATGGCAGGAAAGCTGCACATGGAGCGGCGTTCCTATGCTAATCTTGAAAATAATGTCACTAAAATTGACATGGAAAGAATGACACAAATTGCTGAAGTCTATGGAATTGAATTAGAAGAATTACTAGCCTTTGACGAAAACAAGATTTTCGAAAAATGCTTTAATAAAAATATCGAAAGCTTTTTTTCGGTTCAAGAATTTAAATCCACAACCTCGATCGAAGAACGCGAATTTTTTATTCAGCAGATTCAACAATTATTAGAGACCTTTGATAAGGAAAGAAAAGTATTTATTGAAACAATTGAAAATCTTAAAGCTGCTATTAAAAAACAAAATAACACTGACTAAAGTTTGTTTTACTTTTCTCAATGCTAAATAATCATAAATCCCTTAAAACTATATCGTTTTCGTTGATAAATTAACGTTAACCTAATTGTATTTTGTATAATTCCTCAGTAAATATAGCTATATTTACGACTTATTTAATTTCAATATGGGCATCCATAAGTTACATCTTGACGAATTTGATGAAGTTGATTATGAGCTTATTGCTATCCACACTTCATTAGAAGATTTCAGATTGGCTTACTTCATCAATCAGCAATTACCTATTCTCTTAAGCCGAAGCAATGACGAGATTGGCATTACGACCAAAGATGGAGAAGCTGCGTTTACAAAATTCAGCTATGATGATGTGGCAAAAGACATACTTTGGAGTCTCGTCCAAAATAAAAATGAAATTATTACCTATAAAAAAAATAACACACAGGATCTTTTCCTGGATGAGAATGTAGAGATTGCCACAAAAGTATATCTGCTTCCTGAACTTAAAAAAGTGGATTACTTTTTGAAAATAGAAAACAACTGCAGCAGTTTTGAAATCGAAGAGATTGTACAGCAATTAAATAAAATAGAATGGATCACTACCGTTTATGAAGTGATTCCGGATAATATAAAATCTAAAAACAACTTAATTTTCTAATAATGTCGACAAGAAAAAAAACAAAGATCGTAGCTACATTAGGCCCCGCCTGCAGTACCAAAGATGTCCTTAAAGACATGATTGATGCTGGAGTAAATGTGTTTAGGATTAACTTTTCCCATGCAGATTATACCGACGTGAAAGCCCGAATAGATATGATCCGCGAACTGAATGAAGAATTTGGATACAACACCGCTATTTTAGCTGACCTTCAGGGCCCTAAACTTCGTGTTGGTGTAATGAAAGAAGACGTCATTGTAAGCAAAGGAGATATCATTACGTTCCAGACCGCCGAGGATGTTCCGGGAACAGCCGAAAGAGTCTATATGAATTATAAGCAATTCCCGGCTGACGTAAAACCGGGAGAAAGAATCCTTCTTGATGACGGAAAATTAATATTTGAAGCACTTGAATCCAATGGTGTTTCCGAAGTAATCTGCCGTGTCGTTCAGGGTGGCCCTCTAAAATCTAAAAAGGGGGTAAACCTTCCAAATACTAAGGTTTCATTGCCAGCCTTGACACAGAAAGATATTAAGGATGCGCTTTTTGCTATAGAAAACCAGGTAGACTGGATTGCTCTTTCTTTTGTTAGGACATCTGAAGACCTTCAGGAACTACAGGACCTGATTTCTAAAAATTCTGCACATAAAATTCCAATTATTGCCAAAATTGAAAAGCCGGAAGGCGTTGAAAATATAGATAAGATTGTTGCATTTTGTGACGGATTAATGGTAGCCAGAGGAGACCTTGGTGTTGAGATTCCTGCACAGGAAGTACCGCTGATTCAGAAAAAATTAGTCCACAGGGCAAAAACTGCCCGTATACCCGTAATTATTGCTACCCAAATGATGGAAACAATGATTACAAGCCTTACACCTACCCGTGCTGAAGTAAACGACGTGGCCAACTCTGTAATGGATGGTGCTGATGCCGTTATGCTTTCAGGAGAAACTTCCGTAGGAAACTATCCGGTACAGGTAATCGAAAAAATGACACAGATTATTGAAGCTGTGGAGGATTCTCCACTGATTCAGGTACCTCAAAACACGCCACAAATCAGGACTAAACGTTTTATTACAAAATCCATCTGCCATCACGCCGCTTTGATGGCCAACGTAATCAAGGCGAAAGCAATCTGCACGCTAACCAACAGTGGCTATACTGCTTTCCAGATTTCGGCCTGGAGACCACAATCGCATATTTTGGTTTTTACATCCAACAAAAAAATCCTGACACAATTAAACCTTTTATGGGGTGTCAATTCTTTCTATTACGATAAGTTTGTCAGCACAGACGATACCGTTACTGACGTCAATGAAATAGCAAGAGAAAAAGGATATGTTGACAAAGGTGATTTCCTTATCAATCTTGCCGCAATGCCGGTAGTTGATAAAGGAATGGTCAATACTCTGAGGGTTTCCGAAATGGAATAACACCAACTGACAAATAATCAAATCCGTTAGCTCCTCTAACGGATTTTTTATTGCTGCCGCAAGGAAAATAGAAAAGAAAAAATTATATTTGGGCTGATATTAAAATAAACGATTATGAATTTCAAGTCAAATAATCCATTTTTGGGCAATAAGAATTTTAGCAAACCAACTGTTCATTCATACAGCCCGGACGAAAACTCAACCCTGATTGATTACGGCCAGGAAATGACTGTTTCCGGAACCATCAACAAGAGTTTCTTTATGCTTTTGTTATTAACTGCCACTGCTTCTTTAACATGGTGGCTGGCTTTTAACGGTTTTAATCCGCTTCCTTTGGCAATAGGAGGAGCAATTGTTGGATTTATATTAGTCTTGATTTCATCATTCAGACCTCAATATTCTTCCTACCTGGCTCCGGCTTATGCTTTAGTTGAAGGATTATTTATCGGAGGTATTTCTGCCGTATTTGAAGCCATGTATCCAGGAATCGTAATACAGGCTGTTGGCGCTACCTTCGTCACGTTTTTAGTGTGTTTTGGCCTATATAAATATCAGATTGTAAAAGTAAACGAGCAATTCAAATCCGTAGTTATTGCTGCCACATTAGCTGTTGCTACGTATTACTTAATTTCATGGCTGCTTTCAATGTTTACCAGCTTTGTGCCGGTTCACCATGGCAATTCGCTAATGAGTATCGGAATCAGTGTTGTCGTAATTATTATTGCTGCCCTGAACCTGTTCTTAGATTTCGACCTGATTGAAAAAGGAGCAAAAAACCGACAGCCAAAATATATGGAATGGTTTGGAGCTATGGGATTAATGATTACTCTTGTGTGGCTTTATATCGAGTTCCTAAGATTGCTTTCCAAGCTTTCCAGCAGAAACTAAACAATAAACATATAAAATCAAAAAAGGTTTGACTTGAGTCAAACCTTTTTTTTTCCAGATGACTTTTGCAAAAACAGCCACTAACCCTGTTATGCTTGAGTCATACACCCCCATTATAATTCAACGACACATTGTTTGGGAAAGTTTGAGTTTGTGCAATTCATGTAAATTCCCAATGCCTGTGATTATGTTACAAAGCTATGCCGATGGTAAAAACGAAACAAGGGGAAATTTCCCCTTTTTTTCAGGGGAGAAAAACTTTAAAGATAAACATGATGTTATAAGGAACTAAAACATGTGTTTGATAAAAGAAATTTTCCTTATAAAGTTCGCGTCTCTGCAACTTTGCCAGCTAATTTCCACACTAAGGCGCAGAGAAGCAAAGGATAAAATTTGTTTAGAAAAAAATCTGGTTGGATTGGAGGTTTAGGCTGCTTTTTCAAACGCGATAAAATTCACAACCTGCTTCTTACGGTTAAATATTGGAAAAGCCTTGATATGGCAGGAATAGGTTTCCCCGTTTTTTTTGTAGTTTATGATTGTTTTTTCAAAAGGAATCCGGGCATCAATTGCTTCACGAATCTGTTGCAGTTCTTTTTTAGAAGTTTCGTCGCCCTGAAACATTTTAGGGCTTTTCCCGAGTACTTCTTCTGAAGCATAGCCTGTCATTCCTATAATATTTTCTGAAGCAAATACTATATTCAAAGAAGTGTCCGTCACAACTATAACATGGTCTTTTTGTAATTCTTCTTTAAAATCCCAATTCAACTTCCAGTGATTGGATTTTGAAAGCATCTTCAATTTGGATAAGTCAGAAAGGGAGTTCTTGAGCTGTTCGAGATATTCTCCAAAAAAATCCCACGAATATAAAGGCACGGGAATAGCATTCTGCGTAGCGGAATACCCCTTTTGTGCGTTTTCATATTCATTTAGGTCAAACATGGTAATATTTTTAGCAAATATAAATCTTTGATAGAAAGTAGTTCAGAAACTTTTCTTATTTCTGATTTTTGATTTTTGATTTTTGATACCACAAGTCAAAAATCTTAAATCTTAAATTAAAAATCAAACTTCAACTGTACAACTACCGTCTTTTTTACTTCCGTATTCAAATTCCCAAGTGATATTCCCAGCAGACGAACCGAGTCTTTCATTTTTTCCTGATAGAGCAATTCTTTGGCCACATCCAAAATCAGACTTTTGTCAGAAATAAAATAGGGCATGGTCTTGCTTCGGGTTTGTAATGTAAAATCGCTGTATTTAATCTTTAACGTGACCGTTTTCCCTGAAATATCATATTTCTTCAGCCTTCGTTCCAAAGTCGCGGCAATCGATTCGAGGCGTTCCATCATAAAAATTTCCGAAGTCAGGTTTTCATGAAAAGTATGCTCGGCTCCTACAGATTTCGCTATGCGTTCCGGCTTTACCGCGCTGTTGTGAATGCCCCGGACTACCGAATAATAAAAGGCTCCCGATTTGCCAAAATGTTTTATTAAAAAGTCTATTGTTTTTTCTTTCAGGTCTTTACCCGTAAAAATTCCCAATTGGTACATTTTTTCTGTAGTCACCTTCCCTACTCCATAAAACTTCCTGATGGGGAGTTCTTCCAAAAAGGCAAGCACTTCATCAGGATTGACCGTTTTTTGTCCGTTAGGCTTATTAAAATCCGATGCGACCTTAGCAATAAATTTATTTATGGAAATTCCGGCAGAGGCAGTCAATCCTACTTCATCCCATATCCTTTTGCGAATTTCGCGGGCAATTAGTGTGGCACTGGGATTTCCTTTTTTATTGACAGTAACATCCAGATAGGCCTCGTCAAGAGAAAGCGGTTCGACCAAATCAGTATAATCATAAAAAATCTGACGTATCTGTTCGGAGATTTCCCTGTAACGTTCAAACCTGGGTCTTACAAATATTAATTCGGGACAATTTCTCTTGGCCTGATAGCCGCTTATGGCACTGCGTACCCCAAATTTTCGGGCTTCATAGCTTGCTGCTGCAACAACACCCCTGTTTCCGCCGCCACCAACGGCAATAGGTTTTCCTCTCAATTCCGGATTGTCCATCTGCTCAACAGAAGCATAAAAGGCATCCATATCGACATGGATGATTTTGCGATTTTGAATTTGTTCCTGCTCCTCCATAACCCAACTGCCAATTTATCAAACCGACTCTATATCACAGTCCAATTGATATAAATCAAACCCTTCATCCCAGAAATCTTTCACAACTTCCCTGAGCCTGAGCCCAAATTTTTCATAAAACGGATAAACAAGCTGCGATGTTCTCACAGATAAAGTCTTAACCTGTTTGTTTTCTTTTATCTTCTCAATCCTGAATCGGGTCAAAGCACTGCCAAGTCCTTTTCCTTGATAGCCCGGGTCAAAAATATCCCAGGATATTTTTGCCGTTTGGCTATCTTCTGTCAGATTAAAGCCTCCACATCCAACAATCTTACCTTCCATGACAAGAACAAAATAATTATCCGCCTCATTATCCAAATAATACGACAAGTCCTTCTCTTCATTTGGAGAAAAGAATTCCGGTGTATTCAGTCTTAAAAGTTCCAATATTCTGTTTTTGTCAGAACTGGCATACTCTCTTATTATCATTTTTTATTTTTTGTATCTAAAGCCAAATACTCTTCCTCTGTTTGTGTTTTTATCTTTCTTTCTGATGGAAAAAAGAAACTCATAGGTTTGCTTTTGAAATGTTTCCAGATGGACAAGATAACAAAACGTATTTCACGCAACGGAATATTTCTGGAACGGAAAGCCAACCCCAAAGACAACGCAAAGCTTACGAGGAAATTGACCAACCCGATTACGCCAATTCCAATAATGCACCAGATTACCAATGACAAAGTTACCATAAAATCGGCTCCATAAAGCCCTAAAGCCATATTTCCACTTGCAAAAGTAATGTGCCGGATATCAAGATTTAACCCAAAAAACAATCCGATGGATGCGGTCGAGCCCATGAACACCCCAAACCAAAAATTGGAGATAATACCTGCCCATTTCTTTTCATACATATCGGCAATTTTTTTTGTCTTCTCCCTGCCAAAAGTCATCTTCAGTACAGGATGTTCCTGTATTCTGTAATACACCTGATGATGCTTGTCCCTATTGGCAATACTTCCTGAAATAATACCGGAAAGAAAAAGAAACACACCGGCGATTGCTGCGTGAAAAATAGCCGGCGAATGAACCGGACTTATATCTGTCAGCAGTTTTGTCCATTTCGAAGCGGCAATATTATATTCAAAGGCATAATCAATCAGCCAGATTCCCAACAGCGAAACCGGAAATGCCATAACAACGTTCCCTACAAAAGCAATAAACTGTGACCTGAAAACCCGCGCAAAAAATACCGCAAATGCCTGGTGTTTTTCAGACGAATTTCCTTGTTTTTTCATACCCTGCTCTAACGCCCTGACCAATGCTGATGCTGTCATGGCCGGCTGTTTTGTAGCCAAAGTAAACCCGCAGAGATAAATGGCAATGAATCCAATCGAATAGTTCATACTATATAAAAAAGCATGTCCAAAACCGCTGGTTTCTACCTTGCCCAACATCACTTTGATGATACACAAAAGACCCACTATGAGTCCGCCTCCTAAAGCTGCCCTGAACATCCTGAAATATTCCTGCCGTGTTTCTGTAATGTACTTTTCGCCTGTTTTTGCAGTATGCTGTGTAACTTCATAGGACAAAAGCTGCGTACTTTCGCTTACTAAACCTCTGATATCGTTTTTATAACAGTTGTATTTTATGAGTTTTAACGCAAGCTGAATCCCGTTATTTTTTTTGTTTTCTTCTCTATCCACAACCAAAAGCGGAATCAGTACTTTTAATCGGTATAGCTGTTGGCGTATGCGGAGCAGATTTTGGTTAACGCGAAGCGAAATACCGTATTTTGAAGAATTGGCAAAGGCTTTTTCTACAAAATCATTGCATTGCTTGTGCAATATCAAAAGTTGTTTGTAGTATAGGTCTGTGGATGAAATAAAATGATTGCTTTCCGCATTCCTCACCGTATCATCAATCTGATGGAGCTCTTTTTCCAAGGCAGCAAAAGGACTCTCCAGATTGTCATATTCCGGAACCATTTTTATAACGTCCGTTTCCATGGCACGACCACTAATACGTTGCGTAATAATATTCATAGAAAGCAACATTTCGGACAATACGGAATCTTCTTCTACCGTGTCATAAATCGAATTGAAAAGTAAAAGGTCATAAAGTTCTTCGATTTGGGAAACCGGAATTTTGTTTACCCAAATCGTGTCGGTTGCCAGATAAAAAACCTGATTTAAAATATACTCCAATGAATCTTTACTGGGCTGATGGGGAAGCAATTTGGAAAAAATCCTTTTTCGGACCTCAAAAATAAAATCAACATCACGGAGGATTCCCGCATCTGAAAGAAACTTATTGAATTTTTTATTGTGCAGCAGCTTTTTGACATAGTAAGAAAACTGTAATCGTATGAAATCATTTTGTTGAAGAAACTCCAACAATTCCTGGATATCGACGACTAAGACCGCTTTTGGTTTTTTAGGTCTTATAATACTGACCAGCTGCACCAATAATTCAATTTCGTCATTTGCCTTCGTCCATAGCTGGCTTTCATCAAAATAATGCTTCATAAAGGAAGCAATGGAGATTTTTGGCTTCGATTTTCTAATTTTCATGGGGTTTTAACTTAAGCTTTATCGTAAAAATACAAATAGAAGAGCATTTATCAGTAACTTCGTTAATAAAAAGATACCCATGCTTGAGATTGAAAGAAAATTCCTTGTCAACTCTGACCAGTTTAAGACACTTGCTTTTGCTAAAAATCATATTGCCCAGGGCTACCTCAACAGCCATCCGGAGAGAACCGTGCGTATCCGGATTAAAGGAGAAAGCGGTTTTCTGACCATCAAAGGAAAAGGAACCGAATCCGGGGTTTCCCGCTTTGAGTGGGAAACTGAAATTCCGCTTATGGAAGCCAGACACCTGATTCAGCTTTGTGAAAAGGGTGTTATTGACAAAATACGCTATGAAGTGCGGTCCGGAAACCATGTTTTTGAGGTTGACGAATTTTTTGGAGATAATGAAGGCCTCGTTATAGCCGAAGTTGAATTGAAATCTGAAGATGAAACCTTTGAAAAGCCTGATTGGTTGGGAAGTGAGGTTACAAACGATGAACGTTACTATAATGCTTTTTTAAGCCAGCATCCTTATAAAACCTGGAAATAATTTGTTTTATTATACGTCAATAAACTATAATTGATTACCCCACTTACAATGAAAAAAATCCTGATTGCCTTTTTGTTTCTGTTGTCTTTTCATGCAGGAAATGCCCAAAAAATGACAACATTGACTTATTTCCAAAACGATACCATTAAGTTAGACCTTGATTTATTTCTTCCGGCAAAAACGTCCGGCAAGAAACTACCATTGCTTTTGTATGTGCACGGCGGCGGATTTTCAGGAGGAGAAAGACAATCCGGTCACAGTCTTTGCCGTTATCTTGCCCAAAATGGTTATGCAAGCGCTACGATAACCTATACGCTGTATGCCAAAGGCAGGAAATTCAGTTGCGACGGTATTCTTTCTGAAAAGATTAAGGCATTTCAATATGCAGTAAACGATTTATGGCTGGCCACTTCCTTTTTTATAAAAAACAGTGAAAAGTATGCTATCGATACTTCAAAAATATTTATTGCCGGTTCCAGTGCCGGAGCCGAAACTGTGCTTCATGCTGCTTTTTGGGATTTTAAAACGATGAATTTATATGATAATTCACTTCCTGCCGGATTTAAATATGCCGGACTCGTTTCGGGTGCAGGAGCTATTATGGACTTAAATCTGATTACTGAAAAAAACATAATTCCTATGTTTTTCTTTCATGGAAATGGTGATACAACCGTTCCTTATGGTACTGCTCCACATCATTATTGCAAGACAAATGCTTCAGGATGGCTAATGCTCTTCGGTTCCTATTCTATCTATAATCATATCGTGAGCTTAGATGGTTCCGGAGCGCTCTATACGTTTTGTGGTGGCGGACATGAGTACAGCGGTTATCTTTTTGAAAAAGAGCACTACATTGTTTTAAATTTTCTGAATGATGTTTCGTCCGGAAAGAAATTCCAAAAGCATGATATTGTGCCAACCGGAAAAAAGAATGAGCTGTCTGCTACCTATAAATTTTGCGATTAAAGTTATTATTCACCGTTAAAACCATACAACAGGCTTCGGGTTTCGTTATGACTGTCATAGCTATGGTGGTAAACGAAAAACAAGGAGAACGAAGTCAATAACACCGCTAAAAAAACATAAAAAAGAGACTTGCTTATAACTTCCGTTGCTTTTAGGAGGGCTCCAATTAAAAAAGCCACAAAATAAAAGCCGAAGAGTGCCAGCACAAAAATCCCTAGAGAATGTTTATGTCCTGACAACCTTATAGTCACCAATACTAAAACGATTGTGATTATTGCTATGGTTATTTTTCCTATTTTATTTTCTTTCATCATCTTCTATCTTAATTTTACAATATGCCAAAAACTAATCTTTCGTCTTGTTATAAAATCCAGCTTTTCATATAATTTTATGGCACCTTCATTGCTTTCAACCACATGAAGGTAAGGCATCTTTCCCTGTTCTATTATAGCATTAGCCGTATGGGCAACCAACTGTTTTGCCAGGCCTTTTCCGGTGTGTTCAGGATGTGTGACCACCGCGCTGATTTCTACAAAATCATCCATTTTCATCCGCTCTCCGGTTACGGCTATCAATTCTCCTTTTTCAAAGATTCCGTAATAGTTTCCCAGTAAAGCTGTTTTCTCTTTAAAATAACCCGGCTGTACCAGATTAACCAGGTCAAATAAAGCTTTGGTATTGTTTGAGGTCAATGACACAATAGTATTTTTATACTCCATATCTATTTTATTCTCAACAATCATTTGTGCGCAAATCAGCTCATTTTTTAGTAGCAGTTTATCAGACAACAACGGTTTTTCACCAACAACAAAAAAACTATCTGTCAGGTGCGAATAAGAATCAATGCTTTCAGAAATATCATCTGGACTTTGAAAACCTCCAAACGGGCAATAATCCGGATGGTAAAACTTTATGTTATTATAATTAATTGCAAAATCCCGATGGCTTTCTGATAAAGAATACCAAACAGGATTGTCTAATTTTTTATATTTTTCAGGTTTCATAAATAATGTACTGTTTTAAGATTATTCCCAATCGCGCCAAAATCAATACCAATAGAACCCTTAAAACAAAAAACCACCGAACATCGAAATGTCCGATGGTTTTGAACAAAAACAAAATCAATCATAATCCCGCAAGCGGAACTATATTATTGCCATCCGCCACCTAAGGCTTTGTATAATTGGATAATGGCATTGTACTGTCTGTATTTATTGTCAATCAGATTCAGTTCCGTATTCAAAGCATTGTCTTTAGCTGTCAATACTTCCAAATAGTTCACCAAACCATATGTTAATAGTTCGTCTGAATAATCAGCCGCTTTTTTAAGTGCGTCTACTTGCTTTTCGCGGATTGTTATTTTAGCCGTTTCGTTGTTGTATTGTGCCAAAGCATCCGAAACTTCTTTTCCTGCAGTTAACAGAGATTGTTCAAATTGCAGATAGGCTTTTTCCTGGTTGGCTTTTGCCACTTCAAAACGCGTTCTGATTTGTCTCTGGTTAAAGATTGGCTGTGTTAATCCGGTAACTACATTTGAAAAGAACGAATTGGCACTGAACCATTGTTGCAAATCGATACTTTGGAAACCGCCTGTAGCCGTTACTTTTAGTGTAGGATAGAAATTACTTCTTGCAACATTAGTCTGTTCAAAAGTAGAAATCAGGTTGTATTCTGCCGCAATAACATCCGGTCTGTTTCTTAACAGGGTTGCCGGAACGCCAAGCGTAATTTCCGGCTGCATTACCTGAGATTCGAAAGTACCTCTGGCAATTTTCTTAGAACCTTCACCCAAAAGATTATTCAGGGCATTTTCTAAGATGATTACATTGTTCTTTAAATCTGCAATAATGATTTCTGTCGCATATTTCTGTGCTTCGGTCTGTTTTACACCCACTTCATTTACATTTCCTGCATCTTTAAGTGCAATAATCGTTTCGATACTTTCATTTCTGTTAATCAACGATTCTTCAGCTACCTTAATCTGGGCATCCAGAGAAAGCAATTGATAATAGGTAGAAGCAATGCTGGCAATCAACTGTGTTTTAACCGCCTGATTGGCTGCTATTGACTGCAGATAAGCCGCATTTGCCGCACGCTTGTTACTTCTGATTTTGCCCCAGATATCTGCTTCCCAGGAAAGTGTTCCTGTCAACTGATATTGGTCTGTGCTTCGGTCCTGCAGGAAAGCTCCCAACTGGCTGTTTTTAGAAAGCTGCTGGTGTGTCCAGTCAGCATTTCCCGAAAGTGTTGGAAAGTAACCTGCTTTGCCTTGTTTCATTGTCGCTTCTGCGGCTGCAATGTTCTGCATCGCAATACGGATATCCAGATTGTTCTGCAATCCTTTTTTGATATAGTCCTGCAAGATAGGGTCAGTAAATATCTTATCCCATGAAACATTCGCAAGCGAGGTAGAATCCGCAGAAACAATCTCTGTTCTGTATAGGTCTTCTGTTTTTAGTTCCGGCCTTTCGTATTTTTTTGCGACGAAACAAGATTGCATTACGGCTGCAGCGAAAACGAGCAAACCTATTTTATATATCTTATTCTTCATATTCTTCGTTTAAAAGTATAACATCAGACTCTTTTTCTTCAAATGGCTTGCCTGAGATTCTTTCCTGCAATGATTGGAAGATAACGAACAATACCGGAATTACGAATACTCCAAATACGGTTCCGATTAGCATTCCTCCAACAGCTCCCATACCAATAGAACGGTTACCTACTGCTCCAACTCCGGAAGCAAGGGCTAACGGCAACAGACCAAAAATAAAGGCCAATGAAGTCATTAAGATTGGTCGAAGACGCGCTTTTGCACCTTCGATAGCCGCCTGCATCAGGTCCATTCCGTGGCGTCGTCTCTGTATGGCGAATTCCACAATCAGGATGGCATTCTTCGCAAGGAGACCAATAAGCATGATTAGTGCTACCTGGAAGTAGATGTTGTTTTCTAATCCGGCAAGCTTCACAAATCCGATAGCTCCGGCAATACCAACAGGTAATGATAACAATACCGATAATGGCACCAGATAACTTTCATATTGCGCACTCAAAAGGAAGTAAACAAATATCAAACTCAAAAGGAATACGCCTGCTGCCTGTGATCCTGCCAAAATCTCTTCACGGGTCATACCTGAAAATTCATAAGTATAACTTTTTGGCAAGTGCTGTGCTGCAACTTCCTGAATTGCCTTAATCGCATCACCTGAACTGTAACCCGGTTTCGCTTTTCCGTTAACGTTTACAGCTTTTAGCATGTTGAATCTTGCTACAGCTTCCGGTCCGTAAATTCTCTTGAAGTCAATGAACTGGCTGATTGCTACCTGCTGGTTATTGGCATTTCTGACATAAATATTGTTAATCGATTCTTCAGTAGCCCTGTCAGACGGTTTTGCCTGAATCATGACACGGTACTGCTTCCCGAATTTATTGAAATCTGTTGTATACAATCCTCCGTAATATCCTTGCATGGTGTTAAAGATATCCGAAATAGATACTCCAGCATCTTTTGCCCTTTCCACATTAATATCCATTTGGTATTGTGGGAAGTTCGGGTTAAAGTTGGTCATCGCATACTGAATTTCCGGTCTTTTCATCAATTCGCCCAGGAACTCGTTGCTGACTTTACTAACTGTTGCCCAATCGTCATCACCTTTATCCTGTATTTTGAATTCAAAACCATCGGCAGTACCAAAACCTTGTACACTCGGAGGTGTAAAGAATAAGGCTCTTGCATCTTTAAAGTGGGCTGTTCTTCCAAAAAGTTCTCCCACTACTGCATCAACCTGCTGGTTAGCCTCTTTACGATAGGCCCAGTCTTTCAGTTTGATTACCGTAAAGGCGTAAGAACCACCGTTTACGTTGTTCAACAAACTGAATCCTACAACGCTCATTCTGGCTTCAACGATATCCATCGAGGCTAAAATAGAATCTAATTCGTTTACTGCTTTTTGTGTTTTTTCTAATGTTGTTCCAGGAGGCAGTGTCAAATCCGCCATGATGATTCCCCTGTCTTCGTTAGGAATAAATCCTGACGGAGTAGACTGGAACAAGAAATAAGTAATACCACAGAAAACCAAAAGAGCTACTCCTGTTACCCATCTTTTTCTTACCAGGAATCGCAACGAGCCTGTATATTTCTCGTTCATCTTATTAAAGCCTGTGTTGAAGGCCAGGAAGAATCTGTCTTTCAGGTTCTTTTTATGATGGTCTGAATCTTTATGCGGTTTCAGGAACAGGGCACACAAAGCCGGACTCAACGTTAACGCGTTTACTGCCGAAATCAAAATCGATATCGCCAACGTAATTGCAAACTGTTGGTAGAATACTCCCGAAGGTCCGCTTAGGAACGATACCGGAATAAATACGGCCGACATTACCAATGTAATCGAAACAATCGCACCAGAGATTTCGCTCATCGCAGACAGCGTAGCTTCTTTCCCGGACTTGGCTCCTTCGTCGAGTTTGGCGTGTACCGCCTCCACGACGACAATGGCATCATCGACCACAATACCAATCGCGAGAATCATCGCAAACAGGGTCAACATGTTAATTGAGAATCCGAATAATTGCAGGAAGAAGAACGTTCCGATAATGGCTACCGGTACAGCGATAGCAGGAATCAGAGTAGAACGGAAATCCTGTAAGAATAGGAATACTACAATAAATACAAGAATGAAAGCTTCTACCAAAGTAGAAATTACTTTGCTAATGGAAGCATCAAGGAATGTTTTGGTGTTGTATGGAATTACATAATCTACTCCCTGAGGGAAATCAGGTTTTGTTTCTTCCAAAATCGACATTACTTCTGTGATGATGTCCTGCGCATTGGAACCCGATGTCTGGAACACCCCTACGGCAACACCTTCCTGCCCCATGGCAATGTTTTTGGTACCATAGTTGAAGCCTCCCAATTCTACGGTGGCCACATCTTTCAGGTGAAGGAAGTTTCCGTTTCCTGTAGACTTGATTACGATGTTTTCATAATCTTCAATTACAGAAAGTCTTCCTTTGTATTTGATTACATATTCATAAACTCCATCTGCATTTTCACCAAATTTACCCGGTGCCGCTTCTACGTTTTGCTCTTGTAGCGCTGCCTGAATATCTTTTGGCAATACGCCATAAGTTGCCATTTTCTCCGGATCAATCCAGATTCTCATCGAGTAATCTTTTGCTCCGAATACGTTAACCTGTCCAACACCTTTTACACGTTGCAGTTTTGGAACCAGGTTGATTTTAGCGTAGTTCTGAATATACGTTTCGTCGAATTGCTTGTTTTTAGAATAAAGCGCAAAGAACATCAAGGCACTGGTCTGGCTTTTTAGCGTGGTAACCCCTGTCTGAACAACAGCCTGAGGCAATTTGCTGGTAGCACGGGAAACCCTGTTCTGAACGTTTACGGCAGCAATGTCCGGGTCAACCCCAAGTTCAAAGTAAACTGAAATTTTTGCTGAACCGTCATTCGCAGCAGAAGACGTCATATAGGTCATTCCTTCTACTCCGTTGATTTCTTCTTCTAGTGGCGTCACGACACTGTTCAATACCGTTTCGGCATTCGCTCCAGTATAGGTCGCATTAACCTGAACCGTCGGTGGGGCGATTTCAGGATATTGTTCTATCGGCAGGGACATCAATCCCAGGATTCCTAAAATGGTAATCAGGATCGATATTACGGTCGAAAGAACCGGTCTTTCTATAAATGTCTTTAACATTGAGAATTATTTTTTAGCTGATGGTGTGGTTGTTTTTGCAGCATCTTTTGCCGCAGTATTTTCTGCCGGAGCCGCAGCTTCCGGTTTTCCTTGCTGTGGCACGATTTCCATATCGTCTTTTAATTTAGAAGCCCCTTCGACTACGATTAACTCGCCTTCTTCAAGTCCTCCGCTCACGATGAAATTCAATCCTGATGTTCCTTTTGTCTCGATGATTCTTGATTTTACCTTGTTGTCTTTTCCAACTACATAAACCATCTGTTTTCCCTGTACTTCAAATACGGCATTCTGTGGCACAAGCATTACGTTTTTCTCATCAATTGGCAAACGAATGATACCACTGCTACCGCTTCTAAGGATTCCTTCCGGATTTTTGAATTCGGCTCTGAACTGCGTTGTTCCTGTTTGTGGATTAACCAATCCATTCATTGTTGCCAATCTTCCTTTTTGGTCGTATTCTGTATTGTCAACCAAAAGCAGGGAAACTTCCGGAGCTGATTTCAGCTTTTCTGCCGTTGTAGCTCCTTTAAAGGTTTTGTTGAAAAACAAAAGTTGTTTCTCGTTCATTGAGAAATAGGCACGGATAACTCTCGTATCAGAAACGGTTGTCAAAGGCATTTCACTGGTTGAGCTAACTAAACTACCTTCTCTGAATGGAATACCGCCAATTACTCCATCAACGGGTGATGTGATTGTTGCAAAACCTATGTTGGCAGCAATAGCTCCATAAGAAGCTTTAGCCTGCGCTAACTTAGCTTTAGCCGTTTCCAACTGTACGTTGCTGATGATTTTTCTGTCAACAAGCGGCTTCAATCGGTCTACTTCAACCTGAGCTGCCTGTACGGCTGCCTTTGCTGCTGAAGCATCCTCGTTTTGAGTTTGGGTTTCTAATTTGAATAACAATTGTCCTTTTCTGACAACCTGTCCTTCGTCAACAAATATTTTTTGGATAAATCCGTTAACTTTTGGACGGATTTCGACATTCTGTTGTCCCTCAAGATTGGCTGTATATTCCTGATAAACAACCGCATCCTGTTTCGCAACAGCCTGTACCGGAAACGGCATTGGTCCCTGAGGAGGCATCTGCTGTTCTTTTTTACCGCAAGAGTAAAGTGTAATTATTGCGATTACAATACTGAATAGTGATTTATTCTTCATCTGCATTTTTATAAAGGTTGATTGATTTATTTGTTCTCTACTTTTTCTAACTTCTGAATCGTTTTATTTAAAAATTTTTCAAATTCCAGGATGTGTTCCTGATAAATCTTAATTAGTTCCAAATTGGCACAGTCTCCGTCACTCACTGTCTTTTTTCGGTAATCTATCATTCTTTCCACCATTTTCTTTTCGTCAAGAACCATCTGCAGATGATTTTGCATCCTGTCGCCAAAAGAAGACGGTCTGTAATATTTCTTTCTGTCACCGGGAAAAGTATAATATTCTATTTTTCCTATCTTCAGCAACAGATTTAAATTGGTAGAAACCGAACTTTTGCTGGCTCCAAGTGTGGAAACCAAATCGTCAAACGTCAATCCTTTGGCGTCATTCCAAACAATAAGGCAACCTAATATTCGTCCTGACAAAGGTGAAAAGTTCCAATACTTTTCAAAATGAACACCAAACATCTCCACCAATCCTTCTCTTTCTTTCGCTATGTCTGTCATTTGATATGTTAATTTTGGCGCAAAGTTAAATCAGGTTCGGTAATTACCGAACTAAACGAACTTAAATTTATGTTAATTTTTAATTGTCCGTTTTAAGCAATAAAAAAGCCAGCATAATGCTGGCCTGGTTAGTTTATAATTTCAATGTTCACTCTTAATGAACCATGATTTTTATTATCTGCAATTTCCATAAAGGCTTTTTTAGTGAGGTCGATTTCCCTGCCCGGCACAAATGGCCCCCTATCGTTTATTTCAACCAAAACCGATTTTTCGTTGGCGATATTGGTTACTTTGACTTTTGTTCCGAATGGTAGTTTTTTATGGGCGGCTGTATAATTGCTATTGTGGAATTTTTCCCCACTTGCTGTTTTTCTCCCGTTGAATTTGTCGGCATAATAGGAAGCATGGACATTCTTCTTATATACTTTTCCGGATACCGATTTGGCAGACGAACAGCTTGCCAGCAGGCTTCCAAGTACTCCGATAAATAAAAACATCCTGGCTTTCATGATTACTGTACAATTTCAATAGTTACTTTTAAATGCCCGCCATATCGGGAAGAAGCAATTTCCATAAAGGCTTTTTTGGTAAGGTCAATTTCTTTTCCCTTAGTAAACGGACCTCTGTCTGTTACTTCTACAATAACCGATTTCCCGTTGGCTTCATTTGTTATACGGAGCTTGGTTCCAAAGGGAAATTTTCTATGGGCTGCGGTATATTTCTTATTGTCAAAAATTTTTCCGCTTGCTGTGCGCCGTCCTGTAAATTTGTCCGCATAATAAGATGCATGGGCATTTTTCTTATGGAGCTTATATTTTTTTGATTCTGCTAATTTTAAGCTATCTTCTATTGCAACTTTCTTTACCGAATCCTGAAATGCCTGGGTTTTTTCCGGGGGTGTTTTTTGAAAATTTCTATCCTGTATGGAAAAACCGCTCGAAAAGACCAAAGCAATAAAGGCCAGCAACAGAATGGTAGTCTTATACTTCATGATAAATTTTTTTATGTTTGGCCAATTCATCTTACAATTACTATACCTAAAATGAAAAAAGCTCAAAAAATTGAGCTTTATTTTTTATGAGAACCACACATTCCAAGGAATTCTTGACAACAGCAACAGGAATCCCAAAGCATAGAATATGGCTATTTTCTTGAATTTTTTATTGGAATCATCGACTCTTTTGTGTGTGCTCCACCCAATAGTTATCAGCACAATTGCCAGAATATTTACGAAGGGATGTTCTACGGCCATCATACGAAGCTCACTATTTCCCATAATTTCTTTCATGCCTGCCTGTCCAAACAGGGCAATTCCTTTTGGCGAAACAAAATACAGTATCAGTCCAAAAACAAATTGGAGATGAGCAGCTATCAGACCAAAAAGGGCAATCCTTCTGTCTTTTGGTTTGAATTCGTTTTTAGCAGATAGCCCTATCAGGGAATTAATTGTTGCAACGCCAATTGTAAAAAGGGCTACATAGGCAATACCGGAGTGGGCTTCAAGAATAATTTTGTAAGTATCCATGGTCAAAAATTGTTTTTTACAAATATATCAAAAAATGAAATGCTCCAAAATTATGGGAACACGGCAGACCAATAAATAATGAATCCAAATTACGAAATAAAATCTTAATAATTAACATTTCTTTAATTGAATTGGTCACTGTTTTAAAATCCAATATCATAAATTTGCGGAAATGATGAAAAAAGCCGTACATATTACTTTTTTGTGCTTATTCTTTCTGCTTGGTATGCGTTGCGATGCCGGCAATAAGAAAAACTTGTCATTGACTTTTCCCGAAACCAATTGCACACCGCAATTAAAAACATGCCAATACGGTCTTTCAAAAAAAGAATTTTCGGTTGTGCGTGACACATTGGATAAACTCCATAAAAAGAAGAAATTTTCTAACCCCTATCGTTATAGTATGGCCAGGCTTTCAAAATGCCATGGTTTGACTTTACTTTTTGGAGCCGTTTCTTCTTCAAAATTTGTTTTCCATACTTATTTTGCTTTGGCAAACCCTTTTGAAAAACATTCCCTGTTTGGTTCTTTCTGCCATAAAGGAAAACTACTATCCATCTTCTATCCCTTTCAGGCTTTTTGGTAATAAATAATTGATTTTCTTTTTTAAGATTCTCTCCCTGAATCTTCCTAAACATTGTCCAATTAAATTATTACAGATATGAACGAATTAGAAAATACGGCAGCAGCCTCACATCACCTTTATCCACTTATAAGTGATTTGGGACTAATTCTTATGACTGCCGGTGTTGCCATTTTACTTTTTAAGAAAATCAGACAACCTTTAGTTCTTGGATATTTAATTGCGGGATTTCTTGCGGGCCCTTATTTTACGTTATTCCCTTCTGTAAAAGACGTACAAAACGTTGAAGTCTGGGCAGAAATCGGGGTTATTATATTGCTTTTCAGCCTGGGCCTCGAATTTAGCTTTAAGAAATTGATGAAAGTGGGCGGAACAGCCTCCATTACTGCCCTGGTACAAATTTTCTCTATGGTATTTTTGGGATATTGGTGCGGTCAGCTCATGGGCTGGTCTTCTATGGACAGTATCTTTTTGGGTGTTATCCTCTCCATTTCGTCAACTACTATCATACTTCGGGCTTTTGATGAATTGGGTGTTAAAGGACAAAAGTTTGCCGGAATTGTTTTTGGTGCGTTGATTGTTGAAGATATTGTAGCCATCCTGATGATGGTTCTGCTTTCAACCATTGCCGTGAGTCAGCAATTTTCAGGAATGGAACTTTTTGAATCAGTATTAAAACTTTTGTTTTTCCTTATATTATGGTTTGTAGGCGGTATCTTTTTCATTCCTACCTTACTAAAAAAGGCTAAGAATCTTTTAAGCGATGAAACCCTGTTGATTGTTTCCTTAGCTTTATGCCTTATGATGGTAATCCTGGCTACTATGGCCGGTTTTTCGCCTGCTTTGGGTGCTTTTATCATGGGTTCTATTATTGCTGAAACCACCAAAGCGGAACGCATTGAACACCTCGTTAAACCTGTAAAAGACCTTTTTGGAGCCGTTTTCTTCGTATCCGTAGGAATGCTTATCAATCCTAGTACATTGGCAGAATATGCCGTTCCGGTAATTATTATCACCTTGCTGACCGTTTTTGGAAAAACTTTAAGTTCCACTATCGGAACCCTTATTTCCGGACAGCCCTTAAAACAATCTGTACAAACCGGGATGAGTTTAGCTCAAATTGGTGAGTTTTCGTTTATCATTGCTACTTTAGGGATGACATTGGGCGTAACCAGCAATTTCCTTTATCCTATTGTAGTTGCCGTTTCTGCCATATCAACATTTACGACTCCTTTTATGATTAAGCTTTCTATTCCGGTTTCCAATATGCTGGAAAGAAAACTCCCTAAAAAATGGATTAAGGCAATCGACAGCTACAGTTCCAGTTCACAGACTATAAAAGCCACAAGCAACTGGGTTTTATTTTTAAGATCCAGCATCATTCAGATTATCATCTATTCTGTAATTATAATTGCCATTATTCTGCTTTCTTCAAGAGTAGTACTTCCTCTTGTAAACGGTTCGCAATGGGCCAATGTCGCGATAGCAGTATTGACGCTTTTGTGCATTTCACCTTTCTTATGGGCTTTATCGTTCAGAAAAGTTGCGCCTACCGCTTATGAGGAATTAAAACGGGAAAGGAAATTTTTAGGACCAATAAAAATTGTCAATATTATCCGAATACTGTTTACCCTGTTTTTTATTGGATTATTGCTCAACAGTTTCTTTTCTAATTTCATTGCCTTTACTGCTTTGGTTATTTTTGCCGTGGCTTATATGGTTTTCCCTAAAAAGCTGCAAACATTATATGACCGAATCGAAAACCGATTTATGCAGAATCTTAACGACCGGGAAAATACGGAAGCTTCAAAAAGCAAGCGGGAGCTTTCTCCCTGGGATGCGCACATGACTACTTTTGAAATCAGTGCCGAATCCAATATTGTTGGGAAACCGCTACACCAGCTGGAACTCCGTGAAAAGATAGGAATCAATATTGCGGCAATCAAACGCGGAAATATTACAATTAATGTTCCTAACCGAAATGAACAGATTTATCCAAATGATATTCTCTATGTCATAGGAACAGACCGACAGATAGAGAAATTCAAGACCTATCTGCAGCAGAGTTTTGTGGCAGTTCCTGAAAACAATTCTGAAACTGTCCTGAAAAATTTCGAATTGAAAAACGAAGATTTTATTGGCAAAACCATACGCGAATCACAGCTTAGAGAAAAAACAGATGGCCTGGTCGTGGGAATTGAACGGGAAGGTCGCCGAATGATGAATCCGGAATCCCACGTCGTACTTGAAAGAAACGATATTATCTGGATTGTAGGCGATAAGAAAAAAATGAATTCTATTACACTAAATGCTTCTTAATAATTATTTACTTAACTAAATTCTAAAATGGATAATTTTGATTGGAAACAGCTCATTAACCCTGAATTCTACATTGCAATGGAACTTGGGGGCGTTAGCGTTGGACTGTATGTTGTGCTTTTTATTGTTTTTGCAGAAACAGGATTGTTTGCCGGGTTTTTCCTTCCGGGTGACAGCCTTCTTTTTCTTGCCGGAATCTACAGCCGTGAACTTGTAGAAAATCTTGTTATCATTGAAAGTGACTTTGGCAACGTTGCTTTACTGGCTACATTGGTTGCTATTTCCGGAATTATCGGAAACACGGTGGGTTATTGGTTTGGTGCAAAAAGCGGATGGTATCTTTATAAAAAAGAGGACAGTTTCTGGTTCAAGAAAAAGTATCTGGAGCAGTCGCGCGTATTTTTTGAAAAATACGGTGGGAAAGCGATTATCATTGCACGTTTCATGCCTATCCTGAGAACCTTTGCCCCGATTATTGCCGGAATCGTGCAAATGGACAAAAAACGTTTCATATTCTACAATATACTAAGTTCGTTCTTATGGGCTTTCAGCTTAATTATGGCTGGACATTATCTTTATGGTTTGTTTTTAAGCAAATTTGACATTGATTTAAAGAGCCATATTGAAATCATTATCCTTATCATCGTAGCGGCTACTACCATTCCGCTAGTGGTGAAATTCTTGAAAGGAAACAAAGAAACTCCGGAAAACAATAGGGAAGAATAAAAACCTTTTAAGCAAGGTAATAATTTATAGACAAATGGCTTGATATTTTATCAAGCCATTTGCGTTATTATAATATTACTTTCTTTTAGAATCTGATTACAATCTGGCTTTTTACAACTCTTACATAAGATTAAGCAGCCCTTTAGCTGTTTATTATTAGGCGGGCAGAAGTACAAACTTGGAGTTTTGTGCTTTTAATGTCCCACCCAACGCACAGTTCCAAGCCGTAAATCTTTAGGCGAAAGCATTTACCAACATTCTGCACAAAACGAACTGAGCACAAATTTTGGACGCCTTGATCAAAATTTACTAACTTAGCGAACTAAAATTTTTAGCAATAGCAAAATCAAAAATGGCAAAAAACAACAAATTAGTAGCACCATTTCTAAAATGGGTTGGAGGCAAAAGGCAACTTATGCCTTCAATTGTTGAGCATTTGCCCGAAAATATTAAAGATTACAAATATATTGAGCCGTTTATTGGTGGCGGAGCAGTATTATTTAATTTGCAGCCTAAAAATGCAATTATTAATGACCTTAATGAGGAATTAATCAATGTATATCAAGTCATTAAAAACAATCTTGAAGAGCTAATTACCAATCTAAAAAAACATAAAAACGAAGCCGAATATTTTTATGCAATAAGAGGTTTAGACAGAAATGCAGAGTTTAAAAAACTTAATGCTGTTGAAAGAGCTTCAAGAATAATTTACCTAAATAAAACTTGCTTTAATGGGCTTTACAGAGTAAACAACGCAGGCGAATTTAACTCGCCTTTTGGCAGGTATAAAAATCCAAATATTGTAAATGAACCAACATTAAAAGCTGTAAATAAATTTTTGAATAGTAATAATATTGACATTAAATGCGGTGATTATTCTGATGTTTTAAAACAAGCAGATAAAAAATGTTTCGTGTATTTAGATCCACCATATCATCCAATTTCTGAAAGTTCAAACTTTACAGGTTATGTTCAAGGCGGTTGGAATATGTATGACCAAATTGACCTAAAAACTGCTTGTGATGAATTAAATAAAAAAGGTGTAAAATTCTTACTTTCAAATTCATCAGCAGAGTTTATTATAGATTTATATAAAGACTATAAAATAACTATTGTAAAAGCAAACAGAGCAATTAACTCAAACGGTGCTGACCGTGGAGAAGTTGATGAAGTATTAATCAGAAACTATGAGTAAATCCAAGAATGACCTTGCCTGGGAAAAGATATTTGAAAAGCACAAAATCCTTGAAAAGATTTTGAAAGACGGTCATATTGAGATTACTGCAACAAAAATTAATGAATTTCGTGAAGCAAGACTGATGACGAAGTTTGATCACAAATCTCAACTCCCAAAACTTTTTGCAGACAACAAACTTTCAATTTTGCCAACTTCAAGAGGCGGTTATGTTATTGGTGAATTTGAAACATTTTGTGACTTCAATACTGACGACATAGAAGTTTCGCCAATTGAATTTCCTACATTTTTAGAAAGTCTTGATTATCGTGACATAACAAGCGAAGCAACAGCTATCAACTGTGCTTTTGTTTCTAACATTCTTCACGATTTCACAAATGAAAAAAATTTGTTACCAACTGTTAGCGGACGAATGAGTTCATCAACATTTAATTTTGGCATCAACTCATCCAGGGGATTATTTAATGTTAATGTAGGTAATTCTCAAGTAGAAATTGATGGAGGTTATGAAGGCGACACTTCATTAAATTTAATTGAAGCTAAAAATTATATTTCGGATGATTTTCTTGTTAGGCAACTTTATTATCCATTTAAACTTTGGAGTGGTAAAATTCAAAAACAAGTTCGTCCAATATTTTTGACTTACTCAAATGGCGTTTTTCATTTAAGAGAATATGCATTTTCTAACGTCGAGCATTACAACTCTTTAGTTCTTGTTAAACACAGGAAATACGTAGTTCAGGAAGGTAATTTTAACCTTGAAGCGTTAGCCCAAATTATTGACACCACAAAAACTATTAAAGAACCTGAAATTCCTTTTCCCCAAGCAAATAGTTTTGAAAGAGTGATCAACCTTTGTGAACTTTTGAATCAGAAAGAATTTATCTCAAAAGAGGATATTACTCAAAACTATGACTTTGACAGACGACAAACAGATTATTATTCTAATGCAGGGAAGTATTTAGGATTAATTGATACGGGACGAGATCCATTTACAGGACAAACAGGCTGTTTTTTGACAAAAAAAGGAAAACAAGTTTTTAATTTAAACCTTATTGACAGGCAAAAAGAATTTGTAAGGCTAATCGTTTCTCACAAAGCATTTAAAGAAACATTGAAACTTTATCTTAACAACGGAGAAATGCCAGAAAAAGGAATTATAGTTGAAACAATGAAACAATCAAAATTATACAATGTTGATTCCGACTCAACATATTTCCGAAGAGCATCCACAATTATTGGTTGGACAAACTGGATAATAAATCAAACCGAAGAATAAGAAAGCCATCGCCTAACAGCAAAATGGCGGATTCAGTGTTAAATTGAATATTCAACTTTTCAAATTAAATTTAGTGCTAAATTAAAATAATCACTTAAAAAACAACTACTTATGCAGAATCCAAACCGTTAGCGGTAATTTTTCAAACATTATGTCAAAATTCCGACCAATAAAAATTGAATTAAAAAACGGGAAGGTTGTTCAGATCAGACAAGCAGAGTTGGATGATGCTGAAAAACTTTTGCACTGTATAAAAACATATATTCCCCAAAGTGAATATATTCCAAAACTTACACACGAAATCAAATTAACAATTAACCAAGAAAAGGATTGGATCAATTCTTTTTTAGTAAATAAAAACTCATTACTACTAATTGCAGAATATAACAATGAAATAATAGGCAATATTGATTTAACAGGTAATCAAAGAAAACTAATGGAACACACTGCTGTTATAGGAATGGGAATGTTAAAAGACTGGAGAGATACCAGATTAGGAACCGCATTGCTTTCTAATGTAATTGAATGGGCAAAACAAAACGAAATTTTAGAGGTAATTTGGTTACAGGTTTATACAGAAAATATTGCCGGATTAGCTCTTTATAAAAAGTTAGGATTCTCTGAAAATGGAATAATAAAAAATTTTTTCAAACACGAAAATGAATATTTCGACAATCTCACTATGAGTTTGAGTGTCAAATAAAAAAACTACAGCTAACAAGGGTTTGGCACAATGGCGAGTTGTAGTTCAAGTTAGTTCAAATTTAAAGTTTTGGTTTTCTAATCCACCACTATTGCCAGGCCGCTGGGTCGATGTGTGCCATTTTACAGACCAACTGTAAACGAACAACATAATTGACAAGCGGAATCTATTGACAGACTAAACATGATAACAAAGGCTTGAATCCTTGTGTAACATAATTCAAAACTTGCTGACAATTATTGGGGACAAAACTTTCAACGAAAAGTAAATCCTGAAAAATGGAGCAAAAAAGAAATAATTGAACATCTTATTGACAGTACGACCAACAATCCATCAGCGTTCTGTATGGGCACAATTTAAAGACAAACCAATAATTGCTTACCACCCGTTCGTTTTCTGTTATTTTCGGGACAAATATTTTTTATATGATTCAAAATAAATTTCAATTTCTGCCGTCATTTGAATTGGACATGAAAACGACTGTACACAAATTTGTTTGCTAACAGCTATAAAACTTTTATTTACAAGCGTTTTCCCTTTTTAATCTTTGATGTTTTTGCTGAAAATTTATTTTAAACTAATTGATTAACTCTGTTTCTTATCTAAAAAATAACGCAGCAAAAGAGCCGTTGAACTGTCATGTTGTTTTACAACGCCTGAATTGATTTCATCGAGAATTGAATTGGCTAATTGTTTGCCAAGCTCAACACCCCATTGGTCATAACTGAAAATATTCCAGATTACACCCTGAACAAAAATTTTATGTTCGTATAATGAAATCAGTGAACCTAAAGCTTCTGGCGTTAGCTGTTGGATTAGCAATGTATTGGTTGGCTTGTTTCCCTGAAAAATCTTAAATGGTGTCAGGAACTCTGCTGCTCCTGAGGAGAAGTTTGTTTTTGTAAATTCTGCCCTTACCTGGTCTTCCGTCTTTCCATTCAGCAAAGCTTCTGTCTGGGCAAAGAAATTCGACATTAGTTTATTGTGATGGTCTTCATCGCCATATAGCGGCTTCACAAAACCAATAAAATCAGTAGGAATCAATTTGGTTCCCTGGTGGATTAACTGGAAAAACGCATGTTGTGAATTGGTTCCCGGTTCCCCCCAAATGATTGTTCCTGTCTGGTAGTTTACCGGATTGCCGTCTCTGCCAACACTTTTTCCATTACTTTCCATGATTCCCTGTTGAAGGTAGGGCGCCAGTTTCTGGAGGTATTGTGTATATGGAATCAGCGCTTCGCTTTCTGCGCCAAAGAAGTTGTTGTACCATATGCTTAAAAGTGCCAGAATAACCGGTATGTTCTGGTCGAATTCTGCCGATTTGAAATGTTCATCCATTTTATTCGCACCTTTCAGCAGTTTATTGAAATTGTCGAATCCTACAGCCAAACTGATGGACAGGCCTACAGCACTCCACAAAGAGAATCTTCCTCCAACCCAATCCCACATAGGAAAAACATTATCCGGATTGATTCCGAATTCTGTTACCTTCTGGATATTTGTAGAAACAGCCACAAAATGCTTGGCAACGTCTTCCTGTTTTGCTGATTTTAAAAACCATTTGCGTACCGTTTCAGAGTTTGAAAGCGTTTCCTGGGTGGTAAATGTTTTTGAAACCACTACAAAAAGTGTCGTTTCGGGATTTAGGTTTTTGATTTTTTCCTGTACGTGGTCACCATCAACGTTAGAGATAAAATGAACATTCAGGTGGTTTTTATAAAACTGAAGTGCTTCTACAACCATTGCCGGTCCTAAATCTGAACCCCCAATTCCAATGTTCACTACATCTGTAAAAGCTTTTCCGGTGAAACCTTTCCTTTGTCCGTTAATAACCTCATCACAAAAGGCCTTAATCTTGTTTTTTACGCGATATACCTCCGGCATCACATTTTGTCCGTCTGCAGTGATTACAGCAGATTCAGGAGCTCGTAAAGCAGTATGAAGTACCGCCCGGTTTTCGGTTTCGTTGATACTGTCGCCATTAAAATATTTGGCAATGGCATCTTTCAGATTTACTTCCTCAGCCAAAGACAAAAGCAAGCTTATTGTTTCTTCTGTGATAATATTTTTAGAATAATCTACAAGAAAGTTATTCCATTGAAGATTAAATTTTTCTGCTCTGGAGCTATCGTTTGCAAACATTTCCTGCATTGAAGCATATTGCATTTCAGCGAAATGTTCACGCAGTTTTTGCCAAGCAACTGTTCCTGACGGATTGGTTCTGCCTAAAGCCATGGTAATAAAAAATTAGATTTGTAGTCTTTTGAAGGCTCAAATTTAGGCAATAATGAATTACTTTTTGAATTTAATTGCAGCGATACTGTCTAATTCTTTTTTGAGAGGTGCCATTTCAGCCATGAATCTAGGCTTGTATTTCGCATCCATCGGGATTGAATTCGGGAGTTTCTGTTTAAGGGCATCAACCTGTACGCCGTTTTTCCAGAAACGGTAACAAACGTGCGGTCCGGTTGCCAGACCTGTACTTCCTACTTTTCCAATAACATCCCCCTGAGAAACCCGTTGTCCTTTTCGAACCAATATTTTAGACATATGGAGGTATTGCGTCGAATAGGTCGAATTGTGTTTGACTTTTACAAAGTTTCCGTTTCCGGCGGTATATCCGGTTTTTTCAACCACACCGGTTGCCGTCGTTATAATTGGCGTTCCCGCCGGCGCAGCATAATCAGTACCGTTATGGGCTTTGAATCGCTGTTGTACGGGATGGAATCTTCTTGTTGAAAATTTTGAGGAAATCCTGAATCCGAATTTTAAAGGTGCTTTCAGGAACATCGTCTTGAGCACTTTTCCTTCCTCGTCATAGTAATTTACTTTTTTTGCCGTAGTATCCTGCTTGAACGGAAAGGCATAGATTTTTTTTCCTTTGTATTCAAAAAAGGAAGCTTCCAGGCTTTCTACACCTGCATAAATTGTGTCGCTGATGTATTTCTCATTAAAAGTAACAGCAAACTTATCGCCTTTCTGAATTTTGAAGAAGTCGACAGAATAAGCATAAATATCGGCAAGATTTTGAGCGAGTGAAGCGTCAACACCTGCCTTGCTTAGAGTTTCAGACAATGAACTTTCGATTTCCGTAGCTATTGTTCTTCTTTTAATCGTTATTGGTTTTTTATTTCTATAGGCCACAATAGAATCTCTTAAATCAATAACGTTGTAATGAATATTATCCGGTTGGTAAATAAAAACCTGAACCGTATTGGGTGCTGTTTTTGTTTTTAGGATGGTATAAGGTCTACCGGCACGGATATCTCTGAAGTTAAAAGAATCTCTGGCTTTTTCTGTTATTTCGTGTACTTTGTATTTGCCCAGATTATGTTTGTCCATCAATGTTCCAAACGTATCGCCACTTTTGACTGTATCATTCACAACCAAAAAATCATTTAGTGTAAAACCAAATTCAACAACGATTGGCTCTTTTACAGGAACTTCTTTAATATTATTTTCTTTTTCGGACTTTTCTTCCTTGTTACAGGAAACCAGGGTAAATAGCAATAGTAAGGTTAAAACAGCGTATTTCAAATCGTATTCTTTAATCTAATTAGACGTTTTTTTCTTCTCCCCAAGAGGCCAGCTCTTCCGGAGACCATAATTCTGGAAAAAATATCCTTCTTTGGTATTTTGGATGCATGTATTTTTTCCAATCGCTTCCGCCGGTGGCTTCTCCGTCACCTTTGCCGCTTCCGTCAATATATTTTTTTGCGGTATTCAAATGCTGCATGACCCATGTAATGTTGACCGTATGGTCATAATGGCGCATGGCTTTGATTAATTCTTCATTTTTCTGGTCCTGTTCCGGCAATTCTTTGAATTTACGCCATACGTTTATCGTATTGTATTCTTCCATATAGCGTAAGAATTGAGGTTTGTATTTTCTTTCAAATTCTTTAAGCAGGTATGATTTTTCGCCGGTATGATAATCTTTTCCTGCGGCTTGCCAATAAAGATGTTCTAAGGCATGCTCATAAGGCGTATTTCTGTCAATTGTTTTTCTGAAACGATAATCAATCAGGTTAATCAAATCTGTAGAACAAAACTCAATCAATCTGTATTGTGCACTTTGGAAACCGCTGGCCGGAGTCAGCGTATTTCTGAATTTCATATATTGTTCGATTTCCATTCCATCGCCCATAATGTCGAATGAAGTGGTCAGCATATCGAAATAACGGCTGATTCGCATCAGCTTTTCTGTAAAATATGATGTTTCCGGTTTTGGGGTATGGCAAAGCTGCTCCATTTCCCATAAAATCATCTTGAACAACAACTCGTTTACCTGATGGTACATGATAAAAACCATTTCATCCGGTAATGTTGTTCTTTGAATCTGTAAATTTAATAAGGCATCCGTTTGAATATAGTCCCAATAGGTTATTGGTTTGGACCAAAGCAACCCTTCGAGGTGGGTTTCGGTTTTTTGATTTATTGCCTGAAATTTTTCTTCCAGTTGATCTAACTGATCTTTAATATTGGGAGTAATATCCATTTTTATTTATCTGCTATAATTTTGAAAGGATGTATCAATCCTTTGTATCCGTCCAAATCGGCTTTAAGAGAACCTACGGCCAGACTGGCCTTGATTCGTAACGGAATTTTATTCTCATCGTCTGAAATCCAGACTGTTAAACTTTCTTCTTCTTTAAAAACGCGACCTGCCTGAACATAAGGTCTGAAGATCATCGTATTTACTTTTCCAAATTTAGTTTTTAAAACTTCTCGACCCATAAATTTTAACTTAAACTTTGTGGTTTCGTCGTCAAAAAACATATCAATAACAATTGACTCGCCTACTTTTAATTTGTCGATTGTTGGGTGGTTTCTTAAAAAATAGAATGAGGAAACTATGTCCTGAACGTTCTCAGGAACAGAAATGGTTTTTTCTGAATTTTTCTTGTAGTCTTTAACCAGTACGTTATTTGCTGACTGGTTAAAAAAACCTTCCTGATTTTTGGTATAGCCGCCTTCATTAATCTTTCTGACAAATTGGTAAGGCTGTCCGGTTTTTTTATCGAAATAACTCTGGTAATCGTCATTTACCTTAAAGAAAAATTTTGTCATGCCGGTCGTATAACCGTTTCCTACGGCATGAAAAACTTTTTTCCCGTTTTTGGTAGCTTCTTTGACTTCAAGCGTGGCGTAACCCGCATTGATAAGGCCGTAATGTATTCTGAATTTGAACCATTCACCAACATCAAAAGCTTTATTGTCCTGGGCCTGAAGGTTCGCAGTTGCAAACAATAATAATATTATAATCTTTTTCATAATTCAATTTTATATGTCTTCCAACTGTTAATACAATTTCTATTCCAAAAGTATTAAAACAAAAAAACCCAGTCAAAGATTATGACTGAGTTTTTATGCTATTAACCAACCAAAAAACTATAAATTATGAAAAATTTACATAAAAATCGAAGGAAACCACTCCCTCTCTTTTTGCGGGTGCAAAGGTATGCAATAATTACATTATTACAATTAAAAAATCAACTTTAACACAATATTAGCAAAAAATAGTTTTTTGAAAGGTTTGATTTTGCATTATTCTCAGAAAATTATACCATTCTATAAAGTTCCTCTTTTTTCTTGCTCTCTTTCGATAGATTCGAATAAAGCCTTGAAATTTCCTGCTCCGAATCCGCGGGCTCCCATTCTCTGAATGATTTCAAAAAACAGCGTTGGACGGTCCTGAACCGGTTTTGTGAAAATCTGAAGAAGATACCCTTCCTCATCTGCATCAACCATGATTGCCAGCTTTTCAATTTCATTCAGGTCTTCCTTCATCATTTTCATGTGCTCGCCCAATCTTTCCGGAACTGCTTCATAATAGGCTTTTGGCGGAGCCGATAAGAACTCTACTCCACGAGCTTTCAATTGAGAAACCGTTTTGATGATATCGTCTGTTGCTATAGCGATGTGCTGTATACCAGGACCTCCATAGAATTCCAAATACTCTTCAATCTGTGATTTTTTCTTTCCTTCAGCAGGCTCGTTGATAGGGAATTTGATTCTTCCGTTTCCGTTTGACATTACTTTACTCATCAAAGCAGAATACTCTGTGTTGATTTGCTTGTCATCGAACGAAAGGAAGTTTACAAACCCCATTACATCTTCATACCATTTCACCCACGTATTCATTTCGCCCCAACCTACGTTTCCAACCATGTGGTCAATGTATTTGAAACCTGTTGGCTCCGGGTTGTAATCTGATTTCCATTCTTTATATCCCGGCAGGAATACACCTGTATAGTTTTTTCTTTCTACAAACATATGGACTGTTTCGCCATAGGTATAGATTCCGGCACGAACCACTTCTCCGAATTCATCTTTTTCAACAGTTGGTTCCATAAAAGGTTTTGCGCCTCTTTTTGTAGTTTCTTCAAATGCACTTCTTGCATCTTCTACCCAAAGCGCAGCCACTTTCACACCATCTCCATGTTTTCTGAGGTGGTCATTCAATACTGAATCTCCGTTTAAAGGTGTAGTCAACACCAAACGGATTTTATCCTGTTTTAAAACATAGGAAGCCCTGTCGCGAACTCCTGTTTCCAAACCGGCATAGGCCAATGACTGGAAACCGAAAGCTGTTTTATAATAATGTGCGGCCTGTTTTGCATTGCCTACATACAATTCAACATAATCTGTTCCTAACAGCGGAAGGAAATCCTGCGCTCCTTCAAATATTTTTTCTAATCCGTATTCTACTGATTTTACTTCTTTACTCATTTTAGTATGTTTTTTCTAACCCTGGCAGGGTCGAAGACCCTGCCAGGGTTGTTAGTTGTTTTTTGTCTTATTGTTTTTTATTCTACCCAGGACTTATAGTATTGCCCGTCGTCCAATCCCATTGCTTCTTCGGTTACCATCAGCGGACGGAATGTATCTACCATAACTGCCAGTTCTTCGGTTTCTGTTTTTCCAATACTTCTTTCCATCGCACCCGGTGCCGGACCGTGAGGAATTCCTTTCGGATGCAACGTAATGTGCCCCTGCTCAATGTTGTTTCTACTCATAAAATCACCGTCAACATAATACAGTACCTCATCACTGTCAATGTTACTGTGGTTATAAGGAGCCGGAATCGATTTTGGATGATAATCATACAGTCTCGGGCAGAAAGAACAAACAACAAAAGTTGATGTTTCAAAAGTCTGGTGTATTGGCGGCGGCAAATGCACGCGTCCTGTTATTGGTTCAAAGTTATGAATACTGAACCCGTAAGGAAAGTTATATCCGTCCCAGCCTACTACGTCAAAAGGGTGAGTAGCATATACTACTTCATGAATCATTCCTTCTTTTTTAATTTTAATAAGGAAGTCTCCTTTTTCATCGTAGGTTTCCAGTTCGGATGGCAATTTGAAATCTCTTTCACAGAATGGCGAATGTTCCAAATGCTGTCCGGATTGGTTCTTATATCGTTTTGGTGTATAAAAAGGCGCGAACGATTCTACATAAAACAAGCGGTTATCCGAAGTTTCAAAGTCGATTTGGTAGATAATCCCTCTTGGAATGATAAGATAGTCTCCATATTCAAAAGGTATATTTCCCATCATCGTACGCAGGGTTCCTTTTCCTCTGTGGATGAAAATCATTTCATCAGCATCGGCATTTTTATAGAAATAGTCGCGTAATGATTTTTGTGGAGCTGCCAAACCTATGGTACAATCCTTATTGACAAGCATTGCTTTTCTGCTATCCAAAAAATCTTCCTGAGGCTTCAATTCGAAACCTTTGAACAGTAATGACTTGATATTTTTACCAATGGCAATTTTAGGTTCTACCGAATACGAAGCTTTGATTTCCTTCACTTGTGTTGGTCTGTGAACATGATATAACAGAGAAGAATGCCCATGAAAACCTTCTGTACCAAAAAGCTGCTCGTAGTAGAGTCCGCCGTTCGGTTTTTCAAATTGCGTATGTCTCTTTTGGGGGAAATTCCCCAATTTATGATATAGTGGCATAATTATTAGATTTATGAATTATGAATTTAGTTTTTGGATATAGAATCCAAAAACTCATTCCGGGTTTCTCTTAATAAGAAACTTTAAATGTGCCAATAAACCTTCCCAACTCGTATTCATAGTCACAAATATCGGAAAAATTAATTTTTTCACCTTATTTCTTGTGAAATATTTATAAAAAGGAAAAAGGCATTACTGATTGTAAAATTTTTCAGTAATGCCTTTATTTATTTTAGAAAAAAACTATCTGCTTTTTTTATAGCTGTAAGCATAAATCAGGGCATGAATTGCCGCGAAAATCAATGAGAAATAATACAAGAAAGTATCATCTATGTTCGGGTCTCTATGGTGGATGATTGCCACTATCACTAAGGCTACAACCATTCCTAATCCGGAACCGGCTACTACTTTAAAGCTGTCTAAGTTAAAGTTCCCTTTGTTTAGTATACTATGTTTCATTCCGTAAAACAGGTAAAGGTCAAAGCCAATCATCATCCAAACGATTAATCGAATCCAAGTATCCAATGGTAAAAATACCATCATAAACAAGCAAACCAGTACACCGGCAATAGGCACAAAAGGAACCAAAGGTGTTCTGAACGCTCTTGGTGCATCCGGCATTTTTTTACGCATTATCAATACGCCAATACAAACTAATATGAAAGCGAATAATGTTCCAATACTTGTCATTTCTCCTACAACCCTGGCAGGCACAAAGGCCGCGAAAAGGCTCACGATTACCATGAAAAGGAAGTTGTTTTTTGCAGGAGTTCTAAATTTTGAATGTACTTCAGAGAATACTTTTGGCATAAGTCCGTCTTTACTCATAGAGAAGAATACACGGCTCTGACCCATAAGCATCACTAAAATTACCGATGCATATCCTCCTAAAATTGCCAGAAGAATTGCATTGTTAAGCCATGGATAGGCTGGTGTAATCATTCCATCTGCTCCTGCAGGCCCCATTGCTTCAACCGCAATTGCCACAGGCGCGATACCATCTTTTCCGGCAAATGCCTGATAATTTACTACACCTGTCATAACGTGGGCAAAAAGAACATATAAAACTGTACAGATTGCCAAGGACAATAATATTCCTATTGGCATGTCTCTTTTTGGATTTTTAGCTTCTTGGGCTGCTGTAGAAACGGCATCAAAACCAATATAAGCAAAGAATACAATAGCTGCTGCCCTGATAATTCCGGAAAAACCAAATTCGCCAAAGGTTCCTGTATTTTCAGGGATATAAGGTGTATAGTTTTCAGGTCTGATATATTGCCATCCAACAGCAATGAAAATCAATACGACACTGACTTTTAAAAGTACGATGATTCCGTTTACGAAAGCCGATTCTTTGGTTCCTCTAATCAATACCAGGGACATCACCATAACAATCAATACGGCGGGAAGATTGATTATTCCGCCTTCAAACGGCGAAAGCATATAGGATTCATCCAGATGGATGCCGTAACTGCTTAGAAATTTTCCCAGATATCTGGACCAGCTAATCGAAACCGTAGCGGCACCAACCGCATATTCCAGTACCAAATCCCAACCAATAATCCAGGCAACAAATTCTCCCATTGTTGCAAACGAATAGGTGTAGGCACTTCCGGCTACCGGAATCATTGAAGAAAATTCCGCATAGCATAAACCGGCAAAAACACAGCCAAATGCGGCTACTAAAAAAGAAATCGTAATTGCAGGACCTGCATTCATCGATGCGGCAAGACCTGTTATCGAAAATAATCCAGCTCCTATTATCGCTCCTATTCCTAAGGCTACTAATCCTGGTGCGGTTAATGTTTTCTTTAAGCCTTTTTCATCTTCCGATGCTTCTGCCAGTAATTGTGGTAATGATTTTCTTTTCCAAATAGACATAAATTTGATTAGTTTAGTGTTTATTGGTTCCAAATATAGTTTTTTTATGGAATAATTAACACATAAACAAGAGATATAATTTTTTGGAACCGATTCTTTAAAACCAGAATCCTATGCTAAACCATGTCTGATGGTCTTTGGTTTCCGGCGACCATGAGTGCTTGATTTCTACAGGCCCAATAATTGTTTCCAGGCCATATCCAAAAGCATATCCTGAAAAATTCGGCCTGTCAATCCAATTGCTTGTATCAAAAATCTTATTGCCAATGTTGGCATAGTTTGCCGTGAAGTTTAGGTGGTTTTTTCGGAATATCTCATAATCAACGCCAACAGCTCCTTTGATATAACTATTTCCGGAAAGGCTTACGAAATCATATCCATAGAAATGCCTGAAATTATTAATCATATTGTAGCCATAGCCTCCCAATACGAAATCAAAAAACGGAACGGTTTGTTCGCCTACCGTAAAGCCGGCTTCTGACTGCAGATTTAACGTAAATCGGTTAAAGAAGGTTTTGGAGAAAGCCATTTCTCCTTTCAGTATGCTGAAATTCTGGTATTCTTTCGTATAATCCGACGAATACACAAAAGACTGGAAATCACCACAAAAAAGGAATCCGTTTTTCGGAAAATATTTCTTGTCAAAAGAATCGTATTTCAGATAGGCAATAATGCTTACATAATCACTGTTTTCCAAAATAGGGTCTGTTGCTTCAAATGTTTTTGTCTTAATCTTCAGATGTTTAAATTCAGCCCCGGCACCAATAAGAAACTTCTGTGCAAAAATAGTCTGGAAATAGGCCTGATTGGTAAAATCAGAGTAATCAATATTGATAGAGCTCAAGCCAAAAAGATTCAGGAGTTCCCCATTATTAAAATCGGTAAGTATGTTACGGTTAAAGGTATTGTATCGGGATTTAAGACCAAAGCTCCAGTAAAACCCATTATCAATATAATAGTCCAGATAATATCTGAAATTATCACCCAACCCTATATCTAAAGAAACAATATCGTTTTTAAACAGAAGCTTTTTTTGGGTAACGTTCAACAAAACGGCACTTTTGTACAAGCCATCATAATGAAGCCCGAACTTCAGATAAGTCTTTATAGGATTTTCTACCAAAGTCATGTTCAACACATCATTTCCGGATGCCGATTTGGAAAACGAATAGCCAATACCGCTAAAGTTTTGGGTAGCGCTCAATGTACTGATTCCCTTATCGAGGTCCTCGTAGCTAATTTTAGTTCCTGCCTTAAAACCAAGTTTCCCGATTACGTAGGTGCGGTTATAATTTTCAAGCTGATTCGTTTTAATTTCACTGACAAACAGGCTGTCTCTTTGCAACGGAACCATTCTTTTTACAGGTTTTTCGGCATTTCCTACTTTTTGAATCTGGTCGATTACTTTTCTTGCTGCATCTTCTCCTGTTTTAATAATCTCATTGCCTTGAGAGAAAGAAATAACAGAATAGGCCGTAATATCGGGTTTTATGTAAATATCCGTCGCTTTCCTTTTGCGGTCCATTTTCTGAATCATCTGCATATTTGATATCTGGACCAGGATTTTTGTAGCATCTGTCAAGGCATCCCTGTCTTTCAAATCGTCCTGAACATCAACCCCAATAATGACATCTGCCCCAAGATTTTTTACTTCCAGAATCGGATAATTATTGGTTACACCTCCATCAACCAGCAATTTACCGTCAATTTCAACAGGCATATATAATGATGGCAGTGCCGCACTTGCTATCATTGCCTGTGGCAGTGAACCTTTGTTCAGCAGAACTTGCTGCCCGGTTTCAATATCTGTGGCAATACACAAAAACGGAATGGGCAATTGGTTAAAATCCCGTATATGCCTCACATTGTGCGTCAGCTTGTTGAGCATATTGAAGTTATACAGTCCTTTTGACAAAGCTCTAGGAATACCAATCTTCATTTTTTTGAATGGTAATGTGAGCGCATACAGCTCATCGTTCCTTTTTTCGTAGAAGTTTTTAGTCGACCTTGGAATATAGTCCTGAATCAGGGCATCGTAATCTGTCGTCTTGAAAATGGAGTCAATTTGGGTGGCGCTGTATCCCGAAGCATAGAGCCCTCCAATAATCGCTCCCATGCTGGTTCCCCCAATATAAGAAATCTCCACTCCCGATTCTTCCAACACCTTTAAGACGCCTATGTGGGCCAGTCCTTTTGCTCCTCCTCCGCTTAAAACCAATCCTACTTTTGGTTTTTTCTGCTCTTGTGAAAATACAACCGAGACAGAAAACATCAGCAGAAGTATAAGAGCTATTTTTTTCATAGGATAAGTTACTTGGTGGAATTGTAAAAGTCGGTAATTTTTTTGGCTTTTGAAACACCTACAACGTCAGAAATTTCTTTTTCTGTTGCCTGAGACAATCTTTTAACAGATTTGAAGTGTTTTATAAGTGTAATCATGGTTTTTTCACCTATTCCGGGTATAGTTTCTATTGATGTTTTTAAGGCACCTTTGCTTCTTTTATCGCGATGGTGTGTTATTCCAAAGCGGTGTGCCTCATTTCGCAATTGCTGTATTACTTTCAGGGTTTCGGATTTCTTGTCCAGATACAACGGAACTGAATCACCCGGATAGAATAATTCTTCCAGACGTTTGGCTATACCAATAATGGCTATTTTGCCTCTTAAATCTAATTCTTCCAGACTTTTTAATGCGGAAGACAGCTGGCCTTTTCCTCCATCGATAATGATGAGTTGTGGCAATGGCTGATTCTCATCCAACAGCCGTTTGTATCTTCTGTATACGACTTCCTCCATAGAAGCAAAGTCATTGGGCCCTTCAACGGTTTTGATATTAAAATGGCGGTAATCCTTTTTGCTTGGCTTCCCATCCTTGAAAACCACACAGGCAGCAACGGGATTGGTTCCCTGAATATTGGAGTTATCAAAACATTCGATATGTCTTGGTTCGACAGAAAGACGGAGGTCCTTTTTCATCTGCGCCATGATTCTGTTGGTATGGCGATCCGGGTCGACAATCTGCAACTGTTTCAACTGGTCCATACGATAGAATTTCGCATTTCGGATGGAAAGTTCCAGAACCTGCTTTTTATCACCCAATTGCGGAACCGTTACTTTTATATTTTCTCCCAAATCAACTTCAAAAGGCACAATCACTTCTTTTGACAGCAGTCTGAAACGTTCTCTCAATTCCACTATAGCCAATTCCAACAGTTCTTCGTCTGATTCGTCCAGCTTTTTTTTCAGTTCCATGGTATGGGAGCGGATAATGGCGCCATGGGAAATCTGCAAAAAGTTGATATAGGCCATGCTTTCGTCTGAAACGATAGAAAAGACATCCACATTTGAAATCCTCGGATTGACAATTGTAGACCTTGACTGGTAGTTTTCCAGGGTTTCAATCTTGTCTTTTATTTTTTGCGCCTCCTCAAATTTCATTTCTGCTGCGAGATTTTTCATCAGCGTCTTGAAATCTTTCAGGCTTTCTTTAAAATTTCCTTTTAATATTTCACGGACAGCCTCAACATTGCCTTGATATTCTTCCAAAGACTGATATCCTTCGCAAGGTCCTTTACAATTTCCTATATGATATTCGAGACAGACTTTGTATTTGCCTGAATTGATATTTTCACGCGAAAGGTCATAATTGCAGGTCCGTAACGGATAGAGCTCCTTAATCAAATCCAAAAGCGTATGGACTGTTTTAAAGCTTGTATACGGACCGAAATACTCTGAACCGTCCTTTATCATATTTCTTGTGGTGAATATCCTTGAAAACGGCTCTTTCTTGATACAAATCCACGGATAGGTCTTATCATCTTTGAGCAAGACATTATATCGTGGCTGGAGTTTTTTTATCAGGTTGTTTTCCAGCAGCAGCGCATCTGTTTCTGTAGGCACCACTATATGCCTGATGGAGACAATTTTACGAACCAACACATTGGTCTTACCATTGTCGTGCAGCTTATTGAAATAGGACGAGACACGTTTGCGAAGATTTTTTGCTTTTCCTACATACAGAATCTTATCATCCTTGTCATAATACTGGTACACGCCCGGGCCGTCGGGCAAAGTCTGAATCTGAAGTTCAAGAGGAGTTCGCATCTTACAAAGTTAGTTTCAAAAATCCCGAATTGCAAGTGCCGCTTTTCAATTTTTATATGGTTTTGGGAAATATTTAGCGTTCAGAATCCCAATTTTTATACATTTATATTTTTAAACACAACATGGCGCAACCTACTTATAAAAGCCTTACTATTTTGGGCGAAACCATACTTCCTGGCGAGAGCCGGACCCTGAATATGGAAATTGCAAAACTCCATACGATGACGAAGCTGAAAATTCCCGTAATTATCGAACGCTCCGAAATCGAAGGCCCGACCGTTTTATTTTCGGCAGGACTGCATGGCGACGAAATTAACGGAATCGAAATTGTCCGGCAGCTTATCGTTCAAAAAATCAACAGGCCAAAAACAGGCACAATTATCTGTATTCCGGTCATCAATGTTTTTGGCTTTTTGAACAGAAGTCGGGAATTTCCGGATGGGCGAGATATGAACCGGGTTTTTCCAGGCAGTAAAAATGGTTCACTGGCCAGTCGTTTTGCTTACTATCTGCTGAAAGAAATCATTCCTAATGTTGATTATTGTATCGATTTTCATGCGGGAGGTGCCAGCCGTTTTAATGCACCGCAAATACGCATTGTTCCCAACAACCATGAACTAAAAGCATTAGCCGATGTATTCCATGCGCCTTTTGCCCTGTATTCCAAAAATATTTCTGGCTCCTTCCGAAATTCCTGTGACCGACTGGGTGTAAAAATGCTGTTGTTTGAAGGCGGAAAATCACTTGACATCAATGAATCAATCACACAGCAGGGTGTTGAAGGAACCAAACGTTTTCTCGATTATTTCGGAATGCTGAATCCCAAACGAAAGGCAACTAATGCTGAGCAAAAAATTATTTATATTGAAAAATCGACCTGGGTACGAGCCAAAGCATCGGGTTTGTTTCATGGTCTGACAACCATAGGCTCTTATGTAGAAAAAAGTCAGGTACTGGCTACCATTTCTGATCCTTACGGAAAAGTTGAATATAAAGTAAAAGCACCAAACTCAGGATATATTATCAATGTTAATGATGCTCCAATTGTATACCAGGGCGATGCCATTTTTCATATTACAACGGCATTGGAAAATCAGGGCTGAAAAACAAAACAAATGCACAAGAAAGAATTACGATTAAAATACAAGGCTTTACGCGCTGAACTTTCACATGAAGATATAGAGGAACGAAGTCTGGCCATTGCCAATCAGGTTGTCCGGATGGATATCTGGGATAAATTATACTATCATACCTTTCTGCCTATTAGCGAACACAAGGAAGTAGACACCGAATTCCTATTACAGGTACTGGCCGGAAAGGACAAAGAAATTGTAGTTTCAAAATCAGATTTCGAGACCCGAAAAATGACTCATTTTTTATTGACTGACAATACCCGATTCCAAAAAAACGAATACAATATTCCGGAGCCTGTGGACGGAATCGAAGTACCTCCTTCAAAAATAGATGTAGTTTTTGTGCCGTTACTTGCTTTTGATAAAAAAGGACATCGTGTGGGTTACGGAAAAGGATTTTACGATCTTTTCTTATCCGGATGCAAAAAAGACGTGCTGAAAATCGGATTATCATTTTTTGAAGCGGAAGAAGAAATTACCGATGTCTTTGAAAATGATGTTAGGCTTGATTTTTGCATAACACCTAATACCATTTATAAATTCTAAAATCGTAACTTTAAAACAAAAAAGATGAAAACTACTTTAAAACTATCTATCGGATTGCTTTTGCTTTGTTTTGCCTTTTCAATTTCAGGATGTAGTGCAAGCATTAGCACCGGAACATCGAGCAGATCCAGTAAGTCAAAACCGTTACCTCCTGGACAGGCAAAAAAAGTGACTGGCGAAAAAAGTGCTAAAAAATATGCTCCGGGACAGAACTAAGCCAGTTCTGAACGTTTGTTAGAGCCTGAAAATGCTTTTTTATTAAAAACAATCAATATACCTACTCCGGTAGATATGGCCATGTCTGCTATATTGAAAATAGCATTAAAAAAGGTAAAATGTTTGCCTCCCCAGATTGGAAGCCATGTAGGAAGATTGCCTTCCCAGATTGGAAAATAAAGCATGTCAACTACTTTTCCGTGAAACCAGGTACCATAAGGCTGATCCGAGAAAAGCGTTGCAGTCTGACCTGTGCTGTGGTCGAAGATTACTCCGTAAAAAACAGAATCGATAATATTTCCGAAAGCTCCTGCCAGAATAAGCGAAATAGCTACAATCAGGTATCGGGAACTGTTTTTTCTGACCGAATCCCAAAGCCACCAGCCAATTCCTGTCACAGCTACCAGCCTAAAAAGCGTCAGAATCAGTTTTCCATAATCTCCAGGGATTTGTGTTCCCCAAGCCATTCCTTCGTTTTCAATCAACAAAATCTTAAACCAGCTGGCTACGTTTATCTGTCCTTCTTCACCATAGATAAAATTGGTTTTGATATATATCTTGGATATCTGGTCAACGATAAGAATTAGGATAACTAATAAATATGCTTTTTTTAATGACATTTTCTTTACTTTATTGCGCAAAAATAGAAATATTATTTATAAAATCACTTGCCGTGATGAGTTCGTTTTGACTCTGCTTTTAAATATTAAAAAAACGCTCCTTATATGGGAGCGTTTTTGTTATCTGTTATTTTAAAAGCAACTATCGCTGCAGGTTTTTGGCTTCGATACTCATTGTAGCATGAGGAACGATTTTAAGCCTTTCTTTGCTGATCAGTTTTCCTGTCACTTTGCAAACACCGTAGGTTTTGTTTTCTACTCTGAAAAGTGCATTTTTCAAATCGCGGATAAACTTTTCCTGACGGATTGCCAACTGAGAGTTCGCTTCTTTCGACATCGTTTCGCTTCCTTCTTCGAATGCCTTAAATGTAGGAGACGTATCGTCTGTTCCATTGTTAAGGTCATTCATATAGGCGCTTTTGATCAAATCTAAGTCTGCTTGTGCTTTTTGTATTTTTTTTAAAATAATTTCTTTGAACTCTGCTAGATCAGCGTCTGAGTATCTTGCAACTTCATCTACCATATTATATTATTTTGAAATTAATATACTTGTTTTTATATCGTCAAACTCAATTTCTATACCGTTTTCTACTTTATCCAGAATTATCAGCTCTTCTGTCAGCGTTTCAGCCTTGATATAATCCTGATTTGCCTGTAACGCTTCTTCGATAATTCCGTCTTTCTGGACCTGTACCTTAATCTTGTCCGTTACCTCAAATCCAGAGTCTTTCCTGATATTTTGAATACGATTGACTAATTCCCTTGCAACTCCTTCTTTTCTCAATTCATCCGAAATGGTAATATCCAAAGCTACAGTAATTCCGTTTGCTTTGGCTACCAGCCATCCCTCGATATCCTGAGAGGAAATCTCTACGTCTTCAGAGGTTAAATTAATACTTTTCCCTGATATAACAATATCCAGCGATCCGTTTTTATCCAATTCATTGATCTGCTCCTGAGAGAAATTTTGTATTTCTTTGGAAATCAGACCCATATCTTTACCAAAACGTGGTCCTAATGCTTTAAAATTAGGCTTAATCTGCTTCACTAACACACCGGAAGCATCATCAAGCAACTCAATTTCTTTTACATTTACCTCTGCTTTTATCAGGTCAGACACCGCTTCAATCTCTGCTTTCTGTTTGGCATCAAGCACCGGAATCATTACCTTTTGCAGGGGTTGACGCACTTTTATCATCTCCTTTTTACGTAGTGACAACACCAATGATGAAATCGTTTGTGCTTTCTCCATTCTGCTTTCTAACGATTTATCAACAAAGTTATCAGCATACTCCGGAAAATCGGCCAAATGTACGCTATCGAATGTTTCCTTATGTGTTGCCTGTGTTAAATCTCTGTAAAGCCTGTCCATAAAGAACGGAGCGATAGGAGCGCTTAGTTTGGCAACCGTTAAAAGACAGGTATACAGTGTCTGATAGGCCGCAATCTTGTCTTGTGCGTATTCACCTTTCCAGAATCTTCTTCTGCACAAACGAACGTACCAGTTGCTCAGATTTTCCTGAACAAAGTCCGAAACAGCTCTTGCTGCTTTGGTAGGTTCGTAATCCGCATAATAACTGTCTACATTTTTAACCAGAGTATTCAATTCAGACAATATCCAACGGTCAATTTCCGGTCTTTCCTGTAATGGCACTTCGGCTTCCGAATAAGAGAAACCGTCAATATTGGCATATAAGGCGAAGAACGAATACGTATTATATAAAGTTCCGAAGAATTTACGGCGTACTTCGGCAACTCCTTCAATATCAAATTTTAAGTTATCCCAAGGATTGGCATTTGAAATCATGTACCAACGCGTAGCATCAGGACCGTATTCTGCCAGTGTTGTAAACGGATCTACGGCATTGCCCAAACGCTTAGACATTTTTTGTCCGTTTTTGTCCAATACCAAACCGTTTGAAACCACATTCTTATAAGCTACTTTATCAAAAACCAAAGCAGCTATAGCATGAAGCGTATAAAACCATCCACGGGTCTGGTCTACTCCTTCTGCAATAAAATCAGCAGGAAAGTCTTTGTTTCCGTCAATTTTGTCTTTATTCTCAAAAGGATAGTGCCACTGTGCATAAGGCATCGCTCCCGAATCAAACCATACATCAATCAGGTCGGTTTCACGTTTCATCGGTTTTCCGGAAGGCGAAACCAAAATAATTTCATCCACCACATTTTTGTGCAGGTCTACCAAATCATAATTCGCTTCCGACATGTTTCCGATTTCAAATCCTTTAAATGGATTTTCTTTCTGGAAGCCTGCTTCGATTGATTTTTCAATAGCATTATACAGTTCTTCAACAGAGCCAATGATTACTTCTTCTCTTTTGTCTTCGGTTCTCCATATTGGCAATGGAATTCCCCAGTATCTCGAACGTGAAAGGTTCCAGTCGTTGGCATTTTTCAACCAGTTTCCAAAACGACCTTCTCCGGTAGATTTCGGCTTCCAGTTGATCGTTTCGTTCAGGTCGAACATCCTGTCTTTTATATCCGTAACCTTGATAAACCAGGAATCTAACGGATAATACAACAATGGTTCGTCTGTTCTCCAGCTATGCGGATAGCTGTGTACGTATTTTTCAACCTTAAAGGCTTTGTTTTCTTCTTTTAAACGGATCGCAATTTCAACATCTACCGATTTCTCCGGAGCCTCACCTGTATTATAATATTCATTCTTTACATATTTGCCGGCAAACTCACCCATATGCGAAGTGAATTTTCCTTGCAGGTCTACCAGCGGAACCGGCGAACCATTTTCATCCAAAACTAACATTGGTGGGACTTCCGGTGTTGCCTCTTTCGCCGCTTTGGCATCGTCTGCACCAAATGTAGGTGCCGTATGAACGATTCCGGTACCATCTTCTGTGGTAACGAAATCTCCTGAAATTACTCTAAAAGCATTTTCAGGGTTCTGGTATGGTAATGCAAACGGCAATAGCTGCTCATAACGGATACCTACCAGGTCAGCGCCCAAAGCCTCGGCTACTATTTTATACGGCAATTGCTTGTCTCCACTTTTTACTTTATCAAAATCAGCTTCTTCCGTACTTTCAAAATAACCTTTACCAAATTGTTTTCCTACCAGGTTCTTTGCCAGAATAACGTTTACCGGTTCAAATGTATATTGGTTAAATGTCTTTACAAGAACATAGTCAATTTTTGGCCCTACAGTAAGCGCCGTGTTCGATGGCAATGTCCAGGGCGTAGTCGTCCATGCCAGAAAGTGGATATCGCCAAAACCTTGCAAAAAGGATGGTAATGTTTCCGGAAGAGCTTTGAACTGTGCTACTATGGTAGTATCAGTCACATCACGGTAAGCTCCCGGCTGGTTGACTTCGTGTGAACTTAATCCTGTTCCGGCTTTTGGAGAATATGGCTGGATGGTATAACCCTTATAAAGCAAACCTTTATCATAAATCTGTTTCAATAGCCACCATACCGTTTCCATGTATTTTGACTTATAGGTCACATACGGATCCTGCATGTCCACCCAATAACCCATTTTTTCGGTCAGGTCATTCCATACATCGGTATAACGCATCACCGTTTTTTTACAGGCTTCGTTGTATTCTTCAATAGAAATTGTCTTTCCTATATCTTCTTTGGTAATTCCCAATTCTTTTTCGGTTCCCAATTCTACCGGCAGTCCGTGCGTATCCCAGCCAGCTTTTCTTTTTACCTGAAAACCTTTTTGAGTTTTATAGCGACAGAAAATATCCTTAATAGCACGCGCCATTACGTGGTGAATACCCGGCAATCCGTTTGCTGAAGGTGGTCCTTCAAAAAACACATATGGGCTATTCCCTTCTCGTGTGGTTACGCTCTTTTCAAATATTTCTTGTTTTTTCCAAAAATCAAGCACTTCAGATGCCACTGTTGGCAGGTCAAGTCCTTTGTATTCAGTAAATTTTGTACTCATTTTTATCGCTTTGTAAAATCAATTTGCGAAAGTAATGAATTTTTTAATTAGTTATACCGTATCAGATGTTCGTTTTTCAGAAGATTCCGCTGACTATCAGGACTACTTTTCATGTGATCATGATTTAGAAATCAAAATAGGCTCCCATCATAAACTTTAACAATTTTTACAGATTTTCTGTAATGGGAGTTTTCCGCATGAACCTAGATTTGCCAAAAATTATATTTTTATCCGTAAAATA
>NZ_LMPW01000010.1:3442-4109 GCF_001423985.1 Flavobacterium sp. Leaf359 | reverse complement strand
CACGCCCGACTACGGGTTCATACTCGCGGGAAGCTCCCTCTCCAAAAAGACCGGAAACAAGACAGAGGCCGCCGCGGGCGACCTCGACTACTGGGTATGGAAGATGGACGAAAAGGGGGAACTCGACTGGCAGAAATCCTTCGGCGGCTCCGGTGCCGACCTGCTCCAGTCCGTAAGGCTCACCCGTGACGGCGGTTTCATCCTCGCCGGCACGTCAGACTCGCCAAAAGGGGAACAGAAGAAGGAGGACGGCTTCGGAAAGGAAGACTTCTGGATAATAAAACTCAACGCCAAGGGAGGCGAGCAGTGGCAGCGCACCATAGGCAGCTCCGGACAGGAACTGCTGCAGAGCGTCGTGCCCACCTCCGACGGCGGATACCTGCTGGCAGGCTCCTCAAGCTCTGCCAGGAGCGAGAAGCTTGCCGCAGGGCAGCCCGACCCGTTCGGGAAATCCGAGGCCGGGTTCGGCAGCCTCGACTACTGGGCCGTGAAGCTCGATTCCGAAGGGAAGATTGAATGGCAGAAGGTTTTCGGGGGACAGTATGCCGACCAGCTCCGGAGCGCCGTGCAGACACGCGACGGCGGGTACCTGCTGGGAGGCTCCTCCAACTCGCCGGAATCCGGAAACAAGTCCGAGAAGTGCTACGGCATGTCGGACTACTGGGTG
>NZ_LMPW01000010.1:3200-3387 GCF_001423985.1 Flavobacterium sp. Leaf359 | reverse complement strand
GGGCGACGACCAGCTCCAGGCGGTACTGCAGGCCAGGGACGGGAATTTCCTGCTGGCAGGAAGCTCCTCTTCCGCAACCACCGGAAACAAGAACGCCTCCAACGGCAAGGGAACCGACTTCTGGCTGTTAAAGATAGACACATCAGGCGAAATTCTATGGCAGAAGACCTACGACATCGGCAAGGCA
>NZ_LMPW01000010.1:1054-3113 GCF_001423985.1 Flavobacterium sp. Leaf359 | reverse complement strand
CCTATGCCACAAAGAAAAAAGACCGCGAGGGAATCAACGACTATATCGCCATCAAGACCGACAGCAATGGGGAGGAACAGTGGACGCAGACCGTAGGAAGCGGAGGCGAGGACATACTGCGCAAGGCCATAGAGACCCGCGACGGGGGCTACATCCTGGCGGGCACCTCCATGGGGTCGCCATCCCGTGACCGCTACTCCGGACAGGGACGCAACGACTTCTGGGTCGTGAAGCTCAAGGACAAAAAGAAGAAGGAGGAAAAGAAGAACCCTATCGAGGCCTACCCGAACCCTACCCTGCACTACACCAACGTGCTGGTAGGCTACGAGTTCCAGAAAGGGACGGCCACCGTCTACGACCTTTCCGGAAGGCAGTTGCAGCACTTCGACATTACGGACCGAACCGTGCCCGTAGACCTCGGCGGAGTACCCGAGGGAATCTACATCATAGAGATACGAACCAACGTGCAGGAAGATGCCGTTAAGGTCGTTAAGGCAATCAACAGACAATAACAAGACATTACAGATATGAAAAAAGTATATGCACTATTGGCCATAGGGCTGGGAATGGCACTACAGGCGCAAGAACAGCCCATGACAAACGAATACGGTTCGGAAAGCCTGCCAAAGGAAACCTCGGCCATGTTCAAATTCGACGACGTGCCGGTCAGCCTCTACACCGGCGTGCCCGATGTATCCATACCGCTGTTCTCGCTCCCTACGAGAAGCAGGGACATCACTATCGGCATGTCCTACAGGTACCATCCGGGATTGGGTGGATGGAATATCAGCTACGGAGGTGTTATCACCCGTGTCATTGAAAATTCTTCTTTTGAGTTCATGACTAACGAATCTGGGTTTGCAAATAACACCAGGCTTACCAGTGACATTTATAAGTTCAGTTTCATGGGGCATTCCGGATCGTTTATTCTGAAAAAGCAGTTGGATAACACCCTCGTCCCTTCAATACTCAACAACAAAGGCGAATTCATCAAGATAGATGTGGACTATAATCCAACTACCTATTTCATAAACTCCTTTACCGCCTATGACACCAAAGGATATAAGTTTGTGTTTGGGATATATGACAAGAACATCATTACTCATCCTGACAGGACTAAAGAGGTCCGAACCAGCTTCCGCCTTACTGCCATATACGACAACAACGGACAGCAGCTTGTCAGACTTACTTACACCGAAAAATTCTATGAGGCTCCCGGTACTGGCAAAAAGGAATATACCAACATAACTGCCTCAGTAGAGTCAGAAGGCTTCGGAAAGGCACAATTTGTCTATTTTCCTGATAATGCTACGAGAGTTGCCGAAATTACGTTTTCAGATTTAAATTCAAACATTATCAAAAGGGCTGATTTTAGAAGCCCCGATAAACTAATATTTAGAGACGCAGCCCAAAACAAGAACGAGGAATACCGATTCTACTACAGTGATGGGATATATGGAAACTATGATATATTACATGGGGCCATTACTACAGACAAATTTGGCTTTCCAAGCTATATTCCTTACATCCTTCATGAAGACGACTATATGGCAGAAGCAGCATATCATACCAATGCAGTCAATCCCAATGTAGTCACTATGGGCGTATTGGAAAAAATAGGGCTTCCTACAGGAGGCTCCATACTCTACGAATATGAATCGAACACCTACTCCTTTTTCGCAGGAGAGTCCATCTCAACCATGTTCTCCGGTGGGACTATGCAGGAGAATCCGGATTTTTATTATACTTATGATCCTTATGAGATTACCTTTCCCTACAACCATATCGTGGAGGAAATTGCCAGCGGATGGGTCGGAAACCTTTCCAAATTTACCTTAAATAGTCCCCAGACAGTCTATATTTCAATGCGTCCGGAGAAATATTTCAGCGACCTTAGTCTTACGTGGATATATCCAGAGGTGAACTTGTCTGGTCCTGGCACGAACCAGCCCCTCTATAGGCCTTACAACCTTGAAAATATGGCAATAGGCAAACCATTTGCTTTGAACTCAGGGCTACATCACATCACAATGGGTCCATTTGGCGGAACCTACAGCGC
>NZ_LMPW01000010.1:0-952 GCF_001423985.1 Flavobacterium sp. Leaf359 | reverse complement strand
CTATAACCTCTTCAGTGAGCCCAACCGAAGCAGCGGAAACCTGGTGGCCGACAGCTACATGAATTTTTCCGACAAGTACGGGCAGATAGAGTTTGTGGGTTATAGCAATGTGACGGTAACAGAAAGCGGAAACAACGGGAAGACAGAATATACCTTTACCTCTCCTGATGACTATCCCAACGGTTCAGTAGGTGGAATTGATAGTCCATCTATTGACTACAAGCGTGGCCTGTTGAAAAACAAGAAATCCTATGACAGTAACGGTACAGTGGTACAGAACACCAGCTACGAGTATGTCTTCTTTGACGAAAACTACCAGGTAAGCTATTTTGATAACAGGACAGTAATAGACAGAACGGGAAAATCAAGGCTCCAAGTGGAAAAAACGACTTACTATCCGACCAATTCTGAACCTGTTGTAAAGAGCACTGTATACAACTACCATAACGATATTAACCGAAATCTAGAATCAAAGACGGCCACCACTTCTGCCGGAGACCTACTCATGTCCAAATACTATTACCATACGGGCAACTCTACCCTCTCCAAAAACAGGATCTCGGAAATCGAGAAGGTAGAGGACTACAGGAACTGGAGCCTGGTCAACACCAGCAAGACGGACTATTCCAACATCTGGACCAACAATGTATCGTGGATGCCTTCGACTGTGTCCGCCTCAACGGGAAACACCCCACTTGTTGCCAAGGTAAAATTCAACCAATACGATAAATACGGCAACCTTCTGGAAAGCGAGCAGCCCAACGGGATGAAGACCAGCTATGTCTGGGGATACAACAACACGCAGATGGTCGCCAAGATAGAGAATATGGCCTATGGAAGCATTCCCCAAAGCCTGATAGGGGCAGTACAGGGCTATTCAAACAGTGCTACATACAATGAGGCTTCACTGCTGTCTGCCCTGGAAGACCTGCGCATTTCCGCATCGGCCTCC
>NZ_LMPW01000009.1:38323-38417 GCF_001423985.1 Flavobacterium sp. Leaf359 | reverse complement strand
CAATGTTCCTGCGAATACAGGAGCCTGGGTATCGGTTACGGTTACTATTTGCGTATGCTCGGCGGTATTTCCGCATAGGTCGGTAGCCGTCCAT
>NZ_LMPW01000009.1:37956-38215 GCF_001423985.1 Flavobacterium sp. Leaf359 | reverse complement strand
AGGAGCCTGGGTATCGGTTACGGTTACTATTTGCGTATGCTCGGCAGTGTTCCCGCAAAGGTCAGTAGCCGTCCATTTTCTTGTAAGCGTATAGCTTCCAGCACAAGTACCATCAGTCCTTGTCTCAGCGAATGTTACAGTCGCGCTTCCGCAGGCATCGGTTGCAGTTAATGTAGCCGCAGTTGGGATGTTTCCGCATGAAGCAGTGATACTGGCCGCAGGCAATGTTCCTGCGAATACAGGGGCCTGGGTATCGGTA
>NZ_LMPW01000009.1:37771-37904 GCF_001423985.1 Flavobacterium sp. Leaf359 | reverse complement strand
TACTTGCGTATGTACGGCAGTGTTACCACAAAGGTCGGTAGCCGTCCATTTTCTTGTAAGCGTGTAGCTTCCGGCGCAGGCACCGTCAGTCCTTGTCTCAGCGAATGTTACCGTTGCGCTTCCGCAAGCATCG
>NZ_LMPW01000009.1:37552-37622 GCF_001423985.1 Flavobacterium sp. Leaf359 | reverse complement strand
GGTAGCCGTCCATTTTCTTGTAAGGGTATAGCTTCCAGGGCAAGCACCGTCGGTCCTTGTCTCGGCGAAT
>NZ_LMPW01000009.1:37271-37427 GCF_001423985.1 Flavobacterium sp. Leaf359 | reverse complement strand
AATGTTTGATGGCAATGTACCAGTAAATACAGGAGCCTGTGTATCGGTTACAGTCACTGTTTGTGTATGTACGGCTGTATTACCGCAAAGATCGGTAGCCGTCCATTTTCTTGTAAGCGTATAGCTTCCGGCACATGCACCGTCAGTTCTTGTCTC
>NZ_LMPW01000009.1:37022-37110 GCF_001423985.1 Flavobacterium sp. Leaf359 | reverse complement strand
GATGTTTCCGCATGAAGCAGTGATACTGGCCGCAGGCAATGTTCCTGCGAATACAGGAGCCTGGGTATCGGTAACGGTTACTATTTGT
>NZ_LMPW01000009.1:36772-36890 GCF_001423985.1 Flavobacterium sp. Leaf359 | reverse complement strand
GGCAGTGTTACCACAAAGGTCGGTAGCCGTCCATTTTCTTGTAAGCGTATAGCTTCCGGCACAAGCACCATCGGTTCTTGTCTCAGCAAAAGTTACAGTCGCGCTTCCACAGGCATCA
>NZ_LMPW01000009.1:36541-36620 GCF_001423985.1 Flavobacterium sp. Leaf359 | reverse complement strand
GGTAGCCGTCCATTTTCTTGTAAGGGTATAGCTTCCAGGGCAAGCACCGTCGGTCCTTGTCTCAGCAAAAGTTACAGTC
>NZ_LMPW01000009.1:36200-36459 GCF_001423985.1 Flavobacterium sp. Leaf359 | reverse complement strand
AATGTTTGATGGCAATGTACCAGTAAATACAGGAGCCTGTGTATCGGTTACAGTCACTGTTTGCGTATGTACGGCTGTATTACCGCAAAGATCGGTAGCAGTCCATTTTCTTGTAAGCGTATAGCTTCCGGCACATGCACCGTCAGTCCTTGTCTCAGCAAAAGTTACAGTCGCGCTTCCACAGGCATCGGTTGCAGTAAGCGTAGCCGCAGTTGGGATATTTCCGCAAGCTGCAGTGATATTAGCCGCAGGTAGTGTT
>NZ_LMPW01000009.1:36003-36116 GCF_001423985.1 Flavobacterium sp. Leaf359 | reverse complement strand
GTATAGCTTCCAGGGCAAGCACCGTCAGTTCTTGTCTCTGCGAATGTTACAGTCGCGCTTCCACAGGCATCGGTTGCAGTAAGCGTAGCTGCAGCTGGGATGTTTCCACAAGA
>NZ_LMPW01000009.1:35742-35920 GCF_001423985.1 Flavobacterium sp. Leaf359 | reverse complement strand
TGCAGTGATACTAGTCGCAGGTAGTGTTCCTGAGAATACAGGAGCCTGTGTATCGGTTACAGTCACTGTTTGTGTATGTACGGCTGTATTACCGCAAAGGTCGGTAGCCGTCCATTTTCTTGTAAGGGTATAGCTTCCAGGGCAAGCGCCGTCAGTTCTTATCTCGGCGAATGTCACT
>NZ_LMPW01000009.1:35606-35700 GCF_001423985.1 Flavobacterium sp. Leaf359 | reverse complement strand
TGCAGTGATACTAGTCGCAGGTAGTGTTCCTGAGAATACAGGAGCCTGTGTATCGGTTACAGTTACAGTCTGAGTGTGTACGGCTGTATTACCG
>NZ_LMPW01000009.1:35349-35449 GCF_001423985.1 Flavobacterium sp. Leaf359 | reverse complement strand
ACCAGTAAATACAGGAGCCTGTGTATCGGTTACTGTTACTACTTGCGTATGTACGGCAGTGTTCCCACAAAGGTCGGTAGCCGTCCATTTTCTTGTAAGG
>NZ_LMPW01000009.1:14712-35217 GCF_001423985.1 Flavobacterium sp. Leaf359 | reverse complement strand
GATGTTTCCGCATGAAGCAGTGATACTGGCCGCAGGCAATGTTCCTGCGAATACAGGAGCCTGTGTATCGGTTACAGTTACAGTCTGAGTGTGTACGGCTGTATTACCGCAAAGGTCGGTAGCCGTCCATTTTCTTGTAAGGGTATAGCTTCCAGGGCAAGCGCCGTCAGTTCTTGTCTCGGCGAATGTCACTGTTGCAGTTCCACAGGCATCGGTTGCCGTAAGTGTAGCTGCTGCTGGAATGTTTCCACAAGCTGCAGTTATACTGGCAGTAGGAAGGGTTCCGTTAAATGTTGGAGCAGTGGTGTCGTTTATTGTGATTGTCTGAGTAAAATTTGCAGTTGTACAGTCTGTTGCAACTGTAAATACTCTGGTGACAACAGTAGGACAACTACCTGTTTTAGTGTCTTTATAAGTTATTGTATGTACCAGAGATGCATTTGAAGTTGTTCCTCCTGCACTTTGGAATTGTGCCAATGTAATTGAAACAGGTGTTTCGCTATAAGTCAAAGGAGTAATACTACTTTGGTTACAACCCTGAATACTGGCATTAGCCGGACCAGTCAAGGTAACAGTAGGTTTTACATTCACAGTTACCTGGGCACATGCTGAATTTCCACAACTGTTTTCCCAACGTACATAATAGGTAGTTGTTTGAGTTGGAGCTGCAACTGAAAGGTTATTTCCTGTTCCAATTGCTGTTCCGCCACAACTTGAAGTATACCATTTTAAGGTAGTGCCCGATCCTCCTGTAGCAGATAAAACAATATTTCCACCTGCATTTGAACAGATATTATTATTGTTTACGCTTGCAGCAGTTGGCGCTACAGGCGCTGAATCAACATTGACAACTACCTGATCTGTTGATGTACATTGTCCGTTAGCATTGGTTACTGTCAGTGTGTAGGTAGTAGTTGTTGTTGGAGAAGCAATAGGATTCGCAATATTATTGAAATTTAATCCTGTTGACGGACTCCAACTGTAAATAACACCACCGCTACCGCTTAGTTGCGTATTTCCTCCCGGACAGATAGTAACATCAGGTCCAGCATTTGCAACAATAGGAGTAGGGTTTCCAATAGTAGCAGTACCACTAAGATTTGGTTTACAACTTCCTGGGTCTTTTACAACTACAGTATAATTTCCTGGTGACAGGTTTGAAAAAGTATTGATACTTTGCCAATTTGCACCATTATTAATAGAATATAAGTAGCTTCCTGAACCACCTGAAACGTTTACGGTCAATGTTCCATTGTTTTGTCCGTTACACTGTGCATTAGTAGCATTGATAGAATTAAGAACAGCCGTTTCGTAGATGGTCATCGTTTGCGTTACATATACTACGTCACTGGAACAAGGACAGCTTGTTATTGTCCTTACAATAAAAGTTTCACTATTGTCTGAAATAGCATCAGCTACTGTAGTATAAGGTATGTCGATATAAGTTTGGTTAGCCGGAATTGTTACCTGTGTTGGAAATGGCTGTCCGCCAGTTGTCTGAATGTCGACTCCATTGGTAAAAGTTCCTGACAAAAGCAGATTCACAACTAATGGCTGTGAAATATCACTGCCAGTTCTTTGTACTCTGAATTTATTATTACATCCTTCAAAAATATTATTCTGGTTTTCAATCATGTTTCCATAGTTCGTAAGAACAATATTTTCAGAGTTGAAGCTTCGGGCTCCCAGGAAAACTCCGGAATCCCATTGCTGGTCACTTGCATCACCAATACTCAATTTGATTCTGTAGGTGGAGCAAGGTGTAACAGGATAGGTAGCAGTTAAGATAACGGTATTTCCATCAAATTGTGTAGTAGTTGATCCAGCTGCATTATTTTGATAATATTGTCCGTTTACTGCAGGGAAATTAACACCATCAACGTTTGTTCCTGCCGCGTGGATTGTATTGATAGAGATTGGAGTTGTACTACTAGGAAGTAATGCCAAATTGATAGCATTATTTCTGTAAGGACCTGAAATTCCAGGACCGCTTAAGAAAAATCCAAAGGCATCATTATATCCGGTTTCACAATATTCCAAATATTCTTCTGAAGAAAATACATATTTAAATTCTAAAGTATTACCTGCGGGTACGAAATCAAATTCCAAAGTTGCAGCATCGTAAATTCTTCTCCCTGTAATGCTTGCCAAATCAGGATCGTTGGCAGCACTTACCATTTCGTCCGTGCTTCCTCCCGTATTGTTTGGCCCCATCGCAGATGAAGCTTTTCCGGTCGTAAGCAATAATCCTTCTTCAATAGGAAAAGTAGAAGTTGCTTTATTGAAATAAGCTAATTGGCGATTTCCAGGTGTAGATGACCATGTATGGTTTTGCCACGTGTAAGTATTGTTATTTCTTGAATAATAACCAAATCTAACATTGCTTGCCGATAAGCAACCCGTAACAAAAAGGTTTTTCACCAATTGTTCTGGTGTATAAGCATTGTATGTAGCATTTTCTGCTACCGAAATTGATCCGGCAACAGCCATGGTTTGATATTCCAGTCCGCCCTTATTCTCTTTTATCTTAGGAGCATAGGGAATATTAGGCTTCGTAGCCCTGCTAGATGCTGGAAGTTCTTTTTGCTGTGCAAACGAAGGTATCGCAACTAAAATTAACAAGCCTAGGAGAAATAATCTACTAAGAACTATTTTGTTATTAAATCGGACTTGTTTATTTAGGCAGCCATTTTTCTTTTCGGTGATAAAAGCTTGTGGAACTTTTATTTCCTCACGCAGCGTAAAATTTTTCATGTACGTATTTTTTGGGTAAAGTTTTTAAAAAGCATAGATCTTATTTTGATAGAAATAAGAACATTCGAATTACTTTTCGGGATAAAACTAACATCTAGTTTTTTAGATAAATAATTTTATCCGTGAATAGCATAAATAGTCGTTAAAGTATCTTTTTTACATAATTCTCTGGTTATTCAATTCAATTTTTTAATTATTGTCAGTTTTCTGGTTTCTTTATTGATTTATCGTTAAAATAAAAGCATAGAATGACAGTCCAAGTATTTTTGGATACAGAGTATTTGTTAAAAGGGAAATTTTGCAACCTGACTGATAGAAAACTTCAAAAGGTGGTATTAAGTTTTGCTATCTAAAATTTGCAACTGATGGTAGTCTAAAGTTTATATTAATTGACTTTTCTATAGCGAATTTATGTTAATAAATATTTAACTAATCGAAATCGGTAGTTTTTTCGATAAAAGTGCTTAAAATGTCTGTGAAGTAAACTTTTTTTTGTAATTTGTTCTTATAAATAGTGGTGTTTTTTGAAGTCTAACTAGTTTTTTAAATTATCATTTATGAAAAATTTGATATTAATACGACATGGGAAATCAAGCTGGAATGCCCCACTTCTGGATAAAGATCGTCCATTAGCCAGTAGAGGAATGCAGGATGCCCATTTGGTTTCGATGGAAATAGGAAAACACCTTCCTAAAACTTTTACTATACTAAGCAGCACAGCAAAAAGAGCTTCAGAAACGGCTATTATTTTTGCCCAAAATCTTTCATGTCCGATTGAAAGCATTATTTTTAAGGACGAACTGTATACTTTCGATGACCGTCAGCTGGAGAAAATTATAAAATCATGTAATAATGATTATGACAACGTTATTCTTTTCGGACATAATGATGCTATAACAAATTTTGTTAATAAATTTGGGAACGTTTTTATCGATAATGTTCCTACAACCGGATTTGTTTCTATTAATTTTCAAAGCAATGACTGGCAATCGATCGATAAGGGCAAAACGCAACAAGTGATTTTTCCTAGAGATTTAAAAAAATATGATTCCACCAACTGATTACCGTTATATTGATCGTGAAAAAAGCTGGCTTGCTTTTAATGCGAGAGTTCTTCAAGAAGCCGCCGATAAAAATGTACCACTATTAGACAGACTCCGATTTTTAGGAATTTTTTCCAATAATCTTGATGAATTTTTCCGTGTCCGATTTGCAGCTATTCGCAGATTGAGCCATGCAGGTGTTTCAGGTGAAAAACTTTTGGGAGGCATCAGTTCGCAGCAATTGGTCAAGGATATAACAGAAATCGTAATCCAGCAACAATCGGAAAGTTTAAGAATCCTGAGCAATATTGAAAGTGAACTCGAAAACGAGAATATTTTTATCATCAACGAGAACGAAATTTCCCGTGAACAGGAAAATTTTATAAAAGACTTTTTTATACAGAAAGTCAGTCCGGCTCTGGTAACGATTATTTTGAATGATCTTGCCGAATTTCCTGTTTTAAAGGATACATCCGGATATCTGGCTGTTAAATTGGTTATGACCAAACCCAAATCAACAACCAAAATAGTTGTCAAGGATACGGTATTAAAAATCAAAAAACCAAAAAAGGACGTACGCTATGCCGTTATTGAAATTCCAAAAACCATAAACCGATTTGTTGTATTGCCATCAAGTAATGATAAGCAATATATCATATTGTTGGATGATGTTATAAGATATAACCTGGGCAGTATATTCAATATTTTTGACTATGAGAGCATATCAGCACACATGATAAAAATAACGAGAGACGCGCAGCTGGATATTGATAGTGATCAGAGCAAAAGTTTGATGGAAAAAATTTCCACCAGTGTAAAAGATCGCAGGATAGGGGAACCGGTACGTTTTGTATATGACCAGTCTATAGAAAAAGATACGCTGAAATTTTTCCTGAATAAAATGGGTATCGACTCGACAGATAGTATTATTCCTGGAGGAAGATACCATAACCGACGGGATTATATGGATTTTCCTAATCTTGGGAGACAAGATCTTTTATACCAGTCTAATGTTCCTCTTCCGGTTGACGGATTAAGCCTGGAAGGGAGCATGCTTGAAAAGATTGCCAAAAAAGATTATCTGGTCAATGCGCCTTACCAATCGTTTTCTTACCTGATTAAATTTTTACGTGAAGCAGCACTGGATCCAAAAGTAATTTCGATAAAGATTACTTTATACCGTCTGGCTAAAAATTCCCAGATTATCAGTTCCTTGATTAATGCGGCAAAAAATGGCAAGAAAGTAACTGTACAAATCGAATTGCAGGCCCGTTTTGATGAAGCCAGCAACATTTCGTATGCAGAACAGATGCAGACTGAAGGAATTGAATTGATTTTTGGAATAAAAGGGCTGAAAGTTCACAGTAAGATATGTGTGATTGAACGTGTTGAAGAAGGAAAGGTAAAACGCTACGGATTAATTTCTACCGGAAACTTCAACGAATCAACAGCTAAGGTTTATACTGATGTGACCTTGTTTACGAGCCATTCTAAAATATTAAAAGATGTCGCAAAGATTTTTGATTTCTTTGATATCAATTACCGCGTACACCGATATAAACACCTTATCGTTTCACCCCATTACACAAGAACGCGTTTTGAAAAACTGATTGATAGGGAAATTGCCAATGCTCAAGAGGGAAAAGAAGCTCATATCAGTTTGAAAATGAATAGCCTTTCAGATTATGGTATGATTGATAAACTGTATGATGCAAGCAGGGCAGGAGTAAAAATAAGGCTGATTGTGAGAGGAATTTGTTCCCTGATTCCGGGTGTTCCGGGAATGAGCGATAATATAGAAGCCATCAGTATTGTCGATAATTATTTGGAGCATTCCCGTGTTTATATTTTTAATAATGATGGCGATCCGGAAGTGTACATCTCATCAGCAGATTTTATGACCCGAAATCTTGATGAAAGGGTTGAAGTTACCTGTCCGATTTATGATGAGAGCATAAAACAGGAATTGATAGACACCTTCAATATAGGTTGGAAAGGAAATGTAAAAGCAAGGCTGCATTCTGAAAAATTAGACAATTTGTACAGGGTTCGCAAAGATGCTCCTGTCTTCAGGGCACAGTTAGAAACCTATAATTATTACAGAAACAAACTGGAAGTAATTGCAGAAAACCTTAATTAGTTTGTACATCTGTTAACGGCCAGAAATGGTATTGTTTCCGGCTTTATTAAAATGATAGAATAAATAATTTATGATTACGATAAGAAAATATGCGGCGATAGACATTGGTTCCAATGCGATGCGCCTGCTGATTGCCAATATTGTTGAACAAAAAGGAAAAGAAACCCAATTTAGCAAAAGTTCCCTGGTGCGTGTCCCGATTCGTCTGGGCCAGGATGCTTTTACCGTAGGAGAAATTACGGAAGAAAATATCGAAAGAATGGTGGATGCTATGAAGGCATTCAAACTTTTGATGAAAGTGCATAAAGTAGAAAAATATATGGCCTGCGCAACTTCTGCTATGCGTGAGGCATACAATGGTAAGGAAGTCGTAGACCTGATTAAGAAAAAAGCAGATGTAAAAATTGAAATTATAGACGGGAAGAAAGAAGCGGCTATAATTGCTTCTTCAGACCTGCACCATTTGCTGAAAACCGACCAAACCTATCTTTATGTAGATGTTGGCGGAGGTAGTACTGAATTTTCTCTTTTTACAGAAGGCAAGATAGTTGCCTCCAAATCATTTAAGATTGGAACCGTACGTTTGCTGAATAATATGGTTAATGACATCGTATGGCAGGAAATTGAGAAATGGATTAAACATGTGACGGAAGATTACGAACACATCAACATGATTGGTTCCGGCGGAAATATTAATAAGGTTTTTAAAATGTCAGGAAAATTACAGGAAAAGCCTTTGTCTTATATGTATCTGAATTCTCAGTTTTCTTTTCTTAACGGACTTTCCTATGAGCAAAGAATTGCCGAATTGGGACTCAATGCAGACCGTGCGGATGTAATTATACCCGCGCTCAAAGTATATCTGAATGCAATGAAATGGAGTGGTGCCCGCAATATCTATGTGCCAAAAATAGGACTTTCAGACGGTATTGTTAAGGCGATGTATTATAATAAAATTTAAGAAGGAAGATTTTAGATTTAAGATATCAGATTTAGGATTTAAGAGCGAAATTCAAAAATCTTAAATCAAAAATCCTAAATATCCAGGTCGAACGTTTTTCGCAAAATATCCAGGCTCGGATTAATTTCATTGAGCCTGTTGTATTTGTCCTGAGGTGTAAAGGCAAACTTATTCTCAACGGTTTCGTTGACAACAACCTCGATTTGGATATCGTAATTATGGAGTTTCCCACGCAAATGCCCTAAAAGGTCATGCTTTTCAGATTCAAATTCAATTTTTGAACCTTCGTTAGGAAGCTCATGATAAATGGTAGTTCCTTTTAATTTAGGGTCATTGATTAATAAAAGTGCTTCCAGAATTTTATATCCTTTATCCCCCAAACGCTGTGCATATTTGTTCCACTGCAACAGCATGTCGGTTTCTGTAAAAGGTTCTTTAGGCAATTCAGCCTCATGTCTTACAATAGTGCTGTTTACTTTTTCCAATTCTCGTTTTGCTTTAATGCTGGAAAGTGATAAGGCAGAAATTTTCGTTACACTTTTATCCTCGATAGGAGTAGATGTTTCAACCTTGGCTACCGGAGCAATTTCTTTTTCCGTTTTTTCTTCTATAGCAGGTACAGGTTCAGCAACAACGGGCGGAGTTGCGACTTGGATAATTTCGGGTGATTTTACAGGGATTTCGAGTACTCTTCCGTAGAAATGATTAGGAGGAATTATATATCCGTCAACTTTTTTTTTTCTCCATCAAAAGTGATAGAGGCCAATTGCATTAAGCAAAGCTCAACAAGAAGACGTTGGTTTTGGCTGGATTTGAATTTCAAATCACAGTCATTTGCCAGATCAATCCCTTTTAAAAGAAAATCCTGTGAAGCTTTTTGGGCTTGCAATCCATACATTTTCTGTGCTTGTTCTCCGGCTTCTAGTAAAGTCAAAGTACTAGGCGTTTTTGAAACCAGCAAATCCCTGAAATGGGAAGCAAGTCCGGCAATAAAATGATGTCCGTCAAAACCTTTGGATAGAATTTCATTATAAGCAATCAGCAGTTCCGGGATTTTGTTTTCCAAAATCAGGTCGGTCATGTTGATATAAGTCTCATAATCGAGTACATTCAGGTTTTCGGTTACCGCCAATCGGGTAAGGTTATTTCCTGAAAAACTGACAACCCTGTCAAAAATAGACAAGGCATCACGCATTGCACCATCGGCTTTTTGGGCAATAATGTGCAAAGCATCATCTTCAAAAGTAATTCCTTCGCTATTGGCTACATCTGCCAGATGGTTTTTGGCGTCTTTTACCGTAATTCTTTTGAAATCGAATATCTGGCAACGTGATAATATCGTTGGAATTATTTTATGCTTTTCTGTAGTTGCCAATATAAAAATGGCATGTTTTGGCGGTTCTTCCAGGGTTTTTAAAAACGCATTGAAAGCAGCCTGCGAAAGCATGTGCACCTCGTCAATGATATAAACTTTGTATTGGCCTGTTTGTGGTGGGATACGTACCTGGTCAATCAGATTTCGGATATCGTCAACAGAGTTATTGGATGCGGCATCCAGCTCAAAAACGTTGAAAGCAAAATCTTCAGTAGGGTCATCATAACCTTCCTGGTTTATTTTACGGGCCAGGATTCTGGCACAAGTTGTCTTACCAACACCACGTGGTCCGGTAAAAAGCAAAGCCTGTGCAAGGTGGTTGTTTTCTATAGCATTCAACAAGGTATTTGTAATAGCCTGCTGACCCACAACATCTTTAAATGTTTGCGGACGGTATTTGCGGGCTGATACAACGAAATGTTCCATAGAAATTTGACTGGACGACAAATATAGGTCTAAATTTAAAGATTAAAAAATACTGTTGAAAAGTTTTAAAATTAGTTTTTCTATACTTAAAAGCGTTCCATATCGGGATGGAAAGTAATGTATTCGTCAGTTACTTTTTTGCCGGTTTCATGGATGATAATACTGATACAGTTTTCTTTTCTGATTTCAAATGCAATTCCCAAATCTACAGCATCATATATTTCAACGGTGCCTTCTGCATCTTTGTATTTTCCACATAATACTAATTTTGGATAACTGTTTCGGATTGTGTTTATAGAACTTCCCGTTGAAATTCCATCTTCTGTTTTAAATTCCGGAGAAGTAATACGGATAAGCCGGATTACTTTTTCGGTCATTTCAGAATTTTTATAAGTTGTATAAATATTCAACTCGTTTTTCTTATCGTCTTTGGAATACCAGGTACTCCAGGCTTTTCCCATAGCTGCATCAGAAAAATCAGGTCGTCCTAAAGCAGCGAGTGTTTCTGCATTTTGTCCCAAATGGGTAAGTCCTATGCTTTTTCCCGGAACGATAAGCTGTTTTTTATCAGTAGTTTTAACCAAAATAGTTTCAGCAATCGTATCTGAAACAGGAGTGGTTTCAATAGTTTTTGCTTTTTTGTCGGAACAGGAAATAAAACCGATTCCCACAAAAAGCCAGATTGTTTTTTTCATGACAATTTTTAATTTATCCTAAAACTTCAGCAATAGTTTCTTTTTTCAAGAGCCTGACCAATGCTTCTTCTTCGGGGTTCAGTTTATTGTTTTTAATATTAGCTTTTACCTTATAATTCCAGATAGAGCCTTTTTCATAAGAGGCGATGACGGTAGGATGCACATAGTACTTTTTACAGACAGCTCTGGTATTTCCCAACTTTTTGGCCACATCATCAATAACCGAAACGATATTTCTTTTGCATTCTGTAACCGTAATAAACTGGCCTATTTCCTGAAAAGTAAACAGTGCGTGTACGCTTCCTGCCCATACTCTGAAATCTTTTGCCGTAAAATCTTCGTGTGTAATTTCTTTGAGATAATTATTAATGTCTGCCGAGCCAATGGAGTGGTGTTTTCCTTCATCATCATAATACTGGAAAAGTTCCTGTCCCGGAATTTCTTTGCATTTTTTGACCAGATTGGCCAACTTACGACTTTGCAAGCTTATTTTATGCGATACCCCTTTTTTGCCTTTAAACTCAAAATAGACGGATGAATTAGAAAATTTCACATGTTTGTCCCGCAATGTTGTTAATCCAAAAGAGCCATATAATTTTTTATAGGCATCATTTCCAACACGAATATGGGTCAGTTCGATTAGTTTAACAACCAACGCGACTACTTTTTCATAAGGAAGCCCTTTACGGTTCAAATCTTTTTCGATTTGTTTCCGTATCATTGGAAGGGCATTTGCAAACCGTCTCAATCTGTAAAACTTAGATTGATTCCGGATTTTATTCCAATTAGGATGATAACGGTATTGTTTTCTTCCTCTGGCATCAATTCCGGTGACTTGCAAATGCCCATTTTCATAAGGAGAAATCCAAACATTCTCCCAAGCCGGTGGTATGACCAGCTTTTTTATCCTTTCGATTATAGACTTATCTTTAATTATCGTATTGTTTTCATCCTTGTAGACAAAAGCATTGTCTTTGCCTTTTATTCTGTAATAGCCTTTATGCATTTGAGGAGCATATCTCAATCCTACAGACTGGGCCGTTACTTTTGGATTACTGCCAATTTTTTGAAGTTTTGCCTCTAATCGGTTCATGCTTTATTCAGAAGGCTGTCTGCCTTTAATTACGAGTTCATGTAAAGTTTGGGCTGCTTCGTCTTCTGAAAAAGACAGGTCTCCGGAAACATAGACTCCTTTTTCACCTTTGTCCGATTTGATTCCGTATACGGTTGCTTCGTCTCCAGGGTCGGTAGCTCCTTCATAACGGTATATGTGGACAATTTCAAAGCAATCCCCACAATCTTTAATACGGTCTGCTTCAAGATTAAAATCTACTGTGAATCCTTTTTCTGCCAACTCTTCCAAAGCTTTGGATACGGTGGCATAATGATACATTTGATGGTCCATGACTTATATTTTTAATTGGTTTTTAGTATTTCTAATTTACAATATAAATTTCCCTGAAGCTGCTAATGGAATGTTAATTGAGTTTATAAGATTATAAGGTAAGATTACAGATTAATGGAAATCTCGATTAATTGCATTAGTTTTGCAGTCGCAGACCGCCTTATCGCCGTCTTGAAAAAGAGGGAGGAAAGTCCGGGCACCATAGAGCAACATAGCGGGTAACGCCCGTCACCGGAAGCAATTCCGGGAGGACAAGTGCAACAGAAAGTATGTACAGGTAATGCTGTAGTGAAACCAGGTAAACTCTATGTGGTGAAATACCAAGTATATCGGCTTTTAAGGGCTGCTCGTCCGTTGCCGAAGGGTAGGTAGATTGAGTTCCGGAGTAATTCGGAATCTAGATAAATGATAAGGGTTTCTTTTTAAGAAATACAGAACCCGGCTTACAGGTCTGCTTTTTTATTGTTTGAGCTTGAACTCCAATCCGATATTACGGATACTTTCAATAGAGATTTTTGGGTCATTTCCAAAGTATTTTCTCAAACGGCTGATAAAAACATCCATACTTCGACCTGAAAAAAAATCATCATTTCCCCAAACAGCTTTTAGAATTTCTTCCCGTTTCAATAGTTGGTTTTTATTTTTGTAAAGGAAAAAAATTAAAGAACCTTCTTTTTCAGTAACTCTTTGAATAGTTTCTCCAATTTTCAATTCCAGACGCTGCGGATTAAAAACATAATCACCAATTCGGATTTCTTCTGAAACAGGCAGAGATGTCTTTTCACTTCTTCTTACTATATTATTTAAACGGAGAACCAGCTCGTCTGCTTCAAAAGGTTTGGCAATATAATCGTCGGCTCCTAATTTGAGTCCTTTGATTTTATCGTCTTTTAATTTTCGGGCTGTGAGAAAAACAAAAGGAACTTCCGGATTAATCTTAATGATTTTTTCTGCCAGTGTGAATCCGTCAATTTTAGGCATCATGACATCAAAAATGCAGATACTGAATTCTTCGTTTTGGAAAAGGTTCAACGCTTCTTCGCCATCTTTGGCCCAAAAAACCTGAAAATTATGAAGGTCAAGATATTGCTTGAGAATCATTGCAAAATCAAAATCATCTTCTGCTAAAAGTACTTTTTTGATAGTAATCGCCACTGCTTAAATAAATTATCCGTTGGAAACCTGAAGTCTAAGGTCAAAAGTAGCTCCTTTGCCAAGGTCGCTAATAACATGTATGCTTCCCTGATGTGCTTTTATAATCTGGTCTACATAATAAAGTCCTAACCCCAATCCTTTGGCATCATGCAGGTCGCCCTGTTCTACACGGTAAAATTTATCAAACAGGAGGGAATGCTTGTTTTTCGAAATACCAATTCCGTCATCTGAAATGCTGATGGCAAACTGACCTTCCTGCAACGAAGATGTTACCTTAATGTTTGTACAGCCATATTTTACGGCATTTTCTAAAACATTGGTGATAGCGGTGGTCAGGTGGAACTTATCGAGGTTAATACTTATTTTTTTGGAATCGAGCATTTTTTCAATCAAAATATCGGGATAGGCAATCTGGAAATCGTTGATAATTGAATTTAAAAAGTCAGGCATCAGCACTTTTTCTTTGTGCAGTTCAATTTCTTCATAGCCTAAGGAATTGGTCATCACCTGGTCAATTAGATTTTGCAGACGATTATTCTGGCGAATAATGGTTCCCAACACCGTGTTATAGGTTTCTTCATTATCGCGTATTTCTTTACGTTCCAGAATTTTTGTAGAAACAGAAAGTGTGGTTAGCGGTGTTTTGAGCTCATGGGTAATATTATTGATAAAGTCAGTCTTGATGTCACTGATTTTCTTTTGCTTAATCAGGGCTTTTAATGCGATTACGAAAAGGGTGATTAGTGTGAGTATGGAGAAAACAGCAAAAATAAGAATGAGTGCCATTCGTTTAAGTACGATATATTCCCAGTTTTTAATGGATACATATAAGGTGTCTTCCGTCAGAAGTTTATAATCGGAATTGAGTTCCTGTTTTTTGAATGAACCGCTGGTAGTTCCCACATAATTCCGAATCAGGAAAGCATCGTCCAGAGAAGCCAGGTCACCGTATAATTTATTTTCAATGAAAGGCTTTTCTGCGAATATAGTGTCGGCCTCTTTTGTAGCATCATAAATCACGAATTTGTCTAAAACTATAGCAAAATCTATAGTCAGGTTTGGTATTTCATTTTCAAATTCTTCCTGCAGTTTTCGGGTAAGTTCACTTTTGAATTCATTTTGCAGCAGGGCATTTTTAATATGGAAACGTGTGCTTTTATCCCGCAAATAATTTTCTGCTAATTGTTTATACAACAAGTCTTTTTTGCTGAATATGGTTGAATCGATATCACTATAATCGTTGGTGATTTTTGCAATTTTTGCCTTGATTTCAGAACGGAACTGCTCGACTTTATACTCATAGGTAGTTTTGACCAGATAGTATTGTATGGCCGAAAGCACGACCAGAACCAGAGCCGAGAATCCTATTAATAGGTTGATTTTCTTTTTCATACTAACAGATTGCAGAACCAAAAATAAGTGATTTATTCTGAAAAAAAGACATTAACCCAGCATTAACCTAGCATTAACTCTCGCAGTCTGTTTTTAAGCCAATTTTGCTACATACGATATACGAACAATTTCAAATCGCAAAATGCAAACCAAACGAGTATTTATAATTATGCTGCTGTTTTCAAAAATCTATTCCTATTCACAGAAAATCCCGGAAGATTTCGGCTACAGACATATTGCCATGAAATATCAGGACGACCCGGTTGATATTATTGTTATCTCTAAAAAAGGCGAAGAAAAGTTAGCCAAACCTATTTTCTTCTTTTGCCAGGGAAGTCTGCCGCAACCTGTTGTAAAATATGATGAAAAAGGGCTTTACGGTACACTACCATTTGATGAGAATTCCTTTCTCGAAACCTATCATATTGTTATTGTCGGAAAACCATTCATACCAATTATTTCTGATGTCAATAAATTAGGGAAAGACTATATGTATTTGAAAGACATAGAAAAGGAAATCCCGCCCAAAGGATATACCGAAAGAAATTATCTGGATTATTATGTGTTTCGAAATAACTTCATAGTAAAGCAGCTGGCTAAAGAACGTTGGGTAAAGAATAAAAAACTGGTAGTAGCCGGACATTCCGAAGGCAGTTCCATTGCTGCAAAAATGGCCTCTATCAATAAAAAAATCACCCACCTGATTTATTCAGGAGGCAATCCTTATGGAAGAATAATGAATATTTTGGCACAGAGCAGAAGCTTTGACACGGATTTCACAGATGAAGGAAAAAATACGATAGAACATTGGAAAAAGGTCGTTGCACATTCTAACGATACAAGTCTGACGAATGGCGATACCTATAAAACGACCTACAGTTTTTCATTACCTCAAAAAGATAACCTGATGGGCTTAAAGATTCCGGTACTGGTTTCTTATGGAACTAAAGATTGGTCAGGTCCGTTCAATGACTTGTTTCAGATTGAAGCCATCCGCGAAAAAAAAGACAATTGTATTTTTAAAAGCTATCTGAATCTGGAGCATAATTATTTCCCTGTCAATGAGGATGGTACTGTTAATTATGAAGTATATAATTGGGATAAAATCGCTGCAGATTGGTTAAACTGGCTAAACAATTCTGATAATGAAAATTAGGTTAGTAGTACTGACCGTACTATTGGCAAGTTATCCTTCTTTTGCCCAGAAAACAGAAAACGACACCTTGAATCAAATGGAAGAAGTTGTCATAGAAGGAAACACGAAAACATTTATTTATAAAAACGGAAATGTTAAGATTGATATCGCAAATTCAATTCACAAAACCGTTTCCAATACTTTAGACCTTTTGTCGAGGCTTCCCAAAATCCAAATAAGCCCGGATAGGGAAAAAATTACGGTTATAGGAAAAGGAACGCCATTGGTGTATATAGACAATCAGAAAGTTGAAATGAACGACCTGAATGCGCTATCGGTTGAGGACATCAAAACAATAGAAATCATTGATAATCCGTCGTCAAAATATGAAGCTGAAGGCCGGTCTGTCATATTGATTACCAGAAAAAGAAACAAAAAAGAAGGCTATCAACTGACTTTTTTAGAAACTGCTGCTTTTAAAAAGAAATTCAATAATTATCTCGGACTGAATTCAAGCTTTAAATTAAGTAAAACAGAATTTAAGGCAAACTTCAATTACAACAGGTTAAATCCTTGGGAAAGCAACGGAAGTGACTATAAGATTCCGGCAAACAATATCCAATCTGATTACCGGGTTGCAGGCTATACGAACAGAGATAAATACGTCTATGGCGTGGGTGTCTATCATAAGATTAATGAAGAAGAAGATTTTTCATTTACCGCAAACGGAACCTCCAAAAATGATGATTTCGACTTTTCTACCAAAACAAACAGCAAAATTGGAGAAGAACAAAATCATATAAGGACTTTAGGAAAAAGTAAAGAACATGAAAATTTTATCAATTCATTTTTAAATTATAATAAAAAAATAACCAGTTGGGAAGCGTCTCTTTTTGCAGGATTGCAGTATTCTAACTACAATTCGGAATCGTTTACAAGTGCTTTGAACAATTACAATGAAACAAGCTACGAGCCTTTCCAACAGACCCAGGATGGTTTCAATGTAAATGTCTTTTCAGGAAGGATTGATTTTGAAAAGAAATTTAAAAATGAAATAAAGTGGGAGACAGGAGCCCAATATTCTTCAGCTATTGCCCATACAGATTTAGATATTAAAAATTTTGAGCAGGATTTGGCTTCCAATTCAAAGTACCAACTCAAAGAAAAAAATACGGCGGCCTATGCTCAATTATCAGGAACACTTATGAAGATTTCCTGGATGGCAGGTGTCAGGGCAGAAAACACAAAAATCTTCGGACGTTATGAGGGAGAGCCGGTTTCTGTTGATAAGAACTATACTACTTTATTTCCAAAAGCGCAGCTAAGTATACCTGTTGACAGTACAAAAACGCTGAACCTGAATTATGGAAGAAGTATTTCCAGACCGGATTATTCGTCTACAAGTCAAGGTCTTACTTATATCAATCCGTATTTTGCCTTCGCTACCAATATCAATTTAAATCCATCTATTACGAGTGAAATAGCGGCTAATTTGCAGTATAGGGACAAATCTGTAAAGTTGAGCTACTACGAAAACAGCAACGTAATAAACTATGGTTTTTTATATAATGAACCACAAAACTTATTGATTTACAGACCGCAAAATTTTGAAAAAGAAACAGGATATAATCTGGAATTTATGTTGCCTTTTAGCAGCAATTTCTGGTCTTCGACTAACATTGTCAGTTTTATTTTAAATAAGATTGAAGATTCTTCTGCAGTAATTGGTGATACTAAACCGTATGTTTATTATTATTCCAATCATGTTTTTAAATTAAAAAATGAATTGCAGTTTTCCTTAACGGGCTGGGGACTCACGAGCAGAAATGAAGGAGTTTTTCAAAGAAACTCTTATTTTCAATTGGATTTTGCAGCTTCAAAGACTTTTTTTAAAAACCTTTCCTGTACGGTCAATTACAACAATGTATTTAGAAACAGAACGTTTACAGAAAATTTTGAAGTCAGTAAAGTACGTTCCAACGCCATCTTTTTTGTAGATAATTGCGAATTTTCAATAGCAATCCGATATACTTTAGGAAAAATAAAAGACTCTATTTATAAAGAAAAAGAAGTAAACGAAAATTCAGGAAGGATAAAATAATTCCGCAGCGTTATTCATCAATCAAAAATCACAAACGGTTATGTCTGCGGATTATCCTTCGTCATCTTCTGTAATTTCGGCTTCATTTCTTAATTCTTCATCTTCACCGCTGTTGATTTCAAAGAATGAAAAAACAGAACCGCCATAGCTTTTCTTGAACGAAAAATTAATCATGTGGTCCAGCTTTGTATATTTTGAGTGTTCAATAATCATCATGCCGTCTTCTTCGAGAAGTTCATTGGCAAAGATAAGTTCGACTAGTTTTTCAAATGTTGCCTGATCAAGGTCATAAGGCGGGTCGGCAAAAATAATATCATAAGCCGCTTTACTCTTTTCAACAAACTTAAACACATCGCTTTTGATTCCTGATATCCCAAAGCCAAATTCATCCGCTGTCTGTTTGATAAATTTTACACAGCCAAAATCACCATCAACACTTGTAATCGTTTCACAGCCACGGGAAGCAAACTCATAGCTAATGTTACCGGTTCCGGCAAATAAGTCTAAAACTTTCAATCCGTTGAAATTGAAATAATTGTTCAATACGTTGAACAGGGCTTCCTTGCTCATGTCTGTCGTTGGACGGACCGGCAGGCCTTTTGGAGGCGAAATACGCCTTCCTTTATATTTCCCGGATATAATTCTCATTTATGAGTTGAATAAGATAAAATATTTTAAGTTTTCCAGTGTTGAAAAATCATTGTGCTTTTGCGTATGGAATACATTCATCAATGAAATGTTCCTGATATAACGATAAGCAATCTTAAACAGGTCGCTCTCTTCTGAAATTTCGCCCAGCAATTGCAGTTTAAAAGTTTCAGGGTTCAATTTTAGCTGTTCTGCTGTAAAAAGGATATAGTAGATAAAATCCTCTTTGGTCTGGTATTCAAACGAATTAAACAACAAAAGCTTTTGGTTTTCTATCACGACAATCTCGAAATGCTCTTTCCCTACATGAACGAATAGCTGTGTTTCTGAAACATTCTTTGAGTTCTCAAGAAGTTTCTGCACTAAAATACTGTTTACGTGCAGGTAATCAAAACTGTCAAACTGGTCCAGCAGATAATTATTGAAATTAACATACGGAATGTAAGTATTGACCATATCAAAAGGTTCAAGAACGTCAAAGGCAAAAAAATCAGATTCAAAAACTTTGGTACTGTATTGCAGATAACTTCCTAAATAGTTTTCATCAAACATCGCTTTTGGCACAAAAGAAGAAAGATTGTTTTCGTGGAGAACAACTACTTCGTCATAGGTTGCCGTAAGTTCTTTATGGTTTACAAAAGCCTGCCAGTAATGGTCTTCTACCTTAATAGATTTTTCAAAATCATTAAAATCGACTTCCTTGACAAACAGAACGGTTTGATTCAAAGTATCAAAACAGCAAAATCGGAATCCATTCAAAGATACCTGAATGGAAAGTTTCCTGTATTTTTTTTCTGTTATGTTTGTGTTAGCCGACATTGATTTTTTCTGGTGTTCGCAAACTTACAATTTTTTGTGGCATACTCCTCATATTTATAGGGCAAAACTTATACTAAATCTATAACTTTACAGCAAATAATAAACCATGAATGCTGTATTTTTCTACAAAACCCTGAAGTCGAAGTTTCCGTACCAGCCTACTGTCAAACAGGATATCTTCTTCCAGAAAATTGCTGAATTTCTGACCAATGACAAACAGGATGAAATTTTTGTGCTAAAAGGTTATGCCGGAACAGGAAAGACAACCGTAATTTCGACTTTGGTAAACAACCTTACAGAAATCAATAAAAAATATGTGCTTTTGGCACCCACCGGTCGTGCGGCAAAAGTCATTGCCAATTATTCGCAAAAGCCGGCCTATACCATCCACAAAAAAATCTATTATCCTAAAACAAAAAGTGGAGGAGTGACCTTTACTACTCAGCAGAACAAACATAAAAATACGATTTTTATCGTTGACGAATCGTCTATGATTTCAGATTCGGGTAATGAAACCAGTATGTATGAAAATGGTTCACTGTTAGACGACCTCCTATATTATGTGTATTCCGGAGTTAACTGTAAAATGATTCTTTTGGGTGATACGGCACAGTTACCGCCGGTAAATCTTGACATATCGCCGGCTCTGGATATTAATCTGCTACATAGAAATTATGATATGGAAGTTTCCCACATCGAATTTGATGAAGTAATGCGACAGGAAGAAAATTCGGGAATATTGTTCAATGCAACTGAACTGAGGGAACAATTGGAGGAAGACTTTTTTGAAGATTTCAAGTTTGATGTAACGCATTTTAAAGATATTGTCAGACTAACAGACGGTTATGACATTCAGGATGCCATCCACACAGCCTATAGCAATTACGGATTGGAAGATACCGCATTTATTGTGCGTTCCAACAAAAGGGCCAATGCCTATAACCAGCAAATCCGGACTAGAATCCTGGATAAGGAGAGCGAACTTTCTACGGGCGATTTTCTTATGGTGGTAAAAAATAATTATTTTTGGCTCAAGGATTCTACCGAAACCGATTTTATAGCCAATGGCGATATTGTCGAAGTTATGGAAATCTATAAGATGCAGGAATTGTACGGCTTTAAGTTTGCTACCGTAAAAATAAGAATGGTGGATTATCCGAATCAGATACCATTTGAAACGGTCTTGATTTTAGATACATTGACAAGCGAATCGGCATCATTGACCTATGAAGAATCAAACCGACTGTATCAGGAAATAATGCTGGATTATGAAGAGGAAAGGACAGCCTACAGGAAATTCCAAAAAGTAAAAGAAAACAGGTATTTTAACGCCTTGCAGGTAAAGTTTTCATACGCCATGACCTGCCATAAATCACAGGGCGGACAATGGAATACCGTATTTGTCGAACAGCCTTATTTGCCCAACGGAATCGACAGAGATTACATCCGCTGGTTATATACAGCCATTACAAGAGCTAAAGACAAATTGTATTTGATTGGCTTTAAAGATGAAAACTTTATTGATAGTTAATAGTTTTTAGTTGATAGGCTATAGTTAGTAGTGGATGGTGGTTAGTGGATAGTCAGAAATCAAAAATCAAAAATCCAAAATCTTAAATCTTAGATCATAAATCAAAAATATTTAAAATGAAAATAATAGCAGTTATTCCGGCGCGTTACGCATCAACCCGATTTCATGCCAAACTGATGCAGGATTTGGGTGGGAAAACAGTAATTTCCAGAACCTATGAAGCGGCCGTTTCAACACAGCTTTTTGATGATGTTTTTGTTGCTACCGATTCTCAACTCATTTTTGACGAAATTGTTTCCAATGGAGGCAAGGCTATCATGAGTAAAAAGGAACATGAATCCGGAAGTGATAGGATAGCTGAGGCTGTTGAAGACCTGGATGTTGATATTGTTGTAAACGTACAGGGCGACGAACCTTTTATTAATAAAGAACCGCTTGAAAAACTTTTAGAAGTATTCAGAAATGATGAAGCCCGCCAGATTGACCTGGCGTCTCTGATGCGCGAAATAAAAGACAAGGAAGAAATTGCAAATCCAAACAATGTAAAGGTAATCGTAGACCAAAGCGGCCTGGCTTTATACTTCTCACGTTCGGTTATCCCATACCCGAGAGATGAAAATGCAGGCGTGCGTTATTTCCAGCATATTGGTATTTATGCGTTTAGAAAACCGGCCTTAATGGATTTTTACAGCCTGCCGATGAAATCTCTGGAGGCTTCTGAAAAATTGGAACAGCTGCGATATCTTGAATATGGCAAGAAAATAAAAATGGTAGAAACCACTCATGTAGGAATTGGTATTGATACGGTTGAGGATTTGGAGAAGGCGAGGAAGTTGGTTTAAGATTTATGATTTTAGATTGCAGATTTTAGATTGCAGATTTTAGAAGTAGTCAAGAGAAGAAAATCTGTATAATCTGCGTAATC
>NZ_LMPW01000009.1:0-14675 GCF_001423985.1 Flavobacterium sp. Leaf359 | reverse complement strand
AAAAAAAAAAAATCCGCGCATAAATCCGTGTAAATCCGCGATTGAAGATAAGATTTTAGAGTTTGTTTACAGAAGAACCTGTTTTTATCTGTGTAATGAAAGGCAAAACAAAATTTTGGATTTAAGATTTAAGAATTTAGAATTTGTCAAAGAAAAAATCCGCGTATAATCCGCATTATCGGCGTAAAAGATTACAGACTTCAGGTAGCAGTTTTGAAAAGAAATCTTTGTAATCTGTGCAATCAGTGGCAAAATAGATTTAAGATTTAAGAGGTCAGCAATCTAAAATTATTTCTTTTCAATAATGATTAGCTCGTTATAGCGCTCAATTCTTGGGATAGTTCGTAAAGTATAGAATTCCGAATTGATGTTGGACAGATACTCTTTGTTACGCAGCCTGTCTTTATCAGTAAGACACATCGTATTAAAAAGAATAATTCCCTTTTTGTCTAAAAGTTCACAGATTTGCTTCTGAAAAGCATCTTCAAAAAGAAAGTCCGGCATTGTAGTATCCTGAAAAATATCAACAATAATAAGTCCGTATTTGTTTTTGTCTTTTAAAACATATTTAGAAGCATCATCAACAATGATTTCTAAATTCGGGATTTTGTCCAATCCAAAATAGGAATTGGCGATTTGCAGTACTTCAGAATCGATTTCTACTCCCGTAATCCTGCCTTTAAATCCAATTTCTTCACTTAAAGTTTTAATTACGCTTCCGCCTGCAACTCCAAGAACAAGAATGTGTTCCGATTTTAATACAGTCTCAAAACCTATGCTTTCCAATCCTATTCTAAGAATACGCTGCAGGCTTCCATAAGAATAATTGGTGTTTTTAGAATCCAATACCAATTCACCATTGGCCCAGGTAACTTCCAGGTTTTTACTCACGGGCGAATGCTGCTTGTAAACATTTATGGGCAGGAGGTAGCTTAATATTTTTTTTAGCACAAAACTTAATTTGCCCAAAAATAAGTATAAATGTTACATTTACAGAAAATAATAAAGCATGAAGCGTATTATTTATAAACTTATCTTTTTCAAAATAATGGGATGGAGCATCAAAGGAACGATGAATCCCGAAATTAAGAAGTCTATTATTATTGTCGTGCCGCATACCAGCTGGCATGATTTCTACATAGGCCTTTTTGCCCGAGGCATTATCAATCTGGAGATGAATTATGTCGCCAAAAAAGAACTTTTTAAATTTCCATTCGGCGCTTATTTCCGTTGGATGGGTGGTGCTCCGCTCAACAGAAATTCCCGACAAAATACAGTGGAGGCCATAGCGGAGATTTTTAAAAAAAGAGAAGTCTTCCGACTGGCAATCGCTCCGGAAGGAACCCGTAAAAAAGTTACAGACTGGAAGACAGGCTTTTATTATATTGCATTGAAAGCAGAAGTTCCCATAATTCCGGTTGCATTTGATTATGCAAAAAAGGAGGTAGTGCTCAATGAGGCTTTTTATCCGACCGGCGATATACAAAAAGATTTTGCAGAACTAAAAAGCAAATACAAAGGTATAGTAGGCAGGATTCCGGAATACAGTTTTGAAATTTAGGTAGGTTCTAAAAAAATAAATCCACATCCGTTTTTTTCTCGTATTTATAATTATCAACCTTTTTTAAAACCATAATTATGAGAAAAAAACTTTTACTAGCAGGACTTTTTTGTAGCATTTTAGGATTTGTTTCGTGCAGCAGTGATGACGATTCAAATGGAAATCCAGGCAGCGCAAAACTTGAATTGTTTACTTCGAGCAATACAAGCGGAACAATTACCTACACGGATTTATTAGCATCAATGCCAATGGCAAAAACATTTACTGTAGGTTCTCTGGATGCAGATGGTATTTATTATAATAATACCCGTGACGAGGTGATTATTGCATCCCGAACGAACAACCGTCTTGAAGTTTATGGCAATTTCAGAAATGCATTATCGTCTTCTGCCACATCTTTAATGATGACCGCCAGTAGTGCAACAGGCGATTTTACCAATGCAAGAGAAATAGCCGTTGTTGGAGACAGGGTAGTTGTAGTACAGGATCAGGCCGAAATTAATGGTAACACCAATAAACTTTTAGTGTATCAAAGAACTACATCAGGATTTACATTAGAGAAAACATTCACTGTAGGTTTTAAGCTATGGGGAATTACTGTTTCTAATGGAAATTTATATGCAGTTGTTGATCTTAGCAGTGATATAGCTGTCTTTAACTCTTTTTTTTCAAAGCCAAGCGGAACATTGGTGGCAGACAAGAGAGTTAGCATAGAAGGATTAACAAGGACACATGGAATTGCCTATTCGGAACAAGATAATGTTATGGTTCTCACAGATGTAGGTTTAGCTGCTTCTGCAACAGATGGGGGAATTGTAGTGATAGAAAATTTTAACTCAGTATTTTCGTCAACAGCATCAGGGGGTTCTATCGCCTTGTCGAAACAGAAAAGAATATACGGGCCTAATTCATTGTTGGGAAATCCGGTAGATGTTTCTTATGATGAACAGACCAATAAAATTTATGTGGCTGAAAGATTAAATGGTGGAGGACAGGTATTAAGTTTTGCTTATCCAACATCAGCCCAGTCAGATGCCATGCCGTTAACAGCAAGATTAGAACCGGGTGTTACCGGAATATATTTAAGAAGGGAATAATGTTTGTTTTTTATGTATTAGTTGGGAAAACCTTGGCTTGAGAGCCAAGGTTTTTTTATGCCATCTATTGCGGGCGATATTCTTTAAAAGCTCCGTTTTTATAAAAGATTACTATTCTTTCAATTGCATCATTTTTAATAATCGTTTCTTCCTTTTTGAAATTGACGGGTTGTTTTTCATCTGTATCTGATAGAGTAGGCGGATATGCTATATTGTATTCTTCGTTATTTTTCGGGAATGAACCTTTGCCATTCAAAATCCAATACAAATCAATTTCAGGAAATACATCTAAAATTTTTAATATAAAATCAAGGCTTGGTTTGTTTCTTCCGGATAAAAGATGTGATATGCTGGAACGTTGCACACCAATCTTATCGGCAAAAGAAGAAGCAGTGAGATTGTAATAGTCAAGAATTTTTTCAAGCCGTTTTATAAAATCTTCCGTGTTTACCATTGTAAAGCTTTATTTTAATGAAAGAACGTTACAAATGTAAATATATAGTTGTTATAAATGTAATTTATAAATAGAATCGGGTGTTTTTATATGCTTTTTTAGTTTATATGATTATATTTAAATAATTGATTAATAGGTTCATAATTATTTTAAAGTCACTTAAAGTAAAATATGTTAAAGTTTTTCTAACGAAAATATAGTGACAGGGAGTATTTTGTTTACAGAGTTAAATTATTTTGAATTTTAATTGATTTACAATTGTAAATTATAAGATGTTTACTTTTGTAAAATATAATTCAGCACTATGGATTTTGAAAAAGTATTCCGGGAGAACAAGGAAAAAACGTTAGAAGGAAGATATATTACTCTTGATAAAATTGAGCCTTTATTAAGAACGATTAACAAGAATGAAAATTTAGATGTAATTGGAAAATCAGTATTAGGAAAACCAATCTATTCCTATACTATCGGAACAGGCAAAATTAAGATACTGCTTTGGTCACAGATGCATGGAAATGAAGGAACGACTACCAAGGCATTATTTGATCTTTTAAATGTATTAAACAGCGACACGATTTTAGGAAAAGAGCTTCTAAGCCATTTTACTTTTCTGGCCGTACCCATGCTTAATCCGGATGGCGCGGAAAGATATACGCGCATTAATGCTAACGGAATTGACCTTAACAGGGATTTCCAGGATTTAAGCCAGCCTGAAAGCCGTCTGCTCAGAGAGCTATATAATAACTTTAAACCGGACTTTTGCTATAATCTTCATGACCAACGTACCATTTTTGCGGCTGGTGATATTAATAAACCTGCAACGGTTTCCTTTTTAGCGCCTTCGTTTAACGATGCAAGAGAAGTTAACGAGGTTCGTATAAAAGCAATGGATGTCATAGTTGCAATGAATACAACTTTACAAGCTTTTATTCCCGGACAAGTGGGGCGTTTTGATGACGGTTTTAATCTGAATTGTGTTGGAGATACCTTTACTTATCTGGGATCGCCAACTATTTTATTCGAAGCCGGACATTATCAGCAGGATTACGAACGCGAAATGACGCGAAAATTTATTTTTATAGCATTGATTTCAGGGTTGAAATATATTTACGAAAACGATATAGTTCTCAATGAAAAGGAAAAATATTTCAATATTCCTCAAAACAAACCAGTTTTTTACGACTTCATTTATAAAAATATCAAAATTTACTATGATAATAAACAAATTATTACGAATTTTGCAATTCAATTTACGGAGGTTTTGAATGAAGGGAAAATTGAATTTATTGCCTTCATTGTCGAAATAGGTGAGCTGACACAAAACTTTGGACATTTTGAATATGATGCAAAAGGAGCTTCCTATTCTGATGACCAGGACAACATTCCGAAATTGGGTCAAAAAGCTGAGTTTTATTTATCAGAAAAAGTTAAAATTGTTAACGGATTGCCAAATGTTTAACGATTCGCTTTTTTTATTTAAAAAAAATTAATTTTTTTGTAGTCGAATTTTGAAAACAAATACAAACATAAAATTATATGAATAAGTTTCGTTTAGATGAAGTTGATCATCAGATATTAGATATGCTGATTGACAATACAAGAGTTCCTTTTACAGATATAGCAAAAAAACTACTAATCTCTGCAGGAACTGTCCATGTGAGAGTTAAGAAAATGGAAGAAGCTGGTATTATCATGGGTTCATCTTTGACCTTGAATTACGAGAAATTAGGATATTCTTTTATTGCCTATGTAGGAGTTTTTCTTCACAATACTTCACAAACTAAATTTGTATTGGAAAGAATCAATGAAATTCCTTTTGTTACTGTTGCACACGTAACTACCGGAAAATTCAATATCTTCTGTAAAATCCGTGCTATGGATACAAAACATGCAAAAGAAGTAATCTTTATGATTGATGATATCGAGGGAGTATACAGAACTGAAACAATGATTTCTCTTGACGAAAGTATCAACGATAAAAAACGTTTGATGCACACTATCTTCAAGGATATGTAATCTTTTGATAAGAATAATTTAAGACCCTCTTGTGAAAACTTGAGGGTTTTTTTATTAATTTAATGCAAAATTATACCCATGTACACTTCCCCGAGATTAGAGAGGTTTGAAGAAAACGTACTCGCTAAATATCAGATATATAACAGTATTCTTATTACGCTTCCGTTTGACAATATTGGCAATACAGGAATAATGCTGCCGCTTTTTGCAGAAGTTTGTGAATCAGGTTACAAAAAGGAATGGAATCCCCAACAGATTGTAGATTTTTTCTCTGAAAAATACCTGGATAATGCTTCCGAAAAAGAAAAAATAGACCTTATGTTCCGGTTTATCCAATATGTAGAAAGGCAGGTAGTCTTGTTTGATGCTATTGAAGATGCTGCTTTTTCTGTAGTGAATAATCTCGATGGAGAAAATTCGCTCCGGAACACAAAAGACAAGGCGGAGTCTAAAGACAATCTGAAGGAACTAAAAGCTTTTTTTGAAGAATTTAAAATCCGGACTGTACTGACAGCGCATCCTACACAGTTTTATCCGGGATCAGTATTAGGGATTATTACAGATTTAGAAGATGCCATCAGAAACAATAATCTGAAAAGAATGCGTGAACTTCTGGCACAGTTAGGAAAAACGCCATTCATTAAAAAAGAAAAACCGACTCCTTTTGATGAAGCGGTCAGCCTGACCTGGTATCTTGAAAACGTTTTTTATGAAACGGCAGGAAAAATGATGCATTTTTTCCAGAAAAATATTTATGATGGAGAATTGCCTAAAAATCAAATCTTAAATCTGGGATTCTGGCCCGGAGGTGACCGTGATGGAAACCCTTTTGTTACAACAGATATAACTTTGCAGGTAACACAAAGGTTGCGTACTTCAATACTCAAATGCTATTACAGGGATATTCGGGATTTGAAAAGAAAGCTGACTTTTCATCAGGTAGACCAATTGTGGACAGAGCTTGAACATAAAATTTACCGTTCTGTGTTTTATTCGGAAGGCGATTTGTATATAACGTTGGACGAAATGAAAGCCACATTGTTGGACATTCGCAATAGGATTATTGAAAACCACCAATCACTGTATCTTGACGATTTGGACGAGTTTATTAACAAAGTGAATCTTTTCGGGTTTTACTTTGCTACATTGGACATCAGGCAAAACAGCAAAATTCATGATAAGGTTATTAAGGATATTGTAAAAGTTACAAACGAACGCCAATTGTCTGTTTTTCCTAAAGACTATTCCTCATTGGATGAAAGTCAAAAATTAGATTGGATGGCGAAAGCCGCTGCCAGTCTTGATCCGGAATGGTTTGAAGATGAACTGACCAGGGCTACTGTTGAGTCAATATATGCCATACAGAAAATACAGGAACAGAATGGTGAAATGGGGGCTAATCGTTACATCATCAGTAATAACCAGAGCGCACTAAACGTTTTGGAAACCTATGCGCTTTTTCGTTTGTGCGGATGGGAAAACCCTTCTGTTGATATTGTTCCGCTTTTTGAAACTGTAGAGGATTTGGAAAATGCGCAACGAGTAATGCAAACGCTTTATACCAATCCGCTGTATTCGGAGCATTTAAAATCCAGGAATAATAAGCAGACCATTATGCTTGGTTTTTCTGATGGAACAAAAGACGGAGGTTATCTGATGGCCAATTGGAGTATTTATAAGGCAAAAGAGGCGCTGACTTCAATTTCCAGAAATTATGGTATTGAAGTTATTTTCTTTGACGGAAGAGGAGGACCACCGGCCAGAGGAGGAGGTAAGACCCATAAGTTCTATGCTTCACAGGGACCCGATATAGAAAATAATGAAATTCAGATAACCATTCAGGGACAAACCATCAGTTCTAATTTTGGAACTTTGGATTCCTGCCGTTATAATCTTGAAAATCTCTTAAGTGCCGGAGCAGCCAATCAGTTTTTTAATAAGGGAGAAAATAAACTTTCTGATGCTGAAAAAAAGACCTTGGAATCGCTTTCGCAAATAAGCTATAAAGAATATTCCGATTTTAAAAACCATCCTAAGTTTATCCCATATCTGGAAAGAAGAAGCGCGCTCAAGTATTATGCAATGGCGAATATAGGTAGCCGTCCTTCTAAAAGGAGCCAATCCGAAAAACTTGATTTCAATGACCTTCGGGCAATTCCTTTTGTAGGGGCCTGGAGTCAATTAAAACAAAATGTTCCCGGATTTTTTGGAGTAGGTACAGCTCTGAAGCATTTTGAAGACAATGGAAAGTGGCAGGAAGTTCAGGAGTTGTATGACCATTCACTTTTCTTTAAAACCTTGATTGAAAACAGTATGATGTCGTTGGCAAAATCGTTTTTCCCTTTGACATCCTATATGAAAGACGATCCGGAATTTGGTGAATTTTGGGAAATCATTTTTAATGAATTCAAAGAAACAAAAAGGCTGGTACTGAAATTATCCGGTTTTGATGCCTTGATGGAAAACTATCCTGACGGGAAAGCTTCTATACAAATGCGGGAACAAATTGTATTGCCATTACTTACCATACAACAATATGCCCTGACTAAAATAAACGATTTAAACCTTAAAGGCAATCCGGACGAAGAAATGCTGAAAATCTATGAAAAAATAGTAATGCGTTCTCTTTTTGGAAATATTAATGCCAGTAGAAACTCTGCTTAAAATAACTATGAAAACAGACCAATTATTACCAACTGAATTTGCACCTTATTATTCAACGTATATTTCCAGGGTAGATCAGGAAGCAAACCTGCTTGAAGAGCTTGAAATTTCTGTACATGAATTTATAAAATTTGTACAAAACATTCCTTTGGATAAGTATGATTATCGATATGCTGAAGGTAAATGGACCATTAAAGATATTATCCAGCATTTGATGGATTCTGAAAGGATTTTTGCTTATCGTGCCCTAAGAATTGCAAGAAACGATAAAACGCCATTGCCTGGTTTTGAGGAAAACGATTATGCCGATACTGCCAATGCAAATGAAAGGAGTATTAGGGATTTGCTTACAGAATTAGCTATAATCAGACAGTCTACAATAGCCTTGTTTGCTACGTTTAATGAAGAAATTCTAAAAAGAATGGGGATTGCATCCGGATATGATGTATCAGTCAGGGCTTTGGGCTTTATAATCATCGGACACCAGAAGCACCATCAGAAGATCTTTATGGAACGTTACTTATAATTTGGAAAAATAACGGGTTCCGGCAAAAATATCAATCGCCTGTATAATAGCAAACAGTACAAGAGCAAACAGGAACAGAACAATCCCTTTTTCTTTACTATGTTTATTTCTGGAAAATAAAGACAGGATGAAAAAGCCAAAGGCAATTGGGATGGCTATTTTAAAGCCGCGTGTGATTTCGAACATCCGCAGGTAGATTCCTAAAATAGAAAGACCCCATAAGAGGAAAATTATTTTTAGAGCTATTAAAGTTTTGAAATCAAACCATTCCTGGCAATGCTTTTGTTTCCGGTTGCTTTTAAATAACATGGTCATTAAGATTGTGGTAGAGTGTAAAAATATAAAATATGTATTTATTTTAGAAAAAACATCGATGTATATTTAGAAATATACGATAAATTACGTATGTTTGTTTTAGTAATTGTTAAATAAATGATTTTTTTACATCTGTTCCACTCTGTGGAATAAAAAAAAACGGAACTCAAATTGAGTTCCGTTTTTTTATGGAAATAGCTGGGAAGCTAGTCTTCATCATCATCTTCATCGTCAGCGATATCAGCAATATCTCTGTCTTCATCATCATCTTCGTCATCCAATTCGATTTTGTCTTCTTTTTCGTCGTCGTCATCATCGTCTGCATCATCATCCATGTCAAGATCTTTGATGGCTTCCATTGGTACAACTACATCTTCTAAATCATCATCTTCATCAAAGTTTTCGATTCTGCTGGCAAGTTTGGTGCTCACTTTTACCAGATAAATAGTGTCTTCTGTTCTAACTTCTACAGCCTCTACCAACTCGTTTTTAGCATTTTTGAAACGGATGATATTGGAGTCGTCATATCCATCAGGAAATTTTTCGACAAGCAAAGTCAGAATTTCATTGGTTAGTTTAGAATAATCTACAATAATTCTTTTCATACAATTTTTATTATAAGTCTAGTAGGTAAGCAAAAATTAATGGAGCTACGATGGTAGCATCCGACTCAATAACAAATTTTGGAGTGTTTATGTCTAGTTTACCCCAAGTGATTTTCTCATTTGGAACAGCTCCTGAATAGGAACCGTAGCTGGTAGTCGAATCTGAAATCTGACAGAAATAGCTCCAGAAAGGAACATCATGCATTTCCATATCCTGATATAGCATTGGTACAACACAGATAGGGAAGTCACCGGCAATTCCTCCTCCAATTTGGAAGAATCCGACACCTTTGTCGCTGTTTTTTGTATACCAGTCAGCAAGGAAAGTCATGTATTCGATTCCTGACTTCATTGTAGAAGCTTTTAGTTCTCCTTTGATAACATAAGAAGCAAAAATATTACCCATTGTGCTGTCTTCCCAACCCGGTACAATGATAGGAAGGTTTTTTTCTGCAGCAGCATACATCCAGCTGTCTTTCAGGTCAATTTCGTAATATTCTTCCAATACTCCAGAAAGTAGCATCTTGTACATGAATTCATGCGGGAAATAACGTTCTCCGGCATCATCAGCATCTTTCCAGATTTTATAGATATGTTTTTGTAATCTTCTGAAAGCTTCGTGTTCAGGAATACATGTATCTGTAACACGGTTTAATCCTCTTTCTAATAAATCCCATTCTTGTTGTGGCGTCAAATCGCGATAATTTGGAACTCTTTCATAGTGAGAATGCGCAACAAGATTCATGATATCTTCTTCCAGATTCGCTCCTGTGCAGGAAATAATCTGAACTTTATCCTTTCGAATCATTTCGGCAAAAATCTTTCCGATTTCAGCCGTACTCATGGCGCCAGCCAAAGTCACCATCATTTTTGATCCGTTCTGTAACTGTTGTTCATAAGCTTTTGCAGCATCAACTACGGTGGCAGAATTGAAATGCAGATAGTACTTCTCAATAAATTGACTGATTGGTCCTTTACTCATTTTGTTGTTTGTTAGTTTCTTTTAATGTTTGTCCGACTGGCAATCCAAAATAATTTTGAAATGGGGTAAGTCGGGATGATTGTAAGCGGGAAAAACCCACTTTTAATTATTTTCCAAAAATAGATTATTTTTTCGCGTAACCTAATATTTTTAAAATATCTTCTGAACTTTGTTGCTCAGAAAAAACTTCTGTGGCTAAAATACCATTTTCATCCCTGTCAATCAAGATGTGTTTTGGCTGTGGAATCAAACAGTGGTGAATTCCGCCAAAGCCTCCAATGGTTTCCTGATAGGCGCCGGTATTAAAAAATCCAATATACAAAGGTTTTTCTTTATTGTATTTTGGCAGGTAAATCGCGTTCATGTTCTGCTCAGAGTTGTAATAATCATCGCTGTCACATGTCATTCCGCCCAATAAGACTCTTTCATATTGGTCATTCCATCGATTGACGGCCAACATAATAAAGCGTTTGTTGATTGCCCAGGTATCTGGTAGTGTAGTAATGAAAGATGAGTCAATCATATTCCACTTTTCTCTGTCGTTTTGCTGTTTTTGATACAATACCTGATAAATAGCACCGCCACTTTCTCCAACTGTAAAGGAGCCAAACTCAGTAAAAATATTCGGAACATCAACTTCAGCTTCGTCACACGCAATTTTAATCTGATTGATGATTTCGTCAATCATATACTGATAGTCGTATTCAAAAGCAAGAGAGTTTTTGATAGGGAAACCACCGCCAATGTTTAGTCCGTCCAATGTTGGGCATTCTTTTTTAAGCGCGATATATACCTTAATACATTTTACAAGTTCGTTCCAGTAATAGGAGTTGTCATTAATACCGGTATTGATGAAAAAGTGAAGCATCTTCAGTTCCAGGTTTTTATTTTCCTGAATCTGTTTTTTGTAGAAGTTCACAATGTTTTTATATCCTATTCCTAATCGGGAAGTATAGAATTCGAATTTTGGCTCTTCCTCAGCGGCAATTCTGATTCCGATTTTAAATTTTCCTTTTATTTCAGCCTGAAGAAGGTCTAATTCTTCATAGTTGTCAATAATCGGAATGGCATTTTTATGGCCATTATTAATCAGTCGTGCAATATTGGTAATGTATTGGTCTCTTTTGAAACCGTTACAAATAACATAGGTGCTTTTGTTAATTTTACCATTCTCAAGCAGGTTTTCAACAATATTAATATCAAAAGCAGAAGAAGTTTCGATATGGATGTTGTTTTTAAAAGCCTCGTTCATCACAAATTCAAAGTGAGAACTTTTTGTACAATAGCAATAGTAATATTTTCCTTCGTATTTGTTTTTCTCCATCGCCTTTCTAAACCAGGCTTTAGCCCGATTGATATTGTTGGAAATTTGTGGCAAATAGGTGAACTTTAAAGGTGTGCCGTATTGCTCCACCAATTTCATCAGGTCGATATTGTGAAATTGAAGGTTGTCTTTGTTTAATTTAAACTCGTCTTGAGGGAAATAATAAGTTTGGTTGATTAGGTCAAAATATTTTGTATTCATTTATTTGTCAGTGTTTTAGATTAAAAATAAGAAAAAAATAATTTTTAATCTAAAGTTCAGACCCTAATATTTGCATAAATGATTGGGAGCTTTTCCTGATACATATTGGAGTATTGAAAAATATCAAAATTATGGATGCTCTTTACACCAAAAGAACCTTTCAGGAAATACTGAAAAGTTGCTTTGTTTTCGGCTCCCACGCTCGAAAAAGAATTGGCGTTTTGACTTTTTTTCATTGGGGCAAATGTAAAAAATATTATAACTGATATGCAATGATTTTTATTAAAAATATATTAAGAATTATATTCTAAAAACGCATCTATAATCAATTCGTTATCAGCTTTTTGTCCTGTGGATATACCGCCAATTCCATCAAGAAGTGCAAATTGGATTGTTCCGTATTCATTTTTCTTGTCATGAATAAGCAATTCCAGTATGGGTTGGATGTCTTTTTCTTCAAAAACAACCCTTTCAAAAATATTATCAATTCCGTTTTTGATTTCTTCAAATTCCATGTTGGAAATGAGATCTTTTCTCAGTGAAATATAACTTTCTAAAATCATTCCGGCAGCAATAGCCTCACCATGCAACAGTGATGTTTTGTTTTCATTTTCCAGGAAATAACTTTCAATGGCATGGCCTAAAGTATGTCCAAAATTCAAGGATTTTCGCAATCCGTTTTCTTTCGGATCCTGGGTTACGATAGTGTTTTTTATTTCAACTGATTGATAAATAAGTGTGTCTAAATCGCCTGTATTTAAATTATTTAAGTCTAAAAATAATGACCAGTATTTTTTATCGAAGATTAGTCCGTGTTTTAGCATTTCAGCCAATCCGGAACGCATTTGGTTTTGAGGCAATGTTTCCAGATAGGTCGTGTCTATCAAAACCATTTTTGGTACGTTAATAACACCGATTTGATTTTTAAGGCTTCCGAGGTCGATTCCGTTTTTACCCCCAACTGAAGCATCGACCATAGCTAATAATGTAGTCGGAACATTTATAAAATCAATCCCTCTTTTAAATGTAGAAGCCACAAAGCCTCCCATGTCTGTTACAACGCCACCACCAACATTAATAACAAGACTTTTTCTGTCGGCACCCAAATCAGTCAGGACATTCCAAAGCTCAACACAGGTTTCTATATTTTTATTATTTTCTCCGGGTTCAAATTCGATGATTTCGATGTTTAAATCGGTTTCAAGATTAGGGAGAAATACAGGAAGGCAATATTCATTAGTATCACTGTCAACAAAAATAAAAATAGAAGAATATTGATTTTCTGCCAAATGGCTGTTTAATGCTTCGTAGGCATTTTCATTAAAAAAGATAGAATATCCGTTGGCTTCAATTGGTTTCATCTGATGTTTTTGAGTGGCAATTCATGACGTATTCAGACAAGCGCCATAAAAATTGCTTATTTGTAATTTTAAAAGGCAAAATAAGGCAATTTTTAAGAAAAAATCACGAAGCTCTATTTATATTTGCAACATTATTAAACAAACGAATGGAAAAGATTTTCAACAATACACAAGTTGCTTTTGCACTAAAGAGTGATACTGAACTCGATAGGGCTTATTTTCTTTTTAAAATGATTGCCTCAGAGCCATTGGTTCGTATTGGCACGGCAGTCACAAATTTTGCCTTAAAGGCACATTTACCGGTTGAAGGCCTGATCCGGGCGACAGTCTTCGATCATTTCTGCGGAGGCGTTAATGAAGAAGATTGCCTTACGGTAGTAGATAAAATGTTTACAAAAGGTGTTTCATCTGTTCTGGATTACTCAGTAGAAGGAAAAGAAGAAGAGGAGCAATTCGACCAGGCGCTCGAAATGACTTTGAAAACAATTGAATTTGCAAAAGAAAGACAGGCTATTCCGTTTGCTGTTTTTAAACCTACCGGATTGGGAAGATTTGAATTGTATGAAAAATTAGGAGAAGGAAAAGAGTTTTCAAAAGAAGAAGCAGAAGAATGGCAGCGAGTTGTTAATCGATTTGATCTGGTTTGTAAAACCGCTCATGCAAAAGATGTTGCGCTACTAATCGATGCTGAAGAAAGCTGGATGCAGGATGCGGCAGATGATTTGGTGTTGGAAATGATGCGTAAATACAATAAGGAGAAAGCGATTGTTTTTAATACGTTGCAATTGTATCGTTGGGATAGGGTAGACTACCTGAAAAAAATCCATGAGATTGCCAAAGTTGAAGGATTTTATATCGGTATGAAGCTGGTTCGAGGCGCTTATATGGAAAAGGAAAACAAGCGTGCTGAAGAAAAAGGTTATGTTTCTCCAATCTGTATTTCAAAAGAAGCGACAGATGTGAATTATGATACCGCTGTGATGTATATGGTGGAACATTTGGAAAAGATGGCCATTTTCGCAGGAACACATAATGAAGACAGTTCTTATAAGCTGATGAAGCTTATGGATGAAAATAATATCGAAAAAGGAGATACAAGAGTTTGGTTTGGGCAATTGTATGGTATGAGTGATAATATTAGCTATAACCTGGCATCAAATGGCTACAATGTTGCAAAGTACCTTCCTTTTGGCCCCGTGAGGGATGTTATGCCGTATTTAATCCGCAGGGCTGAGGAAAATACCTCAGTAGCAGGACAAACCAGCAGGGAATTAAACCTTATTAAAGCGGAAAGAGATAGAAGAAAAGGGAAGTAGTTTCCTGAATATAAATATAAAAGCCGGTTCTCTTGAAACCGGCTTTTTGCTGTCTGCTCTTTTTTAAAAGCATGTCCTGACTATAATGCTGTCACTAGCAGAATTATTTACGAATTATTTCTTAACCAGTTTTGATTTAAAAATTTTCCCATCTACAGTGGTAACAGTAACAAGATAGACACCTTCCTTGTAATCGTTAACTGCTACATCATATTTTTCTGCTTCTTTAATTTTCTTATCAAGCATAATTCTT
>NZ_LMPW01000008.1:0-5229 GCF_001423985.1 Flavobacterium sp. Leaf359 | reverse complement strand
TTTTAAGTTAGAAAGTCGCTCCCCGCCCCGAAGGGCGGAGACCATGCGCATAAGCTTACGGGTTATTAGTACTGCTCGGCTATGACATTACTGCCTTTACACCTGCAGCCTATCGACGTGGTCATCTCCCACGACCCTTAAAAGAAATCTCATCTTGTGGTGGGTTTCGCGCTTATATGCTTTCAGCGCTTATCCCTTCCCGACGTAGCTACTCTGCGGTGCCCCTGGCGGGACAACAGATACACCAGCGGTCGGTCCAATTCGGTCCTCTCGTACTAGAATCAGATCCACTCAAATTTCTAACGCCCGCAGTAGATAGAGACCGAACTGTCTCACGACGTTCTGAACCCAGCTCGCGTGCCACTTTAATGGGCGAACAGCCCAACCCTTGGGACCTTCTCCAGCCCCAGGATGTGACGAGCCGACATCGAGGTGCCAAACCCCCCCGTCGATATGAGCTCTTGGGGGAGATCAGCCTGTTATCCCCGGCGTACCTTTTATCCTTTGAGCGATGGCCCTTCCATGCGGAACCACCGGATCACTATGCTCTACTTTCGTACCTGATCGACCTGTGTGTCTCTCAGTCAAGCTCCCTTATGCCATTGCACTCTGCGCACGGTTACCAAGCGTGCTGAGGGAACCTTTAGAAGCCTCCGTTACTCTTTTGGAGGCGACCACCCCAGTCAAACTACCCACCAAGCAATGTCCCCCGCACAGCGGGGTTAGGCTTCAGACAAGCAAAGGGTGGTATTTCAACAATGACTAACCTACGCCTGGCGACGCAGGATCGAAGTCTCCCACCTATCCTACACATCACTTGTCCAAAGTCAATACTAAGCTATAGTAAAGGTGCACAGGGTCTTTTCGTCCCACTGCGGGTAATCGGCATCTTCACCGATACTACAATTTCACCGAGCTCATGGCTGAGACAGTGTCCAGATCGTTACACCATTCGTGCAGGTCGGAACTTACCCGACAAGGAATTTCGCTACCTTAGGACCGTTATAGTTACGGCCGCCGTTTACTGGGGCTTCAATTCAATGCTTCTCCGAAGATAACATCTCCTCTTAACCTTCCAGCACCGGGCAGGTGTCAGGCCCTATACCTCATCTTACGATTTTGCAGAGCCCTGTGTTTTTGATAAACAGTCGCCTGGACCTCTTCACTGCGGCCAGCCTTCGCTGGCGACCTTTCTCCCGAAGTTACAGGTCTATTTTGCCTAATTCCTTAGCCATGAATCTCTCGAGCACCTTAGGATTCTCTCCTCGACTACCTGTGTCGGTTTACGGTACGGGTTCTCATAATCTGAAGTTTAGAGGTTTTTCTTGGAAGCCCTTAGGTACGCTATCACTTTGTCCGAAGACTCCGTGTACTGTCGCATTTCGCCAGTGCCTGCGGATTTGCCTGCAGGCCCTATAGCTAGGTGCTTTAACGAACTATTCCGTCAGTTCGCGGTACTTTCATCACTCCGTCGCCCCATCACAATTATGAGAAGTACGGGAATATTAACCCGTTGGCCATCGACTGTCCCTTTCGGGTTCGCCTTAGGACCCGACTAACCCTCAGCTGATTAGCATAGCTGAGGAAACCTTAGTCTTTCGGTGTGCGGGTTTCTCGCCCGCATTATCGTTACTTATGCCTACATTTTCTTTTCTGGAACCTCCAGCATGCCTCACGGCACACCTTCGCTGGCGCCAGAATGCTCCCCTACCACTTGTAATAAATTACAAATCCATGGCTTCGGTAATATGCTTATGCCCGATTATTATCCATGCTCGTCCGCTCGACTAGTGAGCTGTTACGCACTCTTTAAATGAATGGCTGCTTCCAAGCCAACATCCTAGCTGTCTGGGCAGACAAACCTCGTTCTTTCAACTTAGCATATATTTGGGGACCTTAGCCGATGGTCTGGGTTCTTTCCCTCTCGGACTTGGACCTTAGCACCCAAGCCCTCACTGCTGGCAAACATTATACAGCATTCGGAGTTTGTCAGGAATTGGTAGGCGGTGAAGCCCCCGCATCCAATCAGTAGCTCTACCTCTGTATAACTTTACGGCCAGCGCTGCACCTAAATGCATTTCGGGGAGTACGAGCTATTTCCGAGTTTGATTGGCCTTTCACCCCTACCCACAGGTCATCCGAAGTCTTTTCAACGACAACCGGTTCGGACCTCCACTGTGTGTTACCACAGCTTCATCCTGCCCATGGGTAGATCACACGGTTTCGCGTCTAACACTGCCGACTATGGCGCCCTATTCAGACTCGCTTTCGCTACGGATCCGTGGCTGAACCACTTATCCTTGCCGGCAACGTTAACTCGTAGGCTCATTATGCAAAAGGCACGCCGTCACCCCACGAAAGGGCTCCGACCGCTTGTAGGCGTATGGTTTCAGGATCTGTTTCACTCCGTTATTCACGGTTCTTTTCACCTTTCCCTCACGGTACTGGTTCACTATCGGTCTCTCAGGAGTATTTAGCCTTGGCGGATGGTCCCGCCGGATTCAGACAGGGTTTCACGTGCCCCGCCCTACTCAGGATACCGCTATCCCTTACGCTCATTACTTGTACCGGGCTGTCACCGTCTACGGCCCAACTTTCCAGATGGTTCCAATTCTTTGCGCAGGAAATCGCGCGGTCCTACAACCCCGGAAATGCCGCAACATCTCCGGTTTGGGCTAATCCGCTTTCGCTCGCCACTACTCACGGAATCACTTTTGTTTTCTTCTCCTCCGCCTACTTAGATGTTTCAGTTCAGCGGGTTCGCCCCCTATCGGGTAATGTGCCTTCAGCACACTGGGTTGCCCCATTCGGATACCTGCGGATCAAACGGTGTGTGCCCGTCCCCGCAGCTTTTCGCAGCTTATCACGTCCTTCTTCGCCTCTGAGAGCCTAGGCATCCCCCATACGCCCTTATTTTGCTTATTGCGCTTTCGGTACATATAAATATGCACCATGCTTTCTACTTTTTAAATGTTTTCTTATCCCAATATGTCAATGAACTTTTTTCCCTAACGGAAATGTGGAGAATATCGGAGTCGAACCGATGACCTCCTGCGTGCAAGGCAGGCGCTCTAGCCAGCTGAGCTAATCCCCCGTTCCTATAGTTGCCAGTCACAACTTTACGGCTAGCCAACCCCTAGAATTTCCTTCAAAGCCCTAAAAAGTAGTCCCGGGCAGACTCGAACTGCCGACCCCTACATTATCAGTGTAGTACTCTAACCAGCTGAGCTACGAGACTCTGTTTTTTGTGCTTTTTCTTGTTTTTTTGAACCAACAGCGAGAGCGAGGCGGGCTTGGAGCCCTGTGCGCCGAAACGGCTTTTCTCTAGAAAGGAGGTGTTCCAGCCGCACCTTCCGGTACGGCTACCTTGTTACGACTTAGCCCCAGTTACCGGTTTTACCCTAGGCAGCTCCTTGCGGTCACCGACTTCAGGCACCCCCAGCTTCCATGGCTTGACGGGCGGTGTGTACAAGGCCCGGGAACGTATTCACCGGATCATGGCTGATATCCGATTACTAGCGATTCCAGCTTCACGGAGTCGAGTTGCAGACTCCGATCCGAACTGTGACCGGTTTTGTAGATTCGCTCCCCCTCGCGGGGTGGCTGCTCTCTGTACCGGCCATTGTAGCACGTGTGTAGCCCAGGGCGTAAGGGCCGTGATGATTTGACGTCATCCCCACCTTCCTCGCAGTTTGCACTGGCAGTCTCGCTAGAGTTCCCGACATTACTCGCTGGCAACTAGCGACAGGGGTTGCGCTCGTTATAGGACTTAACCTGACACCTCACGGCACGAGCTGACGACAACCATGCAGCACCTTGTAAGCCGTCCGAAGAAAAGCCCGTTTCCGGGCCTGTCGGCCTACATTTAAGCCCTGGTAAGGTTCCTCGCGTATCATCGAATTAAACCACATGCTCCACCGCTTGTGCGGGCCCCCGTCAATTCCTTTGAGTTTCAAACTTGCGTTCGTACTCCCCAGGTGGGATACTTATCACTTTCGCTTAGCCACCCAGCTTGCGCCGGACAGCTAGTATCCATCGTTTACGGCGTGGACTACCAGGGTATCTAATCCTGTTCGCTCCCCACGCTTTCGTCCATCAGCGTCAATACGCCGGTAGTAACCTGCCTTCGCAATCGGTATTCCATGTAATATCTAAGCATTTCACCGCTACACTACATATTCTAGTTACTTCCCGGCAATTCAAGCCCTGCAGTATCAACGGCAGTTTCCCGGTTGAGCCGGGAGATTTCACCGCTGACTTACAGGGCCGCCTACGGACCCTTTAAACCCAATGATTCCGGATAACGCTCGGATCCTCCGTATTACCGCGGCTGCTGGCACGGAGTTAGCCGATCCTTATTCTTACGGTACCGTCAAGCCCCTACACGTAGGAGTGTTTCTTCCCGTACAAAAGCAGTTTACAATCCATAGGACCGTCATCCTGCACGCGGCATGGCTGGTTCAGTCTTGCGACCATTGACCAATATTCCTCACTGCTGCCTCCCGTAGGAGTCTGGTCCGTGTCTCAGTACCAGTGTGGGGGATCTCCCTCTCAGGACCCCTACCCATCATAGCCTTGGTAAGCCGTTACCTTACCAACTAGCTAATGGGACGCATGCCCATCTTCCACCGTTGTTACTTTAACAGCAAGACGATGCCGTCTCGCTGTGCCATGGGGCATTAATCCAAATTTCTCTGGGCTATTCCCCTGTGGAAGGCAGGTTGCATACGCGTTACGCACCCGTGCGCCGGTCTCAAGGATGCAAGCACCCTCTACCCCTCGACTTGCATGTGTTAGGCCTGCCGCTAGCGTTCATCCTGAGCCAGGATCAAACTCTTCATCGTATATTTTAATATTATAAGACGTTTTCGGCCTGTGCGCAGATCTCACCGATCCGCCTTGCTCTCTAATTCTTAATTTGCTGTCAATCCAATATGTCTATGAACGTGTTCTTCTTGTTTCGTGTCGCCCCTCGCGGAGCGGCTGCAAAGGTAACACTCTTTTCGAGTCCTGCAAGCTTTTTTTGAAAAAAAATTTTCTTTCCTTTTTTAAGCCCTTACCGTTTTTGCGGACGGCAAAGATATGACCCTTTTCCGTTTCACGCAAGCTTTTCGGAAATTTTTTTTCCTGAAAGCCGGTATCGCATTTCCCCTATGAACGTTGCCCTGATTGCGGGTGCAAAAGTAAAAACCTTTTTTGAAACTCGCAAATTTATTTTTGGAAAATTTT
>NZ_LMPW01000007.1:0-3288 GCF_001423985.1 Flavobacterium sp. Leaf359 | reverse complement strand
GTTACGCTAGTGCTTGAAGGATTTGGAAACAGGCTGATTTTTTCTTCTTTCCCATTATCCTTATTTGGTTCAAGATTGGCCTCTCTTCCCACAAAGTCACTCGGGCACTGTTGGATGTAGGCCCTGAACCGGGAACGATACATACTGTGGAATCCTGGCTTAAGTACAATTGTATTTCCTGCATGATATATACCAACACCTCCATTACTAGTGTTACTGATTATTCTATTTGATGCAGTTATAGAATTTGATGCTTGTCGATTATCCTGAGTTCCGATATTTACATCATGAGTTGGAGATACAAGGACAAGATTCGGAATACAATTTTCAATCGCTATAGAACAGATTTCTTCTGTTGTATTGTTGATTTCTGCTGGAGTCATAATAAAATCTGTTTTATTCAAAAGAAATCTTGGTGTTGTTCCAGCTCCGTCGGGATCAGCAGGATAAGACTCGACAATTCCTGTGTAAGTACCTCCAGAGCTTGCTACAGCTCCAGCTGCTTGTGTTGCATTAACATTTGGCGAAACTATTGTCACAACAAATTTAGCATTACGAACTGTTTTGAAAGTCGTATAGTTCTGGAAGGCAGCATCAGTATTCATTCCTGGGGAGCTAGCATTCACAATATAGGAAGCTGACGTTGCATTATTTCTTGAAGCATCTGTAAAAAGATAAATAACTAACGAGTTGCCTGCTGTTCGGTTTAATGTGGTCACGGGGCTTACTATGCCAGGGTTTGGGATTCCATCAAGTGCATTTCCTATCAAGCCTAATGCCTCGTGTGCAAAATCACCACCACCTACAGCGCTCCGTCTAGTAAAAACAGGTATAGTATTCGTAAAAGGAGATTCGATCCAGATTTTACTTGTAGCCGCGGCACCTGTAGCTCCGTATTGTACTATGGAAATCCTATTGTTGGGGTTGCAGGCTATGACCTTTTCCATTATTGCCTGGACAGAACTGGTCATTTGCATATATTCTAAATTGCTAATAGAACCGCTATTGTCAAGCCAGAATATTACGTCACTTCCTTGTGAATAGCCTTTAAAGGCAAATAGCAGAAAGGAGAGGTATATTAAATATACGTTTTTCATGTTATCTATATTTTTGTTAAACGAATATCTAATTTCTCTCCGATAAGATTTTTACCTGTTTCGTAAGCTCTTCTATTTTCTTATTCTGCTCATCCATTTTCTTGTTCTGCTCGATCAAATAAAGTGTCAGCTCCTCGATTTTTTCTTGTTGTATTTTAGCGATTTCACCCAATTCAAGACCTTCTTCTGCTACTTTTGTTGCTGACGGGACATTTGGGAGGTGGCCATTTTCTTTAATAAAAGTCTCCACTTCAGCCAATGGCTTTAACTGATACTCTGGCGCAAAAACATAATCTGCCCATGCCGACATAAGATTGACTCTTACTTCTTCTGTTAAAATGCCTCCTTTGACAAATAGCTTGTAGTTGGCCAAGCTAACTGCTCCAGCTGTTGCAGGGAAAGTATCTGGTGTTGCATAGGTATTGATTCCGCCAATACCTACTTTTCCGGTTGAAAAATCGCCATAGATTAGCGTAGTCGTTGCATTATTTGCGATATGGAGCTTATTACTTCCAAGTTCGTTATATCCTGCAGAATCTCCAAGAAATACATTTCGTGAACCAGTATTGTTGGAATATCCTGCATTTGAGCCGATATAAGTATTGCCTTGCCCACTTGAATTTAAAGCTCCAGCTCTACCTCCAATAAAAGTGTTATATGAAGTTGTTGTGTTAAGTCCTGCTATAAAGCCCACAAAGACATTATTGACTCCTGTGGTATTTTCATATCCTGAACTGGCACCAACATATACATTATCATAGCCGGTTGTATTGCTAAACCCTGAATTGGTGCCTGTAAACGTATTACGATAGCCTGTTGAGTTTGAGCGGCCTGAATCGTACCCATAAAAACTATTTGAATAACCATCTTTATTATAAAGTCCTGAATTGTTTCCAGTAAAAGTGTTGAATGTTCCAGTCGTATTATTAAATCCTGAGCTGGATCCTACAAAAACATTATATGAAGCCGTAGTATTAAGTCCGGCTGAATAACCCACAAATACATTATCATTACCGGTAGAATTTTTATAACCGGAATTTGCGCCTAAATACACATTTTGTACACCTGTAGAATTATTCACTCCGGAAAGAGCACCATAAAAAGCATTTTCGCCTCCGCTTGTATTACTAAGACCTGAAAAAGCACCATAAAAAGAATTATTATCTGCAATATTATAATAACCAGATTTATAACCGCTGAAAACATTATGTTCGCCTTTAATATTTGAATATCCTGCTGACCATCCTGTAAAAACATTATTACTTGCCTTAGAAGAATTAAAACCAGAATAAGTTCCTGTGAATGTATTATAATTGCCTGACGAATTTTTGTTTCCGGAAGAATAACCAATGAAAACATTTTCCCCTCCTGATATATTGCTTACTCCCCCAAGCGCTCCTAAAAAGGTGTTTTTGCCGCCGCCAGCATTGGTCATTCCTGCCTGATAGCCAAAAAAAGAATTTGATCCTCCAGTGTTTCCTGCACCGCCAATTGATGACCCGACTACTGTATTCTGTGTTGATGGGGGAGTCACGTTTCCGGTTCCTAAAGTTCCTGTTCCTACCACTGTGTTTTGTGCTTGTATGTAAAATGTTCCTGAACAAAGAGTCAGCACTGCTAATTTAATTTTTGTATTCATAAGCATAAGATTAAGTTATTGTTTAAAATTTATGAATTTGGTTACAGCTATAATCATAATTTATTTACTTGTATAATAAGAGAGGTTTGTGTTTTGAAATATTTATAACACTTTAATATTAAAAAATCAATATCAGTGTTAAATTATTGTTTTTGTTGTAAAACAAATAGCAAAAAGTAATAAGCGGAACTATATGGGAATAAGCGGGTGATTTTTAACGATAACTGGTAAATGGGAAAACTATTAAAACTGAGTTTTAATAATAAAAAATATGTTTCCGAAAGAGATAGGTGAAAAGGGAAGTAGTTTCCTGAATATAAAAGCCGGTTTCAAGAGAAGCCGGCTTTTTTTGTGAATATCTTTAAAATATATGCCCTGCTATAATATCTGTCACTAGCAGAATTATTTACGAATTATTTCTTAACCAGTTTTGATTTAAAAATCTTTCCATCTACTGTAGTGACGGTAACAAGATAGACACCTTCCTTATAATCGTTAACTGCTACATCATATTTTTCTGCTTCTTTAATTTTCTTATCAAGCATAATTCTT
>NZ_LMPW01000006.1:0-2953 GCF_001423985.1 Flavobacterium sp. Leaf359 | reverse complement strand
GCTATCACGTTCTTCCTTGCATCAAGGATCGACACGCCCGCACCCGGTAACGCACGTCCTGTCCTGCCGTCCTTCACCATTGCTATGGCTTCTACCCTGCACACCGGTACCGCCCTGATGATATCGTCAGTGCCGTTCCTGTTCGAGGAGAAGTAGCCCTCGTTTTTGCCCGTATTGAAGCTGAAGGAGAAGTCGTCCTTCTCGCTGTTAACAGGCTTCCCTACGTTAACCGCTTCCCCGTCCCTGTTAAGGTCTGCCCTGAAGACATCAAGCCCTCCGAATCCCTGCTTCCCGCTCGATGCGAAATAAAGGATGCCGTTCTCGCCTATGGAAGGGAACCCTTCCTTGCCCGCCGTGTTCACGTTGGGACCCAGGTTCTGCGGCTTGCCGTAATTGCTGCCGTCAACCGATACCTTCCAGATGTCGGAATCGCCGTGGCCGCCCGGCATGTTCGAGGTAAAATACAACGTCTTGCCGTCCGGGCTGAGGCTTGGGTGCGTTACCGAATAGCTTTTGCTGTTGAACGGAAGTGCCTGGATGTCGGTCCACTTGCCGTCGACCCTTGTCGCACGGTAGAGTCCCTGCTGCCCTATCTTCACGTTGTTCTTCCTGTCCCTGTCGAAGTTGCCGTCATTGAGCCCGTCGCGTGCGAAGAACATCGTGTTCCCGTCCGCGCTCACCGTAACCGGACCGTCATGGAAGGCCGTATTCAGCTCGCTGACCGCCCTGGGTTCCGACAGCGTCCCGTCGGCATTCCTTACCGACTGGAAGATGTCAAGGTAGGGCTGCCTTACCCATTTGTCGGTCCTGTTCGAACTGTTCCTCGTGCTCACGAAGTACAGGATATTGTCATTGGAGAGCACTGCCCCGAAGTCACCCTGGTCCTTGCTGCTGATGCTCGTCTCACTGATATCGAACAGCCTGTCCCTGTTGGACAGGCTCGGGATATAGTCCGGGTTGGCCTTGTGGTCCTTTGCCCTCTGGTCGTCGGGAAGCAGTGCGGCAAACCTGTCCATCTGCCTGTTGGCCTCCTGGTATTTGCCCTGCGACTTCAGGGCCTGGGCATAGCGGTAATATGTTTCTGCATCCTGGCTGCTCTCGGCGGCCTTGGCATACCATCTGGCAGCCTCACCCATATTGAACACGTTGTAGTAGCTGTCCGCCAGCTGCCTGTAGACATGGCTGTCGCCCTTATTGCCTTCGGCAAGCTTGAGGTATTCTTCTATGGCCGCAACATACTGGTAGCTGTCGTAAAGCCTGTCGGCCTTCTCGGAACTCCTGTTCTGCCCGTAACCGGAGGCAATGGCCAGGAACAGGCCTGCGGCAATGTATATTTTTTTCATTTTCTTGCTCTTTTGGGGTTAGAAATATCTTGGTGACACGGATACCTTCTTCGGGAAGTTCAGGTCGAACAGCAGCATGACCTCGTGTGAGGACTGTGTCGATACCTTAAGGTCCGAGATGATACGGTCGTAGGCGTAGCCTACACGTATGTTGGGCGTGACTGCGAAATTGACCATGCCCCCGAAGGAGTCGTCAAGCCGGTAGGTGGCCCCTATCTCGAAGCGGTCGTAGAACAGCATGTTGGCCGAGGCGTCAATGGATGTAGGCGCATCGAAGGCCGACTTCAGCATGAACGAGGGCTTGAGCTTCGTGTTCTCCGAAAGCTCGAAAACGTAGCCCCCCGTCAGGAAGTAGTGCTGTGTCTCGGAGCCGAACCGGTATTCCCTCCCGTCGTTCCTGATGTCGAGGTGCTTGCTCTTGAGCATGTTCGGTACCGAGAGCGCAAGGTAGTACTTTTGGGTATAGTAGAAGAACCCCGTACCGATATTGAAGAACGTGTTGCTCGAGTTTTCCCGGAACGCGGGGTCGTTGATATCGGGTACGTAGCCGTTGCCGATGTCGCTGAACAGCCCTACCTTGTGGAAGGTAGCCCCGGCCTTGATCCCGAGGGCAAGGCGGTGTTCGCCCCCGAGGTTCAGCGTATAGGAGAAGTCCGCATAGGCGTTGGTCTCGTCAACGGGCCCGATCCTGTCCGTTATGGCGGACAGCCCAAGCCCCACATTCTTCCCCACGGGGCTGTGTACCGACAGGGTGCCCGTTTTTGGCGCACCCTCGATGTCTACCCACTGCGCGCGGTAGAGAAGCCCCACCGCAAGGTTTTCCTTGGAGCCCGCATAGGCAGGGTTCATCACGTTCATGTTGTACATGTACTGCGTGTAGTGCGGGTCCTGCTGTGCCCGGGCGCCTACCGTGACCATAAACGCAAGGGCTAGTGTAAGATATGTTTTTTTCATGTGTACCTGTATTTTTCTCTGGTGTAGGGTCTGGCCTGCCTTGCGGCAGGCCGTCCTCACCTTTTATGATTGTTAGTATTGCCTGTTGATATACACCCAGCCCGTTACCGTGCTTCCGTCCTGCTTGGTGATGCTGTAGAAGTACGTGGCATCAGGAAGGTCCTTCCCGTCCCTGTCCTGGCCGTGCCACTGGTTGGTGTAGCTTCCCTTGTAACTGTAGACTTCCGTTCCGTACCTGTTGAAGATGCTCAGGTGCCTTACCCCCATGCCGCCCAGGTCGAACGTGTCGTTCAGCGAGTCGCCGTTAGGCGAGATACCCCTCGGAATGGTGCCGCAGAACGTGCCGTCAACCGTAAAACTAGCCGTCGCGGTACATGCCCCGTCTGTTACCGTTACGGTAAACTCCATAGGGAACTGGGTGCCGGGATGCTGGGAAACGTAGTCGTCGATGTTAAGGTCTGCGGTGCTGCCTACCGTGGCCCCGCTGCCGTCTGTCCAGGCATAGCTGCCCGCGCCCTGCGTGGCCTTCAGCCACAGCGTCTGCCCGGTACACTCCCTGGCGATCGAAACCTCGGGACCTTCGGAGATGGTGACCGCGAAGCTGCCGCTGCCGCCAAGGCTGCACGTTGCAGTGTTCCCGTCCAGCTCGTAGGTGA
>NZ_LMPW01000005.1:433-5908 GCF_001423985.1 Flavobacterium sp. Leaf359 | reverse complement strand
GTCACTAATATTCAAATAGGGTCTTTTTAGTATTCTGTGTGCGAAAACTATTGAGCCAAATAATGGTATTATCGTAAAGATACTCCAGAAATAGGCATTCCCTGTAATTTTACTTTTAATCATTTTCTGTATTTTTAATATAATCCATCATACATTTCGTATGTTCCCATTTGTTCGTCTAGCATATCTCCTAGTCCTTTAGCGCCATTTCCCGAGAGATAATTAACGCCCATTGTACCATAATCGGCGATAAACCATACTGCTGCTATTATTGAGCCTACACCAGTTCCTGAAATTGCTAACATAGCACCGTTTACAACATGAGAAGGTTTCAATTCACCCGACAATACAATGTCAGCTCCTAAAGCAATTCCTCCTGCCTTTTGTAGTGTAGTGCCAAACTTTCTAGGTCCAGCAAATTTTTTCACCTGTTTGTTTCTCCAAGCTTTTGCCCCAGGATTTTTCCATTTGTTTTTCCAAGCAAATGAATATCCATTTCCTTTTGTTTTATGCCATAATTCATTGTACTGTAAAAAACCAGAATAGTAAGCAGCAACCGTAGAGGCAGCTCCTATTGTAGTATTTAGTTCCCATACATAAGATTGTAAAGTGTCATTTGAATTTGAATTATTGCCTGGAGCAACACCCCAACTTTCAAAAACTACACCCTCTTCGGTAACATAGGCCAGCTGAAAACTACCATTATCATATCCAAAGGTATAACCATTATTGTCAATTTCCCAATAACCTCTGGTATTATTATAAGATACGGTTGCGCCAGTAAGTCCATAAGCTTCTATATGGGCCATGGCAGCTTTCTTTGTTTCAAAAAGGCCAGTTGGATCAGCCCAAGATACAGGGTTGTTGAATGCAAAACGATAAGGGCTTATGCCGGGAGCCAATTCGCTCAAAACATCCAAACTGTTAAACCTTCCCAGTGCATTGTCATACTGCCTGAAGTCCATTGCCGTCATATTCAGCCCCATCTCGTCCTGTAATTCCCTTACGTTGAACTTGTAGTTATAGGGCAGCACCGGTACCAAAGGCTCAATAGGTCCCGGATCCTTTATCCCCAGGGCACCCCTGTATTCCCTGTGTACCAACAGGTCGGAATTATAGTTGGTGTAGTTTGGACTAGAAGGTGATAATGCCACTCTTCCACTATCTTTGGCTCTATCAACTCTATCGTTTTAAAAATCAAAATAACCTTCGCTATTTTGATTTTTAAAACAATAGAGTCTTGAATATAGATATATTATAAAAACAAACAAACTGCTAACACATTTGACGAATTATAGATGATAATTAATTTATCTTTTTAAATTCCAAGTTCCCTAATCTCATTTTTAAGATTTCTTTATCGAATTGATTTCTATTTAGTGGACCAACTATACTATCGTCAGGGAAAACAGTTTGATTATTACTTAATATAGGAACGATGTAATAATTTAATTTTTTTTTGTTTTCAACATCCATTTGTTTTACCAAAATATATTGCCCATTCTTACAATATGCAACAACTTTTGGAGGAACAATACAAATAGAGTTTCCGTCTTCGAGTTGATAACCTAAACAGGATTCATTTTCGGTATCTACAGCAAAAATATGATATTTTCCAACAATTTGCTCATCCCTAACAAAGCCACAACAAAGAAAACATTGGCTTAAAAAAAATGTTAATATTAATGAAATAGTTTTTTTCATGATTTAATTTTATTGAGTTTAGAATAATCAACATTTACACTGAATTGGTATCTTTGATGGGCATTGCTACCTGGTCCACCTGTGTCATACGAAGGCAATAGGTGGTAAGCGAATGATGTCATTGATGTCGTATTTGTAATAACTATTTCTAAATATCCTCCTGAACCCATTGAATAAGATCTGAAATAAATGTTAACATTGTAACTGCCCACAAACTGCTCAATCGGATCAAAACCAGCTTGAAAAAGTCCTTTGAGTCCAAATGATACACCGTAATCTTCTACTTTTGCATTTTTCAAGGTTGTTGAATTTTTATATTTATTATAGAAGTAGTTTAATGCAGCCTCTACGCCTTTTGCATTTTTAAATGACTCCGCTATTTCATCACTATTAAAAGTATTATAAGTCGATTTCCCGAATCCTCCCGTAATCCATTGTAAGAACATGCTACTGGCCGTTTTTGCCTTTTTTTCCCAATTATCGGAATCAGATTTTTTTAGAATAAAAACGCCGAATCAAATTGTCCGGCGTCTTGTGATTTATTTAATGGGTTTTTGTAATCATATTGGTTGTAATTAATAATTCTATTTTACCACATTGACATTGCTAATAGAGATATAATGATTAAAATCAGTACAATATTAATTAAATAAACTAAAAAAGTTTCAAGTTTAAATGTTTTATGAAATTTGAAAATTATAGAATAAAGCATCAAAAGTATATAATTGAAAAGTATAAGATTGCTTAAAAAACTTATCCCTCTTAATAGAAACTGATCTACCGATATTATTGAGTTTGAAATTTTATTATTTGTAATAATTTTCTCCAAACCATACCCACTGCCAAAAAGAATAAACCTGTCGTTATTATTTATTAAATAAGTGGCATTAAAAATGATTACAAAAGAATAAAACATGAAAGCTCTTCTATCATTTTTCAATTGATACAGAAAATAGTTTACCTTTTTCATAAAAATATAATTTATTGTCGTTAATAAATCCGGAAGTATATATCTTGTTTTTTATAGATTCTGAAACACCTGTTAGTTCAAAATTATATCCTTTCATATTTCCGATACTCCCAGGTGTTAATACAAGTTTTGCATTTTTTTTGATACCTGCTATTCCTCCTGCTAGTGTCCGGTCTATTGTTAATTCTCCATGTGAGTTCATCGTTGCTTCATTAATTAATAAGCCAATCTTGGAATTAAGAAAATCTAAATCACCTCCATCTATATAATCTCCATTTTTCATAGCTTTGAGTAATTTTCCAATTATAATTTCAGCATTGTCATTTTTAGTTATACCAGCACTTTTTTTAGTAACCTTCTTTCCTTCCTGATCACCATATTTGTATATGTGGTTTTGTATTATTAACCCTGCACCTGAAGTTCCATATGTTAAGGTAACCGGGGGCATTAGATTATCGTAGAAGGTACCAAAACCATCAATTCCGACAAAGCCAGTATTGCTTGAGGATGATTCAGAATAAAACAGGCCGCTCCCGTCATTCTGCCAAAAACTATTTGTGCCGGCCGGGGTATTGTTCCACATTGCATTAATCATCGGTCCACCCTGTATCAAACCCATTGGGTCGCTGAAAAATATAGGATTGTTTCCTGAGAAATGATATGGTGTATATGAATATTGCATTTCGGCTAGTGCATCCAAACTGTTAAACCTTCCCAATGCATTGTCATACTGCCTGAAGTCCATTGCCGTCATATTCAGTCCCATCTCGTCCTGTAATTCCTTCCCGTTGTACTTGTAGTTATAGGGCAGCACCGGTACCAAAGGCTCAATAGGTCCCGGTTCCTTTATCCCCAGGACACCCCTGTATTCCCTGTGTACCAACAGGTCGGAATTATAGTTGGTGTGCTTTAGCCCATATGGATAGTAATGGTTCTCTTCCAGTATCTTCAGCTCTGTGGGCGAGGCCGGGTCCTGCGCATAGGAAAGCCTGATGTTGCCCAGGTGGTCGGTATAGTTGTATACATAGCTGTAGGCTGTGGTCCCGTTGACTACCGTAGCCCTAACATAGCCCTCGGACGTTGGGAAGAACTGTAACCATCCGTCCCTGTACTGGAACCCGTCCAGATAGTCTATAGAGCCTATTTCCATCAGGTCCCTGCTGTTAAGGTTCTTCCTTACCTTTTTTCCGTTAGCGGTATAAAGATAGTCTATTTTTCGCTTTAGCGAACCGAAAGTTATCTTTGTGGGAAGGTTAAGCTGATTGTAGAGTATTTCCGTGATGTTCTTGTTCTGGTCTGCGGTCATGTTCCCGAAATCGTCATAGGCATAGTCGTCCACGGGATCGGTAATCCCGTCGCTGTCGTCGTAAAAGCCCTGCGGGCTTAGGGAAGCGTCCATCACCTTGCGCAGCATGTTCGGTTTTTGCGGGTCGTAGGTATAGGTAAGAATGTCGATGCCCTGCCCAATGGCCCCGTCGCTGGCCCCGTTTCTCTGCAGCCCTTTTATGTTTCCGTTCCTGTCGTACTGCACGTCCTCATTATAGGAATGCGTTGCCGCCCCTTCCTTCTGGTAGAAGGACCGGGTAAGCCTGTTCATGGCATCGTAGGCATGGTCGTAGCTCCTGAGGTAGTTGTCGCTGGCCGCCTTCCAGAAGGTTTCGGCTATGTTCCCGTTATAGAGGGGCTTTACCTCATATCCGGTGGTGTTCTCGACCCGGTCATAGTTTATCCTGAAGGCGAACAGGTCCAGAGGGTCCCCCGGTTTTGAAAGCGTTCCCGTATCGTTGATTCCTTTCAGCCATCCGCGTACGGTATAGGCATAGTCTACCTTCTGGAAAGGACTGTTCCCCGAAAGGTCCTGTCCGCCCGTCTTTTTGGAGATGAGCTGGCCCAGTTCGTCGTAGGCATTCATCGAGAGGAGTTCCGTAGGATTGTTGTTGACCTTGTGGGTACGCGAAAGGAGCCTGTCCTGGCTGCTGTATGCAAAGTCTTCACGTACCGTGAGTGCGGCATCCGCGTTGGTGCGCTTGTGTTCGGTTACCGTATAGAGTACCTTTCCGAAAAAGTCGAGTTTCGTGTCGGCCTGGGTATATCCTCCCATATGGTTTAGGGTACGGACACGCACAGGCCTGGCCTTATGGTCGTACAAGTTATAGGAAAGTTCCCCCGCCACGGCAGTGGAGGCTTCCGGAACCCTTGTCCAGAAACCTGTCGGCAGGCCCTTTGGCAGTACCGTGAGGTTGTAGTATACCGGCTGCCCTTCCACGTCAGGGAAGGCTGCAGGCGCTCCCGGGAAGGAATAGTCGTCATAGTAGTTTACCGTGAGCACGTGCCATCCGGAACCGGTAGGCCATGCCTGGTTGGTATAGCGGAAGGCCACGCCGTTCACGGTGTTGTCCGATGCGGTTTTGGCCTCGCTCAGATTGGATGTCTGGGCGTTTCGTGCCGCCTGCAGGGTGTTCCTTTCGGCACTTGTCACCGAGGCCTGCATCCATCCGGTATAGGCAACACGCCCGAACACGTCGTATTTGGTAAACAGCCACCCGGATGCGGTAATGTCATTGAAGGGCGAGAGTGCCGGGCCCGTGGCAATAACACGGTCCAGATTGTCATAGATGATAAATTCCCACTGCCTGCCCGGAAGCTTCTTTTCCACGAGCCTTTTCTGCTCGTCATAGCGGTACTGGTAGCAGAGCCCGTCCAGGTCTGCCTGGCTTGTGCTCCCGTCGGAGAGCGGAGGGAGCACGAAGGCGAGGTTCCCGAAATCGTCATAGACATAGTAGGTGTCGTGCCAGCCTTCC
>NZ_LMPW01000005.1:0-387 GCF_001423985.1 Flavobacterium sp. Leaf359 | reverse complement strand
TCCTTGTTTTTGAATTCCTGTACGGTATGGCTGCTGCCTGAAGAAGGGGTCCAGTTCTCGTCCTTCAGCACGGTCTTGTAGAGCGTTCCTGCCGGATACGTTCCTGACTGGGAAAGCGTTGCCGGGTAATAGCCTCCCGAAAGCGCGCCGTTGGCGGCCTTATAGAGCCTTACGGCATCTGCCACGGAATTGGAAAGGTACTCGGTGCGTATGGTATGGTCGGTGTCAGCTCCTGACGCGGGAATCTTCCACGCGCTTCCTGGAGAGGCCTGTTTCAGCACACGTCCCAGTGGGGAGGATTCGAAAAGTTTTTCCGTGTAGGGATTTCCGGTAGCCTCAAAGGTAGGGTTTCCCGTCCTTGCCAGCGAGGGCGAGGCATAGAAGGTG
>NZ_LMPW01000004.1:430-3903 GCF_001423985.1 Flavobacterium sp. Leaf359 | reverse complement strand
GTCACTAATATTCAAATAGGGTCTTTTTAGTATTCTGTGTGCGAAAACTATTGAGCCAAATAACGGTATTATCGTAAAGATACTCCAGAAATAGGCATTCCCTGTAATTTTACTTTTAATCATTTTTACATTTTACCAAATAAATTTTAGCGCTTAAGAAACCTCTTACTTAAAAAAGAAAGGAGACCTAAAATCGCATAGTTCTTTAATAAATTAACGGATTATGTTTTTTTCAATTTTTAAGAATAATGAAGCAAACATAAAAACCAACGCTATCATAAAATACCACCCAAATGTTTTTTTGTTGTATTGTTTTTTAAATTGTTTAATCAAAATTTTGTATTTATCATCTCTTAAAAATAGTTGATAGTGAAGTGACATAATAGGTATTATACAATACACGCCTATATTTAAAATGAAATTGTATCTGCGATCAGAAATAAAATTTATGATTAAAAAATCTAAAGCACCATTGAGTACATAGTTGTTAATGATTAAATAAACAAAAATAGCATATGCGGAAGTTGCAAAAGCAAAATAAAACCCTGAAGCAAACTTCCAGATATCGCTCATAAACCCATTATTTTGAGCAGTATAAATTGAACTAATCATTATTTTGTAGAATAATTTTTTCATTTTTTATTGTTTAGTTACTTGCATCATAAATAGTAGTGCCTATAGAGTAACCTAAAGCAACAGCGCCAACAACCCAGCCAACTGGATTTGAAGCGAAGAAAACAGCGGCTACAACTCCTGCTGTATTAACACCTAAATCGGCCCAATCCCTTACTGTTGCGTTCTCAACACCCTTATCGTAAATTTCAACACCTTTTATTCCTATTTGAACAACACCTGAGGCAACTCCCATTACTTTTGTTGTAGTTAATAGTCCTTTGCCTACTTTACCTAAAGTATTTGTTGTTCTCCATGCTTGTTGTGTTTCTCTTAATTTTGCAAAGGCCCATGGGTTTCTAGCACTTTTGTAATTCTGAGCTATTGAGTAACCTATTAGTTCTTGCTGAATTCCCATTCCAATACCTAGTGCATTTGCAGTATCATTCCACGCTCTACTATCATTTTGAGTTTGAACCGCTGAACTGTCAGAAAAAAAGTTTTTAAAACTGCTACCTTTTATGGTATGCAAGACTGTTGCTCCATCTTCCGTATTGTAAGCTATTTTAAAATTACCATTCTCATACCCAAAGGTATAACCATTATTGTCAATTTCCCAATAACCTCTGTTGTCATTATAAGATACGGTTGCGCCCGATAGACCATAAGTCTGTATATGATCCATGGCCGCTTGTTTTGTTTCAAAAAGGCCACTTGGGTCAGCCCAAAATACGGGATTATTATAGGCAAAACGATAAGGGGTTATACCAGGAGCCAATTCGCTCAAAACATCCAAACTGTTAAACCTTCCCAGTGCATTGTCATACTGCCTGAAGTCCATTGCCGTCATATTCAGCCCAAGCTCCTCCTGGAATTCCTTTCCATTGAACTTGTAATTGTAGGAATACATGAACGGGCAGTCTGGGCAGAATTCTATGACTCCACCGCCCATCCTGTCGTACATCCTTTTGGTGGTATTGTAGTTCTTGTGAGTAAGCCCGAATGGGTAATAGTTGTTCTCTTCTATGATAACGACCTGTTCCGATACCGGATCCCTGGTGTAGCTGAGCCTGATATTGCCCAGATGATCCTTATAGTTGTAGATGTAGTTGAAAGCCGGTCTTGTTCCGTCGCTTGCCGCCTTCACATACCCTTCGGCCGTATGTATGGCTTCCAATGTCCCGTTGGCGTAGTCGAACCCGTCCAGATATTCCTGTGTCTTGACAGGCATAGCGCTTTCAGTCACGGTCTTCCTTAATTTTTTTCCGTTGGCATTATAGAGGTACTCGATGGTCGCCCCTCCCGCAAAGGTGATTTTTGTCGGCAGGTTGAGGTGGTTGTAGGCAATCAGGTCGATGTTCTTGTTCTGGTCGGAGACCATGTTGCCGTTCATGTCGTAGGCATAGTCGTCCTGGGTGTCGTTAGTCCCGTCGCTGTCATCCCTGAATCCGGCCGGGCTGTTGGTGTAGTCGGTCACCTTTGCTACCCTGTTGGAATTGGGCAGGTAGGCATAGTCCAGGTCGTCGACCATCATGGCCACTACGGCATCGTCAAATTCCCCAAAGCGCTGCAGCTTCCTTATGTTCCCGTTCTTGTCGTACTGCTGGCTCTCCCTGTAGGAGTCTGGCGCGGATATGGTTTCGGGCTTTTGGTAGGAGGCGGAGGCAAGCCTTCCTATGCTGTCGAACTGGTAGGCGTACCTGCGGAGTATGTTGTCGTTTGCCGTCCTCCAGTAGGTCTCGGATATGTTTCCGTTGAACTGTGGCTGTGCAGCCAGCGGATCATCATAGCTGATCTTAAAGGCGAACAGGTCTGCAGGGTCTCCCGGCTTTGCAAGCGTTTCCGTATCGTTGATCCCCTTGAGCCACCCGCGCACGTTATAGGCATAGTCGACCTTCTGCAGGGGAGCCGTAAGTGAGGACCCGCCCGTCTTCTTGGAGATGAGCTGCCCGAGCTCGTCGTAGGTGTTCTTCGACAGGAACTCCGAAGCCCTGTTCCCGATCTTGTGGCTGCGGTTGAGCAGACGGTCTTGGCTGCTGTAGGTGAAGTCTTCCCTTACCGTGACCAATGATCCGGTAGCAGTGCGGTTGTGCCCGGTTACCGTATAGAGCACCTTTCCTGAGAAGTCAAGTTTCGTGTCGGTCTGTGTATATCCTCCCATATAATTTAGGGTACGGACACGCACAGGCCTGGCCTTATGGTCGTACAAGTTATAGGAAAGTTCCCCCGCCACGGCAGTGGAGGCTTCCAGAACCCTTGACCAGGAACCTGTCGGCAGGCCCTTTGGCAGTACCGTGAGGTTGTAGTATACGGGCTGTCCTTCCACGTCAGCGAATGCCGAAGGCGCTCCCGGAAAGGCGTAGCTGTCATAGTAATTTACCGTGAACACGTGCCATCCGGAACCCGTAGGCCATGCCTGGTTGGTATAGCGGAAGGCCACGCCGTTCACGGTGTTGTCCGATGCGGTTTTGGCCTCGCTCAGGTTGGCGGTCTGGGCGTTGCGTGCCGCCTGCAGGGTGTTCCTCTCGGCACTTGTCACCGAGGCCTGCATCCATCCGGTATAGGCAATGCGCCCGAAAACGTCGTATTTGGTAAACAGCCACCCGGATGCGGTAATGTCATTGAAGGGCGAGAAGGCCGGGCCTGTGGCAACCACGCGGTCCAGATTGTCATAGATGATAAATTCCCACTGCTTTCCGGGAAGCTTCTTTTCCACAAGCCGTTTGCGTTCGTCATAGCGGTACTGGTAGCATAGCCCGTCCAGGTCTGCCTGGCTTGTGCTTCCGTCGGAGATCGGAGGCAGCACGAAGGCAAGGTTGCCGAAATCGTCATAGACGTAGTAGGTGTCGTGCCAGCCTTCT
>NZ_LMPW01000004.1:0-387 GCF_001423985.1 Flavobacterium sp. Leaf359 | reverse complement strand
TCCTTGTTTTTGAATTCCTGTACGGTATGGCTGCTGCCTGAAGAAGGGGTCCAGTTCTCGTCCCTTACCACCGTCTTGTATAGCGTTCCTGCCGGGTAGGTCCCCTGCTGTGACAGCGTTGCCGGGTAATAGCCTCCCGAAAGCGCGCCGTTTGCGGCCTTATAGAGCCTTACGGCATCTGCCACGGAATTGGAAAGGTACTCGGTGCGTATGGTATGGTCGGGATCTGCGGCGGATGCCGGCATCTTCCAGGCATTTCCGGGTGCGGCCTGCTTGAGTACTCGTCCTAATGGAGAAGTCTCGAAGAGTTTCTCGCTGTACGGGTTTCCGGTAGCCTCAAAGGTAGGGTTTCCCGTCCTTGCCAGCGAGGGCGAGGCATAGAAGGTG
>NZ_LMPW01000003.1:7588-7758 GCF_001423985.1 Flavobacterium sp. Leaf359 | reverse complement strand
GACAGGACGTGCGTTACCGGGTGCGGGCGTGTCGATCCTTGATGCAAGGAAGAACGTGATAGCTACAAAACAGAGCGATTCCAAGGGAGAAGTCTCCTTTGATGTGGACTGCGATACGGAATACGTGCTGCAGGCCACCAAGAAGGACTATGAGGCGGGATCCGGCAGGA
>NZ_LMPW01000003.1:6095-7518 GCF_001423985.1 Flavobacterium sp. Leaf359 | reverse complement strand
CATCCTGAAAAGCATCTACTTCGAGTTCGACAGGAGCAACATCACCCAGCAGGGGGCCGCGGAGCTGGACAAGCTCGTGAACGTGATGGAGAAATACCCTGACATGGTGATCTACGTGAAGTCGCATACGGACGGTAAGGGAAGTGCGGCCTACAACCTGAGGCTTTCGGAGCAGAGGGCCCAGTCCACGGTACAGTACCTGGTGTCGAAGGGCATCGGTAAGGAGCGTGTTTCGGGCAAGGGGTTCGGCAGCACGGAGCCTAAGGTGGACTGCAGGGCAAACTGTACGGAAGAGGAGGATGCGCAGAACAGGCGTTCGGAATTTAAGATTATAAAGAGATAAGACAATAGTTCTTACTGATTAAAGAATATATCTCTGACAGCCGACCTTTTTTAAGGTCGGCTGTTGCTTTTTAACCTTTTTGGTTTAACCCGCTATATGATTTTTATTTTATTCCAGTTCAGCCTTAGGTTATAGAAACCCCTTGTTGTTTGGGCTGATTAATGTATCTAATTTCAAATCTAAAAATTATCTGATTTGTGACCCTTAAAATAAAAGTTAAGATTTTATCAACCCCTTTTAGAATATTAAAGATTATTAGATAAAATATTTTGGGTGTTTAAAATGTTTTAAAACACGATATTGATAAATCCTAACACTTAATAGGTAATAATAACAGTTGTTATATTTTTATATGTATTAATTGCTAAAAGTGAAAAAAATATATTAAAGTTAAGAGCGGTTTATGAAAATATCCAAACCTCTAATATAAAATCTAATAGAAATGGGTTTGATTTATTTTAAGGTTTAAGTTTCTGATATTTAAATATTTATGATATTATTTAGCCTTTCAAATTTCGGTAAATAGTAAAGACATTCTTAAGAAAAGGTTAACATTAGTCCTTATTTTTATGACGAAACACTAACTGAAAAATGTAATGACTTATGAGAAAAGAATTATTATTTGCTTCGATAATAAGCAGGCTCTTGCCAACTAGCTTTTATCGATTCTCAACAATTCATGACAGACTGATACCTAATTGTGTCAGGAAAAGAATTGTCATCCCCCTGTTTTTGCTTTTTATATCCACCGGAGTCAATGCCCAAATGGCTTTAGAAACATTTGAAAGCGGCATACCCCCAACATGGGCATCCTTTAGGAATAATGTAGGAACTTTAAACTGGGGAATTTCTCCTGACAGTTACAGAGGAACCGGTGCAGCTTTTTTAAATCCGAGTGCAGAAAATATCGGTGCCGGAAATACGGCACAGTACTTTTTAGCAACACCTACGGTTCCGATTCCTCAGAACGGTGAAATCCGCTTTTATTCAAAACAGGCAACCAGTGCCAATAATGGGGCCATCTACCAAATCAGGCTGTCTACAGCAGGACAGTCAGACCCGGCCGGATATACCGTAATA
>NZ_LMPW01000003.1:297-6071 GCF_001423985.1 Flavobacterium sp. Leaf359 | reverse complement strand
TTAAAGTCATGGACAGAAGCAGACCTTAATGTGGGTTCGCAGACGGCCTATGAAGAAAAGATAATTCCTATCCCTGCAAACATTCCTGTTGGACTAAATGTAAATATTGCATTTGTGGTCATCAATACCCAAACCGGTGCATCGCCAAGCGGAGATGCGTGGTTTTTGGACAACATCAGGGTTATGGAATCCTGCCAGAAAGTAAATGAGGCAGATTTTTCAGCAAGCAATATCACTTCAAGTGGTGCCAACCTAGCCTGGACGCATCCAACAGCATTAAATTTTGAAATTCAGGTTGTAACGCAAGGAACGGCACCGGGAGCTACGGGCATCAGCGTACAGAACTCTTATCCTGTTGGCTCTCTTGATGAAGATACTGCTTATGATGTATATATCAAAACGGTATGCGATGCCGATACGGCAAGTGAATGGGCAGGCCCATTTCCTTTCAGGACGAAAAAAAGAGGATTGTCATGTGATTCACCAATAGTGATTCCTTTTAGTACTACAACTTATGCTTACTCGAGTAATCTTAACCTTTTTGCAGATAACCCGACGAGCTATACAACGCAAGGAACAGGTTGTCTACCGGCTACGGTTACAGATAATTACCTTAATGGAGGAAAAGCCTTTTTTTCCTACACACCAACACAGACTGGACTGGTCAATATCAAACAGATGACTCTTCCATTTTCACCGGGTTCCGGATGTTTCGGAAATGGATTCAGCGGCGTATTCGTTTACGACAGCTGTAGTGATGTAGGGGTAAATTGTCTTGCGGGATTAAAGACAGAAAATCCTGGTGAGTCGGCTTATATCAATAATTTATATGTACAGGCCGGACACACTTATATTATTGTGATTTCAACAACATTTGATTCAGATGCAAGTGTCTGTTTCAATTTCGAATTGACTTTCTCTACTTGTGCGCCACCGGCTACATTTACTTTGAGTAATGTGACCACGACCAGTGTTACAGTTTCCTGGGATAACGTGGCCAATTTGGCAAGCTCATGGGAATATGTGGTACAGCCGGCAGATGCCGGAACCCCAACAGGATCAGGAACGGCTACTAATACTAATGTAGGCAATCTGATCAATACAGGATTAGTTGCGGGCGGAACTTACGATTTGTATGTGCGCTCTATATGTGGAGGTACTCCGGGTAATTGGAGCAGACCTTACCGGTTTGCAACCCAATGTATATATAATACGCCTTTTAGCGATTCATTTGATGGAGTTACCTCTGACCCTGTGCGTTGTTGGATTCCGATTGATGTTAACAATGATGGGAACAAATGGGAAGCAGGTTATGAAAATATAGAGATGAGAGCGGGGAATACTCAAACCGTTAACAATGATATGATGGTTTCTCCTATCATTAATTTGGGAACAACTCCTAAAAGGCTTAAATTCAAATACAGAACTTCAGGAGGTTCTGTACGTTTTTCAGTTGTACTGTCTACTACAGGAATTACGGCTGCTGATTTTACCACAGTATTATTGCCTTCACAGTTGATCAATACAAATGATCAGGAACTGGAAAAAATTATTAACATACCTACATCCATAACCGGGAATGTAAACTTTGCATTCTATATTCATCCTGATGCAGACGAACTTACATGGCTTTTTAATATAGATGATGTTATAGTAGAAGACAAGCCGGAATGTCCGGATCCACTTGATCTTGCCGCTAACAACATTACGACATCTACAGCAAACCTTACCTGGACAGCGGGCGATATTGAAACACAATGGCAGATTGTAGTGCAGCCTAAAGATACGGGTGTTCCTACAGGTAACGGGACGTTGATCAATACACCTCAGTTTACTGCTGACGATCTTACCCATGCTACACAATATGAATATTACGTAAGAGCCTACTGTTCTTCTACACAACAGAGCAACTGGGTAGGACCATTCTATTTTACAACCCTTTGTGCTGTGTTTGAGACACCTTTTTATGAGAGTTTTAATACTGCTGATACTAACAATCACAGATCATGTTGGGAAATTGTAGATGCTAATACAGATGGAGCTGCTTGGCGTTTAGATGATGAATGGGCTGCAATACAAGGAAATGCTTTTTGGGGAACACCGAGTTATGATGACTGGTTGATTTCTCCGGCTATCAATGTAATAGGTACTAAAGCTTTGAAGTTTAAGTACAGGGCAGCTTTAAGTCCTTTTTTTCCAAATCCTAGATTTGGAGTGGAAGTCCTGATGTCTACTACAGATACAAATCCGGCAAGCTTCAGTGTCATCATGCCGCTGATGAATTTTACAAATACTGATTTTATAGAAAAAACAATCTACATCAATGCCAACGGACCGGTGTACATTGCGTTCAGGGTACCGCCATCTTTCTCTGTAGCAGGAGGTACATCCGTTTTCCATCTTGATGACGTTAAAATTGAAGATGCACCGGCCTGTCCGGCACCATCTAATTTGAATGCATCCAATATTACGCAAACTTCGGCAGTCCTGTCTTGGACTAAAGGATACCAGGAAACCCAGTGGCAGGTCGTAGTACAGAATCCCGGTTCGGGAATCCCTACCGGAAACGGACAGCTCGCAAGTACGAATACGGCTTTTGCTACAGACCCATTGCAACCTAACACGCAATACGAATATTATGTAAGGGCCTATTGCAGTACTTCTGAACAGAGTGAGTGGGTTGGACCTTTTACATTTACCACACTATGTAATGCCTATGCGACACCGTTTGTGGAAACATTTAACCCGGGATCAGTATCAGAAGAATGCTGGCGGGTAGTGAACGGCAATGCAGATACTTTTGCATGGAACCTGAATAACACGCTAAACCCATACGAAGGGGAGCATGCGGCAATGATATTCACGGGATCTAACGGTAATAATGATGACTGGTTGATTTCACCAACCATAACCGTAAGGCCTGGCCAGCGCCTGCGTTACTATTACAGGGTGCTTTGGGGTGGAGACTTTAGGGAAGACCTAGAAGTAAAACTTTCTACAAATGGTGCTGAACTTAATCAATTTACCACGATGCTGTATGAAATTGATTATGCAGATGAACCACCTTTGAACAATCCGGAATGGAAGGAAAAAGTAATCAACCTTCCTGCAGGTGTTACAGGAGATATCAATATTGCATGGCATATCCCACAAAAAGACCCAAATCCTTGGAATTTTAGAGGACAATTATTGGTGATTGATAAGGTAGTCATAGAAGACATACCAGTGTGTCCTGCTCCTAACAATCTGTTGGTAAGCAATATTACCGATACGGGTGCTAAAATTTCATGGGATGCAAACGGAACAGAAACCTCATGGGACGTTTATGTACAGCCTGCAGAACTGCCTGCTCCTGTTGGAGATGGCGACGCACAATACCTGCATAATACGACAACGAATCCGTATACAGTAACTGGCCTAACACCGGCAGTTAAATATGAATATTATGTAAGGGCAGTATGTAGTGCCTCACAGGACAGCGAATGGGTAGGACCGTTCGAATTTATTACAAAATGCAGCTTTGAAAACCTTTGTGAATATACCATTACTTTAAGCAGTGGTGCTACAGGAGCTCCGGGAAGTGTAAATGTAGTACAGAATGGTGTTACAGTCCAGACTATGGAATTTCCGTCCGGACCATTTGGCCAGGTTCCTTCTCCGGTAGACTTTACGGTATTCTTATGTACAGGAGTAGAATTCTCATTATTCAATGCCGGTGGTAATGCATGGCAGTTTACAGAGGCCAATGTCAAGATCAAAGATGCCTCAGGAAACGAGGTGTGGACAGGAGGAATAGGACTTTCTAATACAAGAATGTACACGGGAGTTGCAACCTGCGGACCGGTTACCTGTCCGCAACCAACCAACTTAACGGTAAACTCTACGGGAGTACTTTCCTGGACAGCAGGAGGCAGTGAAACCCAATGGGAAGTGGTCGTACAGCCAATGGATAACAACACCTTGCCACAATCCGGAATACTCGTAACCACAAATTCCTACACGCCACAAGCATCGGATTTTGCTGATTTGGGTGCAGGAAGTTATGAATTCTTTGTAAGAGCTGTTTGTGCTGCCAATGACAACAGTTATTGGTCTGGACCTCATAAATTTGTAAGAAACGATGATGCTTCCAAAGCAGTTGTTGTACCTGTAAATACAGGTGCTTCTTGTGAGCAGTCAGCTACCAAAGCAAGTTTTATAGGAGCTACGGCCTCATCAGAGCCAATGACCTGTACAGGCGTGAACAACGGAGATATTTGGTTTGAATTTGTCGCTACTTCAAAAGTACACGTACTGGAATTGGGGAATTTCTCTGCAAAAGCCAGATACCAGCCAGGCTACACACCAGATGTGGCAGCACCAAGTATAACTATTACACTCTATAAAGTGAATGGTTCATCTTTAGAACAGTTAGCCTGTACCTACAACAATGCGATGGTAATGTCATATAGGGCAGGAGTAGAACCGGGAACTGCCTACAAGGTAAGAATGACCCTGAACGATACGGCTCCTAATATCTCTACGTTTGATGTGTGCATCACTACGCCACAGGACCTTTGTAATTTAGATATCGTGAATGGTGGTTTTGAAAGACCGGAAGCTAATTTCGGATTGGCTAACTTCTATCCTCAGAATATAGTTCCGGGATGGAGAACCAATGCCATAGAAGACCCGACATCATCGCTTTATAACGAATTTTTCTTTGGTAATGCCACAGGAATAGACGGCTACATGCCATACGAAGGCGGGCAGGTTATTCAGGTTCTTTCTCCTGATTCGGGAGTTACGACTCCTGACAATGTGAGAGGAGTTTATCAGGACCTTGACAGTTCAGAGATTACGCAGTTTAAATACAGCTATGCTCACGCGGCAAGAGGTAATGCTACTGTTTTGGAATTGTTTGCAGGACCTCCATCAGGACCATTTGTTTTGCTTGAAGAGCACCCGGGTACTCTTTTATGGAATTTCTATGAAGGGACCTATAATGTACCTGCAGGACAGAACGTAACCCGTTTTGTTTTCAGGTCGAAAGACAATGCTATCGGTAATCTTTTGGATGCGGTATCTATTACAGCCAATACAGATATACAAACAGAACCTCGTACACTTCAGTGTCAGGAGCGGTCAATTACGGTAGCAGCTGAAGGTGTTGGAACATGGGTGGCTGACGAAAACAACCCGGCACAAACGGTTATTGACAATCCAAATAATAAATCAACTGCGATTTCAGGATTCAGTACATCAGGTAATTATACCTTCCATTGGAAAACAAGATATTGTGAGAAAACAATCACATTTGCCTACAATGGTCTTGATGATGTGCCAACAGTTGTTACTCCGGTAGAGTACTGCTTGAATGCAGTAGCACAGCCGTTGACGGCTACACCATCCGGAAGCTACTCGTTAAAATGGTATACAGAGGAAACAGGAGGTACAGGAAGTTCAACAGCTCCAACTCCGGCAACAAATACTTTAGGATCAACAACATATTATGTCAGTCATGTGGATGTAAACGGCTGTGAAGGACCTAGAGCAGCAATAACCGTAACAATTAATCCAAGAAGCCAGGCTGTGGTAGGATTCCAATACAACGGGACAAGTTTCTGTAAGTTAGGAGCAAATCCGGTAATCACAAAAAATCCGGGCTTTACAACAGGAGGAACTTTTGAGGTAACGCCAACCGGGCTTGGAATTAATGTAGCAACCGGAGAAATTGACCTGAGCACTAGTGCAGCGGGAACCTATACAGTGAAATACGTGGTAGTAGATGCTGG
>NZ_LMPW01000003.1:0-209 GCF_001423985.1 Flavobacterium sp. Leaf359 | reverse complement strand
GGTCTGCCAGAACGAAGCGAACCTGTTGCCGGACCTAGCGGCAGGCTTCACCCCAGGAGGGCGTTTCGGCGCGCCTGCCGGACTGTCCATCAATACGGCCACGGGAGAGATTTCCGTTTCGCAGAGCACCCCCGGGACCTACCAGGTCACCTACGAGCTGGACGGGAACACTGCAACGTGCAGCCTTGGCGGCAGCGGCAGCTTCGCGG
>NZ_LMPW01000002.1:321980-322113 GCF_001423985.1 Flavobacterium sp. Leaf359 | reverse complement strand
ACAGTCAAACACCATTACGTTGACAATAGGACAGATTAGTATCGCCAGCACATCGCCTGCTACAGACATTCTGCTTCCGGGAGAAACCAAAACATTTACCGTAACGACAGATGCGGCGGATCCGCAGTTTTCC
>NZ_LMPW01000002.1:321401-321905 GCF_001423985.1 Flavobacterium sp. Leaf359 | reverse complement strand
GGTCACTCAGACGCAAGGCTGTAATGCTACTGCCGAAAAAGTATTTGTATTGGAATATCCAACCGGGTTTGAAGTAACCATTGCTCCTACCTCCAGCCACACGGCTTGTGATAACGGACCTGTAACCTTATCCATAACCCGTTTTATTGCCAATACGTCACAAGGTGTAATCGACCTGACCAACAGGAATAACAGTGCCTATACCTACCAATGGTTTAAAAATACTTCTACTGTTGCCGGAGCTACAGCCATGAGCCATACCATAAACAGCGCGACAGAAAATGGCAGCTATACCGTGAGTGTAACCCTGCCTGATTTCGCGCCTGTGGTTTCTAATGCCGTTGACATAAAACTATCGCCGGAAAACACTACAATCAGCAGTTCCGGAGCATTATGCGAGGGAAGTAGCGTTACCCTTTCGTCAAGTGTTGCCAATTCTGACTATACCTACCAATGGTTTAAAAACGACCAGCCAATTCCAGGTGCTACTACGGATAATCATAA
>NZ_LMPW01000002.1:321209-321342 GCF_001423985.1 Flavobacterium sp. Leaf359 | reverse complement strand
ACAGTCAAACACCATTACGTTGACAATAGGACAGATTAGTATCGCCAGCACATCGCCTGCTACGGACATCCTGCTTCCGGGAGAAACCAAAACATTTACCGTAACGACAGATGCGGCGGCCCCTCAATTTGCG
>NZ_LMPW01000002.1:307743-321177 GCF_001423985.1 Flavobacterium sp. Leaf359 | reverse complement strand
CGACCCGATTCCGGGAGCCAACCAGAGCAGCTATACGGCTACACAAAACGGCACTTACAAGGTCGTGGTTACCCAGACGCAAGGCTGTAATGCCACTGCCGAAAAAGTATTTGTATTGGAATATCCAACCGGATTTGAAAGCACCATCAGCGCTAATTCTGATTATCAGCAATGTTCCAGTACCTCAATCATATTAAGTCTGACCAGCCTTATTGCTACTACTCCATCAGGAACTATTCCTGTGGATAACACTTCCGGATATACTTTTCAGTGGTTCAAAAATGGCGACCCTGTAATTGGTGCTATCGCTTCATCGCTAACGCTTAGCAGTCCATCTGAAAATGGCATCTACAAACTGCAAATCACTTTACCTGATTTCGCACCCGTATTTTCCAATGACATAACCGTAAATCTGTTCTCAGGTCAGCCATTGGCTATTACAGCCGTTGGACAGTTGTGCCCTGAAAATCCACAGGTGATAATTCAGAGTAATTTTTCAAATAGCTCCTATACTTACACCTGGTTCAAAAACGGTGATGAAATCGGAACAGGAAACAACCCTGACTTTACCGCCACAGAAACAGGAAACTATAAACTTTCTGTGAATACGGGAAGCTGTACATTCGAATCCAATACTCTCGAAATACGGGAAAGCGATTTTAATCTTACACCAAACAGTCCGTTGGATGATACAATTATTCCGGGTCAGGTCAAAACCCTTTCCGTAACTACAGATGCCCTTCAGCCTGCAATCGACTGGTTCCGGTATGACATACAGATAAGCAATTCAAGCAGTAGTTCTTTTGCCGTAAACAGGGATGGCGATTATAAAGCCGTTGTAAAACAGACACAAGGATGCGAGATTATCAAAGAAACCGTTTTTAATCTGCGTTATCCTAATGAAATGAATATCGCCATAGCTACTAATAGTGAGTTCCAGCAATGCGGCAGTACTACGGCAACATTAAAGATTGCTTCGTTTAATGCTGTAGTTCCAGACGGTCCAATCAGCATTTTAAACAACACCTACAATTACCAGTATCAATGGTTCAGAAATGGCGAACCGGTAGCAGGTGCGACTGGAATGACACTGACATTGAACAATCATAACGATACGGGCAGTTATACCTTACAGGTTACGATTCCTGATTATGCTGTCATTGTATCAAATGCCATTACTGTCAATTTGAGCTTTGCCAATGAAGTGGTTATCTCTACAAACGATATCCTTTGTTCATCCGAAACTGCTGTTACGATAAGAAGCAATATCAACAGTCCTGAATATACCTACAAATGGTACAGACAAGGAAATGGAACTGTTATTGGAACTGAAAACTCACTCACTGTAAACAGTGCCGGAAATTACTTTCTGGTTGTAAGCTATCTGGATTGCACAATTACATCAAACACACTTGAAGTCGTTCCGTTTGACATGTCACAGATAACCGTCGATTCCCCAAGAGACATCACCCTTATACTGGGCACATCAATTACATTGACAGCAAGCGGTGCTCATACTTATGAATGGTATTTTAACGATGAAATAGTTTCCAACGGCCCTTCTGTAACAATAGAAGAACCCGGAACCTACAAACTTATTGCCAAGGTGGGTGAATGCCAGGTGACCAAAGAATTTGTAGTTACCGGAATGGAAAACAACATGATGGCCATCCCGAATGTTGTAACTCCAAATGCCGACGGAATCAACGACACCTGGAACCTGCCTACCAAATATGTCAATAATGAAAATGTTGAAGTGGTCATTTACGGACCTGACGGTGCTATTGTTTTCAGGTCTACACGATATTTAAATAACTGGCCGGAAAGCTCCTTTACCTATTCCCTTAAAAACCCCGTGTACTATTATACTATCATGGAAGGCAACAAGATTACAGAACGAGGCTCAATAACAATTGTAAAATAATTAAATGATTAAAAATTACCTTGCTTTATCTTTTATTATTTTCTGCATCGCCTTTACTTCTGTAAAAGCGCAGGATACCCCTGTGCTTACTTTTAACATACCGTCACAGAATAATTTAAAATACAACCGCTTCCTGTTGAACCCTACATTCTCTTTTGTTGGAGAAGACAATACGTATGTTTCATTATACCACAGAAACCAATGGATACAGTTTAAAGATTCGCCAAAAGTATATATGCTTGCCTATACCGGAAAATTTTCGGACAGAGCCGGATTTGGTTTTGGGCTCTATCAGCAAAATCTGGGCGTAATTGTAAGCTTTGGCGGAATTGCAAACTATGCCTACAATGTGAAGCTGAATGAAAATATGGACCTTACCCTTGGGTTTAATTTTGCGTATTACAACAGCGGGGTAGACCGAAACAGGACAGTAACCGAAGAACCGGACCCGATATTGTTAGCCATGCGTAACAATTCCCTGTTTAGCGTCAAGCCGGGTTTCAACTTCCGCTATCGCAATTTTAACTTTGGCGTCTATGCCGAAAACTTTATCGATTACGATTTCAAATCCAACAAACTGGCAAAAGATTATTCCGATAAAACTTTTTCAGCCCATATAATGTATTCGCATGAAATGAGTTCACTGACAGACCTTTTTGAAGGAAGCAGCTTCAGATTAATGGCTCGTGGAAAAGTAAGTCAGGAAAATGATTTGGGATTGGGCGGGTCATTAGTTGTAGATTTCCCAAGATTTGGTTGGTTCCAAACCGGGATTGATGATTTTTATGGTGTTGGTGTTGGATTGGGATTCCATTTCACCAAAAGACTTTCTTTAGGCTATACCTACGAAAGGACTATCAAGGAAGGACTTGTTAATTTGGGTCCTACCCATGAAATCACCATGATTTTTTCTTTTCAGGACAGAATTCTGGCCCATAAAAAAACACTTACTGCAAAAGATACTTTGTCCCAAATTGAAGCGATTGACAAAAAAATAGCCTCAAAAAAACCAAAAGACGGAAAACCTGAATTTGACAAAGAACTGGAACTGGAAAAATTACGCCTGCAAATGGATGATAGCAACATGCATCTTCTGGATATGCTGATGCAGGAAGATTCACTGGAGAATATCCGCAAGGCAGAATTTGAGCAGAAGGTAAAAAACCTGATGGACTATGTCAAAAGAGAAAACGCAGCCAAAGAGGCCACTGCCAAACCAATTACACTCCGTAAATCAAAAACCGGTAAAAAGATCGTTCCAAAAACCATGGAGGATTTGAAGGATGCCGAAAACGGATATTATGTCGTAGCAAAATCTGCTGACGGCAAAGATGTCATAGAACGCTATGAATCGCTTCCGGAAGCCTTAAAATCATACGAAAAGAAAAAATCAGGCAAGGAAAAAGACCTCTACATCATCCATGTAGATAATCCCGAAGAACTCGGGCCAAATGAGAACCACAAGAACGTTGATACTAATTCCAAAAACAAAAATGATGAAACAGAAGACAGCCGGGAAGGTTCCGTAGAAGAGTTCCTCAAAAACGAAAAAGCGCAAAGAGAGATAAGCGCCAGGACAGAAGAAGAAATCAAGGAATTTTATTCCAGGAAAACAACAAAACCTCGGGATGCTCCTAAGAAAGGCAATAAACTATCAGTAGCAGGACTGGAAACAGGCTATTACATTATAGCTAATGTTTTTGCAGCACAGGAAAATACCGAAAAGTTTATGGAGAAAATGAAAAACAGAGGTATTGAAACCAGCTATTTTATAAACCCTAAAAACAATTTCAGATATGTCTACCTGAAAAAGCATTCTTCATGGAAAGAAGCCTTAATTTCTTATTATTCAAATGTGGATAACTCCTACTTTGATCCCATTTGGATAATGAGCATTAACACCAATTAAACAAAACAACAAATACCACTAAAAACAAAAACAATGCACCAGCTCCCAAACAATTTTCATAAGGCAATCGTTCTGCTCGGATGTCTTATTCTTGCCTGTTTTAGCGCTCAGGCACAAGTAGCCGTCCCATTTTCGCCCAGGCTCCAGAATGGAAACCTAAAGGTAAAAGGAGACATCATTTTCGTTGGAAACAATATCGTTAACAGGGCTTCAGCAACTAACCCAAGCGAAGCAAACACCCCTTATGACGGACCACTTGCCAATGACAGATTTAATATGGAATATATTGATATTGATGGCGATCCGTCAACATTCAGTTCAAGTTCGGCAGATTTAATTCTTACCGGAACTTGTTCTAAAATAGTTTATGCCGGTTTATATTGGGCCTCAGCCTATCCGTTTGAACGAAGTACGAATTCAAACTCTGCATGGCAGGGAACTCCAAGATTTAATGACTGGAATCAGGTTAAGTTCAAACTGCCGGGCGGTTCATATATAGATTTGACAGCAGATAATAATCCTGATCCGGCCGGGGATGAAGACGCTATCATATTTGATGGTTACAATGCTTCTAATGTTTCTTCTTCATTTGAAAATTCCCCTATTATATGTTATAAAAATGTGACTAACCTGGTAAGAGGATTGGCAAATCCAAACGGAACATATACTCTGGCCAACCTACGAGCAGCTAAAGGTCGCAGAATAGGAGGTAGTTCTGCTGGTTGGGTAATGGTTATCATTTATGAAAATCCTACCATGCCGGCAAAATTCATCTCTACTTTTGACGGATATGTTGGAGTACAGGGAAATGTAACTGCAGACATTAATGTTAACGGATTTGTTACCTTACCTCCTCCTTTCCCTGTTCGCGCTAAACTTGGTGTAGGTGCCCTGGAAGGAGATTTCGAAATTGTTGGAGACAGGCTTAAAATTAAAGCGAATTCCGTTGCCGCTTTTACAGATGTTTCCAACACGCTGAATCCTGCAAATAACTTTTTCAATTCTTCAATCACCAACAATAACGCACCGGTTCCAACCAGGAATCCGTTTGGATCCAATACTTTAGGGCTCGACCTGGACATGCTCAACCTGTCCAATCCGCTAAACGGAATATTACCCAACAATGAAACAGGAGCTACTTTGAGGATGACAACTTCAGGAGATTCTTACGGAACTTTCCTGGCCTCTTTTGCCGTTGAAGTTATTGAACCCGAAATAAAATTAGTCAAGACTGTAAGAGACATTAGCGGTAACGATATAGGTGGAGCCGATGTTACTCTTGGCCAGGTTTTAGACTATGTCGTGACTTTCCAAAACATTGGAAATGACGATGCACAAAATCTTACCATTCGGGATATACTTCCTGAAAATACTTTTTTTAACTCCATCGACTTAAGTGGAGCTCCGGGTGTGACTTATGTTTATAACCCGGCTACAAGACAGGTAACTTTTACTGTACCAAATAATCTTGTTGAAATTGGTGACCCTGTTTATACTATCAAGATTCGTGTTCAGATAGTAAACACGTGCAGTGAACTAACCAATGCCTGTTCTAACATTATACAGAACCAGGCCTATACCACTTATCGTGGTGTTTTGAATGCCAATGTTATCTCAGACGACCCTAGCGTTGCCGGATTGGATTCCTGCGGATTGGGAATACCTGGTCCTGCCAACTTCCTTGTTGATATTGATGAATGTGCTTTCAGAAGAACCGAAATTCTTTGTGGTGCTTCGGTAGTACTAACGGCAGGTTCCGGTTATGCTTCCTATCAATGGCATAACGCCAGTGGTGCAGTTATCGGAAACACCCAGAGTATTACGGTAACCAATCCTGGACAGTACTATGTAGTTAACACTCCTACTCCACCTTGTATTGGAATTACAGAATACATCACCGTAACCCGTTTTGGTACAAACCAAACCAATCCGGTACTGCCTTTTGCAGATGAAATTGTAACCTGTCCAAACGACGGAGAACAACTTCCTAACATATTTTTATGCGGATTAAACGACAGCCGATTCATCCAGACCAACATTACCAATGCCGTCAGCATTATTTGGGAAAAACTCAATGAAGCGAGTTGTCCGGCAGTAGGTATCGATAATTGTGCTAATAAAAATCCTTCCTGCGTTTGGACCCAACAAGGAACCGGGACCAATTTTAATGTCACGCTGGCAGGACAATATCGCGTAGTCATCAATTACCAAAACGGTTGTTTCAACAGATATTACTTTAACGTTTATACCAACCTTTTAGACGCACAACACATCGTCCAAAATATTACCTGTAACACTACCGGAAAGATTACAGTAACCAACGTACCTTCAACCTACGAATTTCAACTGGTTGATCAAAACACGGGAACTGTTTTGGTACCTTACCAAAGCAATCCGGTTTTCCCGATTACACAGGCCGGCTCTTATTTGGTGCAAATCAGGCAGCAGGGCGTTACGGATGGTTGCGTATTCGTTATTACTGACATAGGCGTATCAGACCTGAACTTCCAGGTAAACGTTATCACCAAAAACACTTCCTGTAACGGATTTGGAAGCATCAGACTACAGGCTCTAAATGTAAGGCCGCAGTATTATTACTCTATCTCAGGCCCGAGTACTCTAAATGTAGGACCTCTCACAGACAATGATTATGTTTTCCAAAATCTGAGTCCGGGAACCTATACCGTTACAGTAAGAACTGATGACGGCTGTACTTTTACAAGCACAACTACTATTCAGGACAATAGTAATCTTAACCTGAATGCGACTATTCTCCAGAACATTACCTGTATTCCAGGCAAAATCAAATTGACCCCTTCCGGTGGTGAAGCACCTTATGTATATGCCATTTACAGCATCAACGGAATATTGCAAAACCCTGCAGCAGGTGATTATACAAGTATTGATACTTTTGAAATCCCTTTTGGTGAGGAAGGAACCTATGTTTTCATTATGGTAGACAATAATAACTGTACGGCATTATCAAATCCGGTAACCATTCAAAATCTACCGGACGTTGTATTTACCACAAGTTTTGAAAACATTAAATGTAACGGAGCCAACGATGGAAGTATACGATATACCGTGACAAATGCGAATGGTTTTTCATACCATTTTATATTGAGGGATGATTTAGGATTTGAAGTCGCGACCAGCACATCCGGTGTTTTTAACGGACTGGCACCGGGAAATTATACAGCTTATTTTGTTCAGGAAAATACCACTTTTAACTGCGAATTCCCTACTGATTTCACATTGACACAACCGGAACCACTTACCGGAAATGTAACCCAAACACAGCCTTACAACTGTATCACTAATGGTGCAACCATAAGCATTACTACCGGAAGTGTAACTGGCGGAACAGCTCCTTATCAATACAGCATTGACGGAATTAATTTTGGTACTGCAACTTCATTTAGCGGATTAACAGCGGGAACCTATACTGTTACCGTCAGAGATGCTAATGGCTGTACATTCAGAACAAACGCAATTACAATCAGTCCGTTGTCGCCTCCTACAAATATCCAATTTGCGGCAACAGCACCAACGTGCCCTGCTTTGACCTCCAACGTAACTCTTACAGTAACTGGTGGAACAGGACCATTTATTTATGAAATCACTGCACCGGCGGCTGCAATAGCAAACAATGGAAATAATGCTGTATTTTCCGGGCTGGCTCCGGGAACTTATACTTTTAAGGTAACGGATGCTAACGGATGTTCTTTTACCAGAAATTACACAATCAATCAGGTGACGCCTATTGCTGTAAATATCGTGGGAAAAGGAAATCCAATCTGTTTTGACCCTGCAACAGCTAATGGTTTTGTGAATTATATTGTAAGCGGATATACGACAACATATAACTATATCATCAGGAATAATTCTGGCACAATTATTTCCTCCGGAACCAATGTTTCAGCAGATAACATTTCAACCGGAGGTACGCTTCCTCCTGAAACTTACACAATTACAGTAACCGACAACACTACTAATTGTACCGCTACGGCAACTCAGATAATCAACGGTCCGCCATCTGCGCTTGACGCCACACTTACCATAAGCCCAATTACCTGTACAGGAACCGGAAGTGTAACTGTTACAGCAACAGGCGGCTGGGGCAGCTACCAGTACATGCTCGTAGGACCTGACGGAGTAATTGGCTATCAATCAAGTCCGGTTTTCAACAACCTTACATCACCTGGCACTGGCGTGGTTTATATAGTTGACTCAATGAACTGTATGAAGACAGAAACATTCACTATAAATGTGGCAACACCTCCTGTACTTTCTGTAAACGCGTCTTCAAACTTATGTTATAACACAACAAACAGTGCTTCCATAAGTGTAGCCGTAACTGGGGGATTAGCGCCTTTTTCCTATACGATAAACGGGGGAGGCAATCAGTCATCAGGTACATTTGCCAATCTGACGCCGGGAACCTATACTATTGAAGTAACAGATGCAAACGGTTGTACCGATACTGTTACGCAAACAATAAATCAGCAACTCACAACCGTTTCTGTGTTGGATAAAGGTCTGGATTGTACAAGCAGCCCAGATGCAGAAATAGACATCACTATCAACGGCGGACAAGCTCCTTATTCTTATCAGACATCTGTTAACGGAGGATCATACGGAGCCATTACTCCGGTTGTTGGGTCGGTAATAAATTATACTACAGCTACACCGGGAACATATCAGTTCCAGATTACAGACAACATTGGCTGTGTCGTACGTACAAACATGGCAACAATAGCACCGCTGTCGAATCCTTCCATACTTTCAGTAACCCAAACACAAAACATTCTGTGTAATGGCGATAATAGTGGAGCGATTACTGTAGCCATAGACAATACCGCCGGAGTAGCACCAATAGCTATTTCTGTAGTAAATACGACTACAGGTACAAACTTTGGCTCACAAACTTCAGGTTTGCCTGCAGGAAATTATACGATTACCATTACCGACAGTAATTCATGTACCGATACCGAAACGATTACCTTAACACAACCAGACGCTATTACATACAATGTTTCAACTGTTGACATTACTTGTAATAATCCGGGAGGAACATCCTATGGAGAGATTATCGTTCGAAATTTAGCCGGAGGAACCGGACCTTTCACCTATCATGTAAGCAATAACTTTGGCTATTCTGATAGTTATAATGCTACGGCAGGAGAAGACCATTCTTTCCAAATTCTGGCTTTCGGTATCTATCAGGTTGATGTAATCGACGCCAATGGATGTTCGGTTGTCAGGAACAATATCATTATTGCTTCACCACCAGATGACTTAGTAATAGACGTATCAGCTGTGACAACAGACTGTTTGAACGGTGGAACCGCTAAAATTACAGTAACCTCTGCCGTGAGTAGCGGTAACTTCCAGTTTGCAATTTTAGAATACAATACTATTCCTTATTCTAACAATTATCAACCTGCTGACCCGGGAACTCCTGAAACAACAACTTTCACAGGATTAACTCCCGGAGTAACCTATACGTTTGTGGTTTATGATGTAGTGACACAATGTTACTATTTCAAATCGGCCAACCTTCCTATTGATTCGCCTTCTAACCTGACGGCAACACTTGACGTCGTAAGCAATGTTTCATGTACAGGAAGCGCCAACGGAAATGTTTCATTCACGTTCAGCAATTATGATACCGGAGCAACTCAGGTAAATTATGAAATTTTCAATGCGCAGTCCAATACAAGTACAGGAATAACTGGCAGTTCTACAGGACTTTCCGGAGGACCTGTTACAGTAAATAATTTTGGCACATTGCCTCCTGGAAACTATTATATTTTATTTACAGAAGTAGGAGGTGCTTTTACAGGATGTACCAATGCTTCACCTGCATTTGCCATAAGCCAGTCTACCAACTTATTACAGGTATCTGCCGCGGTGACCAAAAATGACAACTGTAATACCAATGCCGGACAGATTACGGCTACAGGACAATACGGAACGGCTCCTTACCAATACCAATTAGTTGCTGCGGGAGGTCCGGCACCAACTGTGGCAACCTGGACAGGAACATCTGCCAATGTTTTCAATACAGAAGGTGGCAACTATACCGTATACATCAAAGACGCGAACAACTGTATTCAGTCGGCACCAATCACATTACCAACTGATACAACTCCGGTTATCACTGCTTCTGTTACAAACCAATGCGGTACCTCAGAAGGAAGTTTTTCTATACAGATAGACAGAACAGTTAACGGAGTAGCTCCTTATTCTTATAGCATAAACGGAGGAGCATTCCAAAATCAGGCAGCAGCATCTTTCACCTATGATAATCTTTCTTCAGGAAATTATACCATCCAGATAAAAGATGCCAACGGTTGTGGAAATGTTGAAACCTTACAAATTTTCGTTCCGTTAAACCTTACTCCGGCAGCCACATTACAACCTAGCTGTGCCAATAACGATGGAGAAATTACAGTTACTCCTTTTGGAGGTTCCGGCAATTATGAATACGAACTTCAGGACGGGTCAGGCAATACCATTGTTGCTGCTCAGGCAACGGCAAACTTTACCGGATTGGCAGCAGGAAATTATATTGTAGTAATTCACGATACGACTTCAAACTGTAATGAACAGGCAGCAATCTCATTAGAAGTTCCTACTCCGGTAACCTTCACTACAAGTTCTGACAATGTAAGTTGTAATGGTGGTTCAGATGGAGTAATTAGAATAACATTACCAGCTTCAAACGACAATCCGCCTTATACTTACACGGTTAACGACGGAACCAATCCGGCTATAACGCAGAACTCTCCTGTGTTTACCGGATTAGCAGCAGGTACTTATACCGTTACTGTAATGTCTGGAAAAAACTGTTCAGATGCTCAAACTGTAACCATCACTGAACCGTCACTTTTAGACATCAGTGCTTCAGCAACGGCTTTTGCTTGTAATACTTCCAATGTGGTGAATACTTCAACTATTACAGTAACTGTTGAAAATGACACAACAGGAAATCCTTCCGGAACAGCTCCCTATTTCTATAGTATTGATGGAACTAATTTCCAAAATACCAACACATTTAATATTGTTGACAATGGAAGCACACAGAATATAACCGTAACAGTAAAAGACAGTAATAACTGTACGCAAACCACAACGGTAATTATCAATCCTTTACCGGAAATAACAGCAGTTGCTGCAGTTCGAGGAACAGCAATTACCTGTACCAATGACGAATCTGTACAGATAAATGTAACAGGCGGTTCCGGAGATTTCACTTTTGATGTCTTACCATTAGGGTCACAGGCATCTGTCACTCCGGGTCCGGGGAATAACACCGCTACATTACTACTGACACAGCCCGGAAGCTACACTTTCCAGGTCAAAGACAACGTAACGGGATGTTATATGCTTACCGTTCCTTACGAAATTCTGCCATTTGATACGATTGAAGTAATAGCATCCAATCCTACCCCGGTAACTTGTTTTGGAGATTCGGACGGAACCCTTACCATTAATGTAACAGGATACACCGGTGCTTATTCCTACAATGTTACCAATACAGCAGGAACAACCGTAGCAACAGGAAACGGAAGTACAGCAGTAAATCCGTTTACAATAAACGGCCTGACAGCAGGAAACCTTCATGTCGTAGTTACGGCAACTGATACTCCTTTCTGTACGGAAGACTCAAACACCGTAACCGTTACTTCTCCTGATAGTCCATTACAGTTGACCGCTAACCAGACTGCCAATGTAACCTGTGACAACAATCAGGGAGAAATCACAGCCTCTGCCACCGGAGGATGGGGAACCTATCTATATGAATTAGTAAACAATACAACCTCTACAACTATTCAGGCATATGCCGCCAACAGCACCTTTACAGGTTTGGCTGCAGGAAATTATACTGTCTCCGTAAGAGATTCAGGAGGCTGTATCGTAAGCCAGACAATTGTATTAGTACAACCGGCACTTATCTCGGCTACTATAAATGCCTCTGTTACCCAGGTACTTTGCCATGGTGATACTACCGCCATGATTGAAGCCTTAAGTGTAGCAGGAGGACAAGGAAGCTATCAATTCATCCTTAATCGTTATGATGCAACAGGAACTACAATTGTTTTGAGTTCCGGACCTCAAACAAGTCCGCAATTCCCTGGACTTGGAGCAGGAATCTACAGCATCACGATTACTGATGGTTGGAATTGTGACCTGACAACACCAACATTAACAATCACTGAACCAACTCCCCTACAAGGATTTTTATCTGCAAACAGCAATATGACCTGTTTAACACAGGCAGAAATCATCGTATCCGGTTCGGGTGGAACACCACCGTACCAGTTCAGTGCTGATGGAATAACTTATTCAAATACTTCAGTATATACTGTAGGTCCCGGCACTTATCAATATTATGTGAAGGATGCGAACGGATGCCAGGCCGTATTGACAAATCAGGTAACCATATTGCCGGTTCCGGCTTTACAGTTAAATCTGGACCTGAGCAGCGCTTCAATAAACTGTTCGGGAGAATCGACAGCAGCCATTACAGCCAATGCAACCGGAGGACTAGGCAGTTACATGTATGAATTATTAGACGGAGCATCCAATGTTCTGGCAGGACCGCAAGCAGGAAATAGTTTTACCGGACTTCCGGCAGGAAATTATTATGTTCGTGTGGTGAGTCTTGACTGTAGAGAAACATCGTCTGTCATTAATATTACAGACCCGGCCCAACTAACGGTAAGCTACATCAAGCAAGATGTTCTTTGTTTTGGAGATGCAAACGGTAGCATTGAAATTCAAACTACAGGAGGAACAGGAATTATTCAATATGCAATATCTCCTAACCTCAACCAATTTGTGACAGACAACGTATTTGACGCACTTCCTCCAGGAAGCTATGAGGTCATTGTTCAAGACCAGAAAGGCTGTTTTGAATTGTTAAATATTGACATTTTAGAACCGGCTCCGCTTGTAGCAACAGTAGATGCCGTAAATCAGGAACTATGCCTTAATGATGCCGATGGTTCGATAGCAATCAGCATTACAGGAGGAACAGGAAATTATCTGGTAAGTCTTGACAACGTTACATTTGTACCTGTTGTGGGTAACCAGCACACCTTCACGAATTTGGTTGGGGATACTCTATACCTGATTTATGTAAGAGATTCTAACGGATGTAATGTAAATCCACCTGTAGAACAATATATGGATCCGGCGGTAGAAGTAATTCCAGCCGTATCAGTACAGCCGAATTGTACGAATAATGTACCTGGAAACATCGTAACAGTAACCGTAAATATTGAAGTTGTAAGTGATGTCCAATACTCTTTAGACGGAATCAATTATGTGGCTTCCAACACGTTTACGAATGTACCATCGGGAACGCATACCGCTTATGTACAGCACACGAATGGCTGTACAAAACAAGTTCCTTTCACAATTGACAATTTATTGCCAATTACTGCAACTCCTAGTGTAACAGCAAATGTGTTGTGCTTTGGAGATACTACAGGAAGTATTGAAATAACCGCTACCGGTGGAACGGGAACGATTGAATATGCCATATCGCCTGCATTCGCCTACGGAACATCAAACACGTTTAACAACCTTA
>NZ_LMPW01000002.1:307512-307726 GCF_001423985.1 Flavobacterium sp. Leaf359 | reverse complement strand
AGCGGGAACCTATACCGTTAAGGTTAGGGACAACATCGGCTGTGAGGTCGAACTGGCAAACATCACGGTAACAGAGCCTGCGGCAGCACTTTCGGCCACGGTTAACGGAACGCACGAAATCTGCCTTGGTGACAATAACGGTACCATAACCATAACGCCTGCGGGAGGAACGGCGCCTTATACCACAAGCCTGGATTCCAACAATCCGGCCGAT
>NZ_LMPW01000002.1:307007-307485 GCF_001423985.1 Flavobacterium sp. Leaf359 | reverse complement strand
ACTGGCCTACTCCAACCTGAACGGTGGGCAGACCTATACCATTTATGTGAAAGATGCCAACGGTTGCGAGATTGCGCCTCAGACATTCACGATAAACAGCGGGGTGGACATACAGCCGACTGCAACGGTGGTAGCAAACTGTACCGGCAACGTACCAGGAAATACGGTAACAATTGGCGTAAATCCTGCAGTAGCCTCACAGGTTCAGTACTCACTGGACGGAGTAACGTATGTAACATCAAATACGTTCAACAACATTGCTCCGGGAAGCCATACGGCCTACGTACAGCACACCAATGGCTGTACCAAAACGGTTCCTTTCACAATCAACACGCTAATACCGGTTACGGCTAACGCCAACGTAACGGCCAACGTATTGTGCTTCGGCCAGTCAACGGGAAGCATTCAGGTAACGGCCACAGGTGGAACGGGAACGATTGAATATGCCATATCGCCTGCCTTCGCCTACGGAACATCA
>NZ_LMPW01000002.1:306767-306981 GCF_001423985.1 Flavobacterium sp. Leaf359 | reverse complement strand
AGCGGGAACCTATACCGTTAAGGTTAGGGACAACATCGGCTGTGAGGTCGAACTGGCAAACATTACGGTAACAGAACCTGCGGCAGCACTTTCGGCAACGGTTAACGGAACGCACGAAATCTGCCTGGGCGACAATAACGGTACGATAACCATAACGCCTGCGGGTGGAACGGCGCCTTATACCACAAGCCTGGATTCCAACAACCCGGCCGAC
>NZ_LMPW01000002.1:306261-306739 GCF_001423985.1 Flavobacterium sp. Leaf359 | reverse complement strand
ACTGGCCTACTCCAACCTGAACGGTGGGCAGACCTATACCATTTATGTGAAAGATGCCAACGGATGTGAGATTACACCTCAGACATTCACGATAAACAACGGGGTTGACATACAGCCGACGGCAACGGTAGTACCTAACTGTACCGGCAACGTACCAGGAAACACCGTTACCATTAACGTAAACCCTGCAGTAGCCTCACAGGTTCAGTACTCACTGGACGGAGTAACGTATGTAACATCAAATACGTTCAGCAACATTGCTCCGGGAAGCCATACCGCCTATGTACAGCACACCAATGGCTGTACCAAAACGGTTCCTTTCACTATTGACAATTTATTACCAATCACAGCAACTTCAAATGTAACAGCTAATGTATTATGCTTTGGAGATGCTACAGGAAGTATTGAAGTAACCGCTACCGGAGGAACGGGAACGATTGAATATGCAATTTCTCCTGCCTTCGCCTACGGAACTGCC
>NZ_LMPW01000002.1:290307-306241 GCF_001423985.1 Flavobacterium sp. Leaf359 | reverse complement strand
AACCTGGCAGCGGGAACCTATACCGTTAAGGTTAGGGACAACATCGGCTGTGAGGTCGAACTGACAAACATCACGGTAACAGAGCCTGCGGCAGCACTTTCGGCCACTGTTAACGGAACGCACGAAATCTGTCAGGGCGACAATAACGGCACGATAACCATAACGCCTGCGGGTGGAACGGCGCCTTATACCACAAGCCTGGATTCCAACAATCCGGCCGACTTTACCTCGGCACTGGCCTACAACAACCTGAACGGAGGGCAGACCTACACCGTATACGTGAAAGATGCCAACGGTTGCGAGATTGCGCCCCAGACGTTCACGATAAACAACGGGGTAGACATACAGCCTACGGCAACGGTGGTAGCAAACTGTACCGGCAACGTACCAGGAAATACGGTAACAATTGGCGTAAATGCTGCTATTGCTTCTCAAGTGCAGTATTCATTGGATGGAGTAACCTATGCCGCTTCCAATGTATTTACGAATGTGGCTCCCGGAAACCATACCGCCTACGTACAGCACACCAATGGCTGTACCAAAACGGTTCCTTTCACAATCAACACGCTATCGCCTATTACGGCTAACGCCAACGTAACGGCCAACGTATTGTGCTTCGGCCAGTCAACCGGAAGCATTCAGGTAACGGCCACAGGTGGAACGGGAACGATTGAATATGCCATATCGCCTGCCTTCGCCTACGGAACTGCAGACACGTTTAACAACCTTGCAGCGGGAACCTATACCGTTAAGGTTAGGGACAACATCGGCTGTGAGGTCGAACTGACAAACATTACGGTAACTGAGCCTGCGGCAGCGCTTTCGGCAACGGTTAACGGAACACACGAAATCTGCCTGGGCGACAATAACGGCACGATAACCATAACGCCTGCGGGAGGAACGGCGCCTTATACCACAAGTCTGGATTCCAACAATCCGGCCGACTTTACTTCGGCATTGACCTACAGCAACCTGAACGGTGGGCAGACCTACACCGTATACGTGAAAGATGCCAACGGATGCGAGATTGCGCCCCAGACATTCACGATAAACAACGGGGTTGACATACAGCCGACGGCAACGGTAGTACCTAACTGTACCGGCAACGTACCAGGAAACACGGTTACCATTAACGTAAACCCTGCAGTAGCCTCACAGGTTCAGTACTCACTGGACGGAGTAACGTATACTGCTTCCAATGTATTTACGAATGTGGCTCCCGGAAACCACACTGCTTACGTACAGCATACAAATTCTTGTACTAAAACGGTAGCTTTCACAATCAATGCACTACAGCCTGTTGTTGCAAATGCAAACGTAACGGCAAACGTATTGTGCTTCGGACAATCCACAGGAAGTATCCAAGTGACAGCTACCGGAGGAACGGGAACGATTGAATATGCCATATCGCCTGCTTTCGCCTACGGAACTGCAAACACGTTCAACAACCTGGCAGCAGGAACCTATACCGTTAAGGTTAGGGACAACATCGGCTGTGAGGTCGAACTGACAAACATCACGGTAACTGAGCCTGCGGCTGCGCTTTCGGCTACGGTTAACGGAACACACGAAATCTGCCTGGGAGACAATAACGGTACGATAACCATAACGCCTGCGGGAGGAACGGCGCCTTATACCACAAGCCTGGATTCCAACAATCCGGCCGACTTTACATCGGCAGTGACCTACAGCAACCTGAACGGAGGGCAGACCTATACCATTTATGTGAAAGATGCCAACGGATGCGAGATTACACCTCAGACATTCACAATAAACAGAGGTGTAGATATCCGACCAACAGCAACGGTAGTACCAAACTGTACCAATAACGTACCAGGAAACACGGTTACCATTAACGTAAACCCTGCAGTAGCCTCACAGGTTCAGTACTCACTGGACGGAATCAACTATGTGGCTTCCAACACGTTTACTAATGTGGCTCCCGGAAACCATACCGCCTACGTACAGCACACCAATGGCTGTACCAAAACGGTTCCTTTTACCATCAATACGCTAATACCGGTTACGGCTAATGCTAACGTAACGGCTAACGTATTGTGCTTTGGCCAGTCAACAGGAAGCATACAGGTAACAGCCACAGGAGGAACGGGTGTATATCAATATGCGATTTCACCTGCTTATAATTACTCTTCTTCCAATACATTCATCAATCTTGCTGCCGGAACTTATTCCGTTAAAGTAAAAGACCAGAATGGCTGTGAAATCACGCTTACTAATATTACGGTAACCCAACCTGCGGCAGCGCTTACAGCAGTCGTAAACGGAACTCCTGAAACTTGTGACGGATTAGATGATGGTACTATAACAATTATACCTTCTGGAGGAACAGCACCTTATTATACAAGCCTTAACTCAAACAATCCTGCCAACTTTACGACTACACTGACTTACACCGGCTTGATTGGAGGAAGGCAGTATACAGTATTTGTAAAAGATGCCAATGGATGTCAGATTACTCCGGCAATTTTCCGTGTAAACGATGGCTTAAATCTGCAACCTACTGCGGTTGTAACTACGAATTGCAACGGTAATACACCAGGAAATACGGTAACAGTTTCTGTAAATCCGGCGGTTGTAAATGACGTACAGTATTCCTTGGATGGAGTTAATTATGTAAGCTCAAATGTATTCAACAACCTGCCGGTTGGTACGCATACTATTTATGTCAGACATACAAACGGCTGTACTAAAACGACAACGGTTAGGATAAATCCGGTGACACCAATTACAGCTAGCGCAACAGCTGTCAATGCAACATGTAACGGCTTGTCAAACGGACGAATCACTGTAACGGCTTCCGGAGGAACAGGACCATTGCAGTATGGAATTTCTCCTGATTTCAACCTTACTTCAAGCAATGTATTCCAGAATCTTGCAGCAGGAAACTATATTGTTAGGGCTGTCGATTCTAAAGGATGTTACAAAGAGATAACTATTGCCGTAACAGAACCTAATGCATTACAGGCAACCGTAGTAGATGTACTTCAGGAAATTTGCGTAGACGATGATAATGGAGCTATTGAAATTGCGGTCACCGGAGGAACAGCTCCTTATTCAACAAGTCTTTCAGAAAATGGTACTTATGTTCGAAATGAATTCTTATACGAGAATCTGAATGGCGGACAGACCTATACCATTTATGTAAAAGATTCAAAAGGCTGTACTACTTCTGTACAGGTAACCCTGGACGCTCCTGTTGATATTGATGCAAGGGAAAATATTGTCTACAACTGTAACGGAAATACAGTTACTATATCAGTAAGTCCGGGTGTAGCCAATAACGTAACCTACTCCTTAGATGGCGGTACACCCCAAACAGGAAATATATTTACAGACCTTACCAACGGACGCCATACGGTTGAAGTCCTTCATGCTTCTGCTTGTACAGATACGGTTTCATTCTTCATCAGCAATGCCGTACCTGTGACTGTTACTCTTGCAGAAACCGGACTTAACAAAATTACCGCAACCGCTTTCGGAGGAACAGGAAATTATACTTACACTTTCAACGGCTATGATAACGGAAGAAACAACGTATATGTTTTCTATCAATCCGGCACTTATGAAGTTATAGTAACCGACAGTAACGGATGTGAAGCACGGGCTACAATCAACGTAGTCTTTGTCGACATCACGATTCCAAACGTAACGACCCCTAATGAGGACGGTGACAATGACACCTGGTCGCCTGGCAATACGCAAAACTATCCTAACATTACCACAGACATTTTTGACCGGTATGGAAGGAAACTTGCAACATTGAGACAAGGACAATCATGGGACGGAAAATACAATGGTACCGAAATGCCTTCAGGAGATTACTGGTACATCATCAAACTTGGAAATCCGAATGATAACCGGGAATTTGTCGGAAACTTCACTATTTACAGATAAATGAGAAGAGCCGTTCCTATCGGAAATGGGTAGGAACGGTTTTAATTAAAGTGCCCCAAAAACAAGATATAAAATGAAAAAAATATACCACTTTCTGTTGATTTTCTTGACAATACATACAGTACATTCTCAAGAACTGTCGATACCAACCTTCACCCAATACCTGGCAGATAACCCATTTGTTATTTCGCCATCTTATGCAGGGATAGGTGACAATGTGAAAATCCGAATGAATGGCCTCACACAATGGGTCGGAATCAAAGATGCCCCGGATATGCAATCGTTAGCCGCCGATATGAGGATTTCAGACAACTCCGGAATCGGGCTGTTTCTTTACAATGACAAAAACGGAAATACACGGCAGTATGGAGGCAAGTTTTCTTTTGCCCATCACCTTATCCTGGATAAATATTACGACCAGTTCCTGTCTTTCGGGATTTCATACAACCTGAACCAGTTCCGACTTGAAATCGAAAATTTCAATGTCCCGGATATGGGTGTAAAAGACGATCGGGCTCTCATCAACCATAACTTTGATGTATCCGTATTGTATCGTATTCAGGATTTTTATTTCAGCTTCAACGCCAGCAATATTCTAAATAAAAACCTGGACAAGTTCAACATCAACGAACCTGGAAAACTCCGAAATTATCAGTTTTATACCGGTTATATTTTTAGAGAAAACCGAAATAGTGCTTTCGAAGTAGAGCCGTCTGCTTATGTACAATATTTTGAAAGTGACGGACGCTCCTCAACAGACCTGAATGTAAAGTTACGCTGGAAAGATAATAATGACGATTATTACTGGGCAGGATTAAGCTACCGCTTCCTGAACGACCAGATGATGGAACCTATAAACATCGGACCAATGGCCGGACTAAAAAAATCCAACTTTTATTTTGCCTATTCCTACCAGCTTACCACCAACGAGCTGATGGCATATAACAGCGGAACGCATATGATTACGCTTGGTCTTGATATTTTCCAGGGAGTCAGCAATTGTCCTTGTACTTTTTAAGGAATATATAACATCTTGAAGAACGCGGGTCAATTGACCCGCGTTTCTTTTTTAACTAATTTAGCTGTTCTCCTGCCGCGCTTACCTACCTTATTTATTTCTTGTACACGCCTTCAAAACTAGCGCCACATATAGTTTTAGAATGGATATATTCACAAAAGAGAAGCGAAGCAAAATCATGCGCGCTATCAAAAGCAAGGATACCAAAGAAGAAAGACTTTTGGCAAAAGCGCTATGGCGTCGCGGACACCGATACAGAAAACATGACCGCACTGTTTTTGGAACCCCTGACCTTTCTTTTAAAAAATATAGAATTGCCATTTTTGTAGACGGCGAATTTTTCCATGGCAAAGATTGGGAAAGTATACAGCAACGACTCGACACCAATAAAGAATTCTGGCTTTCCAAAATTGAAAGAAACAGGAATCGTGACAAAATCGTCAATGAATATCTCACTTCAAAAGGATGGCTGGTACTTCGATTCTGGAGTAAAGACGTAAAACGAAAACTATACACCACCGTTAGGACTATCGAAAAAGAAATCGAAAACGTCCATAAAAAAATATATTTTCAGGACACTCCACACCAATAAAGACTTCGGGCAATTTTCCTATCTTTAAACAAAAATACACATGAAAAAAACAGTACTTCTCCTCTTCCTGATGGCAACCGTAACCGTATACGGACAAAAGAAAAAAGCAGATGCCGTAGAGAAAGAAAAAATCACAAAACTTTTAGATGAATGGCATGCCGCTGCTGCCCGGGCCGATTTTAATGAGTATTTCGGAAAACTCACCGAAAACTCCATTTTTATAGGAACCGATGCCACCGAAAACTGGAACAAAAAACAATTTGAAGCTTTCTCCAAACCCTATTTTGACAAAGGAAAAGCATGGAATTTCAAAGCCCTGGAAAGGAATATCTTTTTGAGTGATGATGGAAAACTGGCCTGGTTTGACGAACTTCTCGATACCCAAATGAAAATATGTAGGGGTTCAGGTGTTTTGGAGAAAATAAACGGCAAATGGATGATTCGGCACTATGTCTTGTCTACAACTGTGCCCAACGATGTTATAGATGAAGTCATCAAGGTTAAAACACCAATTGAAGACAAACTGATTGAAACTCTAAAGAAGAAATAACGACAAATAAAAACCCGTTGAATTCAACGGGTTTTTTATTGATTAAACATTTTCTGACAAATGTTCCAACATATCTTTTGTCATGCTTTCCAAATCAAATTCATGTTTCCAGCCCCAGTCCTTTCTTGCATAAGAATCATCAATACTCGAAGGCCAGCTGTCGGCAATTTTTTGTCTGAAATCCGGCACGTATGAAATCGAAAAATCAGGAATATGCTTTTTAATTTCGGCCGCAATTTCTTTAGGTGTAAAACTGATTCCTGCCAGATTATAGGAAGAACGAATCTTAATATTTTCTTTCGGCGCATCCATGATACTGATGGTAGCACGAATCGCATCGTCCATATACATCATTGGCAATTCTGTATTTTCAGATAAAAAACATTCGTATTTTCCATCACTTAACGCCTTGTAATAAATATCAACGGCATAATCTGTGGTACCACCACCCGGAGGTGTTGACCAGCTGATTAATCCCGGATAACGGATGCTTCGAACATCTACTCCAAAAATGTTATGATAATATTCGCACCATCTTTCGCCAGACTGCTTGCTGATGCCATAAACAGTTGATGGTTCCATAACCGTATATTGAGGCGTATTGTCTTTTGGAGTTGTAGGCCCAAAAACCGCAATACTCGACGGCCAGAATATCTTTTTAATTTTTCCGGCTTTTGCCAAATTCAATACGTGAAAAAGAGAATTCATATTAAGGTCCCAGGCAAAAGCGGGATTTTTTTCTGCAGTGGCAGAAAGTAATGCAGCCATCAGATAGACATCTTCAATCTGGTATTTCTCAATTACGGTTTCAACCTGGTTAAAGTCCAAAGCATTGACCACTTCAAACGGACCGGAATTTACAAACTCCGGACTCCCTTTTCGCACATCCGATGCGATTACTGCGTCCTTGCCATACTGGCTTCGAAGCTTTTTTGTCAATTCAGTTCCAATTTGGCCACAAGCCCCAATAATTAAGATTTTTGCATGCATCTCACTTGTTTTTTGTCGCACAAATATAACGATTTCGAAAAACAAATTTTGCTTAGATTGGTTTGATTTCAGGGTCAAATCTAAAAGATTTGTGATTATTGTTCAGCAAAAATCAGGATTTCATAATTTAGCACATCTAATTACCTCATTCACTACCAATTATTCATTTGTGTAAAACTGAAATTTTAGTGAAGTTTTATGAATATGACCTGATAGGCACTCTTTTTCTTATACAATTGTTTGCTAACTTTGCATTTCAAAATTATTCTGATGAAAATTTCTTCCTATATCCTGTTGGTTTTATTTTGCTTTTTGGTTTCCTGCAAAGATGACGAAGCAGCCAGACTGCAAGCCAATGCAAAAGACGCCAAGAAAAATGAGCAAATTTTTGCCTCTATTGACAAAGCATGGAATTTTAATCCGCAACCAATGAATCCTACCGTTGTAACTATGATTCAAAACTGGAGCGAATGGCGATTGTTTATGACAGAACTACAGCAAAAACCGAAAAGTTCCATTGGTGCTTTCCAGCAAAAAGCAAGAACCTTGTCACAAAAAGCAATGAATCTGAACAATAATATTCCGGCCGCTTTTGACAAACCTGAAATCAAGAGCCGTATAATGACACTAATTACCAAAGTGCGTTCACTTGATTTATTTATAAATCTAAACCAGATACAGGAGCAGAAAGTCATAAAACTAATCCCGGAAATCCATGAGGAATTGGCTTCGCTACAATCCCAAATGGATGAAATTGTCAGAAAAAGTCAAATCCGTCTGGAAGAAGGTGAAGCAGAAATGCTTCGTTCATTGGCCAAAGATTCATTACAAAAACCACAATCCGAACTTGGAAACCTTCCAAAACCAAGCAATTCTACACAACAAGGAGGTATTGTTCCAACCTTAAATCCAAAACAAAAAAGTCAATAGTATAATTTGAAACCACATATTCTAAAAACATACGCCGGTAATCCGAAAGTCAGGCAGATTTCTGAAAGTCTTGCCGTCAGGGAAAACAAAATTCAGCTTAAGGGCCTTATTGGATCCTCGCTTTCTTTTGTTGTGGCCTCATTGTTCGAAAAAAGTGAACTTCCTTACCTTCTTATACTTCAGGACAAAGAAGAAGCCGCCTATTACCTTAATGACCTGGAACAGCTCGTTGGTGAAGAAGATGTGCTTTTTTATCCGGGTTCCTATCGTCGTCCTTATCAGATTGAAGAAACAGACAACGCCAGCGTACTTCTTCGTGCTGAAGTGCTGAACAGGATTAACTCCAGAAAAAAACCGGCTGTTATCGTGACCTATCCAGAAGCCCTTTTTGAAAAGGTCGTGACACGAAAAGAATTAGACAAAAACACCCTGAAAGTTGCCGTTGGCGACCAGATTTCTATAGACTTTATAAACGAAGTACTCTTTGAATATGAATTTAAGCGCGTCGACTTTATAACAGAACCGGGTGAATTCTCTGTCCGTGGAGGTATTCTCGACGTATTTTCGTTTTCGAATGAAAACCCTTTTCGTATCGAATTTTTTGGCAATGAAGTGGACAGCATAAGAACCTTTGATGTTGAAACCCAATTATCTATCGAAAAGCAGAAAAAAATCACGATTATCCCCAATGTGGAAAATAAATTTTTTCAGGAAAATCGCGAGAGCTTTTTAAATTACATCAACGAAAAAACAGTTCTTTTTATCCAAAACACAGAACTTCTTTTTTCAAAACTGGACCAACTCTATGGGAAAGCGAAGGAAATCTTTGGCTCAATGCAGTCAACAGTAAACCACATCGCTCCCGAAGAATTATTCCTCAATCAGGAAGCATTTATCAAAAAAGCATTGGATTTTACCATTGCAGAAATAAGTCCCCGGGCTATTTTTAAAACCCAGAAAACTTTCGAATTTCACATACTTCCGCAACCGTCTTTCAACAAACAGTTTGATTTATTGCTGAATAATCTCAACGATAACCACTTCAACGGCTATAAAAACTTTATTTTCTGTTCCAACGAGCAGCAAACAAAACGCTTCCATGATATTTTCGAATCATTAGACGAAGCCAATAGTGAAAATATAAGGAAACAATACCACACCATCGTTTTTCCATTATACCAGGGATTCATCGATGAAGAAAATCAGATTGCCTGCTATACAGACCACCAGATTTTTGAACGTTATCATAAATTCAGTATCAAAAACGGCTATTCCAAAAAGCAAACAATTACTCTCAAGGAACTGAATACACTTTCTGTAGGCGATTATGTAACACACATCGACCATGGAATTGGAAAATTTGGAGGTTTGCAGAAAATTCAGGTTGAGGGAAAAACGCAGGAAGCCATCAAACTGGTCTATGCAGATAACGACATCGTATATGTAAGTATCCACTCCTTACACAAGATTTCAAAATTTAACGGAAAGGACGGGACACCACCAAAAATATACAAACTGGGTTCCAATGCATGGAAAGTTCTAAAGCAGAAAACGAAGGCCAGAGTCAAGCACATTGCATTCAATCTTATCCAGTTATATGCAAAGCGAAGACTCGAAAAAGGATTTCAATTTGCACCCGACAGCTATCTGCAGGCAGAATTGGAGTCGTCATTTATATATGAAGACACTCCGGACCAGGTTAAAGCCACCCAGGAAGTCAAGGCCGATATGGAAAACGAGCGCCCAATGGACCGACTGGTTTGCGGTGACGTAGGCTTTGGAAAAACCGAAGTTGCTATCCGTGCGGCATTCAAGGCTGTAGACAATGGAAAACAGGTTGCCGTTTTAGTTCCGACTACAATTCTGGCTTTCCAACATTACAAGACTTTTTCGGAACGTTTAAAAGACATGCCTGTTTCTGTAGGGTATCTGAACCGTTTCCGTACAGCAAAACAGAAAACTGAAACCTTAAAACAATTGGCTGAGGGCAAACTGGATATTATCATAGGAACGCACCAGCTTGTCAATAAAAATGTTGTATTCAAAGATTTGGGACTGCTAATCGTTGACGAAGAACAAAAATTTGGCGTTAACGTAAAAGACAAACTCAAAACAATAGGCACCAATATTGATACACTCACGCTAACAGCAACGCCAATTCCAAGAACCTTACAGTTTTCGTTAATGGCCGCCCGTGATTTATCAGTCATCACAACGCCGCCGCCAAACCGTTATCCTATAGAAACACAGGTAGTACGATTTGGAGAAGAACTAATCCGTGACGCTATTTCTTATGAAATACAAAGAAACGGACAGGTTTTCTTTATCAATAACCGTATTGAAAACATTAAGGAAATTGCCGGAATGATTCAGCGTTTGGTTCCGGGCGCAAGAGTTGGCGTAGGTCACGGACAGATGGACGGCAAAAAACTGGAAGAATTGATGCTTGCTTTTATGAATGGAGAATTTGACGTTTTGGTTGCCACGACCATTATTGAAAGCGGACTTGATGTTCCAAATGCCAATACCATTTTCATCAACAATGCCAATAATTTCGGATTGTCAGACCTGCACCAGATGCGTGGCCGCGTAGGACGAAGCAATAAAAAAGCATTCTGTTATTTTATCACACCGCCTTATTCTTCAATGACAGATGATGCCCGAAAGAGAATTCAGGCGCTGGAACAATTCAGCGAACTGGGAAGCGGATTCAACATTGCCATGAAAGATTTGGAAATCAGAGGAGCGGGAGATTTATTAGGCGGAGAACAAAGCGGTTTCATTAATGAAATTGGTTTTGAAACCTACCAAAAAATCATGAACGAGGCCATTGAAGAACTGAAAGAAAACGAGTTCAAGGATTTGTATGAAGAAGACAAAGGCACTGAAAAAGAATATGTGAAAGAAATCCAGATTGATTCGGATTTCGAACTCTTATTCCCTGACGAATACATCAATAACGTTTCCGAAAGGCTCAACCTGTATAACGAACTAAGTAATGTAAAGAATGAGGAAGAACTTTTAGCTTACGAAAGAAAATTAATCGACAGATTCGGAACTTTGCCAAAACAGGCCGTTGCCTTGCTGAACAGCATCCGAATCAAATGGATTGCCACCCGTTTAGGAATAGAAAAACTGGTTCTGAAACAGGGCAAAATGGTAGCTTATTTTGTTTCAGACCAGCAGTCGGAATATTACACATCCAACCAGTTCCATAAAGTACTGCAGTTTGTACAGCGCAATGGAAACCTCTGCAAGATGAAAGAAAAAGAAACCAAAAACGGTCTGCGCCTTCTGCTGACTTTTGAGAATGTCAAGTCAGTCCGGAAAGCTCTGGAGTTAATGGAAATGATTTAAAAAAACAAAAGCCGTTTAATTAATAAACGGCTTTTTGTTTATAGACTTTTCAGGTCCTTGATAACTTTAAAGGCAACATCTACTTCATCTTCGCTCACAAGAATCGTAAATTCATAAGATGTTGAAATTACTTCATTAACAATAATTCCTTCCCAGGCAAGACGCTGGAAAATGAAATAATAAACGCCCGGTGTTGAAACGTTATCTTTAGGAAGTTTGACAGTAATAGATGCCAGATTTTCCCATTTGTGAAGCATTTTTTCGCCAACAAAATGTTTGTCAACCAAATGGCTTACACTTTCACTGACCACAATATTGGTTTCGCTTACACCTCTTGAAGACGTGTAAAAAATATCCGAATAAGTGTTGATTTCAGAAATCAGGCTGGCCTGTTTGTCCAAAATCTTATCAGAAACAGCGAAAGTAAAATCAGTAAGTGATGAACGTACCGTAATTTCGCCGATGCCTTTCAAAACTTTTAAGATTTTATGGTTTAATCTAAAATCCAAATCTTCTGAAAGACGTTTCAGAGCCATAACAACGGCTCCTTGTTTTACCTCTTTTCCTAATTCTTGTTTTAAATCAGGAAGCATATTTCTGGACAATGATGTCAGATTTATGATTCCTTGAGACAAAGCGCTCAAGAGGAAAGGCTTTGTCTTGATGTAGTGCTCTACAACAGACGATATTGTTTTCATAATGGGTAAATTGGTGGTAATAGTTTTACAAACATACAATTTAAAAACAATTTGTTAAAACCATAACCGTTAAAAATGTAAAAAAGCATCAATCAGATGCTTAATTGTGACATTTTCCGCATTTTTATGAATTGAAATGATATCAAAGCGAACGTTGACATCTAAATTTTTAACAATAACGTACTCATTAACCGCTTTTACTAAAAGCTGTATTTTTTTAGGCTTTACAAATTCCTGTGGCAAACCGTATTCTAAACTGGACCGGGTCTTGACTTCAACAATGGCAAGCACATCCCCTTTTAAGGCTATAATATCGACTTCTGCTTTTTGGAAAACCCAATTGGTTTCTAAAATTTCATAACCTTCTTTCCGCAGATATTCTACAGCAAGCGCTTCTCCCTGTTTCCCAAGTTCATTATGGACCGCCATAACCTACCTATTCAAATTTCAAAACCGTTTCCTTATCATTAACGTCTAATGTTACGGTTTTTCCTAAAATCAAAGCGCGGTTATCTTTAATATGGCCTGCCGGAAAATTATAAGCAATAGGTATTTTAAGGTCTTTTACAACATCTTCTATAATTTCAAGGGCATCCTTTCCCCAGGGAATATCATTATCATTCATTGAAGTCATTCCACCAATGATGATACCCTTCAGGCCGTCAAGCGAACCATTCCTTTTCAGGTTCATCATCATCCTGTCAATATGGTAAAGGTATTCATCCAAATCTTCAAGAAAAAGAATCTTTCCTTTCATATCAACCGCAGATTTAGAACCCTGAATACTATATAAAACTGAAAGATTTCCTCCTACCAGTTCGCCCTGCGCTTTTCCTTTTTTATTAAATGGATGGGCCGGAATATGATATTCCAACTTTTCACCAAACAATGCTTTTCGAAAAGATTCTATGGCTTCAGGAGTCGCCGTTTTGGCACTTATGGCCATAATCGCATGCAGCGTACCAATATCCATATTGTTGATATGGCTATGCAGTACCGTGATATCACTGAATCCTATAATCCATTTTGGTTTTTTCTTGAATTCCGTAAAATTAATACGGTCGACAATCCTCACGGTTCCGTAACCCCCTTTTGCTGCCCAGATGGCTTTGATTGTTGGATTATCCAGCATTTCCTGAAAATCGGTTGCACGCTGCCAGTCTGCTCCCGCCAACTGATTCTGTTCTTTGCCAATCGTCTTTCCTATTACCACTTTGAGTCCCCAGCTTTCCAGCAATTTAATACCCGGTTCAATAGTGGCTAAATCAATTTTTCTGGCAGTAGCTAAAATCCCCACCGTATCTCCTTTTTTTAAATATTCTGGCATGATAAGTTTGTTTTGTGCATGAAAGGTTAAGAAATGTAATAATGTTAGAAGAGTAAAAAGTAACTTAAATCGATTTGGCCTTTGCATAATGTCTTTTTTCTGTTAAACAAATAAACAAATAAACGGGATAATCTGCAAGTAAGGCGCCTTGAAACCTACCGTCCTATCCCTTAGATTTATAACGCCATTTTAGGTATTTCAACGCCAATAGATTATTTTTGCATACTTATTAAAGAAAATCCATGATACAAGAACCAAAAAGATATACGATTACGGCTGCTTTGCCCTATACCAACGGACCTATACACATTGGCCACCTGGCGGGAGTATATGTTCCTTCAGACATCTATGCCCGTTTCCTGCGTCTGCAAGGTCGCGATGTTGCTTTTATTTGCGGAAGCGATGAACACGGAGTTGCCATTTCAATGAAGGCAAAAAAAGAAGGAATCACACCACAGGAAGTAATCGACAAATATCATACGCTCATTAAGAAATCTTTTGAAGATTTCGGAATTTCTTTTGACAACTATTCCAGAACATCGGCTAAAATCCATCATGATACAGCTTCTCAGTTTTTCAGGACTTTATATGACAAAGGCGATTTTATTGAAGAAGTAACAGAACAGTTGTATGACGCCAAAGCCAATCAGTTTTTGGCAGACCGTTTTGTTATAGGAACCTGTCCAAAATGTGGCAACGAAGAAGCTTATGGTGACCAATGCGAAAGATGTGGTTCGTCGTTAAACGCTACAGACCTCATCAATCCAAAGTCAACAATTACAGGAGAAACACCAATATTAAAATCGACAAAACACTGGTTCCTGCCTTTAGACCGATATGATGCCTTTCTGAGAGAATGGATTTTAGTAGGACATAAAAACGACTGGAAACCTAACGTTTATGGCCAGGTTAAATCGTGGCTGGAAGATGGATTAAAACCCCGTGCTGTTACCAGAGACTTAGACTGGGGAATTCCGGTTCCGGTTGAAGGTGCAGAAGGTAAGGTTTTGTATGTATGGTTTGATGCTCCTATTGGCTATATCTCTTCTACAAAAGAATGGGCACAGCGTGAAGGAAAAGACTGGGAACCCTATTGGAAATCTGATGACACGAAACTGGTACATTTTATTGGAAAAGACAATATTGTATTCCACTGCGTGATTTTCCCTGCCATGCTAAAAGCCGAAGGAAGCTATATACTTCCGGATAATGTTCCGGCAAACGAATTCCTGAATCTGGAAGGAAACAAACTTTCAACATCAAAAAACTGGGCTGTCTGGTTACATGAATATCTGGAAGATTTTCCTGAAAAACAAGATGTATTGCGTTATGCACTGACATCGAATGCTCCGGAAACAAAAGATAACGACTTTACCTGGAAAGATTTTCAGGCAAGAAACAATAATGAATTAGTTGCCATTTTTGGAAACTTCATCAATCGTGTTGTAGTACTAACCAATAAATATTATGATGGAATCGTACCTCAACCAAATGAGTTTTCAGAAATAGACGAGGCTACCTTGACAGAACTAAAAGCCTATCCGGCAGTAATTGCGAGTTCTGTGGAACGTTACCGTTTCAGAGAGGCATTAGGCGAACTGATGAATGTTGCCCGTCTTGGAAACAAATACCTGGCCGACGAAGAGCCTTGGAAAGTCATCAAAGACAATCCGGAAAGAGTAAAGACCCAAATGTATGTTGCCTTGCAGATTGCAGGCGCACTGAGTGTATTGGCAGAACCTTTCCTACCTTTCACAGCCCAAAAACTGGCCCGCATTTTAAAGACAGAAAACAAGCTTTCATGGAATGACATTTCTGAAAATTCAGACCTGATTTCTGCAGGACATAAAATTGGTGAAGCCGAATTGCTTTTTGCAAAAATCGAAGACGAAGAAATACAAAAACAGGCAGATAAATTGGAAGCTACAAAAACAGCCAACAAGGCCGAAAACAAAAAAGCAGAACCTCAAAAAGACCTGATTCAATATGAGGATTTTGCAAAAATGGACCTGCGTGTCGGAACCATTCTTGAAGCAGAAAAAATGCCTAAGGCAAATAAACTTCTTGTCCTCAAAATAGACACGGGAATCGATATCAGAACTATTGTTTCGGGTATAGCGGAAAGCTTTACACCAGAAGAGATTATTGGAAAAAAAGTTACCGTTTTGGCCAATCTGGCGCCAAGAAATCTTCGTGGCGTTGAAAGCCAGGGAATGATTCTGATGACGACAAATCCGGAAGGAAAACTCGTTTTTGTAAATCCGGATGCTGAAGCCGGTAACGGGGAAACTATAAATTAATAAACTTCAACTCTTTTTTCTACCACCCTGGCAGGGTTTAAAACCCTGCCAGGGTGGTAGAAAAGGATTACTAAAAAATGAATATAAAAGTAATTGCTTTCGACGCAGACGATACCTTATTTGTAAACGAGCCTTATTTTCAGGAAACTGAAGAAAAGTTCTGCGCCTTGATGCAGGACTATCTATCCCATCAGGGATTATCCCAGGAATTGTTTCGGGTAGAAATCCAGAATCTTTCCTTATATGGTTATGGAATC
>NZ_LMPW01000002.1:69358-290290 GCF_001423985.1 Flavobacterium sp. Leaf359 | reverse complement strand
AAAGGATATATCCTTTCCATGATTGAAGCTGCCATGAAAATTTCAAACAAGACCATTAGCGTTGATGTCATTGAAAAAATCATTGAATACGGCAAAGAATTGCTTCAAAAACCTATAGAACTGCTTGATGGAGTTGAAGAAACATTGGAAGCCCTGCACGGAAAATACAAACTGGTTGTTGCCACAAAAGGTGATTTGCTTGACCAACGTCGTAAATTGCATAATTCAGGACTGGGACATTATTTCCACCATATTGAAGTTATGTCAGACAAACAGGAAAAAGATTATCACGACCTGCTGAACCGATTGGAAATAAAACCCCAGGAATTTTTCATGATTGGGAATTCCTTAAAATCAGACGTATTACCTGTATTGGGAATAGGAGGCCATGCCGTACATATCCCTTTCCATACGACCTGGGCACATGAAAAAATAGACCATAAAGTAGAACACAAAAATTTCAAGGCTTTAGACAAGATTACCGAGGTTCTGCCTATTTTGCTATAATTAAAATACAACAGCACCTGTGCTGAAAACATAATGAAAACCAAATTAGACCTAAACAACTGGCCAAGAAAAGAACACTTTGAATTCTTTAGCAAATTCGAGGAACCTTTTTTTGGTATAACTGCCACTATAGACTGCACCCAAGCATATGAAACCGCCAAGAAAAAAGGCACTTCTTTCTTTTTATACTACTTGCACAAAACATTGGCAGCGGTTAATGCCGTTGAGAATTTCCATTACAGAATTTCGGAAGGAGAAGTATACCGCTATGACAAAATTGATGCTTCACCTACTTTAACTAGAGATGACAATACGTTCGGTTTTTCATTGGTCGAATTTTTTCCAGATTATGAGGTTTTTGAAGCTAAAGCCAAAGAAGAAATCGAAAGAGTCAGGAATACGCCGGGTCTGTTTACAAGAAACTTCGAAGTAGACAACCTGATTCATTTTTCTGCTATTCCCTGGGTAGATTTCACTTCACTGTCACATGCCCGTAGTTTTTCATTTCCGGATAGCTGTCCTAAAATTTCTATCGGAAAGATGGTTGTGCAAGACAATGGGAAAAGAACCATGGCCATTTCCGTCCACGTTCACCACGGATTAATGGACGGGTTGCATGTCGGGGAATTTTTCAATAAATTCCAGGAATTAATGGATTCTTAAACTGGTATTATTTTTGAGCAGAAAGAAACTAAAAAACAACAGCTTATGAAAAAAATATTCCTTTCGCTTTTTACTCTTTGCTGCGTCAATCTTTCTTTCGGCCAGACATTGCTTGCCTCACATCCTTTGGAACTAAAAAAGGCAACAAGCTATCATCAGATAGTTAATGCCGTCAATGACCAAAATCAGGTTTTTGTATTTGCCTCAGATAAAGAAAAATTAAAAGTATTGAAATACAACAATGCCTTGTTTTTCAAAGACAGTCTATCTGTAAACCGTCCTGATAAAAACTACACCGCTATGGTAGGATTTAGTTTTGAAGATAACGGAAATCCTTACCTGTATTGGTCTTCTGATGATTATACAAAAATCCAGTCACACTATTTTGATTTCAACAACAGGGCATCAGTAACAGCTTCCCACCAGCTTTCTCTAAAAAATGAAAGTATCATTTCCGTCTTTAGCGAAAACAATTCATTCTACATCCTGTCGTTGCCCCAAAAAGAAGATAAGCTGAAATTTTACTGCTTTAATAAAGGGCAGTTAGATGAAAAAATCATTGATTTTTCTTCTTACAAATTCATGGACGAAAAAGGAAAATCGTCGACTTTTTCCAGTCTAATCAAAGAGAATGGGATTGAGAAAATCGACACCCGTTCTTCAAATCCACTTTTCCAAAGTGTTCCCAAAATAAAATTTTATATTACAGGGAGACACATGATGCTTACTTTTGATTCATCCGGCAGGACACAGCTATTTGACATTGACCTTACTACTTTTGCTATAAATGAAAAAACAATTCCAGCACTCACATTAAAGGGAAGTGGCGGCCAGTCCAACTCTTATTTCCACGACAATAAATTATACCAAATCAGGGCCAATGAAGAAGAATTGGCAATAGCTGCTGTTGATATAGCAACCGGAGAAGAGCTTAAAAGATATACTGCCGGTTCCAAAGATTCCATTTCGTTTAGAAATTCTCCTCTCTATTCCCAAACCGGAAACCAAAGAGGACAGGAATTAAAAAACACTAAAAAATTCTTCAATAAATTAAGCAATTCCTCTTTAGGAATTACCGTATATAAAACTCCTGCTTCCTTGATGGTGACTGCTGGCGGTATAAGAGACGTAAGTTCTGGTGGCGGAATCTTACTGGGAATAACAGCAGGTGTAGCGATGGCTATTTCCGGAAGCTATTATGTTCCAGAGGATATATTTGACAGCCAAAATATGCAAACTAATTATTTTGAAAGTCTTTTTGATGATAAATTTGAACATAAAAAAGGCCCGCAGCAAGGATTGGCTGTAGATTACATATCGCAATTCCTGCACGAAAACAATGTTTCTCTTGTTTCCGTTTTCCCATATAAGGATTATTTTATCATGGGGTATTATGATTCTAAAAAGAAAGAATATGCAATGCGGAAATTTGAAGATTTTAATGAGTAATCCCTGTTGATGCTTCCCATAGCTTTTCATCCCATATACAAACATCCTCTGCCGGAAGGACATCGTTTTCCGATGTTGAAGTACGAACTGCTTCCGCAACAATTGCTCCATGAGGGAATTGTTTCCGAAAGCGATTTTTTCAAACCGGGAATCCCAGACCTGCAACACATCCTGGCAGTTCATGATAAAGCATATGTTGACGAGCTGGTTAATCTGACTTTAGACGCAAGAGCCGCACGTAAAATAGGGTTTCCGCTTTCTGCCGAATTGGTTGAACGCGAACTCCGCATTGCGCAAGGCACAATACTGGGCTGTGAAAAGGCATTGCAATACGGCATAGCCTTTAACATAGCAGGAGGCACTCACCATGCCTACTCGAATCGTGGCGAGGCCTTTTGCCTGTTGAACGACCAGGCCATTGGCGCACAATACCTTCTTGACAAAAAACTAGCATCAAAAATTCTTATCATTGATTTGGATGTCCATCAGGGCAACGGAACAGCGGAGATATTTCAGAACAATTCTAATGTTTTTACTTTTTCTGTCCATGGAAAATCGAATTATCCGTTCAAAAAGGAAACCTCTGACCTTGATATTGCACTACCGGATAAAACCGGAGATGAGGAATATCTTAAGATTATAAACGATACGGTTCCCAAATTAATCGACCGTGAAAAACCAGATTTTATCTTTTATCTTAGCGGAGTAGACATACTGGATTCTGATAAACTCGGAAAATTGGGCTGTTCAATAAACGGATGCAAAAAAAGAGATGAAATCGTATTGTCTCTTTGCCGCAAGTTTGAAATTCCTGTCCAATGCAGTATGGGCGGAGGCTATTCACCGGAAATAAAAACTATTATTGAAGCGCATACAAATACCTATCGAATAGCTAAGAATATCTTTTCATAAAAAAACCATCTCAACATTGAGATGGTTTGGAGGGGAATTAATCTGGATGGCGCTTAAATGTTTCTGCTTTATGGTACAATTTAACTGGACATTTGCGACATCTTAAAAAATTTCAAAAGAATTATTTACCCAACAATATAATCTCATTAACCACAATTTCCGAGATGTATTTTTTTTCACCGTTTTTGTCATCATAACTTCTATGGACTAACTTACCCTCAATGGCTATCTGGTCACCTTTTGTGACATACTTTTCCATAATTTCGGCTGTTTTTCCCCATGCCGCTACAGAATGCCATTGCGTATCTGTAACTTTTTCACCTTTGTCATTAGTATAAACTTCATTGGTAGCAATAGTAACGGAAGCCAGTTTTTTCCCACCGTCAAAATTCTTGATGTCCGGGTCCTTTCCGGTATGCCCTATAAGCTGTACTCTGTTTCTTAATGTGTTCATGGCGTTTCGTTTTAAAGTTTAAATTATTTCAAAATTAAATCAAACCGTATGTTTAACTAATATCACAAATATGTAACGTTTTGTTTAATTTATTCGGTAAGTATTCGTTTACTTTCGATTGTAAACGTTTGTAACCGCTTGTAAACCGAAAAAAATGCCGTAACTTTCGGAAAATGATTTTTTTTTATGCAGGCAGAAATTAATAAAGTCGAATTACGAAACTTACAGATAGAAGATTATAAGCAGCTCAAGACTTCCATGTTGCATGCTTATGATGAATTTGACGAACCCTACTGGGAAGAAAAAGAAATAGAAAAATTGCTTTCGGTTTTTCCGGAAGGACAACTCGTCATTCTCGTTGATGACAAGGTGGTTGGCTCTGCTCTTTCCATTCTCGTGAATTACAAAAAAGCCAGTTCCAACCATACATACCAAAAAATCACGGGAAATTTTTCTTTCTCCACACATGACCCGGATGGAGAAGTATTGTATGGTATTGATGTCTTTATCGACCCTGAATACCGTGGACTACGGTTAGGAAGGAGACTCTATGATGCCCGAAAAGAATTGTGCGAAACCTTAAACCTGAAATCGATAATATTTGCCGGAAGGATTCCAAAATATTCTCAATATTCGGAAGAAATGACCCCGAAAGAATATATTGACAAGGTAAGGCTGAGTGAATTGTATGACCCGGTACTTTCGTTTCAGTTAAGCAATGATTTCCACGTATTGAAAATCATGAAAAACTATCTTGAAGGCGATATCAGTTCTCAGGAGTATGCCGTACTGCTGGAATGGAACAATATCTATTACGAAAAAAGCCCTAAGCTTATTAATGTCAAAAAAAGTGTCATCAGGCTCGGACTCGTACAATGGCAGATGCGCCCTCTTGCCAATCTGGAAGCCCTTTTTGAACAGTCGGAATTTTTCATCGATGTCGTTTCGGGCTACAGTAGTGATTTTGTGTTGTTTCCTGAGCTGTTCATTGCTCCTTTGATGGCTGATTATAACCATCTTTCTGAAGCCGATGCCATCAGGGAAATTTCCCATTTCTGTGAACCGATTCGCAAGAAATTCCAGGAATTTGCCATTTCATACAACATAAATATCATTACCGGCAGCATGCCTTACACAGAAGATGGAAATCTTTATAATGTAGGATTCTTATGCAAAAGGGACGGAACTTATGAAATGTATACCAAAATACATATCACTCCTAACGAAGTTCAATATTGGGGAATGAAAGGTGGGTCTGAAATCAGGACTTTTGATACAGACTGTGGTAAAATCGGCATCATGATTTGTTATGATGTAGAATTTCCTGAGTTATCACGATTAATGGCAGATGAAGGAATGGAAATTCTTTTTGTTCCTTTTCTTACCGATACACAAAACGCTTATACCCGCGTAAAATTTTGCGCCCAGGCCAGAGCTATCGAAAATGAATGTTATGTGGCCATAGCCGGATGTGTAGGCAATCTTCCGAAGGTAAACAACATGGACATCCAATATGCACAGGCAGCCGTCTTCACTCCTTCTGATTTTGCCTTTCCTTCTAACGGAATCAAGGCAGAAGCTACTCCCAATACAGAAATGACACTCATTGCCGATGTCGACCTTGACTTGTTGAAAAAACTACATGAACAGGGAAGTGTCAGAATATTAAAAGACAGGCGCGATGATTTATATAAAATTAAAAAGCTGAAATAGAAAAAAATTTCTGATGTTTGTGTAAGAAAAAGATGTAGTTAGCTTTCGTAAAAAGTTTTAACCATAAAAGTTATAAGCTTTTATGCCATTTAATTAATATTTACACCAAAAAAGAACAATATATGCCAAAATCATGTTTAGAATGTAAGGAGAGGATTATGGGTCGGGAAGACAAAAAATTCTGCGGTGATGGATGCAGGAACGCTTATAATAACAAAATAAATAAAGATTCAAATAATTTAATGCGGAACATTAACAACAAGTTACGCAAAAATTACAGAATTTTATCGGGGATAAATTCTGATGGCAAAATACAGGTTTCCAGGTCAAGATTGCTCACTAAAGGTTTTGACTTTGAGTTTTATACCAGTACGCTGCCAACAGAAAACGGAAATACCTACTATTTCCTGTATGACCAGGCCTATTTACCTGTAAAGGATGATTCCTTTATAATAGTAAAGAAAGAATATTTAACACCACCTAAATAATCTCAACGGAATGAAAAAAAGATATAGTTCCCTTATTTCTGCTTTACTTGTCGCAGGAATTATCTATGGGATTTTCTTTGCAATGATGCCCCAAAACATTGCCGAAGAAGAAGTCCCACTGACGGAATTTTCTACCAAAAGAGCTCTTGAACAAGTCTCCTCTATAGCAAAATCTCCACATTATGTAGGTTCAGAAAATCATAAAGCCGTTGCTTCCCTTCTCGAAAAAGAACTTCAAAAACTCGGATTAGAAACGACAACACAAGAAGGATATACGTTGACAGAATGGGGAAATCTGGCAAAATCAAAAAATATTCTTGCCCGGATAAAGGGTTCTAACAATTCCAAAGCACTGATGCTTTTGTCGCATTACGACAGCGCTCCACATTCATCTTCTCTGGGTGCTGCTGACGATGCTTCCGGAATTGCTACCATACTGGAAAGTGTAAGGGCATTTCTTGCGAACAAAACGGCCAACAAAAACGACATTATCATTTTGTTTTCTGATGCGGAGGAACTGGGACTGAATGGAGCTGCTCTTTTTGTTACGGAGCATCCCTGGGCCAAAGATGTCGGGCTTGTCCTGAATCTCGAAGCAAGAGGAAGTGCCGGACCGTCTTATATGCTGATGGAAACCAACAAAGGAAATGCGGCCATGGTGAAAGAATTCACAAAAGCCAATCCGGGTTTTCCTGTTTCGAACTCTCTGATGTACAGCATTTACAAAATGCTTCCCAACGACACAGACCTGACGGTTTTCAGGGAAGAAGGAAAAATACAGGGATTTAATTTTGCTTTTATTGACGACCATTTCAATTATCACACGCAACAGGATGACATACAACATCTGAGTCCTACTACTTTAGCCCATCAGGGCACCTATATCGTTCCTTTACTTAAATATTTCTCCAATACCAATCTGAGTACCCTCAACGATGGCGAAGATTATGTTTATTTCAACACTCCTTTTTACTTTGTAAGCTATCCATTTTCATGGAACTATATACTTGTTACTATTGCGGGAGTGCTTTTCATTTTCATTGTTTTTATCGGCATAGGCAAAAGAGCCTTATCCATTAAAGAAATCGGACGTGGTTTTGCCCCGTTCTTTGCTTCTCTTCTGGTTTCGGGTGCTGCTGCTTTCCTGGGATGGAAAGTCCTGAATGAATTTTATCCTCAATACAAAGACATTTTACACGGATTCACCTATAACGGCCACTATTACATAGGCTTTTTTGTCTTTATCAGTTTGGCCATCAGTTTTGCTTTCTATAAAAAATACTATTTCGAAAACCAGGCGATGAACTTTGCCATAGCACCTTTGTTCCTGTGGCTTCTGATAAATATTGCACTGGCGATTTATCTTCCCGGGGCAGGATTCTTTATAATTCCTGTTTTTTGTGCACTTATCATGCTGGCTTATTATGTAATTACACAGAAAAAAAGCTGGATACTGAACCTTATCCTCAGTATTCCGGCTTTTATAATTTTTATCCCGTTCATTACTACATTTCCAATCGGATTAGGACTAAAACTATTGGCCGGAAGTGCAGTATTAACCGTTTTGGTATTTACGCTTCTGCTTCCTGTTTTTGGCTATTATTCAAAAAAAGGTATCTGGGCCACGGCTATGCTTTTGATTGCAACTGGCTTTTTTATAAAAGCACACCTTGAGTCTGGCTATGAACCCGGAAAAGCAAAACCAAACAGCCTCCTGTATGTTTACGACGGTGATACCGGAAAAGCATTATGGGTGACCTACGACCAAAACCTTGATAGCTGGACCAAAGGATATCTTAGTGAAAAACCTTCTGATGCCAAACATTTGGAACCTTATAACCTGTTTAGTAAATACAATTCCAAATTTACCTATTCGAATTCTGCTCCTGCCAAAGAACTGGAAGAACCTACTATCCAATTCCTGCGTGATACGGTAATTGGAACCCAAAGGCACCTTAAAATTAAAATCAGTCCTAACCGGAAGGTAAACCGCTATGATATTTTTGCGCATGAAAACCTTACTTTCCATAACCTGAGAGCCAATGGGGTAAAACATATCAACCAGAAAGGTTCTGCTTTTAAGAGAAAAGGAAGAAAACTTTTGAGCTATTATGTAACAGATAATGAGCCTTTGGAATTGCAGTTCAGTATTGCTTCAAAAGCGGTGCTTGATATGGATTTGATGGAATCTTCTTTCGACCTGATGAGCAACAAAATGTTCAGTATTGCAAAGCGTGAAAACTGGATGATGCCAACACCTTTCGTACTAAATGATGCAGTAGTCATAAAGCAAAAGATAAAACCTAATTTCAGAAAGGAAATCATTCCTGAACAGCTATTAGACAGTCTACAGCAACAGCCAACAACTCTGGAAATCAATGCCAATGCAGCAAATTAGTATCTTAGGTTGCGGATGGCTCGGATTGCCTTTGGCTAAAGCTTTACTAGAGAAAGGATTTTCAGTAAACGGCTCGACAACTTCCGAAAACAAGCTTAGTATTCTGGAAAATTCCGGAATAAAGCCTTTTTTAATTGCTGTAAGTTCTGAAGGAATTCAGGGAAACCTAAATGATTTTTTGAATGGTTCTGAAATTCTGATTATTGATATACCGCCAAAACTAAAAGGCGATACAAATGAAAATTTTGTAAAAAAAATGCAGAATCTGGTTTTGGAAATAGAAAAATCTTCCATTAAAAAAGTACTGTTTATAAGTTCAACATCGGTATATGCTGATACTGAAAATACTCCCGTTATCACAGAAGAAAATACTCCAAATCCGGATACCGAAAGTGGCAGGCAGCTTTTTGAATCTGAAAACCTCTTACTGAATAATCCTAAATTCAGTACTACCGTTTTGCGTTTTGGAGGATTAATAGGTGAAGACCGCCATCCTGTAAAATTTCTCTCAGGCAGAGAAAACATTGAAAATCCTGACGGACCTGTCAATCTTATTCATCAACAAGATTGCATCGGGATTATTGAAAAGATTATTAAAAAAGATATTTGGAACGAAACATTTAATGCTGCAGCACCCATCCATCCGGGGCGAAAAGAATATTATACTCAAAAAGCGGAAAGCCTTGGTTTGGAAGTACCGAAATTCAATGTTGAAAAAAAATCAGTTGGGAAGATTATAATTAGCAATAAGCTAGAAGCCATTTTGAATTATAATTTTGAAGTAATGGACAGGAATTTTTAATTTAAAATAAGTTTAAATCCCTTTTCTATATACTTACAAGTTAATGTAAATGACCTGACACTATTTGTATTTTTTAAAAAACTCGTCAGGGGGCAAACGAGTAGCATCATACTTTTTAATTGCATTAGGTATTGCAAAGGCTAAGTAAACTATCAGCAAGACCAAAACTATATACCCTATCTTTTTTTTTGTTATCATGGCGCTTATTTTATTTACATTTTTTACAAACTGTAGACTGTAAGCAATTCATATATGATTCTTGTTGGGACTTTGTGTCTACCGGGAGCCCTGAACATGAAAAACTTATAAAGAAACTTACTTTTTGCCAAAAAGTACAGGCATCCAAATAAATAGTACCATTTTTATTTCTTGTGCATGGGTCTTTATCGTGAGTTCCTAACACCTTTGCTTCAATCTCATGAAGTAATTTTACGTAATCTTCTACACTCTCTTTTTTGTACTTTTCGTAGAATGAATTTAAAATTCCAACTATAGAATTTTGATATGTTTTTACTTTGTCAAAGTCTTGCTTGTTTAATGCTTTTTCCCAATTCTTTATTTCTAAATCAATATTACTGTCTTTTACATCTTTTTCAAATGCCACTACTATATCAGAAGACATCCTTTTTCCTAAAACACTAAAATCATCCTTTAATTGATTTATTTGCCCATTCTCATCATCACAAGACAAAAACATGACACTGCTTAAAAACAAAAACAACGCTTTTTTCATGATTATTAAATTTTTAAAAATTGAATTTCTATTTTTTAAGGGTTTTCAAGTTACTAATGGCACACATATGTATTTGGAAAGTTTTATTTTCCCGTCATTCTTAATAAGAATTACAAAAGAAGCAGCCAAAAGAACCTTATTTAGGATTTGAATTTTAGATAAAACTAACACTTAAAAACATAACATCCACTACACAAATTAGTAGAATTTAACTCTCAAAATAAAATCCATTATTTTGTGTAGTGTGCATCACATAGTATTAAAAAGTAGAGCTTAACTTTTAGTAAGAGGTTTTTGAGAAAGAGTAGTTTTTGATAAATAAAAAATCCCAAGCTCACACTTGGGATTTTTTATTTTTTACCAGATTTTAACTCTCTTTTCCGGTTCTACATACATTCCGTCTCCTTTTTTGATTTTGAATGCTTCATAGAATGCGTCCACATTTTGAAGTGGCACATAAGCCCTGTACATTCCCGGTGAATGCGGATCTGTTTTTACCTGATTCTTAATAGCTTCATCACGGGCTTTGGTTCTCCAGATGGTCGCCCATGAAATAAAGAAACGCTGTTCAGGAGTATATCCGTCAATCAATCCCGGACGTCCGTTCTCTTTTAAATACAATTGCAAGCCATCATAAGCTGCATTCACACCACCTAAATCTCCGATGTTTTCACCTAAAGTAAATTTACCGTCAACATAAATTCCAGGTAGTGGCTGCAAAGCACTGTATTGGTCTGCCAAAGCACCACCCAATCCTGTAAACTGCTTCAAATCGTCGTCAGACCACCAGTTTACCAAATTTCCATCGGCATTATATCGGGACCCTGAATCGTCAAATCCGTGTGAAATCTCATGTCCTATAACCGCTCCGATTCCTCCATAATTAACAGCTTCATCCGCTTTGTAATCATAGAATGGCGGCTGCAGGATAGCTGCCGGGAAAACGATCTCATTATACGAAGGGTTGTAATAGGCGTTTACAGTCTGAGGCGACATAAACCATTCATCTTTATCAACCGGTTTGTTTAATTTTTCGATATCTTCCTTATAATTCCAACGGGCTGCATTTTTAATGTTTTCAAAATAAGTTCCTCCTTTTTCAGGAGCAACGATTGTCAATGCAGAATAATCTTTCCATTTGTCAGGATATCCAATTTTGATTCTTGACTTGTGCAGCTTTTCAATGGCACTTGCTTTTGTAGCTTTTGTCATCCAAGGCAATCTGTTGATTCTGTTTTCAAAAGCCAGGAAGATGTTTTTAATCATCATTTCTGCCTTCGCTTTTGCTTCTGGCGGGAATTTTTCAGCAACATATAGTTTTCCTAAAGCTTCACCAATCATTCCGTTTACTGTCTGCAATGCTCTCTCGTCGCGAGGTCTTTGCTTCACAGCTCCTGTCAGGGTTTTGCCATAGAATTCCCAGTTTGCCGTTTCAATTTCTGTTGAAAGTGTTCCGGCAGATTTGTTAAGCAACGTCCATTTCATATATTCTTTCCAATCCTCAACTTTGTTTTGCTTGAAGATTTCTTCCAATGCAGTCATGTATTTTGGCTGAGATACGATAACTGAATCCAATTTTGGAAGTCCGATTCCAGTCAAATAGGTATTCCAGTTAATAGAAGGAGTCAGTTTCTGTAAATCGGCAATAGCCATCGGGTTGTAGGTTTTCCTTCTGTCTCTTCGTTCCACTCTATCCAATCTCGGCTTGGCCATAGCAATTTCCAATGCTACAATTTTCGCCGCATTTTTCTTCGCTTCATCTGGTTTTTCGCCAAGATATTGCAACATTCTGGCAACGTGCTGTTCGTATTTTTCTCTTTTTTCTTTTGAATCGGCTTCATCAGAAACATAATAATCCCTGTCCGGAAGACCTAAACTTCCTAAACCAACGGTTACCACATTTCTGTTACTGTTTTTAGCATCAGTACCTACTCCGGCTCCTGTAAATCCAACTCCGCCTACCGGCTCCATATCAATCATCAGGGCTTGAAGGTCTTTTACATTTTTAACCGCATTGATTTTTGCCAGATACGGTTTTAGAGGAGCAATTCCCTGTTTGTTCCTTGTTACCGTATCCATAATAGACTTGTAAAGATTTACAGCCTTGGCCTGGTCTGATTTAGGGTCCAGCTTTTTATCCGAGACCGCTTTCTTGAGGATAGCTAACGCATCTTCATCTGTTCTCTGGCGAAGTTCGTCAAAACTTCCCCAACGAGTCCTGTCAGCAGGAATCTCGGTTTCCTTAACCCATTTTCCGTTAACAAATTTAAAGAAGTCGTCATTGGGTCTTACTGACAAATCCATATATTGGATTTCAATACCAGGATGTGGTGATTTTTCCTGGGCATTCGCCGAAATTGCGGTCAAAATCATGGCCGTTACGGACAGCATACCCTTATTCGAAATTATTTTCATATAAAACTCTGTTTGTGTTGTCACAAATTTAAAAAGTAAACCAGTTGCATCAACTTATATAACTGTTAAAATAAAATCTGCATGACGCTTTCTTTTGTAATTTTGCAAAAATTTCTTCTGCATGCTTACCTTTTTTAAAAAATATAGAATTTTCTTTCTAGTCCTTTTCCTGCTATCCGCGACCATCATCACACTCTTCTATTTTGCACTAAAGCCAAAAAAGACGCTTAAGATATACAATCCTGCCGATGTCAATCCTGAAATGGTAGACACCACGGTACAGTATGTGAAAAAATACCATACCATTGATGATTTTTCGTTTACCAACCAAAACGGAAAAACAATAACCCAGAAAGACTATGAAGGAAAAATCTATGTAGCCGACTTTTTCTTTACGACCTGCCCATCAATCTGCGTACCAATGGGTGAAAATATGGCATGGCTTCAGGAACAGATTAAGGACAATCCTAAAGTGATGCTGCTTTCCCATACCGTAATGCCAGACATTGACACGCCGGAAGTTTTAAAAGCTTATGCCGTTAAAAAAGGAGTAATTGACAGCAAATGGAATCTGGTTACGGGCGATAAAAAAGACATTTATTATATTGCCAGAAAATCATATCTCGCCGTGAAAACTTCAGATTCCAGCGAGTTATATGATATGGTACATACCGAAAATTTTGTGTTGGTAGATACAAAAAGAAGAATCCGCGGATTTTATGACGGCACCAAACTTGAAGAAGTCAAAAGACTACTGGAAGACATTAATTATTTGAGTAATGAAAAATCAGAATAAAAAAAGAGAGGCATTAGCCTCTCTTTTTCGTTTGTTCCGGGTTTATTGTTTTTCTTTCTTCTTTTTGCTATCGTCAATAATGGCTCCCGTTCCGGCACCTACTGCTGCTCCGGCCAAACCACCAATAATAGCACCTTCACCTTTTTTCTTTGAAACGGCAGCTCCTGTAATGGCTCCGGCTCCGGCTCCAATCACAGCACCTTTTGCCGTATTGCTCCATCCTTTTTTCTTCTGCTCAGCGGTTACCGGAGCAGCTTTATTTGCTGAAGCCCGAGCAGCTTTTGCTTCGGCTGCAGCTACAACGGCATTCATGGAATCAATTGTTCTTTGTTTGGCCAATGCTTCTTCCTGTTCTTTCATCACCACTTTCATAGAATCTATCTCACGCTGTTGCTCCAGCATTGCATTTTCACTGGCCGTGTCTTTACATGCAGAGAAAACAATCACTATAAATGCGGCATAAATTAGCTTTTTCATGACTTTTATTTTTGATTATGGTATAAAAGTAAGCTTATAAAACTGAGTAATTTTATAGGATTGCACTATAATTTTATAAAACTTAAATGCGGTATTTTCTTTATAGAGAATCATCAAACATAAAAAACCATTGAAAACGCTAGGATTTAACCTCTATTTTTTATTTAAACGCCTTACTTCAATAATAATTCCTATTTTTGCAATCTAAATTGAATCTAAATAAGGCTTGAAAACTTTAGCACAGCTCAAAATCGGTCAGAAGGCACAGATACTCGACGTTAATATCGATACGATTCCTTTAAAATTGCTTGAAATGGGATGTCTTCCCGGCAATTTTGTTGAGCTATTGCAGATTGCACCTCTTGGCGACCCGTTATATATTGATGTCAATGACAGTCATGTTGCCATTCGCAAAGAAACTGCCCTTGCTATAACTGTTGAAGTCGTGAATGAAGCTCTATGAGTCATAAAAATCTTAAAGTAGCCCTTATAGGCAATCCTAATACCGGGAAAACTTCTGTCTTTAATCAGCTTACAGGATTGAAGCAACAGGTTGGTAATTATCCGGGAATAACCGTTGAAAAGAAAATCGGTTACAGCAAGCTGGCCGAAAATCTGAAAGCCACCATTCTTGACTTGCCCGGAACCTATAGTTTAAACGCCAGTTCTATTGATGAGAATGTGGTAATTGAACTATTGCTCAACAAAAACGACCCTAATTATCCGGATGTTGCGGTTGTAGTTACCGAAGTTGAAAATCTTAAACGAAACCTGCTTCTTTTTACACAGATTAAGGATTTGGAAATCCCGACAATCCTGGCTATCAACATGTCAGACAGAATGGATTATAAAGGCATCAGCCTGGATATTCCTTATCTTGAAGAGCAGTTAAAAACCAAAATAGCTCTTATAAGCTCTCGCAAAAACATTGGTATTGACAATCTCAAACAGCTTATAGCCGATTATAAAACCTTATCAACAGAGCCTTGCCTGAATGCATCAAGCATTGATGTTGATTATTTTAACAGGCTCCGCCATGCTTTCCCGAAAGAACTGCTTTATAAATTATGGCTCGTCATTACACAGGACGTGAACTTTGGAGAACTGGAACGGAATGAGATTGCTGAAAAATCTTTTGCAAAATCCAATTCTGAGCTGAAAAAAATGCAGCAAAAAGAAACCATCAAAAGATACCAGTTTATCAATGATGTTCTTAAAGTCGGATATAAGGTTGATTCATCCAAAGCAAAAGGAGTGAGAGCAAAACTGGATAGAATCCTGATGCACAAAGTTTTTGGATATGTCATCTTTTTTGCCATTCTGATGCTGATTTTCCAATCGGTATTTTCATGGTCAAGTATTCCGATGGATTTTATCGATGAAACTTTTGCTAAACTGGCTAGCTTTTCAAAAGAACACCTTCCACCTGGTTTACTAACCGACCTTATTTCTGAGGGAATCATACCGGGAATTGGCGGAGTAGTAATTTTCATACCGCAAATTGCCTTTCTGTTTCTTTTTATTTCTGTATTGGAAGAAAGCGGTTATATGAGCCGTGTGGTTTTCCTTATGGATAAAATCATGAGAAGATTTGGACTTAGCGGAAAAAGTGTTGTTCCATTGATTTCGGGAACCGCTTGTGCTATTCCGGCTATCATGGCATCGAGAAATATCGAAAACTGGAAAGAGCGATTAATTACCATCCTGATTACTCCTTTCACAACCTGTTCAGCAAGACTGCCTGTTTATGCCATTCTGATTGCCCTGATTATTCCCGAAAAAAGAATCCTTGGTTTTTTAAACCTACAGGGGCTGACTTTAATGGCATTGTATCTTTTAGGTTTTTCCATGGCTATTTTTGCCGCCTATATCCTAAACAAAATATTAAAAATAAAATCCAAGTCGTATTTCGTTATTGAGATGCCCAATTACAGACTGCCTTTGTTTAAAAATGTGGCCATTAACGTAATCGAAAAAACAAAATCTTTTGTGGTTGGAGCAGGGAAAATCATCCTTGCCATTTCGATAATCCTTTGGTTCCTGGGTTCGCACGGTATGTCTCACGAATACGCTAATGCAGAAACTATTGTCAAAGAAAGAATACAAAAGCAAGGTTTAACACGATTCAACCAAAATTACATCGACAATACACTTTCAGAGCATTATACAGCATTGCAGGACAGCGTTGCCAAAAACGTTTACAAGATTAACAGTCAGGACATCGCTGATTCTATAGCTGCCAAAAAAATAGAACTTTTTGAAAAAGTAGAAAATCAGGAAATTTCCAGTTTTAAGCTCGAAAAATCATTTATAGGAGTTTTAGGAAAAGGCATAGAACCTGTCATCAAACCATTAGGTTATGACTGGAAAATTGGTATCGCGGTTATTACTTCCTTTGCGGCAAGAGAAGTATTTATTGGTACGCTGGCTTCTATTTACAGCGTAGACAGCGAAGAAGAAGCAACCATAAAAAGTCGAATGGAAGCTGAAATCAATCCGGTTACAGGCGATAAGATTTTCAATTTTGCTACGGGAATATCGCTGTTACTTTTTTATGCTTTTGCGATGCAGTGTATCAGTACGCTGGCAATTACGAAGAAAGAAACCAACTCCTGGAAATGGCCTGTCATTCAGCTGGTTTTTATGAGCTCATTTGCCTACGGAGTTTCATTAATTGTTTATCAGATTTTGAAATAAAGGTTTATCATTTTCTTGGCATAAGCCGAAGAATTTAATTTTTAACTTTGAGACATGAATATTCAGGAAATCATAGCATACCTACTTGTAGCAGGAGCTTTTGCTTTTCTTGTCAAGAAATTCTTTTGGAAAAAGAAAAAGGCAGGAAATTGCGGCAATGACGATTGCGGATGCCACTAAAGCAGTTTGACAAAAAGGTTGCTTGCAATTTTATTGGAAATCGTAAGCTCTTTTCCATTCACTTTTATTCTCAAGGACAAATCAAAACTTTCTCTGGACAGAAACTCGATTTTTGAACCCAAAGCAATTTCCTGCTTGTCGAGGTATTTCAAAAATTCTGAAGAAGTGTCCTTTACACCAACACAAATCCCGGACTGGTTTTCTGATAATTCCGAAAGCAATTGCTTTTCGATTTTTATAATTCTTCCTTCCCTGTCCGGTATAGGGTCACCATGGGGGTCTTCTGTAGGATTGTCTAAAAAATCGTCGAGCTTATTGATGAGTTTTTCTGATTTGATATGTTCTAACTGTTCGGCAATATCATGCACCTCATCCCATGAAAAACCAAGCTTTTCTACTAGAAAAACTTCCCAAAGGCGGTGTTTTCTCACAATCATTTTTGCAGCCAGCTTTCCATCTTGTGTTAATGAAACTCCCTGATATTTTTTATAATTAATCAGGCCTTTTTCCGCAAGCTTTTTCAACATATCCGTAACAGACGATGCTTTCGTTTCCATTTTTTCAGCAATGGCATTCGTACTGACTTCAGCATCTGAAGCTGTTGTTAGGTGATAGATTGTTTTTAGGTAATTCTCTTCTGAAAAAGTCATTGCAAAATATTTTGAGTGTAAAGGTAAACCTACTTCTTGACAATAAATAACGGTATCGATATTTGATGGCGCAATTTATTAACCGTAGTTCCAAAAAGCAAATCCTTGAAACCGGTATGCCCATGGGTTCCCATCACCAAAATATCAAAACTTCCAGTATTTACTATAGCCGGAATCACTTTACCTGGTTTTCCAAACCCTAATTGGGTTTCAACCCTGAACCCTTTTTGAACAAGCATTTCCTTATATTCGTTCAGCAATTTTTCATCAATTGTGGTTTCATGGTCCTGTATGTTTTCGCCATACATCATGGCACCAACAGTTTCTACTATGTGAATCAATGTATAATTTGCTTCTATTCCTCCCAATTCAAAAGCACTGTTTATGGCAACCTCATCTGCTTCCGAAAAATCAACAGAAATAGCAATATTCTTTTTCGTATACGTTGCCTTTTCTGAAAACTTAAGCGTAAGGTTGTGTGGTGAATGGTTGTAATTTTTCGCTTTTGACCTGGCAATAAACGGTTTGAAAACAATATATAAAAGCAGTACCAAAAATGCTATTGCCAAAGGAACAACTGTCAACCAAAGCACTAAAGGATTCTCTGCATTTTCAATCCATCCGGTAATTTCATCATAAACCAGTTTTGCATTGAGCGACACAATGGTTGATGCGATAATCCAGGCAGCTATTTGGGTAATCCTGCCAATATGGAAACCTTTCATCTTTCGTTTGTCGCTTACAAAATGGATTAACGGAATAATGGCAAATCCTAATTGGAGGCTCAAAATCACCTGACTGAAAATCAGCAGTTTTCCCGTAACCTGCTCACCATAAATCATGATGACAATAACAGCAGGCACAATGGCAATCAATCGCGTAATTATTCGGCGAACCCACGGCTGTATTCTTAAGTTGAGATAACCTTCCATAACTATCTGCCCGGCCAATGTTCCTGTAATTGTTGAGCTTTGTCCGGCAGCGATTAAGGCAACTGCAAAAAGTATCGGTGCCCATTTTGTTCCTAAAAGTGGTTGCAGAAACTGGTGTGCATCCTGAATCTCTGCCACATGAAACATCCCGTTGCGGTAGAAGGTTGCCGCAGCCAGAATCAAAATAGCCGCATTGACCAGAAAAGCCAGATTCAGTGCTATGGTAGAATCAATCAGATTGTATTTTAAGGCCTGTTTGATGCCCTTATCAGTCCTGTCAAACTTTCTTGTCTGCACCAGAGAAGAATGTAAGTATAAATTATGTGGCATTACAGTTGCACCAATAATACCAATGGCTATATACAATGCTGCTTCATTAGGAATGGATGGAATCAGTCCCAATACAACCTTATCAAGTTCCGGTTCTGCAAATACCATTTCAAACACAAAAGAAAATCCTATTATAGCTACCAAGGCAATGATAAAAGCTTCCATTTTCCGGATACCTTTATTAATAAGAAACAGCAAAAGAAAAGTATCGAGAACCGTAATCAAGACACCTTCAATCAAAGGAATATCAAACAAAAGGTTAATCCCGATCGCCATACCCAATACTTCTGCAAGGTCACAGGCCGCAATGGCAATCTCTGCTAAAAAATAAAGAATATAGTTAATGAAAGGCGAATAGGTTTCCCGCGATGCCTGTGCCAGATCACGCTGTGTCACAATTCCAAGTCGGGCGCTCAAACTTTGCAAAAGCAATGCCATAATATTACTCATCAGAAGTACCCATAAAAGCGTATAGCCAAACTGGCTTCCTCCCGCTATATCAGTTGCCCAGTTCCCCGGGTCCATATATCCAACGCTAATCAGATAGGCCGGTCCCAAAAAAGCCAGCACTTTTCTAAATGCCGATTTTTTATTTTGGGTAGCCACTGACCCGTGTACTTCTTCCAATGATTTACTCATACAAAACAATTATTGATACAAATATAATTATTTTATTTGCTTAGTAAAATATAATTTTTAGTTTTGTCTAAAAATTAATTGCTGCTTAATGAAAAATATAGCCCTACTATTTCTAATCTTTTCTTTCCAAAACTTTTATGCACAGGAGAAAGGTACTATTTCCGGAAAAATAACTTCCGAAGGGATTGCAGTTACCGATGCTGATATCAAAATCTTAGGAACTAATTATAGCACATCATCAGACAGCTTAGGTAATTATAAAATCGATAATATTCCTGCCGGAAATTATAAGATTCAGGTAGCTTATGTAGGTAGCAAAACACAGAGAAAAGCCATAACCATTAAAAAAAATGAAACCCTGGAATGGGATGCAGAATTGGAAAACGATAAAAATTCTTTGGAAGAAGTAGTTGTAAGCGGCACTTTAAAACCTGTCAGCCGTTTGGAAAGTCCCGTTCCCGTTGAAGTATACAAACCCTCTTATTTCAAGAAAAATCCAACTGCCAATATTTTTGAAGCAATGCAGAACGTGAACGGAGTCCGTCCACAACTCAACTGCAATATCTGCAACACGGGCGATATCCACATTAACGGATTGGAAGGGCCTTATACATTGGTGTTAATTGACGGAATGCCAATCGTTAGCGGACTGTCTACCGTTTACGGATTGTCCGGAATCCCAAATTCGCTGCTGGAACGGATTGAAATCGTAAAAGGCCCGGCATCTTCCTTATACGGAAGCGAGGCGGTTGGAGGCTTAATCAATATTATCACCAAAAATCCGTCCAATGCTCCACGGTTTTCAATAGACGGTTTCAGCAATTCATGGGGCGAAGTCAACCTGGATGCCGGATTCAAAGGAAACATAGGCAAAAACTCTTCCGTTTTATTAGGAGTCAATTATTTCAATTACAGTAATCCGATAGACAACAATCATGATAATTTCACAGACGTTACACTACAGCATCGTATTTCTGTCTTTCAAAAATGGAATCTGGGCAGAAAAAGCAACAAATTGTTTTCACTGGCCGGCCGTTATTTTTATGAAGACCGTTGGGGTGGCGAAATGCAATGGGAGAAAAAATACCGTGGCGGAGACGAAGTCTATGGTGAAAGCATTTATACTAAAAGATATGAACTATTAGGAGCCTATGAACTGCCTATTGAAGAGAAAATGCTGTTTTCGTTTTCGTATACAGACCATGACCAGAATTCTGTATATGGAAATACGCCCTATATGGCCCAACAACGTATTGGTTTCGGACAGCTAACCTGGGACAAGAAAATTTCCAACCATGACCTGCTTTTTGGAACCGCTATCCGCTATCAGTTTTACAACGATAATACTCCGGCTACTTCCACTGCCGACAAAACCTTGATTCCGAGCATTTTTGCTCAAGATGAAATAAAATTCAACGATAAACACAGCATACTTCTTGGTGCACGATACGACTATAACAGTGACCACGGTTCTATTTTCACACCCCGTTTTGCTTATAAATTCAAAGCGACCGATAATGATATTATCCGCCTGAATTCCGGAACCGGATTCCGTGTCGTAAACCTGTTCACCGAAGAACATGCCGCCTTAACCGGTTCCAGGGAAGTTGTTATTGCAGAAGAGCTAAAACCGGAGAAATCGTATAATGCCAATATCAATTACCTGAAGAAAATCTATACAGAAAACGGAACCTATATTGGCCTGGAAACGGCAGCCTGGTATACGTATTTCACAAATTCCATCCTGCCTGATTATGATACAGACCCAAATAAAATCATATACAAAAATCTGGATGGTCATGCCGTGACAACAGGAGTTAGTGCTAACTTAGACATTGTTTTCCAAAACGGACTGAAATTTATTTTGGGAGCTACGTATATGGATGTTTCCAAAACCGAAAACGACATCAAGACAAGACAGATTCTGACTGAAAAGTTTTCGGGAACCTGGGCTATTTCATATCGCATTCCAAAATTGTTTCTCGACATTGACTATACGGGAAATGTCTACGGCCCAATGCGTTTGCCATTGCTTGGAGAACTCGACCCGAGAAAAGAATACTCGCCAACGTGGAGCATACAGAACATCCAGTTCACTTACAATAAAATAAAAGATGTCGAAATTTATATGGGCATCAAGAACCTATTAAACTGGACGCCAAACAAGGGAAATCCTTTTATTATTGCAAGAGCTAACGACCCTTTTGATAAGAATGTGCAATATGACCCGCAGGGAAATGTCCTGCCAACGCCAGACAATCCATATGCGTTGACTTTTGACCCAAGTTATGTTTATGGTCCGAATCAAGGTATCCGAAGCTTTTTTGGAGTGCGATATACTTTGAAATAATTATGAAAAAGTGGTTTCTTATACTAGCATTGGTAACGGCAGTTCCAACTTTTGCCCAACTCAAAACGCACACTTTTGAAGAAGCAGAAAAATTAGCCGCTGCCACTTCCAAACCTTATGTCATTTTTATACATACGGATTGGTGCAAATTCTGCAAGATGATGGAAAACACGACTCTTAAAAACAAAGAACTTATAACAGCCCTGAACCAAAACTTTTATTTTATTTCTTTTGATGCGGAAGATAAAAAAGACATCTTTTTTAACGGGACTGTTTTTAAATTCAGGCCAAAGGGAAATAATTCCGGCGTTCATGAATTGGCTACGGCATTGGCAGAAAAAAATGGAAACACGGCCTATCCGTCAATTGTTATCCTAAATTCCGATTATTCTATAGCCGCACAGCTCCAATCTTACATAAATGCAAAAGACCTGTTGCAGATGTTGCGTAAGATCCGATAAAATATTCGCTATTTTTGGAATATGAAAAAGTACGACTACATTTTTGCCGGGGCGGGACTGTCCGCATTGATGACCGTCTACCAGATGATACTTTCCGGGAAATTCAAAGAAAAGAAAATCCTTCTTTTGGATGCCGATTCCAAAAAAAACAATGACCGCACCTGGTGTTTTTGGGAAAAACCAGATGGAGATTACGAACACCTTGTCTATAGAAAATGGAATACGGCCATTTTTTCGGATGCAAATTTCACGCGTGATTTAAATCTAAGTCCTTATCAGTACAAGATGATACAGGGAATGGATTTTTACCAACATGTCTTTGAAGCAATTTCAAAAGAACACAATATTGAATTCTTACAGCAAAAGATAATTCATTTCAAAGAAGATAATGGCGGGGTTTTGGCAGAAACAGAAACAGAAAAATTCTACTGTGATAAACTTTTCAATAGTGTTTTAAATCCACAGGAAATTATTGGGCAAAATAAATATCCCTACTTGCAACAGCACTTTATTGGATGGAAAATCAAGGCTAAAGAACCCGTTTTCAATCCGGAAAAAGCCACTTTCATGGATTTTTCAATAGCCCAAAAAGGAAATACGCGATTTATGTATGTATTGCCATTTTCAAAAACCGAAGCTTTGATAGAATACACTTTATTTTCGAAAGAACTGCTTCCTGAAAATGAATATGAAAACGAAATTCAGGACTATTTCAAAAAATTAGGAATTACAAATTACGAATTGATTGAAAAAGAACAGGGCGCAATTCCAATGACTTGTTATCCTTTTTGGAAAAAAAACACTAAAAACCTTGTACACATTGGAAGTGCCGGAGGCTGGACAAAAGCCAGTACCGGCTATACTTTTAAAAATGCCACAAAAAAATCAAAAGAATTGGTGGCTTTTTTGGAAACTGGAAACGATTTCAGAAAATTCCATAAAAAAACAAGGTTTTGGTTTTATGATTTGTTGTTATTAGACATATTGGATAGAAAAAATTATCTCGGAAGCCAAATATTTTCCGCCATGTTTCAAAAAGGAAATCCTGCCATTATTTTTAAATTTCTGGATGAAGAAACTTCATTTGTTGAAGACATACGCGTAATTTCCAGATGCCCAAAAACACCTTTTCTTCAGGCATTAGGCAAAAGAATTGGCATATAAACCCGACTATGAAACTATAACAAATCTTTATACTCTATTTTTTTACAACACTCCAAAACTTCGTAACTTTGTGCTTTTAAACTTTAAACTAACAAAAGTTATGTATCCAGAAGAAATGGTAAAACCAATGCGTGCTGAATTGGCTGACGCAGGTTTTGAAGAATTATATAGTGCCGGTGCAGTTGAAAACGCAATTGCAAAACCGGGCACCACTTTGGTTGTTGTAAATTCAGTTTGCGGATGCGCTGCAAGAAACGCACGTCCGGGAGCAAAAATGAGTTTGGATGGCAGCAAAAAACCAGACCATTTAGTAACTGTTTTTGCAGGAGTTGATAAGGAAGCTGTAGATGCGGCACGTGGATTCATGTTCCCTTTCCCTCCTTCTTCTCCTAGTATGGCACTTTTCAAAGATGGTGAATTGGTTCACATGTTGGAGCGTCACCATATTGAAGGTCGCCCGGCAGAAATGATTGCTGAGAACCTAAAAGATGCTTACGCAGAATTCTGCTAAAAGATCTTTTTAATCTTTATACCAACCCTTTCAGCGTTTAAAACGCTGAAAGGGTTTTGTTTTTAAAAAGGATTCCCGAAACATGACAAATGTCATTTTCGATTCTTGGATAAAAACCCTACTTTTGCACCAGATTTAAAAAAATCGACATAATTCTCTCAACTTAAAACGTTTATAGCATGCAACTGTACAACACTTTAAGCGCAGAAGAAAGAGCGGCACTTATTGACGAGGCCGGCAAACAGCGACTCACGCTGTCATTCTATGCGTATGCCAAAATTGAAGACCCGAAAAAATTTCGCGACGATTTATTTATAGCCTGGAACGAGCTTGATGCACTTGGCCGAACTTATGTTGCCAAAGAAGGAATCAACGCCCAAATGTCTGTTCCTGCGGAAAATTTGGAAGCTTTTCGTGAAACATTAGAAAAATATGATTTCATGAAAGACATACGCCTGAATGTAGCTGTGGAGCAGGACGACCACTCTTTCCTGAAACTGACGGTTAAAGTACGTGATAAGATTGTAGCTGACGGATTAGATGATGATACTTTTGACGTAACCGATATTGGCGTACACCTAAAGGCCAAAGAATTCAATCAGATTTTGGAAGACCCAAATACGATTGTTGTTGATTTCAGAAATCACTACGAAAGCGAAATCGGCCATTTCAAAGGTGCCATAACGCCTGATGTAGAAACATTCCGCGAGTCATTACCCATAATCAACGAGCAATTAAAAGATTATAAAGAAGATAAAAATCTGGTGATGTACTGTACCGGAGGAATTCGTTGTGAAAAAGCTTCTGCTTATTTCAAACACCAGGGATTTAAGAACGTATTCCAGTTGGAAGGCGGTATTATTAATTATGCCAAACAAATCAAGGAAGAAAACCTGGAAAGCAAATTCATTGGAAAGAATTTTGTTTTTGACCACAGGTTGGGCGAACGCATTACAGATGACATCATTTCACAATGCCACCAATGCGGAAAACCATGTGACAATCACACCAATTGCGAAAATGAAGGCTGCCACTTATTATTCATCCAATGTGATGAATGTAAGGCCATCATGGAAAACTGTTGCTCTACAGAATGCCAGGAAATCATCCATATGCCGTTGGTAGAACAGGTAAAACTGCGTCGCGGTGTGAAAAACGGAAACATGATTTTCAGAAAAGGAAAATCTGAAAAATTAAAATTCAAACATTCCGGAGAATTGTCTGATATGCCTTTGGCAAAAGCTGGCAACGATATTCCTGAAACTGTTAAACCAAAAGACATCCGACAAAAAATCAAGATAAAGAAAACTTTACTTGGAAAAGCGGAGCATTATTTTGTAAAAGCCGGAATCGGGCAATTTCTGATTGAAAAAGACGAATTAAAAATCAATGACAAAATTATTATTTCAGGTCCGTCAACGGGAAATCAGGAATTACAAATCTCTCAAATGTTTGTAAACGGCACAGAAGCAGCAGTTGCAAAGCCTGGAGATAAAGTAACCTTAGCTCTTCCTTTTAGAATTCGCCTTTCAGATAAATTATACAAGGTTCTGGACTAAAAATATTTCTACTCTATTTACGTTAAACCTATTCCGGGATTCCGGAATAGGTTTTGTTTTTTTACTGAACAGCAACAAATTAAAGGCTTTGTATCATTAAAACTAAAAATGCTATCTTTACGCACAAAATCATTTTACGAATTTTAAGTTACGTTAATCGTGACATCTATATAAAATTATGGCTTGTACCAGTTGTTCAACGTCTGATGGCAGTGCGCCAAAAGGCTGTCAAAATAAAGGGACTTGCGGCACCGATAGCTGCAACAAATTAACCGTATTTGACTGGCTGTCAAATATGAGCCTTCCTAACGGCGAGGCTCCGTTTGACTGCGTAGAAGTACGTTTTAAAAACGGAAGGAAGGAATTTTACAGAAATCCTGAAAAACTTTCGCTTAGCATGGGAGATATTGTGGCTACAGAATCTTCTCCCGGACATGATGTGGGGATTGTAACCCTGACCGGAGAACTGGTAAAGATACAAATGAAGAAAAAGTCAGTAAACCCGGCGAGTAACGAAATTCTCAAGATTTACCGCAAGGCTACCCAAAAAGATATCGATATCTGGTCTGAAGCACGTGCCAAGGAAGAACCAATGAAAGTAAGGGCGCGCGAAATTGCCATTGCTCTAAAACTGGAAATGAAAATTTCTGATATTGAGTTTCAGGGCGACGGTTCGAAAGCAACTTTTTACTATACCGCCAACGACCGCGTCGATTTCAGGCAGTTAATTAAAGACTTTGCCAGAGAATTCAACACCAGAATTGAAATGAAACAGGTTGGTTTCCGTCAGGAAGCTGCCCGTTTGGGAGGAATTGGTTCCTGTGGAAGAGAACTATGCTGTTCTACATGGCTGACCGATTTCAGAAGTGTCAACACCTCAGCGGCAAGATACCAGCAACTGTCATTAAACCCACAAAAATTGGCGGGACAATGCGGAAAATTAAAATGCTGTCTTAATTATGAGTTGGACACTTATATGGACGCATTGCAGCATTTTCCGGATTTTGACACCAAGTTAATAACAGAAAAAGGTGATGCCATTTGTCAGAAACAGGATATTTTTAAAGGCCTGATGTGGTTCGCATACACCAGTAATTTTGCAAACTGGCATGTTCTTAAAGTAGAGCAGGTCAATGAAATTATTGCAGAAAATAAACAGAAAAGGAAAGTTTCTTCGTTAGAAGATTATGTACTTGAAGTAACACAGGAACCGGAAAAAGATTTCAACAATGCTGTTGGACAGGAAAGCCTGACTCGTTTTGACCAGCCAAAGAAAAAGAAAAGACCGAAAAAGCGTAAGCAAGCGGCAACGGCAGATACCCCGGTTGTAGAAAAACCGGTTGCAAAAGAAAACAAAAATCCAAACGCAAACGCAAATCCGAATAAAAATAACAACAACCGGAATCACAATAAAAACAGGCAGCAAAAACCTGCAAATGAAAAGAAACCGGATAACAAAAACAACAATAACAACCGTCCAAAAAATGAGCCTAAAAAATAGCTTACTATTTGTTTTTGCAGCAATACTTTTGGTTTCCTGCGATAAGAAAAGGGTTTTCGACCAATATAAGTCGGTTGGAAAAGAATGGCATAAAGACAGTATTGCAACCTTTACTTATAACAACCAGGACACCGCAAAGGCGTATAATTTGTTTATAAACCTGCGTTCCAATAATGACTATCCTTTCAACAATATTTTCCTTATTGTTGCTATGGAAGCGCCGGGCGGATTAACAAAAGTCGATACGCTCGAATACCAAATGGCGAATCCGGACGGAACCTTATTGGGCGAAGGCTTTTCTGATGTAAAAGAAAGTAAGCTTTATTTTAAAGAAAAATACAAATTCAAATCCTTAGGAGATTACAAAATTGGTATAATGCAGGCACTCCGCCAGACAGGAAAAGTAAATGGAGTAGAATCACTGGCAGGAATAACAGAAGTCGGCTTTAGAGTAGAAAAATTAGATTAGCAATTATGGCAACTAAAAAAAAGAACAATACACAACAGGTTAAGGATGTCGCTTATTACAATAGACTATTCTGGAAAATATTCCTTTATGGAACCGGAGGAGTAATTCTATTTTTCCTTTTTGCTTCATGGGGACTTTTTGGTTCAATGCCATCCTTTGAAGACCTTGAAAATCCGGAATCCAACCTGGCAACCGAAATCATTTCTTCCGATGGAGAAACTATTGGGAAATTTTATAACGAAAACAGAACGGCTATTAAATACTCAGACCTGCCAAAACATCTGGTTGATGCATTGGTGGCTACTGAAGACGAACGTTTTTATGAACATTCCGGAATCGATGCCAGAGGTACATTTAGAGCAATCGTAGGTTTTGGAAGCAGCGGTGGAGCAAGTACAATTACGCAGCAATTGGCCAAGCAGTTATTTCATGGTGAAAGGTCTAAAAATATAATTGTTGCTTTAACTCAAAAGGTCAAGGAATGGATAATTGCAACCCGTCTGGAAAGGCAATACACCAAAAGTGAGATAATCACAATGTATTTCAATGTTTATGACTTTAACAATTATGCCATTGGAATTCGTTCAGCGGCTAAAACCTACTTTTCAAAAGAGCCAAAAGATTTAACGGTTGACGAATCTGCTATGCTCGTTGGAATGTTTAAGAATTCATCCCTTTACAACCCTGTCAGAAATGAGAAAGGTGTAAAAAACAGAAGAAATGTGGTGCTTTCTCAAATGGTTAAAGCTAAAATTATAACCGAAGCCCAAAAAGAAAAATATAGCGCACTGCCTATTAAGCTGGATTTCCAACTACAGACACACAAAGAAGGAACCGCTACCTATTTTAGGGAATATCTTAGGGATTTCATGAAAAATTGGGCAAAGAATAATCCTAAAAAAGACGGTAAAGAATATGACATTTACCGTGATGGTCTTAAAATCTATACTACTATCGATTCCAGAATGCAACTGTATGCTGAAGAAGCAGTAAGTGCACATTTGGCAAACCTTCAAAAAGAATTTTTCAAACAGGCGAAGGACAATAAAAATGCCCCATTCATCAGGTTATCAGAAGTTGAAACTGAAAAATTAATGATGCGTGCCAGAAAGAATTCTGAAAGATGGAGAATTATGAGTAATGAAGGCAAAAGTGAAGATGACATTTTGAAGTCCTTTAAGGTAAAAACAAAAATGAGAGTCTTTACCTGGAAAGGCGAGAAAGACACCATCATGACTCCAAACGATTCTATCAGATATTATAAGCATTTCCTTCAAACCGGAGTAATGGCAATGGAGCCACAAACAGGCCATGTTAAAGTTTGGGTTGGCGGTATCAACTACAAGCATTTCCAATACGACCACGTAGGACAGGGAGCAAGACAGGTAGGTTCTACCTTTAAACCTTTTGTTTATGCCGCAGCAATCGAACAACAGGGTTACTCACCATGTGATTCTATTATTGATGCGCCTTATACTATTCCAAAAGGAAGACACAATGTAACTGAAACCTGGACACCACGAAATTCTAACGGAACCTATAAAGGAATGGTAACACTCAAATATGCGCTGGCACAGTCTATCAATACCGTTTCGGCCAAATTGATTGACAAGGTAGGGCCGGATGCTGTAATTGACCTTGTTAAAAAACTGGGTGTCAAATCAAACATACCATCACAGCCTTCTATTGCCTTAGGAGCCGTTGAAATCACTGTTGAGGACATGGTTGCCGCTTACAGTACTTTTGCCAACCAGGGCGTTTATATAAAGCCTCAGGTAATTACAAGAATCGAGGATAAAAACGGAGTCGTTTTATACGAAGCGGTACCGGAATCTCATGATGTATTAAACAAAGATATTGCTTATGCTGTTATTAAGCTTCTCGAAGGTGTTACTGAATCCGGTTCGGGCGGGCGTTTAAGAACAGACGGTGGTGGTTTTGGCTACGAAATGATGACCGGTTATCCGTATGTGCTCAGAAATCCAATTGCAGGAAAAACGGGAACAACTCAAAATCAATCCGACGGTTGGTTTGTGGGTATGGTTCCAAATCTGGCAACTGGTGTATGGGTTGGAAACGAAGACCGTTCTGCGCACTTCAAAAGTATTACCTATGGACAGGGAGCCGTTATGGCCTTACCAATCTGGGGATTATTTATGAAGAAGTGTTATGCCGATAAAGAACTTAAGGTTTCCAAAGAACCATTTGAAAGACCGGCCAACCTATCCATAAAAGTGGATTGTTGGAAACCAGCCGTAAAAGACACCACAAATGTCGATATGGAAGAACAAAATACATCCGAATTTGATTTTTAATAGAAACGCCTTTTTTAAGGCGTTTTTTTATATATTTATCCTCCAAAACAAACATTCTTTATATGATTAATAAAAAAGTAGCATCTGTTTCTGATGCACTGAAAGATATTCAAAATGGGCAGACCATTATGCTTGGCGGTTTTGGCCTGTGCGGAATTCCGGAAAACAGTATTGCAGAATTAGTAAAACTTGGGGTTACAGATTTGACCTGTATTTCAAACAATGCCGGAGTTGATGATTTCGGATTGGGATTATTGCTTCAAAAACGCCAAATCAAAAAAATGATTTCTTCCTACGTAGGAGAAAACGCCGAGTTTGAGCGCCAGATGCTTTCAGGCGAACTGGAAGTTGAACTGACTCCACAAGGAACGTTGGCTGAAAAATGCCGTGCAGCTCAAGCCGGAATTCCTGCTTTTTTCACACCAGCCGGTTATGGAACAGAAGTTGCTGAAGGGAAAGAAGCTCGCGAATTCAACGGTAAAATGCACATCATGGAAGAAGCTTTCAAAGCTGATTTCTCTATTGTAAAAGCATGGAAAGGCGACGAAGCCGGTAATCTCATCTTTAAAGGAACTGCCAGAAATTTTAATGCCTGTATGGCTGGTGCCGCTAAAATCACCATTGCGGAAGTGGAAGAATTGGTTCCGGCCGGAGTACTGGACCCGAACCAGATTCACATTCCGGGAATCATGGTACAGCGTATTTTCCAGGGCGAAAAATTTGAGAAGAGAATTGAACAACGAACTGTCAGACAAAAAAACTAATTATGGCACTTACTAAAGAAGATATTGCAAAACGAATCGCCAAAGAAGTAAAAGATAAATATTTTGTTAACCTTGGAATTGGTATCCCAACTTTGGTTGCCAATTATGTGCGTGAAGATATTTCAGTAGAATTCCAAAGTGAAAATGGTGTATTAGGTATGGGACCTTTCCCTTTTGAAGGTGAAGAAGACGCTGATATTATCAATGCCGGAAAACAGACCATCACTACGCTTCCGGGAGCCAGTTTTTTTGATTCTGCATTCAGTTTCGGGATGATTCGCAGCCAGAAGGTAGACCTGACCATTCTGGGGGCTATGGAAGTAGCAGAAAACGGAGATATTGCCAACTGGAAAATCCCGGGAAAAATGGTAAAGGGAATGGGAGGTGCTATGGATTTGGTCGCTTCTGCTGAAAACATTATCGTAGCGATGATGCACGTGAACAAAGCAGGAGAATCAAAACTTTTAAAAAGATGTTCGCTTCCCCTGACAGGTGTTGGGTGTGTGAAAAAAGTAGTAACAGAATTGGCCGTTTTGGAAATTGTTCCTGAAGGATTCAGACTTTTGGAAAGAGCTCCGGGTGTTTCTGTAGAAGATATTAAAAAAGCCACTGAAGGCAATCTGATAATCGAAGGAACGATTCCGNNNNGAAATGATTATCGATTAAGATACAGAAGACAAGAGCCACAAATTAATTTGTGGCTCTTGTCTTATTGTTTGTAATATTCTTCAAAAGTAAAATTCTCTTTACGGTATATTTTGCCTTTTTGTGTAAGCGGAATCTTTTTCCATTTTCCGTTTTCAAAATTATACCGAACAGAATCGGTATAAGAAACTTCTACCCGTTCTATCGAATCATTTACGGTTTCATCAGAAGACACATCAATTGTCCTGGCAAAAAATGATTTCATTGGTTTGGTTTTAAAATCAGGCTCAAAGCGTTGGTCAACACCATAACCACCATCCCACATAGAATCCCATTGTGTTACCAGCTGTACGCCTTTTTCATCCAAAAAGAACAAAAAATGAGTATGTGTATAGCCGCAGGCAGCAACACCATTATTACAATGGATAAATCTAGTGTCGATATTTTCATTTTCTGAATCTGCCATGAATTCCTGATTGATATTCCATTCGGCACCTCCTTCCATTCCAAAAACAATCTTGGTCGGATAGGTATAGATTGCCTTATTATTCTTAAAAAAACCTATTTCAAAATAAGAAGTACCAATACTGTCTTTGTCATAGGTTCTTTTTATTTCGGCAATTACAACTTTATCTGCACAAATTCCTTTGGAATCCAGCAACAATGAATCTTTCTGTATAAAATTAGATTCGGTTGTCGGAACTACTTCTACTTCTGAGGATGTTGCAACATCAACGGTTTCTTCTTTTTTGTCCGTACAGGAAACACATAGTAAAAAAAGTACAATAAGTATATATTTCATAAGTCTAATTAATTCCCTTTTGGAATTGCTGCGATTAATTTTTTAGTATATTCTTTTTTAGGGTTATCATATAATGCATCGGCGTCGGCCATTTCTTCAATTTTGCCCTTGCTCATTACTAAAACCTGATCCGACATATATTTTACAACAGCCAGGTCATGAGAAATAAAAATATAGGTAAAACCGAAATTTTCTTTCAGCTCATTCAAAAGATTCAGAACCTGTGCCTGAACAGAAATATCAAGGGCAGAAACCGATTCGTCACAGACAATCAATTTGGGCTGCAAGGCAATAGTTCTGGCTATGCCTATTCGCTGTCTTTGCCCTCCAGAAAATTCATGCGGATAACGATTGAAATATTCCGCACCCAGACCAACCCTTTCCAAAATTTCTATTGTCTTTGCTTTTCGTTCGGTATCATTTTTATATAGCTTATGAACTCTCATCGGTTCCATAATGGCTTTGCCAACCGGAATCCTCGGATTCAATGACGAATACGGATCCTGGAAAATAATCTGTATTTCTTTTCGTAATGCCCGGATATCTTCTTTTGGCAATTTCATAATATCAACGCCTCTATAAAAAATCTGACCTGCAGTTGCCCTATCCAATTGCAGGATGGCATTCCCTAAAGTTGATTTCCCACATCCGGATTCTCCTACCAGTCCTAATGTCTCTCCTTCATATATCCTAAAACTTACATCATTGACCGCTTTGAATCCTATTCTTTTTCCAAAAAGTCCGGCAGAAGAAAAATATTCCTTTTCTACGTTTCTGACTTCCAGAATTGGTGTTTGGCTATATAATTTTTCATGTGCTTTTTTCCTTTCATCAATGGTGATAATTTCATCACTGACAGAATTCTTCAGATAATCCTGTATGGTAGGAAGTCTTTTCAAACGCACATCAAGTGAAGGTCTTGAACTAACCAGTGCTTTGGTATAAATATGTTGCGGATTGTGGAAAACATCAGAAGCATTGCCTTGTTCTACAATTTCACCTTTATACATGACCAATACACGATTTGCAATTTCAGATACCAAAGCCAAATCATGTGAAATAAACATAATGCTCATTCCTGTCTCCTGCTGAATATCTTTCAGCAGTTGGATGATTTCCTTCTGTACGGTCACGTCCAGAGCGGTAGTTGGCTCATCGGCAATCAGTATTTTTGGCTTACAGGCTATTGCCATCGCAATCATGACACGTTGTTTCTGTCCGCCGGAAATCTGATGCGGATAGCTTTCATAAATTTTTTCCGGATTGGGCAGTTTTACCCTGTCAAATAAATCAAGGGTTTCTTTTCGTATTTCTTTTTTGGAAAGTTTGGTGTGCTGCAAAAGCATTTCTTCTACCTGAAAACCGCATTTCAAAGAAGGATTTAAAGAACTCATTGGTTCCTGAAAAATCATTGAAATGTTCCTTCCTCTTAGATTCTGCAGTTCCTCTTTTGAAAACCGGGACACATCTTTGCCCTGAAAAAGAATTTCTCCTTTGGTAATTTTAGAAATATTTTTAGGAAGCAATCCCATAACAGCAAGAGAGGAAACCGATTTTCCGGAGCCTGATTCTCCTACAATCCCTAAAATTTCATTGCTTTGCAGCGCATAGCTTATAGAATTGATAATGGGCTTAAAGCCACCATCTTTCTTAAAAGAAATTTCCAAGGCATTGACTTCTAACAATGGCTGTTTTTTCATGTTATAAAAATAGCAAAAAGATTTTCCAAAAATTAAACCCAGATTTCTTTTTAACCGTATATAGTTTATGATTATTTCACAAAACATTGACAATTCTTACATTTTTATCTCTGTAAACGCATTTTTAATTCCATTTGAAATAAAGTTTTCAAAACATTATTGAATAAAATACAATTCCCTATATTTGGTGGAATTTTTCAAAAACACATAACTATATACAGTGACAAAAAATTCCACTTCCGCTTTTAAAGCACTTTCATTGCTTTTCCTGTTCTCAATTCCTTTTACCGGTTTTAGCCAAGATAAAAATGATATCGAGCAAATTACCAAAAACTACGATTTAAAAAAGCTAAAAGAGCTACAAGAGGTTTATCGGAAAAAAGCCGCCTCTGAAAAACAGCAAGCTCTAAAGGCTGCCAAATTAAACAACTGGCCTGAATTTATTAAAAATGAAAACGGTACTGTTGATGAATTGATAAAGCTTACTCCTGATGGATTTCCTTTATATTATTCCGTAGACAATAGAAGTGCGGCCCGCTCAACAAGAACTAACTTTTTAAATACCGGAGGCGCTTTAGGATTAAATCTTGATGGCCAAGGTATGGTTGCCCGTGTTTGGGATGGCGGTAAGGTAAGAGCTTCGCATAGAGAATTTGGCGGCAGAATTACCGTGAATGATGCTGTTGCAAGCTCATCAGGAAATAACTTCCATGCAACACACGTTACAGGAACTATTGCTGCGACAGGTATTACTGCTAGTGCAAAAGGTATGGCGCCATTGGCACAGGTCAGGACTTTTAACTGGACGGATGATGAAAGTGAAGCTTTGGCTGAAATCCAATCCGGAATGCTACTTTCCAATCACTCTTATGGGGTGCCAATTGTCAATAACGGACAATTTGTTCCAGCATGGTACATCGGAGCCTATACTACCGATGCCAGATCTTGGGATGAAATCGCTCATAATGCGCCTTATTACCTGATGGTGGCATCAGCAGGGAATAACGGAGAAGATGAAAATCCTCAGCCTATGGCAGCAGGTTATGATAAATTGACCGGAAATAAAACAGCAAAAAACAATCTTGTAGTTGCCAATGCTGAAGATGCAATAGTTGCATCTAATGGTACCCTTACCAATGTCACGATTAATTCCAGCAGCAGTCAGGGACCTACTGATGATTTTAGGATAAAACCCGATATTACAGGAAACGGTACTAGTGTATATTCTACTTTTGAAACATCTGATTCGGCCTACGGAACGCTATCAGGAACTTCTATGGCATCTCCCAACGTAACGGGAACATTATTGCTTTTACAACAATATTATAAGATAAAAAACAAACACTTTATGAAAGCGGCAACCCTAAAGGCTCTTGCCTGCCATACTGCCGATGATGCCGGAAGTACAGGACCGGACGCTTTTTTTGGATGGGGATTGCTAAATGCTAAAAAAGCGGCAGAAACCATCACAGCCAATGGATTGGGAACTATCATTTCTGAAGAAATACTACAACAGGGGCAAACATTTACAATGACTGTAAATTCAAATGGCACAGAACCACTAGAAGCAACTATTGCATGGACAGATGTTCCCGGAAATGTAAACAACGGCATTCTAAATAGCACAACACCCGTTTTAGTAAACGATCTGGATATTCGAATCACAAAAGGAACTTCTACTTATTTCCCTTGGAGATTGACAAGCGACCCTAACTCGGATGCGGCAAATGATGGTGATAATAAAGTTGATAATATTGAAAAAATAAGCATTCCTGCTACTGCAGGTACTTATACAATAACGGTAACACACAAAGGAACTTTGGTACAAGGTCCTCAAAATTTTTCTCTTATTGTTACTGGCGTAAATTCAACTTTTTCGTTGACACCTCTTTCTGAAGACCAAACCGTATGTAGTAATAGTAATGCTATATATAATTTCCAACATACTACTACCACATCAGAAAACACAAACTTTACAATACTAGGCCTTCCTGCAGGGACTACCGGAAATTTAAGCGCCTCTTCTTCATCAATAAATGAAGCCCTGACAATGACAATTTCCAACCTGAATACTCTTCCTGCCGGCAATTATACTATTGGTATCAGAGGTACCCGGGGAACAGATGTAGAAACAAAATATGTAAATCTAAAAGTCTATAACGACACTTTCCAAAATAGTACACTTTTGAGTCCGGCAAATAACACAAGCGGTGTGGCGCCAACTGTACAATTGGATTGGGCACCTTCTGTAAACGCAGAATCTTATATTGTTCAGGTTGCAACCGATTCTGGTTTTGGAACCCTGGTTGTCAATCAGGAAGTAACAGAAACCACTTATTTTTTAAACAATCTTACACCGCAATACAACTATTATTGGCGAATTCTTCCAAAAAACAGATGTGCAACCGCTACCTCAAGTACGGTATATAATTTCCAAACCGGAGCTTTAAATTGTGGTCAGACTTTTTCTGCTACAGATTTCTCAGAAGCAACAATTGCCACTACAGCAAATGCTGTGGGTTCTGTTCCTGTTCTTGTGACAGGCGGCATGACAATTGGAGGACTAACGGCAACAATAGACATTTCTCATACCTATATTGAAGACATGACTATTTATTTGGAAGGTCCGGAAGCAATAGGCTCACCTTACATCAAATTATTTGAAGAGCCTTGCGGTGATAATGATAATATTGTAGCTACTCTAAGCGATGCAGGCATTGCTTTTTCATGTGGCGCAACAGCTCCTTCAATTTCCGGAACTGTCAAACCTTTGGAGCCTTTGAGCAATTTTAATAATCTTCCTGCTGACGGTATCTGGACATTATATGCCATCGATAAATATAATGGTGATGGAGGTGTTATTAATAGTTTCAGTCTTAATTTCTGTAATGTTACTCCTTCCAGCCTTACTGTAGCAGACAGCCTATTAGCTAATATTTCCGTTTATCCGAATCCTTCAAAAGGAATCTTAAATGTAAACCTGCCTGCCAACTCCGGTAATACTACCTTATATCTGAACGATATTCAGGGAAGAAGAATACTCACAAAAGAAACTTCAAATTCAAACGAAGTACTCAATATTGATAATTTTTCGGATGGGGTTTATATTCTTACTATTCAAAACGGAAACTTAAAAACAACGAAAAAGATTATTTTGAACCGATAATCGAATTTTATTTTAAAAACATAAATACCTGATAATAATCCCGATAGAAAAAAATATCGGGATTTTTCTTTTTAAAGATGTTAGTTACAAAAAGTTTTGGCATATAAATTGGATAGCTATCAATAACCTTGATTTTTTAAGGTTCGAAAAAGCTGAAAATCGAAAGAGTAGGCAAAATTTTAATTCTTTTGAATCATGAAAAAAATTACTCTCTTAGTGGCTAGCATTTTATTCGTTGGAAACATAGCGAATGCAGAAACAACTCATTATTTGGGTGAAAAAAATTTTAGTGCAAACCTTGATATGGACGAACCAATTGCTTTTGTCGAAAGAGGAATTACCTTTTACGTATTTCCTGACGGGCAATTCGATTTTAATACAGAACCAACCGTTGCTAATGACGTGCTATATTATAAAAGCGGCAGAAGAAGCTCTAGTGCCAATGTGAATACAACGTATGGTGCTCCTGGAGTACGAAACGGGCAAGGTATAAAAATTGAACATGACAGCCAGGGCAGAATCAGAAGAGTTGGAAACGTATTTGTTAACTATGATGCTTATAACAGAATCAAAAGAATAGGTACCGTTTATATGAGCTATAACCGTTATGCCCTATCTCAAATTGGCGGACTGCAGCTTATTTACAACCGCCGCGGTGAAATTGTTGATATGGTGGGAAGTGTTAAGGCTAATGATTATGCCGTAAATAATGGAAACTATTATTACGGAAGCGGAAACGGTTACCAATATGGAAATAACAACAGTAACAACTATTATTATAGAACAGAAAAAACGCCTGAAAAAGAAAAATAAAATGCTCTGAAAAAGAAAAAGCCTTGGAATTCCAGGGCTTTTTTATTTATATGTGTATTATTTCATCTTCTATCAATAAGTCCTCACGCCTAAAGCGTAACAGGATTTGTGCAACAGTAATCACGTCCTTTTCACAATAGGTAATGATTCTGTCGATGTCTTTTTCAACATAATACACATGACCCACATCGCTTCCGCTAATATCGTCTTTAGGCGATGGGATGTTTAAGATTTTTGCCATCAATTTCAAGGAAGTATAATGTTTGAAATCGCCAAACTTCCATAATTCCATTGTGTCTAAATGCGGGATTTCCCAAGGTTTTTTGCCAAAAAGGTTCAGCTTACCCGGAATTTTTACCTGATTGATAATCATCCTCCTTGCAATAAAAGGAAAATCAAATTCTTTGGCATTATGACCGCATAAAATATGTTGTGGCTGTGCAAAATAGTTTTCCAGAAGATTGGTAAAATCTCCCAGTATTTTCTGCTCATCACCAAAAAAGGAAGTAACCCTGAAATGGCGTATATCTCCCTTGAATGTAAAATATCCGACGGATATGCATACTATTTTTCCAAATTCGGCCCAGATTCCGGCACGGTCATAAAACTCTTCTGCCGTAAATTGCTCTTTCCTCTGGTATTGTGTTTTTAAATCAAATAGTTCCTTTTTTTCTTCGTCTAACGCAGTAAAGGTTTCTTCTTCCGGAACAGTTTCGATATCTAAAAAAAGGATGTTTTCCAGATTAATTTTTTCTATCATGTCTTATCATTTCGTAGGTTTCGTCGATATATACATAAAAATCATTCCTGTGGAAATTCCCATCGGCTCTTTCGTCCCTGTTGCGACCTAACCGTACAATTATCAGGTCGTCTTTTGGAATTACAATAACATATTGTCCCAAATGTCCCTGCATATAATAAATCTGCTTGTCCCTATAATCGCTTATCCACCAACCGTAACCGTACATTGGCGCATCTGCAAATCTTGGCGTAACGCACTTTTCTACAAAAGCGGAATCCAGAATCTGTTTGCCATTCCATTTTCCATGCTGCTTGTATAATTTCCCGAAACGGGCAAAATCTCTCGCATTGCTTGCAATACAGCAATATGCCTTTTCAACTCCATCTAGACGGTCAATTTGCCAAAGCGCTTCGTGTTCTGCTCCCAAAGGTTTCCAGAATTGTTCCGAAACATAATCGGCAAGATGTTCGCCTGTTGCTTTTTCAATTACCATAGACAGGAGTTGTGTGTTTCCGCTCAAATATTTGAATTCTTTTCCCGGTTCTCCCACAACTTTCAAGCCCAGCATCAAATCTGTAAGGTTGTCGTCAAAATAGGCCCTGGTTGTAATTGAAAAAGGACTGTAATAGGACTCGTCCCAATCCAAACCTGATGCCATTGATGACAAATCGCCAACCGTCATCTTATCACCATATTTTCCGGCATATTTAGGGAAAAAATCGGTTACTTTCTGGTCCAGGCTTTTAATTTTTCCTTGCATGATTGCCTTACCTAAAGCAGCAGTAACAATACTTTTTGCCATAGAAAAGGAATTCGATTTGCTGTCTTTATTATAGCCGTCATAATAGCTTTCATACCAAATACTATCATTTTTGATAATTAGAAAAGCGACTGTTTCAAATTTCTTATGGGTTTCTTCCAGTATATCGGTTGGTTTTTGCTTGTTATACTCTTTGCTGATTGCCCAGGGCTGCCCTGCTCCTTTCTTGATTTCGCGATTTGGAAATTCAGTATAATCTTCAAGGAAAGCCGTTTTCTCTCCATTTAAATACGTAATCCTGACAGCACGTATAAGATAGTCGAGATTAAAAATATACAGCAACAGAATAAGGGTTGCCAATACAATTGCAAACCACAAAAGGAATTTTTTCAGAAATCTCATACCGCTTTACTTATTAGGTTTTAGAATAAACTTTGCTGCTTTACCGGATTTTCATGTTCCAGAAGCCATTTTTTCCTCCATAATCCTCCTGCATATCCTGTGAGCGAACCATCAGAGCCAATAACACGATGGCAGGGAACTGCTATCCAAAGCGGATTTCTTCCGTTTGCAGAAGCTACGGCACGAATAGCCTTGACATCACCCAACCGGATAGAAAATTCCTGATAAGACAAAGTTTTTCCAAAAGGAATTTCGAGCAGACCTTTCCATACTTTTTTCTGGAATTCTGTGCCCGACGGGTTCATTTTAAAAGTAAAATCTTTTCTTTTGCCATCAAAATAATCTTGCAATTGGAGTACGGCTTCCTGAAGTTCGGGAGGAACAACCGTAGAAACAGGGCTTCCTTTGTCTAATGCCAAAATACTGGATATTCCGTTTTCATCGCCGCTAATTTCAGCAATGCCCAATGGCGTATTGATGTAGGCTTGTAACATGGAGGATTATTTAAAATCTAAAGTTATGAAAAAAAACTTTCGGATTTAAAGCAGGCTGTAAAGTAGGTTTGCTATTCCATTACCAGCTTGAAGCCTATTCTTGGAATGTTTTCAATTCTTACGCTATTTTCTTCTTTGAAAATTTTTCGAAGACGTGAGATAAATACGTCGAGGCTTCTGCCCATAAAATAGTCATCGTCTCCCCACAGGGCCGTAAGGATTCTTTCGCGCTTCAGTATCTCATTCTTATTGTCTAAAAACAGCTTCAACAAAGCAGATTCCCGTTCTGTCAGGTTTACTTTTTCGGTATTCCTTGTCAGGCAATAATCATTGGGAAAAAAGAGAAAACTTCCAATCTCATAGCTTTTCTGGGTTACTATTGGAGCTTTGGAACTTCTTTTTAGAAAGACTTCTATTTTCAGGCTCAATTCCTCGAGACTGAAAGGCTTAACTAAAAAATCATCGGCTCCCAGTTTTAAGCCTTTAATACGGTCTTCTTTTAAAGATTTGGCAGAAAGGAACAGTATGGGTATTTCAGCATTGGCATTCCGTATTTCCTGGGCAATTTCAAAACCGTCTTTTTTAGGAAGCATGACGTCCAGAATACACAGGTCATAATTGTCTTTATGAAAATTTTTCACAGCTTCTGCACCATCCGAAAAGTGGGTAATGTCATAAAACTGTTCCAAATAATCTACAGTCAAAAACGCCAGGGTAGCATCGTCTTCTACATAAAAAATTTTGCTTTTTGCCATATATCTATTTAGGAATACTGATTGTTACTGTTATGCCGTTATCCGGATTATTTTTAACATTTATCTTCCATCGATGTAAGGTGCAGATTTTCTTTACGTAGAAAAGTCCTAATCCAAAGCCGCCAACTTCATTTCTTTTTGCACTTGAAATACGATAGAATTTATCAAAAATAGCATTTAATTCGGGAGTTTCAATACCAATTCCGTTGTCTATAAATTCGAGTTTGACTTCTCTTTGATTTTCGGTAATTACTATTAGTATTTTTGGAGTCGAGTCATTGTATTTTATGGCGTTGTCCAAAATATTATAGACCACATTCGAAAAGTGAAATTCATCAGCAACGATTGGATATTCTGTCCTGTCACTTTGGATTTCAATCGAAATTTCCTTGCCATATTTAAGTAATATGGTTTCTTTTGCCAAACTTATGACGTCAAACATATTAAATCTGGTTTTTTCCAGTTCCAGCATATGTGAATCGCTTTTGGCAATATGCAGGATTTTTTCAATATGCTGGTTTAGCTTATTGCTCTGTTCGATTATAATCTGTACATATTTGGAAAGTTTCGGATTTTTGGTAATTTCTTCCTGACTTTTGGCATAATTCGATGCTATAAGAATTGAAGATATTGGTGTCTTGAATTCGTGTGTCATATTATTGATAAAATCCGTCTGGAGTTCTGTATATTTTTTCTGTTTAATCAGAAGCAACACGGAATAAACATAAATTACCAGAACCAGCACGAGAACACCGGTATAAATCCAATATTGCTGGAGCGAAGTAATATAATTGTATTTCAGTTGTGGAAAACGGATTGCAAAATAATAAACAAGACCTTCTTTTTTGGTAAAGCATTTTTCACATCGCGGTGCTTTTTTATCAGATGAGGAAACATATTTTCCGTACATCATTTCGTCCGAGCTGCAATCATAAATAGCATATTCATAATCAATATTCAGCTTTACTTTCTGGAATTCGGTCTTCAGATAATACTCCAACACCGAAGCCTCAAAAACATCATCGACATTTACGATATAATAATCGTCGGTAATCTTTTTTATCTGGCTGGTTACAGGAACTTCCGTCTTATTGTCTTTATGAATCTTGGCAACTACATCCTGCAAGGCGAAATGAATCTTCTCGCTAAATTCCTTTTTCTCAAACGCATAGGCCTGTGACAAGGTGAGCAACTGCATAAACAAAACGCCTACGATTGCCAATAGCCCAATGAAGATAATAATATTTAATCTGTTGAATTTCAATACATGAAGTGTTAATAGAGCACGATATTACTATAAATTAGACTGCGAAACAACCCGTTAACAAGTCATTAACAAGAGTTGCGAAATGCTTAACATCTTTCTTAAAAAAACTAAATACATTTGTATTGTTCATTTGAAACACCAATCACGAAATCTAAATTAATTTAAAAATTATCTGATTTATGAAAACATTAAAATTATCATTTTTTGCTCTAGCTGGTGCTTTATTGCTAAGCGCTTCTTCATTTGCTCAAACGGCTGCTCCTGCAAAAGCGCAACCTGCTCCTGCAAAACAAGCTGCAAAAGCATCTGGAGTAACCTGGACATCTGATGTTCATGATTTTGGAGATATCCAAAAAGGAAAACCGGCTTCTTTTGATTTTACTTTCAAAAACACTACAAAACAAACTGTATTGATTACGAATGTAAAAGCTTCTTGCGGTTGTACAGCAACAAATTATACAAAAACTCCTATCAAACCAGGAGAAACTGCCAGCATCACTGCTACTTACAATGCCGCTACACCTGGCCCATTCTCAAAATCTGTTACAGTAACAACTAACGATACTGAAACTCCAAAGATTTTGACTATCAAAGGAAAAGTTATCGAGCCACAATCATAATTGTGACCCGTTCTAAAAATAAAAAAAGCCATCTCAAGAGATGGCTTTTTTTATTTTTCGTTTTTCAGATGGCTGTAAAAGTAAGCTTCAACAGCTTTTAGTTCTTCATCAGAAAATGTCTTGGTGATGGCAAAGTTGGTCTTCATGACAGAATATTGACTTGGGTCAACAATAGGCTCGCTTTTTTCTTTGAGGAATAATTTGATATCCGCATTCTTTTCTTTGTAGATTTTCGCTATTTCAGTAATGCTAGGACCTATAACTTTCTGGTCTGGCTTATGGCAGGAATAACACATTCCTTTTCCGTCAAAAATTTCACGTCCCAATTCCAACTGTTTTTCTTCAGCAGAAAGTGTTTTTTCTGGATAAAGTGATTCTTTTTTTGTTTCTTTTTGACAGGAAAGAAGAAATAAAGCCGGAAGGATAAAAAATAGATTTTTCATGTTGTAATACCTCTTAAACCCCGCCAGGGTTTGAAACCCTGGCGGGGTTATGTTGGATTTTAATTATTTATTTAAAATGATTGCTGCTTCTTTAGCAAAGTAAGTCGAAATAATATCGGCTCCTGCTCTTTTGATGCAATGCAGCTGTTCAATCATAATTTTATCATGATCCAGCCATCCTCTTTCTGCAGCTGCTTTTACCATCGCATACTCTCCGGAAACCTGATAGACCGAAACCGGCACATTTACCGCATTTTTTACTTCTCTTACAATATCAAGATAAGCAATTCCCGGTTTGACCATTACAATATCGGCTCCTTCTTCGACATCATGCAATGCTTCCTTGATTGCTTCAATTCGGTTTGCATAATCCATCTGGTAGGTTTTCTTATCTTTAGGAACATCCATATTATCCACAGGAGCACTGTCTAAGGCTTCACGAAACGGCCCATAAAATGAGGAGGCATATTTGGCACTATAGCTCATGATTCCAACATTGTGATGTCCGTTTTCTTCCAAAGCTTTGCGTATTGCTAAAACACGTCCGTCCATCATATCGCTTGGTGCTACAAAATCAGCTCCGGCTTCTGCATGACTCAAACTCATTAAAGTAAGGGCATCAACCGTTGCATCATTGATTACCTGTCCTTTTTCGATAATTCCATCATGTCCATAAACGGAATATGGGTCAAGCGCCACATCCGGCATTACTATCATTCCCGGAACAGCATCTTTGATAGCGCGAATAGTCTGCTGCATCAGTCCGTTTTTATTCCAGGCTTCTTTTCCGGTATTGTCTTTCAGTTTGTCGTCTACTTTCACATAAATATTGACCGCCTTGATTCCCAAATCCCAAAGTTCTTTTACTTCCTTAACCGTCAAATCTAACGAACGACGGTAAATGCCCGGCATAGATGGAATTTCAACCTTATAATCTTTTCCTTCTGCCACAAACATCGGGAACATAAAATCGTTAGGAGACAGATGCGTTTCCCGAATCAGGCTTCGGATGGAATCATTGGTTCTTAAACGGCGGTTTCTTTGTAGTGGAAACATAATTTTCAGATTTTAGATTTTAGATTTCAGCTAGTGCCGCCGTCTAAAATTGGTATTGAATTAAATCCAGTCAATCGGATTTTGTAATATATTGATTAATTTCTCTTCTTCGCTTCCGGCTTCCGGATGATGGTCATAAACCCATTGCACATGTGGCGGCAGACTCATCAGGATACTTTCTATCCTTCCGTTGGTTTTTAGTCCGAAAAGTGTGCCTTTATCATGAACCAGATTAAACTCTACATAACGTCCACGGCGGATTTCCTGCCAGTTTCTGTTTTCTGGTGTGTATTCTAAATTTTTTCTTTTTTCTACAATCGGAACATAGGCTTCCAAAAAGCTGTTTCCTACTTCCGTTACGAAATCATACCAGTTGTCTAGTGCAAAATCTTCAGAAGCTTTGCAATAGTCAAAAAACAATCCGCCCAAACCTCTGGCTTCGTTCCTGTGGGCATTCCAGAAATAAGCATCACATTGCTTTTTAAATTTTGAATAAAAATCCGGATGATGCTTATCGCAGGCAGACTTGCAGGTTTGGTGAAAATGTCTGGCATCTTCTTCAAACAAGTAATAAGGTGTCAAATCCTGTCCGCCGCCAAACCACTGGTCTACCGTATTTCCTTCCTTGTCATACATTTCGAAATACCTCCAGTTGGCATGAACCGTTGGAACCATTGGGTTTTTAGGATGGATAACCAGACTCAAACCACAAGCAAAAAAATCAACATTTCCCACCTTAAAATAGGTCTGCATGGCTTGCGGCAACGAACCGTGAACGGCAGAGATATTAACCCCGCCTTTTTCAAAAACGGCTCCGTTTTCAATTACACGGGTTCTTCCACCACCACCTTCCGGACGTTCCCAAAGGTCTTGTCTGAAGGTTGCCTGTCCGTCCACTCTTTCCAGTTCGGCAGTAATTTTATCCTGAAGGGTCTGTATGTATGCGTAAAATTTATTTTTCATTCTGCTATGCTTTGGCTTTGGCAATTTTGTTGAAAATATCAAAAGAAAATACTTTACTTTCTCTCTGTATGTATTCGTAAATCACCACTGCTTTTTCTCTTAATTGTGTTCTTTCTTCTTCTTTTCGGTCAGAAAGCAATACTATAAAATCTGCGAACTGTTCTGCATTGGCCCAATCAAAGTGGAGTTTTTCCAGATGGGCAATCAAATCATCTGACGAAAAACCCAATAGTTTTTCCAATGTCAATGCTAAATAATTCAGATGCTTTTCCAACTCATCCAGATTCCAGTCTTCCGGAACATAAACCAGCGAAATCAGCTGTTTGAGGATGTTGTTAATCCTTTCATTTTCTTCATCACGCAATCCTTTGGTTAACATCTTTATTTATTTTTGATTTAGGATTTATGATTTGGGATTTGGGATTTGGGTCTGAAATCCTAAATCATAAATCAACAATCTATTTATATTCTTTTACAGCGTCTACAAATGCTTTGGCATGGTCAACCGGAATGTTAGGTAAAATTCCATGTCCGAGATTGGCAATGAATTTATCTTTACCAAATTCGTTAATCATTTCCGTAACCATTTTTTTGATGGTTGGTATTGGCGAAAGTAATCTTGACGGGTCAAAATTTCCTTGTAAAGTAATTTCTCCTCCAGACAAATATCTGGCATTTCTTGGCGAACAGGTCCAGTCTACTCCCAAAGCAGAAGCCTTACTTCTTCCCATTTCGTTCAAGGCAAACCAACAGCCTTTTCCAAAAACAATAACATGTGTTTCCGGTGCCAACGCTTCAACAATCTGGTTGATATACTTCCATGAAAACTCCTGATAGTCGGTTGGAGAAAGCATTCCGCCCCAACTGTCAAAAACCTGTACTGCATTTACACCAGCCTTCACTTTTTCTTTCAGGTAAGCAATTGTAGTATCGGTAATTTTTTGCAATAATACGTGTGCTGCTTCCGGATGCGTAAAGCAGAATCCTTTGGCCGTATCAAAACTTTTTGAACCCTTACCTTCTACGGCATAACAGAAAATAGTCCATGGAGAACCCGCAAACCCAATTAACGGAACCTCATCGTTCAGCATTTCTTTGGTCAGTTTGATAGCGTCCATCACATAACCTAATGTTTCCTGAATATCCGGAACTACCACTTTTTCTACATCCTGAATCGTCCTGATTGGATTTGGCAAAAATGGCCCGACACTTTCTTTCATAAGAACTTCAATTCCCATTGCCTGAGGCACAACCAGAATGTCTGAAAACAAAATAGCTGCATCCGGGGCAATTCTTCTGATTGGCTGTACTGTAATTTCAGCCGCCAATTCAGGAGTCTGGCAACGTGTGAAAAAGTCGTATTTATCGCGAAGGGCGATAAATTCTGGCAAGTATCTTCCGGCCTGACGCATCATCCAAACTGGCGGACGTTCTACTGTTTCCTTATTGAGTGCTCTTAAAAAAAGGTCGTTTTTTATCATTTTTATTTGGCTTTAGGCTTTAAGCTATGAGGCTTTAAGCTTTCATTTATGTTAAATTTGCTTAGGCCTATTGCCTAAAGCTTTTTGCTGTAATAATTTATTGTCTGGATAATCACATTTTCAACCGTTTGCTGTTTGGCGATTATTATTTTATCTGTTAGTTGTTCCAAAGGCTCTGCTGTGGTGGTGCCAATGCAGAAGCAATTCTGGTTTACTATCCTATTTTCCTTCAGGTAGCTTTGCACTCCTGACGGACTGAAAAAAAGTATTCCATCTACCGGACCATTTATCTTTTGCGGCGTCAGGATGGTTTCATATACTTCAATTTCTTTCAGGCTAATATTGGCTTTTTGTAAGGCTTCCGGCAGCGTATCGCGTCGCAGACTTCCCGAAAAAAACAAAAAGCTTTCATCCTTAAAATCGTTTACAATAACTTCTGCCAGTTCCGATGCATATTCTTTTGAAGCCAGAACCTTATAGCCATTTTGTTCTAATAAGGCTTTTGTTTTTGTACCCACACAAAAGATTTTTTTATTTTTCAGGTTTTGAGCTTTCTCATTTTCTAAAAAACTCTTCACGGCATTCTGGCTGGTAAAAATCAGGTTTCCATCTTCATCTCTTAACTCAAATTTCTTTCCTACTGTCTGAATAAAATTGGCTTCTATTACAGAAAAACCTGCGTTCAGCAAAAACTGCCTCTGGTTGGGCAACAATTTTTTTGTAGATAAAATTCGAATTGGTTCGGGCATCTTATTGAAATTTATTTTTTTAAATCTCTCCTGATAACTTCCATCAATTCCTGTCCGCCATTGGCAAGAATCTCTGATGCTGCTTCCTGTCCGAAATTTTTATAATGAGTCACTTCAACTGTCTTTTCTATCTCGATTTTTTCTTTTCCGTCAATTGAAAAAAGTACGCCTTCAAAACGGATTTTACCATCCAATACTTCCGCAAAAGCACCAATTGGCGCTGTACAGCCGCCTTCCAGCGTTCTTAGAAACTGGCGTTCAATATGCGTACAGATTTCGCTTTCAAAATGGTTTAGTTTTGCTGTGGCCTCTTTGCAAAAATCATCGCTTTCCATGGCAACGATTACCATTGCACCTTGTGCCGGAGCAGGAATCATCCAATCCAAAACGGTATGATTTTCCGGTAAAATTTCAATTCGCTCCAATCCTGCTTTGGCAAAAACGGCACCGTTCCAATCATTATCTTTTAATTTCTGCAATCTTGTATTGACGTTGCCGCGCAGGTCAACCACCTGATGATTTGGATATCTATGCAGCCATTGTGCCTGGCGACGTAAGCTTCCGGTGGCTACCGTTCCGCTGGAATGCAGAAATTCAAGATTGCCTTTATGTACTAAAATATCTTCGTGATTGGCTCTTTTTAAAACTGCAGTCTGGACAATGCCTTTAGGAAGTGCTGTCGGAACGTCTTTCATTGAATGTACCGCAATATCAACTTCGCCCTTAATCATGGCTATGTCTAATGTTTTTGTGAAGATTCCGGTAATTCCGAATTCGTAAAGCGGAATGTCCAAAATGACATCGCCTGTAGATTTCACGGCAACAATTTCTGTTTGGTACCCTAAATCGTTGAGTTTTTTTTCTACCGTGTGAGCCTGCCAGAGCGCTAATTGACTGTCGCGGGTTCCTATTCGGATTATTTTATTCATTTTCTGGAAGGTTCAATCTGAAAAACTTTCTCTATCCATTCGATGCTTTCATCTACCATGGTATCACTATCTTTCAGATGATTGGCAAAATGAGTCGTTATTTTCTGGATAATCCTCTTGCTGATAATTTCAGCCTGCTCTTCATCAAAATTACTGATTTTTTTTCGCTGGAAATTTAGTTCTGTATCCTTAATCGAGTTTAGTTTTTCTTTTAAGGCATGAATTGTTGGAGCGAATTTTCTATCGTTAACCCATTCCGTGAATTCTTCCATCATTGTTTCAATAATCGATTCCGCCTGAGGGATATGTTTTTTTCTGTTTTCTAAAGTATCGTCAGTTATTTTTGACAAATCATCCAGATGGACAACCGTTACACCGGAAATACTTTTAACGTTGTCATGGACATTTTTCGGTATTGACAAATCGAGAATTAAAAGCGGTTTGTTTAGCTTTAACAACTCCTGGTCAACAGTGGGATTGCTTGCTCCCGTAGCCACAACCAGCACATCTGCCTTTGGAATTTCCAACGGCAGCAAATCATAATCTTTTACGATCAGGTTGAATTTTCCGGCTATTTTTTCGGCCTTGTCTTTGGTACGGTTAATCAGTGTGATGTGGTCATTTTTGGTGTGTTTTACCAGATTTTCACACGTATTTCTCCCTATTTTTCCTGTTCCGAAAAGCAATATGTTTTTATTCCTGATATCCGGAACGTTATTCATGATATATTGTACCGAAGCAAAAGAGACAGAAGTAGCTCCTGAACTTAATTCGGTTTCATTTTTAATTTTTTTGCTGGCCTGTATCACCGAGTTTACCAGTCGTTCCATAAAAGCATTGGCCAATCCTTGTGATTTTGCTTCCGAAAAGCTGGATTTTATCTGACTGATGATTTCAAAGTCTCCCAAAATCTGACTATCCAAACCGGTTCCAACTCTGAAAATGTGGTGTATGGCCTCCTGGTTTTTATATACGAAACCTACTTTTTGAAACTCGTCAACAGTTCCCTGACTGTTGTCGCAAAGTAATTTAATTAATTGAAACGGGTGCTCGGCAAAACCGTAAATTTCGGTTCTGTTGCAAGTAGAAGTAACAATCAAACTGCCAATACCGTTTTCTTTTGCCTGTTGCAAAACATCGGACTTAGCCTGATTTCCTAAACTGAATTTCCCTCTAATCTCTGCATCAGCTTTCTTGTAACTCAATCCAACTGCATAGAAGTAATGATGCTTTGACAAGTTATTTTTATTCATAGTGCCACTTTAAAGTATAACGAAACTGAACCTTAAACGGATTCTATTTCGAACACCACAAAATTATAGGTATACGTTTTATAAAAATAACGCTAAAAGTGCTATTTGTGTCGCTGTGAGATATTTTGATAATTTTAGCCATTATAAATTAGAAAAACTATAAATTTGCAGTGAAATCAGCATTTGACAGCTTTTTTGTTTAGAACCATTCTAAATAAAAATCTTTCCGGTTTCAAAATTATTACGATAAAAAATACCGCTATGAGTTCAGCCGAAGAAATCAAAATCGAAGATGATTTTATCATCATCCGGATTCAAAATGACAGCGACGAAACTTCGCACTTTGAACGCGAGGTAAATGTTGACCTCATACAGTTCCATTTTGGTATCAAAGGACGGGCGAAGTTTATTTTTAATCAGGGGCGTTATGCTTTAGACCTTAGAGAAGACCTTTCTTTATTTCTTTACAACCCTCAAAAAGAACTTCCTGTACATTTAGAAATTGCTCCTCATTCCTGGGCTATTTCCGTATTGATTTCCATCAAAAAATTCCATGGCCTGTTTTCTTCGGAAGCAGACTACATCCCTTTTTTAAGTGAAGAAAACAAAGACAAGAAATACTATAAAGACGAACCTATCAGTCCGTCCATGTCAATCGTATTGAACCAGCTATTCAACTTCAACCTGCATCCGTCCATAAAAAACCTCTACTTTAAAGGTAAGGCTTATGAGTTATTAAGTCTTTATTTCAACAGGAACGAAGACCCGAATGCAGAACAATGTCCGTTTTTAGTTGATGAAGAAAACGTTCTCAAAATCCGAAAGGCGAAAGATATTGTGATTGCCAACATGGCCGAGCCACCGGGATTGCAGGAACTTGCTGACCAGGTAGGAATCAACCTGAAAAAGCTAAAAATGGGCTTCAAACAGATTTATGGCGACAGTGTTTACAGTTTTCTTTTTGATTATAAAATGGAATTTGCCCGAAAATTATTAGACAGCGGTTCGTATAATGTAAATGAAGTCGGATTAAAAATAGGCTACAGCACAGCCAGCCACTTTATTGCCGCATTCAAGAAAAAATTCGGAACCACTCCAAAAAAATATTTAATGTCGATTGCCGTAACTAACTAAGTGCAATCCGTAACCCCTGATTAAAGGAATAAAAACAAACAAATGAAAGGCGTATTATTAGTAAACCTTGGCTCTCCAAAAAGCCCCGATCCCAAAGACGTAAAACCCTATCTTGATGAATTTTTAATGGACAAATACGTCATCGACGTTCCTTATTTATTAAGAGCTTTATTAGTGCGAGGCATTATCTTAAGAAAACGTCCGGAAGAATCAGCCCATGCTTACAAAAAAATCTGGTGGGAGGAAGGCTCTCCATTAATGGTACTTTCCGAAAGAATGCATAAAAAAGTACAGGCTAAAGCAACGATTCCGGTTGCCCTGGCTATGCGTTATGGCGAAATGACAATTGAAAAAGGACTTCAGGAACTTCATGAACAAGGCGTTACCGAGGTATTGCTTTTCCCATTATATCCGCAATATGCAATGGCTTCAACACTGACTATTTTGGTATTGGCAGAAGAAATCAGAAAGAAGAAATTCCCACATATGAAATTTACCGATGTTCCTGCTTTCTATAATAAACCGGACTATATAAAAAATCTTGCAGATTTAATGAAGAAGCATCTGGAAGGGTTTGATTATGACATGCTCGTATTTTCATATCATGGAATTCCGGAACGCCACATCCGAAAAACTGACGTCACAAAATCACACTGTAAAATAGATGGCTCATGTTGTGTCACTCCTTCAGCAGCACATGCTTTTTGCTACCGCCATCAATGCTACGAAACCACAAAACTTGTCGTGGAACAGCTCAATATTCCTAAAGAAAAATATTGCCTGACTTTCCAATCCCGACTTGCCGGAGACAAATGGCTTGAACCTTATACTGATATTGAAATCAACAATATGCCGGCCAAAGGAATCAAAAAGATTGCTGTGGTAACACCTGCCTTTGTAACCGACTGTTTGGAGACTTTGGAAGAAATCGCAATGCGTGCCAACGAAGATTTTGTAGAAAACGGTGGAGAAGAATTTTTGGCTATCCCATGTCTGAATGATGATGACAATTGGGTAGAAACCGTAAACAATTGGATTGAAGATTGGGCTTCAGAAAAAGCAACAATCTGATAATTTTTTTACATTCCGAGTATCGATGGAAAACTATTATGAATACTTAAAATCCCTGCACCTGATTTTTGTAATCACCTGGTTTGCGGGATTGTTTTATATCGTCCGCTTGTTTGTGTACCAAATTGAAGCTTCGCAAAAAGAATCTCCTGAAAAGGAAATCCTGCAAAAACAGTATAAAATAATGACCTACCGCCTGTGGTATATCATCACATGGCCATCGGCAGTATTAGCCAGTATTTTTGCATTCTGGATGCTGTTTTTTACACCACAGGGAAATTTTTGGCTGCAACAATCCTGGATGCATGTCAAACTTGGCTTTGTTTTTGCTTTGTATCTGTACCATTTGAAATGCCATCAGATATTTAAACAGTTGCAAAATGACGAGGTAAAACACACTTCTAATTTTATGCGTCTTTGGAATGAAGGTGCTACAATCATACTTTTTGCAGTAGTTTTTTTGGTAATTTTGAAGAATGCCGTCAATTGGATTTATGGAGTCGTGGGGATTTTCCTGTTTTCTATACTGATTATGTTCGGCTTCAAATTTTATAAAAGAATACGGGAAAGAAACCAGTCTTAATGCTGAAACCTATCAAAATAAAACGCTTATCACTTCGTGTCAGAATCTTCCTTTCGATGATTTTCCTGACCCTGATTTCGTCCATTTTGATGGCTTCACTTTCCGTTTACCAATTCAAGACCGCAGCAAAAGAATATCACGAAGAACGTCTGGAGCGCAGAGAAACGGCTGTTAAAGAACACATTAATTACATACTTAACACGACTACCTATCCGTTGACTACGGAAAATCTGCCGCTTATTTTTAAAGACGAGATTTATAAACTGGCGGATATCCATAGTTTGGCTATCAATATTTATAGTCTGGACGGAAAACTGCTCAAATCTTCCAAGGCTTCCTTTACGGTGGATACCATTTTGCCGCCTATTCCAAATTATATTTTGAAATTGGTACAGTCTTCTATGGACAAACGATATGTAGATGTCCAAAGTATCGAAGGAAAAAAATTCCGTTCTTCCTACACGCAAATCAAGGACACCAAATTCAAGCCATTGGGAATTTTGAATCTTCCGTATATTCCCGATGATGGTTTTTATGAAAGAGAACTTCGGAATTTCCTAATCAGTCTTGGGCAGGTCTATTCCATCATGTTGATTATAGCGTTTGTGCTGGCTTATTTCCTTTCGAGTTATATTACAAAGTTTTTGAAATCGATTACCGATAAAATCACAGAAACCCGATTCAATCAGAAAAACGAGAAGATTGAACTCGAAGAAAGCAGTAAGGAAATTGCCTTGCTGGTCCATGCCTACAACTCCATGGTAGAAGAACTGGAAGAAAGTGCCTCGAAATTAGCGCAAAGTGAAAGAGAACAGGCTTGGCGTGAAATGGCAAAACAGGTAGCGCACGAAATCAAAAATCCTTTGACTCCTATGCGTTTGACCGTACAGAGTTTCCAAAGAAAATTTGACCCGAATGACCCGGAAGTAAAACAAAAAATGTCGGATTATTCCAATACGCTAATCCAGCAAATTGACACCATGAGTTCTGTAGCTTCGGCTTTCTCAAATTTTGCCTCGATGCCTGCACAGCAAAACGAAACCCTGAATGTGGTAGATGTAGTACAGCTTACACTGGATATTTTCAATGAAGATTATATCGAATTCCGAAGCGATGAGAAAGAAGTTATTACCATTATGGATCGCACCCAGCTTATCCGTATCGTAACAAATCTGGTCAAAAATGCCATTCAGGCTATTCCGGAACATCAGCTCAAAAAATCGGTAATTGTTTCTGTCAAAAAAGAAGGAGAACAGGTTTTAATCAGCGTACAGGATAACGGAACCGGAATAGAAACAGACAACCTCAACCGAATTTTCGAGCCCAAGTTTACCACAAAAAACAGCGGCATGGGATTGGGATTGGGAATCATCAAAAATATTATTGAAAATTATAACGGAACTATTACTTTTGAAACTGCATCCGGAAAAGGAACCATTTTTAATGTCTACCTTCCTATAATTAAAATGTAATTTCGACAAAAACAAAACAACCATAAATTTATAAATCATGAATTACGAAAATATTCTGGCAGCTTCTGAAAATGGCATTGCTACGATAACCATTAACAGACCAACAAAATTAAATGCTTTAAATAAAGCTACGATTGAAGAACTTCATTCAGCTTTTGATGCGTTCGACAAAGACCATTCTATTCGCGTAATCCTATTGACCGGAAGTGGTGACAAGGCTTTTGTTGCCGGTGCTGATATTTCTGAATTCGCCAATTTTTCGGTTTCAGAAGGTGCGGAACTGGCTGCAAAAGGACAAGCTACCTTATTTGATTTTGTAGAAAATTTAAAAACGCCCGTTATTGCAGCAGTAAATGGATTTGCACTTGGTGGCGGATTGGAACTGGCCATGTCATGCCACTTCAGAATCGCTTCAGACAATGCAAAAATGGGACTCCCGGAAGTTTCTCTAGGTGTAATTCCGGGTTATGGCGGAACACAAAGACTACCTCAACTGGTTGGAAAGGGAAAGGCGATGGAACTTATCATGACTGCCGGAATGTTAACCGCAGAAGAAGCCAAAACAGCCGGCTTGGTAAACCATGTCGTGCCGCAATCAGAATTACTGGAACTGGCAAATAACATTGCACAAAAAATCATGAAAAATTCTCCGGTAGCTATCGGGAAAGCTATTGAGGCTATCAATGCCAACTTTAAAGACGGTGTGGACGGTTATGCTGTAGAAATCAAAAACTTTGGCGATGCTTTTGGAACAGAAGATTTTAAAGAGGGCACGGGTGCTTTCTTAGAAAAAAGGAAACCTTCTTTTACAGGAAAATAAATTCAATAAGACCCCATCGAAATGATGGGGTTTTTTATTTATATTCGTTGCAAAATCCCCACACATGAAACTATTTTTACAATTTCTTTTTATTTCTGCTTTTGCAATTTCCGCTAAAGCACAGGATATTCCTTTTAAGGTTTTAAAAAGTGAAATTTTCAAAGACGAATTCAAGGAGTCCAATATAGTTTTTGCTGAAGAGGCAGAAAATGGCGGTATTTTAATTATCCGTTCCTATGTAAGCGGTGGATTATCATCCGGAAGAGGTTATTATATTGAAGAATACGACTCAAACTTAAAACTGGTAAAGGAATACGAACAACCTTTAAAATATGCCAATTTTGAAAAATACGGAACCGTTTTAGGAATTATAAAAGGCGATAAAGACATTCAGTTTGTTGACATGTTTTACAATATTAATGAAAAAGCCTATATCTGTTCAGCCTATATTGTTGATTTTAACAATTCGAAAACATCCAAAAAAGAACTCTTTAGGTTGTCTCGTGAAGAAATCAAGCAATATGGAAATTTCTTTATGAATCAGACCTTCTATTCGCAAGACACCAAAATTTATGAAGAGCCAGGGAATGAATCAGGTGTTTCAATGATTGTAAATGAAGATCGAACGGCTTTTGCAATCACAATCGATATGAAAACTGAAAAGTCAGAAGCTTTAAAACTGTACCTTTTTGATAAAAACTTAAACAAAAAATTTGAACACATTTTCGTAAGAGAAATTAAGGACAAAAAGTTCCGCTATGAAAATGTAGATGTTTCAAAAGATGGAAATGCGCTTTATCTATTAGGAAAAGTTTATGCCGATGAAAAGAAAAACAAAAAAACAGGGGGCAAGTACCAATATGAATTGACACGATTTTCTTTTGAAGGACAAAAAACTCAGGTTTTTGACACCGAAGAACATTTTTCAGGAAGCATGACAACAATAGCCTCTCCAGATAAAATTACGTGTATAGGATTCTATTCTGACCAAAATGACAACCATTTTAAAGGGATTAGTTATTTTGAACTGGATCCTGTTTCATTGGCCATCCGAAAATCCAAGTTTAATCCATTTAGCCAACAATTTATGATTGACAAATATGGTGAAGAAAAAGATAAAGAGTTAAAAAATCTCATTTTCAAGAAAATCCATATCACAAAGAATAATGATATTATTTTCAATGCAGAAGAATTTTATGTTTCTTCAAATAACAATCAAACTTTTTTTAATTATGACGATATCGTCAGCGCAAAAATTAATACTGACGGAGAATTAGTTTGGGCAAGAAACATTAACAAGTCCCAATTCACTACAGATACTGATGCTTATATCTCATACACTTCAACAATCAAAAATGACGATACTTATTTTTTCATCAATGCCAGTGAAAAAATCAAAAAATTAAGTAATGATCGAATCTTATTTAAACATGTCAGAAAAAACAAGTCAAATTTGAATATTATCCGAATCAATAAAAATGGTGATTTCGACTTTCAGGAGGTTTTAAATAATGAAAGTAACGAAGTTCCTTTTATGGTCTCACAAGGAATAGTAAGCAAGGAATCTGTATTCTTTTTAGGAAAAAAAGGAAAGGATAAGCAATTGTTGAAAATCAGTTTATAATGAATAAAAAGGTCGGGGTTGAATCCGGCCTTTTTTATTTTAATAATTCTTCAGGCGGAATTCCAAATAAAGCTGCCAGCTTTAATAACAAATCTAACGTTAAACTGTTTTTCCCCGATTCTACTCTGGAGTAAAAACTCTGAGAAATTTTTAATTCATTAGCTACAAATTCTTGCGAAAAACCATTTTTAAATCTTTCTAGCTTAATCCTATTTAATACTTTCTCTATCATTTTTTTTCTGCTTATAAATTTATCTGTATCGATGTTTAAAATCAATATTATACAAAAAAATAACATCAACAAAAGAAATATTCTTATAATTTCCTATTCGCATAAGTTCTAATTTAGAACTGACAAATAAACTTTTCGTAAGAAATAAACTTTATGTTTGTTAAGTATCAACCATTTAAAATTATTTTATGAAAAATTTGTTGTCCTCGAAATTAATATCATTCGATGCAAAGACTTTTGTATCAAAGATGAAAAGAGAATCAAAAAAGTTAGCTTTTGTAATTTCTATACTTACTTTAAGTTCCTGCAGTACTGAGGAAGATTTTACAGAAAATAAAACCGTCCAAGAGCTTGATAAAATTTCTCCAAAAGATGAGAAAAGCATTTTGAAAGAAAAATTTGCATTTAGCTTAATGAAAAGTATAAAGGAAAGTCCCGGCCTAAGAGAGATAATAAAGGATGAAACCCTTAAAATGTTCAATAAAGATTATGAGGTTTTAGTTTATACTATTAAAGATTATACGTTAGAAAACGGCATGACATTGGAGCAAACAATAAATCAAAATGCAGATAGTAATTTCCAATTGTCAAATTTATTACGAATTGAACCTACATTAACCTTATTAGTTCCTGAACTCCCTTTGGAATCATTTTCTGCAAAAAAATGGAATACTCAATCAGAAATTCCAGCGGTTGCCATAAGAACAAATTATACCAATCAAGTGCCTTTAATTACTCCTGATTTAAATTTAGAAATGATGCCAAATGACGTCATACCTGGGTTTCCAGTTATTGTAGTTAAAAACAACGAAAGAGTAGTTTCTAATTTAGAAAATCCAAACATAAGAGATTTAAAAACTAAAACTGTTTTTGAAAAAGATGGAATCATAATAAAATTTTGGACAGACTCTTTTAATAATGAGGACAAAAGAAATATTTCAGCAAGGTTAGTAAAAAAACTAGATCCAGCCTTAATAAGTGCTTATAACATTTATGACCAGCAAAATCCAAACTTGAATGGGTGGCAAAGAGATTTTATTTATTATAAAATTCAACCATCATCTCCAAATGGCCCATTTATTTATGATTTTAAAGAGCACTTAAGAAGTTTTAGTATGACGGGAGATCCTACAATCGCATATAATAAAATCTCAGATCAAACTGATGATCCAACCTACAGAAATAACCACAGAATAAATTCAAGTCATTGGACTGGCGGTTTTTATGAGTTCAAAGTTAGAACTATAATAAATGCTAAAAATGGTGTTGGTAACGAATTAATTAATGGTTTTACTGTTTCACCTGACCAATTGTTTTTTCTTGAATATGATACCTATACTAGAGGAACTCTGTTTTGGGAAAAAACTTACTACAGACTGAAAAATATTTCCAATCAAACTATTATAGTGGATATTCCTTTAATTAACTGGAATTTAGATGAATATGCTTCATCAATAAAGATTGAAATAGAAGAAGTCGATCTACCAACTACATCTGTAATAACTGATACAAGAACCGTAAAATTTGCAACTAATTTTGGCATTGATGCTGCTTTCGGCGTAAACACAAAAATAGGTTTAAAGTTTGGGATGAGTTTAGAAACAATTCAAACTCATACTGTCCAAAAAACATTTACTCAAGGAAATGATTTTCTTGGTGAAGCAATCGTAAATTTTGCCGATAAAATTATTATAGGGCAAGCAAATTTACCTTTGTTTGGGAATATGTGGTTAACTCGTGACTATACTACAGGTTTAGGGTATTGTAAATTCAGTATTGAACCAAAAAAAGTACAATAGATTAATTATGGCAGGGCAATTATGCCCTGTCATTAAATTAAACATTATGAAAAAAATTGTTTTTACTTTACTGTATATTATAACACTTTGCTCCTGTGAAAATGACGCTGAAATTGTAGGTGGTACAAAAAAAGACACCTACTTCAGAATAACTGAATTTATTATTCCTGAAAACTCAATCGACTTAAATAATGATAATGTAATTAATTCAAACATGTTATTAGAGTTTTCAAATTATTTTAATAACACTTATGATTTGCAAATCAAAGCAAATAACAATTCATCTCTACTCTCTTTTTATTTACCTAAACAAAATATTTTCTTCGATTATCTATGCTGTCCAAATGGGTATGTTGAATTCTCAAAGAATGGATTTACAATAAATATGAATCGCAGACAAACAAGTCTGGAAAACCAAATAATTGATAATGAGAATAAGATAATTTTATTCTCAAAATTAAATGATTCCAGTTACAAGCTCATTTTAGAAAAAAAATATTTTGATTTTAACTCAAACGCTTTTTCTGCTGAAACTTTTGAGATAAAATATGATATTATAAACTGACATACAACCTTTTATTAGCTATTTCAGTTTAATAATTAGTTATCTCTTCCCTTCACATTCCGCAAAAAACTGTTCTAAGAACTTTTCCATATAGGTATGTCTTTCTTCAGCTATTTGTTTTCCTGCCTGCGTATTCATCCTGTCTTTCAGCAACAATAGCTTTTCATAAAAATGGTTGATTGTAGGCGAAACGGCACTTTTATATTCTTCCTTACTCATGTTCATGTTGGGTGTGATTGTTGGGTCATACAGCGCCCTGTTTTTAAATCCGCCATAATTAAATACCCTGGCAATTCCTATCGCTCCAATGGCATCCAAACGGTCAGCATCCTGAACAACGTCTAATTCTGTTGAAGAAAATTTACGCTCGAAATTACCTCCCTTAAAAGAGATATTCTCGATGATGTTTACTACATGAATTATTGTTTCTTCCGGAACATTCTGAGATTCTAAAAACTCCCAGGCCAGTTTAGGCCCGATTGTTTCATCTCCGCCGTGAAATTTGCTATCGGCTATGTCGTGTAGCAAAGCTCCCAAAGCCACGATTGTGATATTACAGTTTTCATCTTTGGCAATGTTCATGGCATTGTTGTACACTCTTTCAATGTGGAACCAATCATGGCCGCCTTCGGCATCTTTAAGTTTTTCTTTTACAAAAGCAATTGTCTTTTCTATTAGTATTTTATCCATAGTTGTGTGAGAAAAAAAATCCTCTCTGTAAAGAAAGGATTTGGTTTATTATCTTAATGTTGCAGGTTCAACCCATTTAAAAATATGCGATTCTGCAGGAATGACCAATCGTTCTGAAATCTTTGCCATTCTTGCCGGAAGCTTCATCAGGAAATCTCTGGCTTTTTCTGCCTCGTCTGTCAATCCTGTAATTTTGCTGATATCCCATTTGTCAATCAGTTTTTGCATAATGTCAATATAATCGGTTGCCGTATATACGCCAATTCTTTGTGCCGAATCTGAAAAAAGTTCAAAAGCGGTGCTTATCTTTTCACCTGATTCTCTTAAAAAATGAGCCGGCATGACAATCTTTTGTTTCATCATGTATTGGAAAGCCAACATCATTTCGCTTGGGTCTACCTGAAAAATCCTGTGTACAAATTCTGAATAGGCATGGTGGTGGCGCATTTCATCACCTGCTATCAGTTTACATAATTTGGAAAGTTTTTTATCTCCAAACTTCTTCGCTATTTGTGAAACCCTGTTGTGCGAAACATAGGTTGCCAATTCCTGGAAACTGGTATAAACAAAATTTTTATAAGGGTCTCTTCCGGTACCGATATCAAATCCGTCATTAATCAAATGCTGTGTCGTCATTTCAATTTCACGCATGTTGACACGTCCAGAAAGGTAAAGGTATTTATTTAGCAAATCACCATGACGGTTTTCTTCCCCTGTCCAGCTTCTTACCCATTTTGACCAGCCATTGCCGCCTTCATCAACCTGATTTACGCCTTCCACATCCATCAACCAGGATTCATAAGTTGGAAGTGCTTCTTCTGTAATAGTATCGCCAACTAAAACCACCCAAAAATCATACGGTAGTTCTTTTGCTATTTCTCTTAATTCTTTTACGTCTTCAAAAAAAGTTTCGCTTCGGGAATCAGGCAAAAGGTCAGAAGGCTGCCATATATCCTCCACAGGAATCAAATACTGGTCAACAAATGCATCAATATTTTTCTCTAGAAACTGCATTACTTCTAGACGAATGTTTTTTACAGACATATTTTAATTTTTTATTCCGTCAACTACTGCCTTTTCTGTTTCTTTCATCAACTCATCAAAAGGTACTTCTGCCACAGCAATTGGCTTATGAGCAGTAAAGGTAAGGCGATTTCCTAAACCTACAGGAAAAAAGCCATATTTAACAATTTTCCAAGAGTTGTTTATGGTTATTGGGACTACTACTGCCGAAGGTGCATTTTTGCATAGAATTTTCAATCCTGTCTGTGCAAATTCTTTCGGTTTTCCGGTTTTGCTTCTTGTTCCTTCCGGAAAAATTACTGCTGCCCGATTGTGCTTTTCAATATACTCTCCCAATCCTTTAATGACAGGCAATGCCTGTTTCGGATCTTTTCTGTCGATTAATACAGAGCCTCCATGCCTTAAATTATAAGAAACACTTGGAATTCCCTTGCCTAATTCTTTTTTGCTTACAAATTTCGGATGCGATTTCCTGAAAAACCAGATTATGGCAACAATGTCATACATGCTTTGGTGGTTGGCAACAAAAATTACCGGAACTCCTTTAGGTACCAATTCCCTTCCTTCCACTTTATAGGTTGTTCCCAAAAGATGGGTTGCCCTAAGCAAACATAAATTCAGATAATCGACACTTTTTTTATGTGCCTGGTATCCAAAAAGGTTAAAGCACAGCCATTGGATGGGATGAAAAATCACCAAAATAAGCCCGAAAATCAGATAGTATACAACAGAAATCGGATATGAAATTAGTTTTTCCATAATTGTTATAATTCCCCGCAAAAGTACTAATTATATTTTTGTTTATTTTAATCGAAAAACAGCAAATTTCTAACAAAAAATAACTCTTGCCACGTAGAAAAAAAGAACTATTTTTACGAAAAATAAGTGCCAATTATAAATGGAAGAAAAATGAGTTCAGAGAAAGAAGCCAAATTAAAAGCGTTACAGTTAACGCTTGACAAATTAGATAAAACTTACGGAAAAGGAACCGTAATGAAGCTTGGTGACCAGGCAGTTGAAGAGGTAGAAACGATTCCTTCCGGGTCTTTAGGATTGGATTTGGCTCTTGGAGTTAACGGATATCCTAAAGGAAGAATCATTGAGATTTATGGTCCTGAATCTTCCGGTAAAACAACCCTGACATTGCATGCTATTGCCGAAGCTCAAAAAGCAGGTGGTATTGCTGCTTTTATTGATGCAGAACACGCTTTTGACAGAAATTATGCAGAAAAACTGGGTGTTGATATCGAAAACCTGATTATTTCACAGCCTGACAATGGTGAACAGGCTCTGGAAATTGCAGAAAACCTGATCCGCTCCGGTGCTATTGACATTGTAGTAATTGACTCTGTTGCCGCATTGACTCCAAAAAGTGAGATTGAAGGCGAAATGGGTGATTCAAAAATGGGTCTTCACGCCCGATTAATGTCACAGGCATTGAGAAAATTGACCGGAACTATCAGCAAAACAAATTGTACCGTTTTCTTTATTAACCAGCTTCGTGAAAAAATTGGGGTAATGTTCGGAAACCCTGAAACAACAACGGGTGGTAACGCACTTAAATTCTATGCATCTGTTCGTCTTGACATCAGAAGATCTTCTCAAATTAAAGAAGGTGAAAATGTAATTGGTAACAGAACGAAAGTCAAAGTAGTAAAGAATAAGGTTGCTCCTCCATTCAAAACAGCAGAATTTGACATCATGTATGGCGAAGGCGTTTCAAAAACAGGAGAAATCCTTGATTTGGCAGTAGAATTTGAAGTTGTGAAAAAGTCCGGTTCGTGGTTTAGTTATGGCGATACCAAACTGGGACAAGGTAGAGATGCCGTAAAATCCCTGATTAAGGACAATCCTGAATTAGCGGAAGAATTAGAACAAAAAATCAAATCGCTGATTAAAGAAAATAATGATTAATTAAAAAAACCCGAAAATTTTCGGGTTTTTTTTATATCCTAACGCAACCTTCGGCCTATATACACATCTAAACAATAAAGCATAACAGAATACAGAGAATGAAAAAATTAATTTCGATTTTATTTTTAGCAGTCATAACAATCGGTGCATTTAGTTCCTGCGAATTAAATGATGATAATACTGTTAGTTACCATTTTGAGCTGATTCCTACAGAAAGTGCGGTATTTCCTCAAAGTTTTGTGATTGGAAGAACGTATACTATAAAAGTATATTATAAAAGACCTACCAGCTGTCATTTTTTCGAAGGGTTCTATTACGAAAAAAATTTAAATGTCAGAACAATAGCAGTACAAACAGGCGTACTCAATGCCAGTAATTGTACAGAATTGAATGAAGAGCCAGTAGAAGCTACATTTGATTTTATGCCTACAAACGAGAATACATATATTTTTAAATTTTATAAAGGAAAAGACCAATACGGGCAAAATCTTTTTCTGGAATATGAAATACCGGTAGTACCAGAATAATTTTTAATTTATAAAGAAAAACTTTTGAGTTTAGAACAACTCATATACGGTTGCAGAGATCATGATACCAAAGCTCAAGAACAATTATATAAGCTATTATCACCCAAATTGTTCAGTGTTTGCTTGAAGTATTCGCGGAATTATGTAGAAGCCGAAGATAATCTTCAGGACGGATTCCTTATTATTTTCAACAAGATAAACCAATTCAATTTCAAAGGGTCTTTTGAAGGTTGGGCAAAAAGAGTAATGGTTAACAATATCCTCCAAAAATACAGAGGGAACTCCGTTTTTGAAATCGTCAATGACACTATTCCTGACGAAGCAGAAGTCGAGATTGATGATGAAAATGTTTCTCTTGAATTTTTGATGAAAATTATACAGGAACTGCCTGACAGATACCGATTGGTTTTTAACCTTTATGTTATGGACGGCTATTCACACAAAGAAATTGCCGAAATGCTTGATATTACAACCGGAACAACAAAATCTAATCTTGCACGCGCAAAGATGATTTTAAAAGAAAAAATAGAAGCTCAGGCCGGAAACGGAAATTATACAGCAGCAAAATGAGTGAGAAAAAAAATATAGAACGGCTTTTCCAAGAGAAGTTCAAAGACTTTGAAGCAATACCTTCACCTGAAGTTTGGGACAATATCGAAGCAAAGCTCAAAGAGAAGAAAAAAAGAAGGGTTATTCCATTATGGTTTAAGCTTTCGGGAGTTGCGGCTATATTGCTTATCGGATTCATGATAGGCGACGGAATCATAAACAGCCCAATAAAAACAGATACTGATAACGGAGTTGTTGACCAAAATGCTACGGACGTTGACCGTTCAAAAGATTTGACACCAATGCAAAGTCCAATCAAAAGCAAGGAGGTCGTTACTGAAAATGAAAATGCCGTTACTGAAACTGAGAATACTGATTTAGAAAAAAACAACCCAACACAACAACATAAAAATTCTGAAAATCCAGAGCAGGACCAACTGAACAAGTCAATTATTTCAGGAAAGAATAAGGCCAAAAACACGGCTATCACCAGTCAGGATAATACTGACCGGGAACGCCTAAAAAATACAGCCGACAAAAATCTTCCTGTTATTACAAATCAAAAAACGAAAACAGAATCCGGACTTGCCAGCCAAGGGCCTGCTCAACAACATAACCGTCAGGAAAATGCCAACCAAAACAAATTCAACGGTAAAAACCAGGAAGATGTTTTTAACAAAGCTGGCATTGCAGATTCCGGAAATAAAGAAAAAAATCAGGCAAAATCAATTGTAAACCAGAATTCAAGTAAAATTTCAATTCCGGAAAATCGAAACGAAGGAGAAAAACAATTGGCCGTTTCTGAAAAAAAATCAAATGACCTTTTGCAAAAAAACGACAAGGTTTCAGAACGCAACAAACAGTCTGACAAAGAGAAAAATAATAATTCCCGAATCGCTTTTGACACCAAAGCATTCGAGAAACAAAAAAAAGATTCGGCAGCTGTTGCTACTGCCGAGCCTAATCCGCTGGAAGAATTGCTAAAAGAAAAAGAAAAAAAACAACAAGCGGTCACAGAAACTAAGGTAAATAGGTGGCAGATTACGTCAAACGTAGCCCCTATTTATTTTAGTTCTGCTTCCAAAGGCTCACCAATTAACCAGCAGTTTGCAGATAACAGCAAAAGCTATGAGAAAAATCTGAGCTATGGTGTTGGTGTTAATTATGCAATAAACAAAAAATGGTCTATCCGCGGAGGTGTGAACAAACTGACTTTAGGTTATAATACAAATAATATTGTTTATTATGCCGGCTTATCGGATGCTGTTGCTAATGGCGAAGTGTTTTCGCCAAGCAACATTCAGGAAAGCAGAAATGTCACGGTAATTGTTGAAGATAATACAGCTGCCAATACGGTATCGTTTGATAATGTTCCGGGCAAAAAGGCTGGCTCGTTAAATCAGACTATGGGTTATGTGGAAGTTCCGGTTGAGCTTTCGTATAAGATTCTGGATGATAAATTTGGTATCTCTTTAATTGGTGGTATGAGCACGTTATTCTTAAATGAAAACAGCCTATCCGTAGTATCTCCGGGTATGTCTACCTCAATTGGAAAAGCATCAAATTTAAATGACGTTTCTTTTACTTCCAATATCGGAATCGGATTCAAATACAAGTTTTGGAAATCATTCGAAGCGAATGTTGAGCCAAAATTAAAGTATCAGATTAATACATTCAGTGAAAATGCTGGTGGATTTAAGCCTTATTTCATAGGCTTATATTCCGGAATCAGCTTTAACTTTTAGATAGTTGGTTTTATAGTTTAGTTAGGTTCGTCATTAAATACGTTAATGACAAAAAAAAGCGTCGTGGTTAGGCGCTTTTTTTGTTACTGAATTTCAAGAGTTGTTTGTAAATGATTTCCCTTACTAATTCTTTTATCTGCTTGATTTCCTTCTTATCTGCATTGTGGCCTTTTGTTTCCACAAAACGATGAATTTTGGCTCGCATGAGGCCTGGGCTTCCACTCAAAAAAGTATAGGAGAATCGTTTTTTATTATCTGCAAAAGTCATAGGAACAATTGGTATCTGGTGCTCTAGCGCCAAACGAAAAGCTCCGTCTTTGAATTCATCCAAAAGAACCGACTCATCATCCGGAACGCCTCCTTCCGGGAAAATACAAATACTAAGTCCCTGTGCCAATCGTTTTTGGGCACGGTTGAAAACCTCCATCCTGCTTTTGGAACTGCTTCTGTCAACCAAAATACAGGTTCTTTTGTAAAAGAAACCAAATAACGGAATCTTAACCAGTTCTTTCTTTCCGACAAAAACAAACGGATTGCGTACCAGGGCAAGCATTAACATAATATCCGTCATGGAAGTATGATTGGCCACCAGCATATAACTTTTTCCTTCTTCCAGTTCCTGTTCACGTTCAACCTTATAATGGAAGCCCATTCCGAAAAGGATTATTTTAGCCCAAATTCTGGCCATGACAAAAAAGTAGGGATACCATTTCTCTTTTGAGATAGAAATAAGCAAAAAAGGCAGCATAATAATGATAGGAAGACCCATCAGAATATAGAACCATATCCTCCAAAGAATCCAAAAAACTATTTTAAAAATACGCATGCAGGTGGTGTATCAGAATTATTTATGAGGGCAAAACCTGGTTTTCAAATTTTGTCTCCCAAATGTAAGAATTCAAACCTTACATTTTGCCAAAACATTTACCTTTGCAAAAATTAAGTTATTATGTCAAAAATACTCACAGGTATTCAAAGTACCGGAACGCCGCATTTAGGAAATTTGCTTGGTGCGCTTCTTCCGGCCATCGAATTATCAAACAAGCCGGAAAACGAAACTTTTCTTTTCATTGCCGATTTGCACTCAATTACGCAGATTAAAAATGGAGAAACATTACGTCATAACACGTACAGTACTGCTGCAACGTGGCTTGCCTGTGGAGTTGATGTTAACAGAGTTACTTTTTATCGCCAGTCTGATGTTCCTCAAACAACAGAACTTTCATGGTATCTGAGCTGTTTTTTCCCCTACCAGCGACTAACGTTGGCCCATTCTTTCAAAGATAAGGCTGACCGATTGGATGACGTTAATGCCGGGTTGTTTACCTATCCGATGCTTATGGCAGCAGACATTCTTTTGTATGATGCTGAATTCGTTCCTGTTGGAAAAGACCAATTGCAGCATATTGAAATTACACGTGATGTTGCTTCCCGTTTTAACCATCAGATGGGAGAAACTTTCGTAATTCCTGATTCGTATCTTCAGGAAGAGACAAAGTATGTTCCGGGAACAAATGGTGGAAAGATGAGCAAATCAGCCAACAATATCATCAATATTTTTTTAGATGATAAATCGTTGCGTAAACAGGTCATGTCTATCGAAACCGACAGCACTCCTTTGGAAGCTCCGAAAGACACCGAGAACTGTAAAATTTTTGCTATTTATAAACTGATTGCCAATGAAGAACAACTGGCGGCCATGACCGAAAAATATAAAAACGTAAATCGTGATTTTGGCTGGGGCCATGCCAAACAAGCCCTGTTCGAGCTTATTTTGGAAAGATTTAAAGTAGAAAGAGAAAAATACAACTACTATATGAACAATCTGGAAGAAGTGGACAAAGCACTGCAACAAGGCGCTGAAAAGGCAAGAGCTGTTGCAGACAGGGTTCTGGAAAGAGTCAGAAAAAAATTAGGATATTAATCAAAGCCCCGCTCAGTCGGGGCTTTATTTTTAAAGCAACTATATCACTTTTTATCATAAAATTATTTGATAATAAAAAAGCCCCAATTATGGGGCTTCTATATTTAAGACCGTTCAGATAACTTTAAACCCTGCCTTTCGGCCGTTCAGATTTATTTCTACCCTGTCTTATGATTCTTATACAAAGTTAAAGTAACACAATAGACTACGAGTTGTTTTTTGATTCTATTTTTCAATGATAAACAACTCTACAATAGATATTTACTATAGCCCGTAATTTGCTATCTCAACAAGTTTTTTGTTAGTGCATCTAAATAACTGAGAACTTTCACCATCAACCCGTATGACCAATTGGTTATCGAACACTTTAAAGTTTTCCTCAATCATTGCTGTCACTAAGGTTATCTCGTATATCCCAATATCAACATAATGGATTTCGGTAGCTAAATTTAACATCTCTCCATTTTCATTTCTTTCCTGTAAAATAAATCTGTATTTGACACCCCTATTTTCAGGGTATTGTACAAGCAATATGTTTGGATATCTTAATTGATAATAAAAAATGTGATTAATACACCTAACCGTAAGTTTCTGTAGTGTGTCTGATTCTAAACCTCTCTCGATTTGTCTTTCATTACAATGCTTTTCAAACCAAAGTTCTACATCTATATCGATTTTAGTTTGATGAAACTGCCTACCTGTTGCTGTACAAGAGTTTGGAGAATATCTTTTTATATTTTCTACTGCAACAGGCGGCTTTTTATCTAAAATTCTAGACCTTTTCTTTTTCGGGCTTTCCATATTTAACTATTTGTAATCAACAATATTAACTAATTAAGATTCGAAAGACAGTTATTTAAATCCAATTTATAAACATTTTTTTGCAAAACTGAACTACCAGTAACTCTATACTTGGCAACTATACATTTTTAAATAACTTCAAACAATTTGCCCGGCAACGGCCGTACCACTCCTTTTAGTTCCATATTTAAAAGCAGGGAAGATATTTTGTGAACAGGGAAATTGCATTCTAAAGCAATAACGTCCATCAATTCTTTCTCTTTTGCCTGCAAATAATTATAAACCGTTTGCTCCTCCTTATCCAATTCTATGAATAAGCGTTTCTGCACACTGGTTTTCTGCGTTTCCAAATCCCAGTTAAGTATATAAATCAAATCTGCCGCTGAAGTCAGCAGTTGTGCTTTTTGAGATTTAATCAGGTTGTTGCATCCCTGACTGTATTTGTCCGATGCTTTTCCCGGAAATGCAAAAACATCCCTGTTGTAGTCATTAGCCATGTTGGCTGTAATGAGGGAACCTCCTTTTTCTGCCGATTCAATAACGATAGTTGCTTCGGAAATACCGGCCACAATACGATTTCTACGAATAAAATTTTCCCTGTCAGGATTGGAAGAACTCCAGAAGTCGGTCATAAAACCACCATTTTCCTGCATCCTGGAAACATATTTTTTATGAGCCTTCGGATAAATCTGGTTTAGTCCATGGGCGATAATACCAATCGTTTGCAGATTGTGTTCCATTGCTGCCTGATGTGCAATAATGTCAATTCCATAGGCAAAACCACTAACAATAACCGGATTTAGCGGTGCAAGGTCAGAAATCAGCTTTCTGCAACATTCTCCTCCATACGGGGTAGCCTGTCTTGTTCCGACAATGCTTATAATTTTTCGGTTATTGAAATCGAAGTTTCCCGAAGCAAATAATAATATGGGGGCATCGAAACAATGTTTGAGCTTTTCCGGATAATTTTTACTTTGGTAAAAAAACACATCGATAGCATTTGACGTGATAAACGCAAGCTCTTTTTCCGCCTTTTTAAAAACCGTCTGGTCTTTGAGATTTCTAATCAAAACACTTCCTATTCCTTCTATACTTTGGAGTTTTGAAGGTCTGGATTGAAAGATTTCTTTGGCATTTCCAAAATGCGCGAGAAGTTTTTTGGCAAGGATATCGCCTACCGATTCTACTTTTTGTAAGGCTAATAAATAAAATAATTCTTCCTGGTTCATGGCAAATAATTGAATCTCAAATATAAAGACATTTTACTTAGATTGTTAATAAAATTTGTTGATAAAATTTTGACCTGACCAATGAATAAGTAACTTTGTTTCTATGAAGATTGAATTTTACATATCCCAACTTTTATATAGATACCAATGTGTTGCGGTTCCCGGTTTTGGAGCATTCCTTACGGAGATACAACCTGCAAGACTCAATGAAAGTACTATGGCGTTTTATCCGCCCAGAAAAGTGGTTTCTTTTAATTTTCATTTAAAGAATAATGATGGCTTATTGGCAAACCATATTTCGCAGGCCGAAAAAATCTCCTACGAAGATGCCGTAGCCCAAATCGAAACTACTGTTTCAGGATGGAAGCTGGCTTTGCAATTGCACAAATTGCTGGAGTTGAAAAACATTGGCCAATTGTCTTTAAATTCGGAAAACAATATTGTTTTTGAACCGTCAGATAGCCTGAATTACCTTACGAGTTCTTTTGGATTGAGTACTTTTGTTGCTCCAAAAATTCAAAGGGAAGTTTATAAGGAAGAAGTTGAGGCGCTTGAAGAAAAAGCACCAATAATTTTCACTCCGGAACGAAGAAATAGCAGGCCTTATCTTAAATATGCCGCTATTTTTGTACTTGGACTTGGAGCAGCAGGTTTCTTTGGAAATGACTATTATCAGAAACAAATTGATTCTGAAAACCTGATTGTACAAAAAACGGTTCAGAAAAAAGTACAGGATAAAATACAGGAAGCTACTTTTTTTATTGAAAGTCCGCTACCTGCCGTAAAGCTGAATATCAAAGAGGAAAAGTTAGCTTATCATATTGTTGCGGGTGCTTTTAGAAATGAAGAAAATGCACAAAAAATATTCGAAAAGCTTAGTGCAAAAGGATATAAGGCAAGAAAAATAGCAAAGAACAAACATGGATTGCATCCTGTTCTTTACGGAAGTTTTTCTAATTATGCCGAAGCCCAAAAAGCAATGTCAAAAATCCAGAAAACAGAAAATCCGGAAGCTTGGCTTCTGATTCAGGAATTATAAGTCCAATCCCGATTCGTTCGGGATTTTTTATTTTTCCCCTAAAAAATTTATTACTGACTATCGGATTTAATTGCTATCTGTTACCTTTGCAAAAAAAACGATGCAAGCGAAAACTCCTTCTGAATCTGTAGCAATTCTAACTGATTTGGTTTTGCCGGGCGAAACCAATCCTTTAAACAATCTTTTTGGCGGTGAATTACTGGCACGAATGGACAGAGCGGCAAGCATCGCGGCAAGGAGACATTCGAGACGTATTACTGTTACAGCTTCTGTGAATCACGTGGCGTTTAACCGTGCTATTCCTTTGGGCAGCGTTGTGACTATTGAAGCTAAGGTTTCGAGGACTTTTAAAACATCAATGGAGATTTATATTGATGTATGGATTGAAGACCGCGAGTCAGGAATCAAAAACAAGGCAAACGAAGCCATATATACTTTTGTTGCTGTCGATGAAACCGGTCGTCCGGTAGAAGTTCCTGCCATACTTCCTGAAACCGAACTGGAAAAACAGCGCTATGATGCCGCATTGAGACGAAAGCAGCTTAGCCTTGTACTGGCCGGAAAAATGAAACCAAATGAAGCTACTGAACTAAAAGCATTATTTATAGAATAAAAAAGGAACCTTTCAGGTTCCTTTTTTATTTACTTACATATTTGTCAACCAGGCTTGTGGATTTAACGTTGTTGAGTTTTGCATGATTACAAATTTCAAGGCTGTCTTGCCTGCTGCATTGGTTGTTACTTTTCCTATATTCTGCATAGCCGTTACTTTAGTTCCTTTGGAAACACTTACAGAGCTTAAGTTTTGATATACCGTATAGAAATCTCCATGTTGGACGAATACTACCATATTATTTGGAGAAATCAGCTGTACTCTTGTTACTTCACCCGCAAAAACAGAACGTACGGAAGCACCGGAATCTGTCGTAATTTCAACACCGCTACTGTGAACGATAAGTGATTTTTGCAGCGGGTGCGGCTGGTCACCATACCTAAGGGATACAAAGCCTTTTGCAACAGGCCATGATAATTTTCCTTTGTTCGCTTTGAAATTATCCGAAATGATTTTCCCTTCCGGAGTCAATACAATTTTTGAAGAGTTTTCGATGGCTTTTGTTTCTGCAACAGTTGCTTTTGGATTCGCTTTTTTATTTGCTGCAGCTGTTTTTCTGTTGGCTTCGGCAATTGCCTCCCTAATTAACTTGTCAATCTTACGGTCAATTTCACGTGTTTCCTGTTGTTTTTTCTTGATTTCGGCAGTATATTTTTTGACGTCTTTTTTAATAGACTTCATTATTTTTTCCTGCTCTTCCTTATCTTTTTCCAGATTCTGCTTTTCTTTTTCGTTTTCGACAATCAGCTTCTGTTTTTCTTTTTTCTGTATGCCTAACTTTTCGTTATAGGCTGCCAGCTCATCTGATTTTACCTTAATTTCTTCTCCCTGATTTTTTCTATAATTAGAATATTGCTTCATGTATTGGGCCCTTTTATAAGCCTGAAGGAAGTTTTTCGAAGAAAGCAAAAACATGGCCCTGCTCTGCTCAGAACGGCTCTTATAGGACTTGACAATCATTTTGGCATAATCCTTTTTAAGCTCATCAAGGTCTTTTTTCAGTCCGTTGATTTTTAACTGGTTTGTATAAATGTCATCACTCAATAACTTGGCTTGCTTTTCGGTTGTAGCAATAAGTTTTTCCTGCAGCTTGATTTTTGCAGTCTGCTGGCTAATTTGTGTAACGACCGATTTTTCTTTTTTCTTTTCTGATTGCAAAGCATTTTCTGCTTCCCTGATTTCTTTCTGAAGCTGTGCTTTGCGTTCTTCCAATTTTCTCTGCATATCCGTTTGGCCCCAAACTATTGAAGTGGCCAGCAGCAGAAAAAGAGTAAATATGTTTTTTGACATAATTGGATATGTTTGTGCAAATCTAATCAATATATATTCTTTCATAGCCATCAGGAACACTGTACGGGAAAGTAAGGTTTTCGTTGAATGAAACTGAATTATAATCGATATTAATATTGACTTTCTTACCGTTTTGGACTGCATCAATTATAATTTGTGATGGCAATACCATTTCCGGATATTCTTTATGACCTGGATAGAGAATCTGCAATCTCCTGTCTTCTTTTGATTGGGTAACTTCCTGCTTTTTTATCAGGTAATTTGCCGCTTCAAAATAAAAAGCCTTTTCGGTATTCTTATTTGAGGCATCTTGCAGTTTGTACAGGCTTTCGTCAATTGTGGTCGTGTATTTCCCTTTTGTCAGGTCGTCCATGGCTTCACCAATAAGCATGTTCTGCACTTTTTGGAAATCCAATTCGGTCCCGAGCCACTTGCTCAGTGTAGAATAATCGCCTTCAAAAAACTTGTTTCCTATCTTTTCATAATATTTTACCTCCTGAGGCGTAATGAGTGCCTTGGCCATGGTAAATCCTAAAAAACGGACACTGATTAAAATCTGCTCATCTTTCTTGATTCGGATTTCGGCAGAAACACCCTGTGACATGTGGTCGTCTTTATACTTTGCACTGGCCTTGATATAGGCTGTCGAAAAATTCCTCTTGAGCTTATAATGGTTTTCAATTACTTTTGAAGAGGCGACCATTTCATTGGCTGTTCCTTCTGCAATTACTGCTTTCCTGGCATTGCATGAAAGTAGCATAAGGGCTCCAAAAGTTATGAAGATATATCTTTTCATTATTTTTTCTGTTTTAATAACTGGTCTGCTTTCTGGAAATAAAATTCCTTCTTCTTCGCATCTCCAAGTCCGTTAAAAGCCTCACCTAATTGGATATTAAAGTTAATTTCCAAATCTCTGTTGTCAACGAGATAGTCCATACCCATTTCCAAAAAGTCTTTGGCTTTTTTATAATTTTTTATCTGGTTGTTTGCCAGTCCCGAGTAATAATAAAAATCCGGTTGCATAGGGAAAAAATCAATCAGGTCTGATGCTTTTTTTGCCAACACATCAAACTGCTTATTTTCTGTATAGGCCTGCAATAAGAAAATATTAGACTCTACTTCCTGTGGATTATTTTTGGAATAGATTTCCAGATAGTGGATGGCGCGTTCCCAGTTTTTTCTTGCATAAAAAACCTTGCCTACTTCTTTAGTCAACAGAGCCTGGTCTTCACTACTAAAATAGCCAACGGCCTTATCCAAATCAGTATTGAACTGCGGATTGTTTTTGACAAAAACCAAAAACTCTTTCAGGATTTTGCGTTTTACTTCAGTATCAATCTTCTTGCTTTCCAACACCTTATTCATGGCCGTAACTGCCTTATCTCCATCGTTATTATTAAGATGAAATTTGAAAAGTCCTACCTGGGCAAATTCTGAATCGGGAATTTCTTTTTCTAATTTTTTGGCAATTTCATATGCTTTTTCTTCCTGATTGCTTTCCGAATAAAGATAAATCAGGGCAATGTATTTTGACTCGTCTTTTGGATTTTTTTTAATGGCTTCCAAAAGCTGGTCTTTTTCTCCAATGCGGTATTTTGAATCTTTCAGGATTTGCTGCTTATAGGCATTCCTCTGAGGGGTTTCACCAACCGTATCATCCAAATCTTTTATGAGTGCCAAGGCCTTGTCATATTGGTCTGTATACATGTAAAGCGAGGTCAGGTCCTCTTTATATTTTATGTCAAGCCCAATTAATTTATTGACAACAACTATAGCCTGTGTATAATCTTTTGTCTGGTAGCACACATCATACATTCCAACATAGAACCATTTATTTTTAGGGTCTATGAGGGAAGCCTGTGAAAACGACTCGTATGCTTTTTTATAATCTTTCAGGCTCAGGTAATTTTTACCCAATTCATAATAGACGACCGCATTTTGAGGTTGTAGCTTAAGGCATTTTTCCAAAGCGGTAATGGCTTTGTCATAATTTTCAATGCCTTTCTGCTTTAGTGATTCATAAAAACTATCCTGAAAACCATCTTCTGCCAATGCTATATCGTCCGGCTCAGCCTGGGCAAAAGTTTTGGCCGGAACGCATAACATTCCGAAGAAAAGAAGTGGTAAGAGATAACTTTTAATTTTCATATTGGTTTTTTATCAAATTTTATTCCAAAACCGAATAATCGCCTATGCTTATGCTTGTGAAATTTCCGTCAAAGCTGGCGTGGTTTCCAATCATTGCATTATCCAAACTTGCATTTTTTATATGAGAATGCGTTTGAATTAAACTGTTTTTTATGGTACTGTTGATGACGTGACATCCTTTGCCTAAAGATACATTTGGACCAACTATTGCGTTAATCAGGATTACGTCTTTACCAATATAGCATGGTGGAATGATTGTCGAATTTTCTGTCTTAACATCATAGTCTACCAAATGTTCGCCATCATTATGCAGGAAGCCTAACATTCTTGTATTGGTCTCCACAGTAACATTTTTGTTACCGCAATCCATCCATTCGTCAACTTTTCCCGGAACAAACTTCAATCCTTTTTCTTTCATATTCTCCAAACCATCCGTCAGTTGATATTCTCCTCCTTTTACAACATTATTATCCAATAAATATTGCAATTCATTTCTTAAAGTTTCTCCGGATTTGAAATAATAGATACCTATAATTGCCAGGTCAGAGACAAAATCTTTTGGTTTTTCTACAAAATCAACAATTTGGTTCTGCCCGTTTAACTGCACAACACCAAAAGCACTCGGGTCGTCAACTTGTTTTACCCAAATAACACTATCTGCCTCTGTGTCCAGGGTAAAATCAGCACGAAAAAGCGTATCGGCATATGCCACTACTATAGGCCCTGTCATTGATTCTTTTGCACTCATAATGGCATGAGCTGTTCCTAATGGCTGTTCCTGATAATAAATTGTGCCTTTGGCCCCCAATTTTTCTGCTATTTCGACCAACTCAACTTCTACCTGCTTTCCAAAATCTCTGTGGATGATAAAGGCTATTTCTTCTATATCCTGATTGATTACACCGGCAATATCTTCAACAAGCCTATGCACTATTGGCTTTCCGGCTATCGGGATTAGTGGTTTTGGAACTGTTAATGTATGTGGTCTTAAGCGAGAGCCTCGTCCGGCCATAGGAACTATTATCTTCATATAGTTTTCGTATTTTATTTTAAAGTTGGAAATCCAACCGTGTTTGTTTTATTTATTTTACTCCTGTACTTCCAAATCCACCTTCTCCTCTTGATGTTTCAGACAGTTCATCTGCTTCCAGCCAGACTGCTCTTTCATGTTTGGCTATAATGAGTTGAGCAATTCTTTCGCCGTTTTCGATTACAAAAGCTTCATTTGATAAATTTACTAAAATCACTCCAATCTCACCACGATAATCCGCATCGACTGTTCCCGGAGAATTGAGTACGGTTATTCCTTTCTTTGCAGCTAATCCGCTACGTGGACGTACCTGCGCTTCATAGCCTACCGGCAATTCTATAAAAAGCCCGGTTTTTACAATAGCTCTTTCTAACGGGCCCAGCGTAACGGGTTCAGAAAGATTGGCTCTCAGGTCCATTCCGGCTGAAGCCAGAGTTTCATAGTTTGGTAACGGATGCTGTGATTTGTTTATGATTTTAATTGTCATCAGATAAAAGGGTAAAATTATTATGTCTTAGGCTTTTCTTTTAATAATGCGAAGAATAGTTTCTTTTTCGTTGTAATATATGAAATACATGAATGCAATCAACATTGGGATTCCCACCCAATAATTTTCACGATATCTGTAAAAATAAATGAATGAGAAAAGAATAGAGATTATCAGATAACCGCCTATTGCTTTTTTATCATACGGAATCGGATAGTATTTATTGCCCCACACATACGATATAAACATCATGCTGCCATAAGCTGCAATGGTTGCAATTGCCGAACCGTAGTAGCTAAACGGCGGAATGAGCAGGTAATTCAACACCAGGGTTATGACTGCACCAATAATGGAAATATAGGCTCCTATATGCGTTTGGTTGGTAAGTTTGTACCAGACAGAAAGATTAGTATAGATGCCAAGAAAGAAATTAGCCAAAATAATCAGCGGCACGACTCCCATAGCATCCCAAAATGATGAATCACGAATCATGACTAGCTTTAGTACATCAGCAAAAACAATTACTGCCAATGTCATTAAAGACCCAAATATTACAAAGTATTTTGTAATTGTTGCATACGTCTGTTTTGCATTTTCATTGGAGGCATGGCTAAAAAAGAACGGTTCAATGCCTAAAGTATATGCCGTACGAAACAGTACCATAAAGAGCCCTAACTTATAACAAGCGGAATAAATACCTACTTCTGCTTCGGCAATATCTGGCGGAAGCAGGTATTTTAATAATATCTTATCAAACTGGTCATTAATGGCAAAAGCAATACCGGCAATCATGATTGGAAAACCGTAACGCAGCATTTTTTTCCATAGTTGGAAATCAAAATGCCAGCGAACATGCATATAGTTGGGCAAAAACACCAACAAGGTCAGTAAGCTTGCGACAATATTGGAAACAAAAATATAGCCAACCTGAAAATCCTCAAAATACAAGGAGCTTACAAAGCTTTCAGGATTCTGTTGGGCAATTTTGGGAAGATAAATCAGGAAGAACAGGTTCAATCCTAAATTTACGGCTACATTCCCAATCTTTACCGCGGCATAGAACATTGGCTTCTGTCTGGCCCGCAGCTTCGAAAAAGGAATAATTACCAGGGCATCGAGCACTAATATCCAAATGACATAGGTTACATACTGCACCTCAATATCAATAAATTCTGCTACTGAAGTTCTGAAAAGAAGGGCAAGAACCAGAAAAAGAATGCTGGTCCAAAAAATAGAAACGGTTGATGTTTCTACCACTGTTTTTTTATCGTCTTCGGTATTATAAAACCTGAAAAAGGCCGTTTCCATTCCGTAGGCCAGAATGACATTAAAAAAAATAAGGTATGCAAAGATAATATTGACCTGACCATATTCTGCTTTTGGTAACAGTTCCGTATAAAGCGGCACCAAAAAAAAGCTAAACATTCTTGGTACAACTGTAGCAAGTCCGTAAATCGCTGTCTGCTTGAAAAGATTTTTGTATAAGCTCAAAATAGGTTTGGTCAAATTTATTTAACAAAAATAGCTAATTCTTTGATTTCAGAATCAATTTTATGTAGCAGTTTCACATAAAATATCAAACAAAAAGGTCGGCAACAATAAGTTGCCGACCTTTTAGAAAATCAGATATTGTGATTATTCTTTAACCAATTTAAAATTGTGTTGTCCGCCTTCAGCAAATAATTTAACTACATAAGTTCCTGCAGAAAGTTTGCTGGTATTCAATTGGAAATCTGACTGACTTGCCTTTTGTGATAGAACTTCTTGTCCCAAAAGGTTATAAACCCTAACATCTTGTATGTCTGATTTATATTTTACGTTTAACACGTCTTTTGCCGGATTAGGATATACCGCTAAAGAATTCAAATCGAAAGAGTTTGTACCTAATGCCGCTACATTTACAGTAAAGTCCAATGCTTGTCCATAAGAATCCAAAACTAATTCAAAATCAGGAAAGTCAAAAGCAATAGCACAAGGTGTAGGATATAATACAATACCTTCCAATTCATCCGTCCAAACCTTAATAACACGGATACGTGTATTACCTACCGCTGCTGTCGAAGGAACCTGTATAGATGTTGAGGCTATGGCACCATCATTTCCCGTAGTACCGGTCAGCTTACCGATATAATAGTACTCTCCTGTATCAGTTAAAAGCCCATTTTGATTCCAATCCACATAAGCAATATATTCATTATCATAATCTCCATGAGAATTCCCTTGTACTTGAATCGTATAAGACTGTCCAGGAGTTACATTCGCAACTGTAGAAGTATGGTTTAAAAGTATTGTCGTCGCATCTGAATTTGTAATAGAAGCGCCTGCAAAATTTACTGAAGTTATTTCTTCCACATCTTCAACAACTGTAATATCACAATAAGGGTTTGGAAAGTTTTGAGCATACGCTCCAGCCCCAAAAAGGGCTAATAAAAAAGTAATTTTTTTCATAATAGATTATTTTGATCAATTACGAATATATAAAAAAAGCCAGCAAATGCTGGCTTTTTATCTAAAAATTCATCTTTTTTATGCATTTAAAGCTTCGGCTCCTCCAACAATTTCTAAGATTTCGTTGGTAATAGCAGCCTGACGTGCTTTGTTGTATGTCAACTTCAATTGGTTTCTCAATTCCGTTGCATTGTCAGTCGCTTTGTGCATTGCTGTCATACGGGCTCCGTGCTCTGAAGCAAAAGAATCTCTGACTGCTTTATACAATTGTGTCTTCAATGAACGTGGAATCAATTCTTCAACGATTTGTTCTTTTGATGGTTCAAAAAGGTAATCTACCTGATTTTTACTTTCTGCCTTTACCGGAACGATTGGTAAAAACTGCTCCGTAATGATAACCTGAGTTGCAGCATTTTTGAATTGGTTATATACCAGTTCAATCTTATCATAACTTCCCTCAGCATATAGCTTCATCAATTCTTCCGCAATTTCAGCAACATTATGGAAAGTCAAATTGTCGAAAACGCCATTATTATTCATAATTACGTTATTTGTCTTTCTGACAATGTCGTTGCCTTTTTTACCGATAGTAACAAAATCAACCTGCTTTCCTGCATAGTTTTGCAAAAGGTTTTTAGTTTCTTTTACAACGTTAGAATTGAATGCACCACACAAACCTCTGTTTGATGTAATCACAACAATAAGAACTTTATTTACAGGTCTTTGGTCAGAATATTTTCCGCCGCTTTCCCCATCAAGTGAAGCGCTAACATTTTGTAGCAATTCAGTTAATTTTTCAGCATAAGGACGCATTGCCGTAATGGCGTCTTGCGCTTTCTTAAGCTTTGCAGCAGAAACCATTTTCATCGCCGATGTAATCTGCATCGTTGATGAAACGGAAGTAATTCTATTACGGATTTCCTTTAAGTTTGCCATTTTTTATTAGTCTAAAAGTCCCAAGTCATAAAGACAAAAGTTTATTGAAACACCACCTATCTGGCTTTCGACTTTTGTCTTTAAGACATTTGACTAATTTTAGTTATATTTCGCTGATACTTCTTTAGCTACGTTCTCAATAACGTCAGTAATCTTGTCATCAAGTTTTCCAGCTTTCAAAGCATCAAGAGTATCTCTATGTTTGTTGTTCATGAATTCCAGGAAGTCTTTCTCGAATTCTTTTACTTTATCAACAGGAACGTTTCTCAATAAGTTTTTAGAACCCGCATAGATAATAGCAACCTGATCTTCAACAGTATAAGGATCGTTCAAACCTTGTTTTAGGATTTCAACGTTTCTCTTACCTTTTTCAATTACGTTTAATGTAACGGCATCCAAATCTGAACCGAATTTAGCGAACGCTTCCAATTCACGGAATTGTGCCTGATCCAGCTTCAAGGTACCAGCTACTTTTTTCATCGATTTGATTTGTGCGTTACCTCCAACACGAGATACAGAAATACCTACGTTAATCGCAGGACGAACTCCAGAGTTGAACAAATCAGACTCCAGGAAAATTTGCCCGTCTGTAATCGAAATTACGTTTGTTGGAATATAGGCAGAAACGTCACCCGCTTGTGTTTCAATGATTGGCAAAGCTGTCAATGAACCACCACCTTTTACGATTGGCTTCAATGAATCTGGCAAATCGTTCATGTTTTTAGCGATGTCATCATTATTGATAACCTTACAAGCTCTTTCTAACAATCTTGAGTGAAGGTAGAAAACGTCTCCAGGGTAAGCCTCACGTCCTGGTGGTCTTCTCAAAAGAAGAGAAACCTCACGGTAAGCTACTGCCTGCTTAGACAAATCATCATAAACAATCAATGCCGGACGTCCAGAATCTCTGAAGTACTCACCAATAGCTGCACCTGCGAAAGGAGCATAAACCTGCATCGGAGCCGGGTCAGAAGCGTTAGCAGCAACAATGATTGTATAAGCCATTGCTCCTTTTTCTTCTAATGTTTTTGCAATTCCTGCTACAGTCGAAGCTTTTTGTCCGATTGCAACATATATACAGAATACAGGCTGACCTGCATCATAAAATTCTTTTTGGTTCAGGATGGTATCGATACAAACGGTAGATTTACCAGTCTGACGGTCACCAATTACAAGCTCTCTTTGTCCACGTCCAACCGGAATCATCGCATCGATAGCTTTAACACCTGTTTGTAATGGTTCAGTTACAGGCTGACGGAAGATAACTCCAGGAGCTTTTCTTTCCAATGGCATTTCATATAGTGTTCCGCCAATAGGTCCTTTACCATCGATTGGCTGACCTAGAGTATTTACTACACGTCCTACCATTTCTTCACCTACTTTAAGCGAAGCAATACGTTGTGTTCTTTTTGCTGTAGAACCTTCTTTGATTCCTGTTGATGGTCCTAAAAGAACGACACCTACATTATCTTCTTCCAAGTTCAAAACGATACCTTCCATACCGTTATCAAATTCTACAAGCTCACCGTATTGAACATTTGAAAGCCCGTACACACGAGCAATACCATCTCCAACTTGAAGTACTGTTCCAACTTCTTCCAGCGTAGCACCAGATTCAAAACCTGATAATTGCTTTTTTAATATTGCTGAAATTTCAGCAGGTTTGATTTCCGCCATTTTGTTTTATAATTTATACACTTTTCGTGTGGTAAAACTAATTACTAAACTCTCTTTTTAAAACTTGTAATCTGTTGGCAATTGAAGCATTGTATTGCTTATCGCCTATTCTTAAAATAAATCCTCCAATGATAGATGGATCTACTATATTTTGAATTGTAATTTTCTTGTCTGAAAATTCTTTGATTTTCTCAGAAACTTTTGCTTCCAAAGCTGAATCCATTGGAATGGCTGTAGTTACTTTAGCCACTTCAAGTCCGTTCATTTCATCAAACTGAATTTTGTACTGTGACGCAACATCAGCAAGAATTTCAAATCTTTTGTTTTCGAATAGCAAGTGGAAAAGACTTTTAGTCACTCCGTTTACATTTGCGAAAACTTCTGTCAGGGCAGCTTCTTTAACACCAACTCCAATAGTAGGATTAAGGATGAAGGTATTAAGCTCTTCATTACCTTCTATTGTTGATGCAATTGAAGCCATATCATTATAGACATCCTGCGCTGCACCATTGGTTAGCGCCGAATCTAAAATTGCTTTTGCGTATCGGATTGCTGCTCTAGTTCCTGACATATTAGTTCAATTTTACGTCACCTAACATTTTCTCAACCAATTTGGTTTGAGCTTCTTTGTTAGACAATTCGTCTTTCAATAATTTTTCAGCAATTTCAAGAGACAATGATGAAACCTGAGATTTCAATTCAGCCATAGCTGCATTCTTCTCCGCTTCGATAGCAGTTTTTGCCTGCTCAATCATTCTTTCTCCCTGAATTTGTGCTTCGTGTTTAGAATCTGCAATCATTTTGTCTCTCATTTCACGAGCTTCTTTCAATAAAGCATCACGCTCCATACGAGCTTCGTGTAAGATACGCTCATTGTCTGCAGTAAGGTTTTGCATTTCCTTACGCGCTGCTTCAGCAGATGCCAATGCGTTGTTGATTGATTCCTCACGTCCTTTTACAGCTCCTAAAATAGGCTTCCAAGCGAATTTTCTTAAAAGAATAAAGAAAACTATGAAGATAATTGTTGTCCAAAAAACTAAACTCTCTGGTGCAGTAAAATTCATAAACTTATATATTTAATTTGTTTGTCGTTTTTAAAAAACTTCCTGAAACCAACCGTTTCAGGAAGTTTTGTTTACTTTAAATTACTTTGCAATTAATGCAACAACTACTGCGAAAAGAGCAACACCTTCGATAAGTGCAGCTGCGATAATCATAGCAGTTTGAATTTTTGAAGTAGCTTCTGGCTGACGAGCAATAGCATCCATTGCAGATCCACCAATTTTTCCAATACCAATACCTGCACCAATTGCAGCTAATCCAGCACCGATTCCAGCTAATACCATAGTAATAAATTTATATAGTTAATAATTAATAAAACTCAAATTAATGGTGGTCGTGCTCTTCAACAGCCTGACCGATAAACAATGCCGACAACAATGTGAAAACATAAGCCTGCAATGCAGCAACCAACATTTCAAGGACACTCATGAACAATACGAATGCACCGGAAACCGGAGAAATCGCAACTGTTTTAAAGATGAATATCAATGAAACCAAACTTAAAATGATAATGTGACCCGCAGTAATGTTCGCAAATAAACGAATCATCAAGGCGAAAGGTTTTGTAAGCATACCAATGATTTCAATAGGAACCATGATTGGGTATAATGCTTTTGGAACCGGAGGAAGCAAAATGTGTTTCCAGTAATATTTGTTTCCGCTTAGCGTAGTTACTATAAAAGTAATCAATGCCATTACGAAAGTAAAGAATATGTTTCCTGTCAGGTTTGAGCTGAATGGGAAGAATGGAATCAAACCGATAAGGTTGTTAATCCAGATAAAGAAGAATATCGTTAAAAGATATGGCATGTATTTCGCATATTTTTTGTGCCCGATATTTGGAATAGCAATGTCGTCTCTCACGAAAGTAACCAGTGGTTCCAGGAAACCTGCCAGTCCTTTAGGCGCCATGTTGTTTTTCTTGTAAGAACGTGCTACAGCAGAGAACAACAAGAAAAGTACGATCGCCGACATTAGCATCGAGAAAACGTTTTTAGTGATTGAGAAATCCAAAGGTCTTGCTTCAAAATTAAAAGCACCTTTGTCTTCTTCTGTCAGTTTTTCAAATTTATCTGCGTAAAAAATCACTTCATTATAACGAACGAATTCCTGTCCGTTTGCAGATACTACGTGATGTCCTGTATTATCGTGGTGAAATTCTTTTGAAGAAAAAATCGTCAGTCCGTTGTTTGTCCATAAAATAACAGGAAGGCTGAACGAAATTGGATGGCCATTCCAATCTGCAATGTGGAAATCGTGCGAATCTCCAATGTGTGAGTTAATCAACTCACTTGCATTAAACTCTTTCTCCTCATGGGCATTTAATTCTTTGTGGCTTCCGTGTACCGGATTTGCCGCTTCCGTTTTAACATAAATACTGTCAACCGTTGTACTGCCGAAGCTTGCTAAGGGAATACACGCTAAAAAAGCAGCCAGAATGAATTGGAGTGGTTTATTTGAAATTACCATTATTAAATTGTGTATCTAATTTTACGTTTCAAAAATTTTTGCAAAGGTACATATTTAATTCATACTTGAAAATATATCAATATAATTTTTAGTTATTTGGCTTTTGAATAATAATTCTTTAATATTCAAAGGAATTAGCGATTGTTTATTAAACGAATTGCAAAAAAAGTTTCAAAAAAAAGGAATAGGAAATATGGGATAAAAAAGGCAGTGACATCGATTATCGGGTCATTTACGTCAGCCTTTATTAATGGGATAAGAAAAACTACAGCCGCCATCATCTTGATAACACTCCCTGCAAGGAATGCAAAACCGGTCTTATCAAAAAAATTTTTGTTTACAAAAAGAAGAAAAAGATAGATTAGCAGGGTTGCTGCGATATGGAAAGTGTAGATGCTCCATACCTGATAAAAAAATGCCATATCCGGAAATAGTTTTTCCGTGATAAAATATTGCGCAATAAAAAGGATTACTGAAAAGGGAATAAAATACTTTAAAAAAGCGAAGAGCCTGTGCATTATTTTTTGTTTAGATTTTTTACCTGCCGGATTACATTATATAGTGCTATAAAAACAGACAAAAGCGACAGAACAATTGTCCAGGTTGAAGAGTTATTTGAATATTTTTCGTCAAGCCACATGCCCAGATAGGTGAAAGCAAAAATGATAATTCCCATCTGGAAGGGAATATTCATCAATGCTGCCCATTTGCTAAGCGATTTTTTCTTCTGGTCGTTGTTTTCCATCACCCGGATTTAAGTTTTTCACATTGGCCTTCATCGTACAGGAAGCACTAAATTCTGCTCCTGGTTCAACAGACAGCTTTCCTACGATAACTTCTCCGTAGATTTTTGCTTTGGCTTTTACGTTCAGGATTTCCATGACTTCAATCTTGCCGTCAAATTTTCCTTCTATGTCGGCATTTCTGCAAATAATGTCGCCAATTACTTTTCCTGCCGGGCCAATGACAATTTTTCCTTTTGACTGGAAATTTCCTATGAGCTCACCGTCAAGACGGAAATCGGCCTGGGAAATGATGTCTCCTTTTATTATGGTTCCTTCAACAATCCTGTTGGTTTTTCCTAAAAGGTCTGTGTAGGATTTGGGATTCTTATCAAACATCTTTTACGGTTTTTTGATTGTTAGGTAATCGGCAAGATTTTTCTTTATCTGAACAACTTTATAATTTTCATTGGATATGATTATTGGGTTGTCAGGAATCTTATAGTCTTTGTAATCTTTTAGGATTGAGGCAATGTCTTTTGCATTCTCTTCTGTCTTGATTCCGTGAATTGTAACAAAACTTTCATTTGCGGTATAGACGTCAAAAGACATGGACAGTTTGTCTACTGTTCTTTCCGAAACAAACTTCTTTATTTTATCCTGAAGTACTTTCGTGTTTTTCTCATCCGGATTTGGTCCTACCTTATATAGTATTTTCCAGCTTATCGGAATTTCTTTGTCAAAAGCTATGGCTTCCATTTGCGGAATATTAGTTGCCAAAAGACTTTCTGCTTCTTTTCCTTCTTTACTGTTTGGGTAATTCAAAGCTACATAGTTTAATGCGCCTTTGTATTCTTCAAGCCCTTTCAGCTTTCCGGTTGTGTTGGCTTTAAGCAATTCTATTTTTGGTATGATATCTTCTCCTGCATACAGCTCAATAAGCGCTTCACTTTCTTTCATGACTGCCTGATATTGGCCCGCTTCGTAAAGTTTGAACAATTTGTTATAAGCAGCATCGGGTGTGTCATTGGCTTTTGTCAAATCTGAAGCAGATGTTTGTAAAATAGTGGCATAGCGGGATTCCGGATATTGTGACAGGATTCTCTGTCTCATTGCTTCTGCCTTCTGCTTGTCTGTTACTTCATAAATTTTGAAAAGATTGTACATTGATGGTAAAATCAATCTTTCTTCCGGGTCATTTTGCAATAATTTTTCGAGCCTACCTGTCGCTAGCTCGTATCTCTTGAATTTGTCCTTATAAATAAGACCCAATTGATAGTATGCAAAGTTTCTTTCTTTAGCAAGACTGTCGATTACTTTCTGGTCTGTAGGCAATTGCTTCAGATAATAATCTACCGTATATCTCACATCAATTTTGTCTTCCTTTTTAGTGTCGCCTTCTTCATTTGAGGCTACGCTGTCATCAGTAACATCATCGCCAAATCCAATCTTGGTTTTTCCTTGAGATAGTCTCCAGTTGTCTTTTAATGCTCTATTGCCCCATGTTTTACGGAATTCATTTTTTCCATAAGCAACAGTACTTGGATTATAGTAATAGAAGTTAGACGACGCAATTGAACTTCCTACTCCCGGAGGTGCCATGTTCATTTCATCTGCCAGGACTGCTGCCTCTCTGCTTTTACTGCCAAATTTTGCGGAACGCTTCATGGCTTCTTCATCATTTCCTTCAGAGTCTTTCATTAAAACAGCTGTTCCCGGTTGTCCATTATTTACCACTAAAGCTTTTTTGGCCTTCTCTTCATCTTCTTTTTTCAATCGAGCGATTACGTCTTCAAAAAAGCTTTTTTTACCATCGTCTGATAAAGAGACAACATGAAGTATGCTGTCATTTGTTTTAGCAATGGCTTCGTATTTGATAACGTCAACCAGATTTTCTCTTTTCTTTTTGATCGCTTTATATTCTCTGGTTCTGTTGTCCATACGAACCATAGTACTGTCATAGTATTGACCTGCAACAGAATATTTGGCATCATTGAAATAAATTTCTGCCAGATTTCTGTAATTGGAAGCAATTTGGTAATTGTCCTGAGAATTGGCCTTTAATGATTTATTGTAATATTTTTTAGCGATATTATCTTTTTCGAGATTATCGTAGAATAGTCCCATCTGGTGGTTGACTATATCCAGATAAGGTCTGTTTTCGCGATCTTCCAGTAAATCCTTGTATTTTTTTACAAAAGCCAACGTATCACCGGATTTGAAATCAAAATGTTGTGCCTGCTTGGCATGAGCCTGAATAACATAACGGCGAGGTGCTTTTCTTCTCATATCAATTACCGATTGGTAGGCAGCCATGGCACTGTCTGTCTTCTTCTCACTATCGTAAAGCTGCCCCAATATGAAATGGTATCTTGCTTTTTCCTCGTTTTCTCTGGTATATTCGATGGCCAGTTTTAGTCTTGATATAGCACTGTCTTTTTCTTCAATATTAAGGTAAGCCTGAGCCAGAGTTGCATTCGCATCAGCAAAAATCTGGTCTTTGAATTTTATTTCCTGCAAAAGCTTACGAAGGTTTTTTACCGCCAATGCATCATTTTCCATACGCATATTGGTTTTTTCTCTCCAGATTTTTGCTTCGTAAATCTTATCGCTGTTCGGATATTTATATAAGATATAGTTGAAAGCTTCTAAAGCCGGTACAAATCGCTGGTCATAATAACGTGCCTTTCCAAGCAAAAGGTGAGCTTCGTCAATTTGCGGATTTTTTTCTCCACCTTCAATATACATGGAGTGTTTCTGGATGGCTTTATTGGCTTTGGTTTCTGCGCGTTCAAAATTGGGATTCTTTTTATCACCCGGAAGCATCGTTTCCTGGGTTGGCTGCATCCTTTCTACCGGAAGAATTTCCCAAAAATTGTCCTTATATTGTGCTTTCAGTTCGTTTATTCCGGCCTGAAGCGCAATATCGCCATTATACAAAATATTGTATTCAGTGCTGAGGGCGTGCATATTTCTGTTCACAAAGTTATTTTTCTTGGTAGAACAAGCTACCAAAAAGGCAAAAAGGCAAAACAGAATGACGTATTTAAGTATGTTGGTTTTCAATGTAAAAGCGTTTTATTCCTTAACTTTTAAAAATCGATTTTAGTATAATGACTGGTAAAAATACGTTTCTTTTTGATATAGGGAAAAAAATAGGTGATTTTTTGCTAATCCGGATAGCTGTGGCTCCTAAAACGACCTGACTTTATGGGTAAAAAAAGGCTCCGTAAAACGGAGCCTCTATACTAAAACTAGACAGCGAAAAATCGTTCTAGCTCTTCTAATGTTTCAGATGATGTTTGTATGTCTTTTACTATTTCTCCTTTTTGCAGGGCAACAATCCTATTGGATACCTCAACCGTGTGAAGCAGGTCATGGCTTGAAACCAGCACCGTAATTTCAGGATTGTCTGCTAATTCCTTGATTATCTTTTTAAGCCTGAACTGAGTTGTCGGGTCAAGATTTGCAAAAGGTTCATCCAGTATGATAACTTTTGGATTACCGATTAAAGTAGCAATAATCCCTACTTTTTTCTGGTTCCCTTTTGAGAAGTCACGAATGTATTTTTTGCTGTTCAGGATTTCCCCATTAAAAAATTCTTCATATTTCTGCAATAAGGCGTCAACATCAGCTTTATTTTGTCCGCGCAAATCACCAATAAAATAGAAATATTCTTCCGGAGTCAGGTAGCCAATCAGGAAGCTTTCATCTAAAAAAGAAGCCGTTAGTGATTTCCAGCTTTCGCTCTGGTCTACCCTAAAACCGTTATTGACTATTTCTCCGGTTGTAGGCTGTATCAAGTCAAGAAGCAAACTGAAAAAGGTTGTTTTTCCTGCTCCATTATTCCCTACTAATCCAAAACTTTCTCCTTGTTGTATTTCAAGGTGGTCTATTTTTAATACGGTTGTTCCGTTATATGTTTTTGAAAGATTTTTTGCTTGTATCATTTTTCGATTTTTATATCGTTAGACTTTGTTCTTTTGATTATGCTTTTTGCTTGTAGGCTTCCAGCGTTTTGTATTTTTCTGTCTTGTAGACTCTCTCAATCAGGTTAAAAACTTTGTTTTTTAGAGCAAAGCCAAGAATACCTGTCAGGGCAACGAGAGCCAGTCCTGTTGTTGGGTTAATCAGGTAATACCCCAATGCATAGATAATCATAGGTAATAACAGTTTTGGCAAAGAGATAAGCATGGTTTTTACATTAAATGCTTTCTTGTCACCAAAGGCACCTTTGCTGGAACCCAAATCAACCGGTGTTTTTGTATAGGCACCGCCCAACAATACCAAATGAGAGTTGACACCAATATTATAAATAGCTCCAACAACAATAACCAGGTATACTTCGAGTCCAAAATAAAGATAGAAAGAAGCAGCAACCGTTGAAACCGCCGTTGCAATAACAATCAGCCACCATTTTGAACTAAGGTATCCTTTATAAGGAATATTTTGCGTCATCATCAACGGATAATAAGCACTATCCCAACTTGGTACGAATTGACCGAAAGTGAATAAAAAACCACCTGTTACAAAAATTCCGGCAAACATGTGCATCATCGGATTGTCATAGGATTCTATTCCGCTTGCAAAGAAAAGCAGTCCGTAAAAAAGAAACAGGAGACTCATAAAGATTGTAGTCTTGGAACGCTTGTTACGCTTTATCAGGCGTATGTCATTTTTAAGAAACGTACCAATAGTTCCGAACTGGTTAAGCCAGGTATACTGTTCTGTTTTGGCAACGCTATGCTTTGATGAAAGTCCCGTATCCAAATGCAGATTCTTTTTAAAGAAATTAAAGGTAATTGCATACAAAGCAATCAGCAAAAATACCGGTATCAGAAAAATATACCTGGTATCAAATAATCCCTGATAGAAAACAGAAGTATAATTAGTTACATCAAACAAGTCATAGTACTGCATGGTTCCTAAAACCAGTACAAGTCCGATAAAGATTAAAAAAAGATAATCTTTATTGTTGAGCAATATATTAAGGAAGTTGTTAACATATACCAAAGCCATCAATCCAATGTGCCAAAGAATAACGCTCACAATGTCATATCCTTCCATAATCAGTACGATTGAAAAAGGCACGAAGAAAAAGCAGTGTACGAAATTAAAAAACGACAGTACCGTTTTGCCTAAAGCAAAATTTACAATGGTTGATTTCTTAATTGGCAGAGTGAGCAACGGCCGAATATTCATGACCGGAATTTTCTGCAGAAAAAGTCTCATTATCAAATCAAAAAGAAAATAATAAATCAAAAATTGATTGACGGTCACCAAAGGGTCAAGGTGTAATTCTTCTTTGATAAGATAAAACGCGCCAATCCCCATAAAAAGAAAAATCAGCGTGAAATAAATGGCCCCAAAAATCATTAATATTTTTAAGGCAAGATTGGTTCTGAATGAAGCGGAACGGAAAAAAGCCTTCCATTCCAGCATAAGAAATTTTTTAAACATAGTTTATGGTTGGGTTTTTAAGAATTAGTAGTGCAATCAGTACAAACGTTACAGCTTATTTTGACATTTCATACTCCGGATAGACACTTCCCATTTCCTGTACGATTTTTGGATACACGATTTTCCAGTGTACATATTGTAATAAGGCAAACAATACCAGTAGTATAGCACCAAAAATGGCTATTCCCCTATGCCATCCATCTTCACCAATTGTTACTGATAAATTAATCAGTTGCATAGGCAAAAGTGTAATCGGGTAGACATCAAAAGCATCAACCATTTGCTCAAAAAACCATTTTTTTCCTGTTTCCTTTTCTTTCTGCTTTTGGGCCTTATGAATTTTGCGGCTTTCTATAGTGAATGCGATACCAATAATGGCTAAAATACTGAGGTAAAGGTATTGGGTGTCCTGCAGTTTTTCTGAAAGAAAATATAAAAAATACATCGATGAAACGGTCAGGATAATTTTAGGCAGCCTAAAAAATTCTTTATAATGCTTCCAGATAATCCTGCCGTATTTTTTTGATAAAAACCGGCGGCGTTCATCCACAACATCCATAAATCCAAAAATCCCGAATTTTTTGAATTCCAGATCCAGCGCTTCCTCAAAGGTCAGTTTTGGATTTTCTTTCCACCTGTCCTCAATGGAATTTGCCAAATGGTCTACCAATTCTGATTGCAGGTCATACCATTCTACAAAATGCTGGCGTGTGAAAAGGTATAGTTGATTTGTTTGCTGTTTGTTTAATTTCATAGAAACAGGGATTTATACTTCTGTTTTATTTTAATGTGGTAGCGTTTTGGAGGTGATTAAGAATATTGCATTCTTTTTAACTCCTGAAAATGTGCTTTGTAGAAGATAAAGCTATAAACTGACAAAAGAAAATATATTGAAAAAACAAAAATTATAAAATAGCTGAAAAGTGGTGAAAAATTATTTCTTTCAAAACCACTGTTCATAAAATAGAGTTGTTGGAAAGTCAATAATACGCTGGCCATAAATTGCTGCTTATATAAAAAGCCATACGATGTTTTTCTTTTTGATAATCGGATTTTGACATATCCTATAGCCGACAGTAAAAAAGCAACACTATACAAAATTGTCGCAATGCTAAAGAAATTGGCCAGGTGATTTCTCAAAAAAGAAGAAAATAACAGGAATCCGGAAGTTAAGACCATAGCACCCGTAAATACCAAAAGCAATTTTTTTCTATACATTTTAATGCATTTATTGAGCAAAATCTCTGGCATTTCCCAGAAATAACCAAACAATACACTGGATGATTTCTTGAATTTGGACTGCCATTTTTTTAATACTTCCGGGAAAGCTTCTTCAAAAGTTATAGTATGGATTATCATTTTTTCTTCTACTTCCGTAGCAATATGGTCCAGGATTTCATATTTATAATCAACATAAACCACACCTAGTTTGTCTAAAACCGTTTCAATTATATGTATCTGATTTTTATCCAGTTTCATTTTAATAACTCAATTTAGGGTTAACGATGCTTTGCATGTTTTTTATAAATTCTTCCAATTCGGCCAGGCGGTTTACGGTTTCGGTCTGTCCGTTTTCTGTCAGCTTATAATATTTCCGGAGACGATTGTCTACTTTTTCAATTTCAACATCCAAAAGGCCTTCGGCTTCGAGTTTATGCAATGCCGGATAAAGCGCTCCTTCTGTGATGTTCAGTTCGCCTTTGGTTATTTCTTTCACTTTCTGTGTGATTTCATAACCATACATGCGTCCGTTTTCACCTAATAACTTCATTATTATGGTAGTAAGGCTTCCTTTATACAATTGGGAGTTTTTCATTTTTCAAAATTAGTTCTCAAATATACATAAATTTCTTATGCATAAAATAGTTAGGTATTATTTTTTAAGCTTTTCTTATTTAAAAAAGCTTTGGGAATGCTTATTTTTGCATAAAATATACAGAATGTCTACATTTTATAAACTAACGATAAAAGAAGTCAGAAGAGAAACAAAAGATGCTGTTTCTGTACTTTTCAATGTTCCTTCAGAACTAAAACCCAACTATAATTTCATAGCTGGCCAATATATAAACCTGAAGCTGACATTAGATGGAAATGAAATCCGCCGAGCCTATTCTATCTGTTCATCTCCAGACAGCGGCGAACTACGCATTGCAATTAAGGCCGTTTCCAATGGCGTATTTTCCCAGTTTTCAAACAAACAGCTAAAAGCAGGAGATACGATTGAAGTAGGTTCTCCGGAGGGAAAATTTATTTTTGAACCGGATGCCAACAGGATTAAAAATTATGCTGCCTTTGTTGCCGGAAGTGGTATAACTCCAGTAATGTCTATTTTAAAAAGTGTTTTAGAAAAAGAACCACAAAGCACTTTTGTATTGGTTTATGGGAATAAATCTCCTGAAGAAACCATTTTTCACGAAGAGTTGCATAATCTTCAGCTTCAATACACCGGAAGATTCTTTGTGTACTATGTATTCAGTCAGGCCAAAGCAGAAAATGCATTGTTTGGCAGAATTGAGAAATCTGCTGTAAATTTTATACTGAAAAACAAACATGCTTCCGTTGAGTTCGACAAATTTTATTTGTGTGGTCCGGAAGAGATGATTAATACCGTAAACAATGTCCTGAAAGAAAACAATATCAAAGAAAAGGACATCAAATTTGAATTGTTTTCAGCTTCTACTAAAGAAAATAAAATTTCTGAATCATTAGAAGGCCATACTAAGGTTACAGTTTTAGTTGATGATGAAGAGACTACTTTTGATATGTCACAAAAGATGACGCTACTTGATGCTGCACTAAAACAAGGAATCGACGCTCCGTATTCTTGTCAGGGAGGTATTTGCAGCAGTTGTATTGCAAGAATTGTTTCCGGAAGTGCAGAAATGAAAAAGAATTCAATCCTGACCGACAGAGAAATTGCGGAAGGATTAACATTAACCTGCCAGGCACATCCAACTTCTGCAGAAATTTATATTGATTTTGACGATGTTTAATCATCACATATAAAAACAACTAAGAGGCTTCGGCCTCTTTTTTATTTCCGCTATTTTCTGGATTTCCAAATATAACCGTCCAAAATATAATGCGTGAACTGTGGAACGGTTAGCAACGGAACTAAAAGAATCTGCCATTTTACAAGTGAATCTATACTTTCATTAAAACTAAAATGTTCATTCCACACCAGAACTTCCCAGAGATATTCTTCAGTAAAAGCAAACAAAAGAAGAATGCCGATATAAACCAAAATTCCTAAAAAACTGGAAAGTTTTGGTATCTGAAAAGAGTGGTGGTTGTTTCTTTGATTGAAATAAATCAATGCCATATAAGGAATCCCGTGAGAAATTACATTGAGCAATGTGAATACCAAATCGTTGTTGAAATATACAATCCCAAAGTACCAGGACAAGATTGTTCCTATAATAATAGCATTTTTAGGTATATTGAAATATTTTGTTTTTATAAAAAAGTACACTGTCCTTAAAGCATAAAAACCCACGATGAGGAAATAGCACCGTGTGAAGAACTGCAGCAACAACGGATTTTGGTAAGAGAAAAATTCATCTTCAACAAACCAGGTAAACTTTCTGGAAGGATTCATAAACCAAAAAATCATAGGATAGCCTGTTGCCGTATAGATGAACAGGTTGTCTAAAAACACCGTCCATTTAGTCTTGATTTCATTGCGTGAATAAAGTCGCATGAATCCGTATTGCTGTCGGATAAAATGAAATACGGCTACATAAGCCAAAACCGACCAAAAAGTTTTTGCTCCAAAAAGGAATAACAAAAATCCAACCAAAAAACAGAATAAAGGAAGAACAAGCAAAAGTTTTTTCCGTTTTACAAATTCTTCTTTTACAAAATACGTTTTAAATAAGGTGGCATAAACATGGGCCACATCAATAAATACAATTAAAAGCAACCATGTAAAAAAAGAATATTTTTCCTCGGCTTCCTTTAAAAAGTCCTGACAGAAAAATACAATCCCCAACACAAAAAATTGCGGAAAAAGAATAAAAGGAATGTCAGTTTTGGGCTTATTAATCCAAGGCTGTTTCATTGAGCATCTTATTTACGGCATTAATTCCTTGATGGAAAGCTTCTTCAAAAATTGAGATTCCGGATAAATCACTATGAGCAAAAAAGATTTTATCTTCGATTGTGCGTGAAGCTTCGGTCCTGAAATTTCCAAATAAAAAACCCGGAACCGGACTAATCATTCCATGCCCTATTCGTTGGATATCAATTTCTTCTATGCTATTTTCAATGTCCGGATGTGGTATTTTCAAATCACTAATAATCAATTCCTTCCAGTAACTTTCCGGCTTTGTCAGCAGTTCCTTCCTTGATTTCTTTAAATCAGCTGTTGAAAAACTATAATAATAAGTAATTACCTTTTTTTCCTGAATCTGTCCTAGTGATTCATGCTGGTTGAAAATATACCCCAACCCTTTGGCTCCATAAATAACATTGTCCCAGCATAAAGGATAGCTGTTATTATCATCAAGGTCTTTAACTGTTAGGGTAGCCAGTAACCACGGAGCATAATGGAATTCTTTTGTAACGGTTTGCCTGCTAGCTAGCAGATAGCCATTGATAAATTGTGGCGTTGCAAAAATTACTTTTGAGACAACAATTGCAACAGTTTCTTTTTTCAGGTCATCATAAGCATTGACAATTACATTTTCTCCTTTAATCCCTGCTTCATACACCAGATGGTTTGTAACAATCTTATCTTTCGAATATTCTTTGAGATGATTCATTAATCTGGCATTTCCTTCAGGCCATGTCAGAACATTTTCCGTTTTTTCTTTTGTTGCATTGTGTTTTCGGGCAGCAAAATAGTGTATTCCGGCCCAAGCCGAAACAAATTCGATACCCAAGCCAAAATCATCACGACAGCAATAATTTACATATTGATACAATTCTTCCGAAAGAAATTTATTTTGTACCAGCCATTCTTTCATAGTGATTTTATCCAAAAAATCATGATGCCCATCTTTTGATATATTGGCGAGAGGAATATCAAAAATAAATCTTCCGTCTTCTCCTTTCTTATTTCGAAAATCCGACATGATTTCAAAAAACCTGTTAAACTCTTCTTCCGATATTTTTGAAACTCCAAATTTTGGGACCAGACTTTCCTGCCAGGTATTTTTAATAAACAATCTTTCCTGCGGCATGAACGTAAGTTGTTCTTCATCAAAAACCGGGAAACCATCTTCGTGACCAACGATAATTTTTGATTCTTCTAAAAATCGCACTAATTCTTTGTCTTGAATATTGGGCAAGGGTAAATAATGGGCTCCTAAAGGATATTTAGAATATTTATTTTCCCTGTTTCGTGAATTTCCACCGGCTTCAGTTTCTAATTCCAAAATCAGAAAATCTTCAATTCCTTTTTTCTTCAGTTGTCTGCCTGCAGAAAGTCCTGCAATTCCACCACCAATAATTAAATACGGAATTTCGATTGTCTTAGAAATTTTCGGAAAGTTTTTGGTTCGAAGCCTATGTCCTAAAATATGATTTGTTCCAGAAAGCCGGATGGCAAAATTGATTGCTTTTTCTTTGCAGGCTATCAAAAAAGAAGGGACAGATACCAGAATGATTCCTGCCGAAACGGATTTCAGAAATGACCGCCTGGATTTTGGATTATAGTTTTCCCCATTCTTCATCAAAATACCTCACTAAAATTTGATTGTCTAGTCTATTAATCTCTAAATCTTTTGCCTTCATGTCTTTCGGAAAAAAATTCAGTTTTTTATATTGGTAATCATAATATTTAAGCCCACTGACTTTTCGGTTTACTTTGCTAAAGTCTGCCGTATTGTTATTCGAAGCAATGGTATAGCCCCATTCTCCAAAAGAAGGCACATAAACGTGATAGGCGTCTGCATTTGGAAAAACTTCATTTACGGTATTATTAATACACCAAAAGGACTTGGGAGCAAAATATGGTGATGTGGTTTGGATTACGATTGCAGCTTCAGGAGCTACAATATTCTTTAATGATTTATAAAAATTCAAGGAATACAGCTTTCCTAAGCTATAATTTGACGGGTCCGGAAAATCAATAATAATTACATCAAATTTATTATTTTCTTCTTTGACCCATAGAAAAGCATCTTTATTGACCACCTCTACTTTGGGATTAGTCAATGAATTGTGATTGAATTTTGTTAAGATGGTGTTAGAAGCAAAAAGCTTCGTCATTCCTTCATCTAAATCGACCAACGTAATCTTTTTGACTTCCTTATATTTTAGAATTTCTCTGACAGCAAGCCCGTCGCCGCCGCCTAAAACCAAAACATTTTCAATATTTTTTGCATTGGCCATGACAGGATGAACAAGGGCTTCATGATACCGGTATTCATCTGCTGAACTAAACTGCAAATTGTTGTTCAGGTATAATTTATAATCGTTTTTGGTATGGGTCAGTACAATTCTCTGATATGGGGTTGCTTTCGTAAAAATAATATTTTCACCATAAAGCTTTTGTTCGGAATATGACAAAATCTGGTCTGAAAAAAAGAAAGTCAAAAGCAGAATTATAAATGCAGAAATGGCTTTAAGCTTTAGCAATAAAGAATGCTTCAAGTCTTTTGATAAAAGAAAACACAAGATTATTGCTACCGAAACATTAATCATCCCAAAGAAAAGCGAGGTTTTCATGACTCCTAATTTTGGCACCAGAACCAATGGAAATAAAACAGAGGCCAGCAATGCTCCGATATAATCGAATGTAAAAACATTTGAAACCAGATCACTGAATTTTACTTTTTCTTTAAGGATGTTCATCAAAAGCGGAATTTCCAAACCTACGAGACATCCGGTAACAAAAACCAGCAGATAGAGTATGAACTGGAAATAATCTACTTTTTCAAAAAGGATGAACAAAATAACAGAGCTCAATCCGCCAATAACACCAACCAGAATCTCTATTTCTACAAAGGTATTGAGTTGGTTTTTTTTGACAAATTTTGCAAAATAAGAGCCCACTCCCATAGAAAACAGGTAGACTCCAATTATAAATGAAAACTGCTTTACGGAATCACCAAGAAGATAGCTTGCCAGAGTTCCGGCAACCAGTTCATAAATCAATCCGCATGTCGCAATAATAAAAACGGCGAAAAGCAGCAGGTATTCAAACTTTAAAAAGTTTTTAGCCATGAATTGCAGCGCTAATAATGATTGAGATTCCAATAATGAAAGCCCCGAATACAATAGCTAAAGCTACATTTTTGTTATTGACAATTTCTTTCCATGTGTTTTCAGGGGTCATCTTTTCAAGTATCAGATAGCCAATAATCAAAACAAATATTCCTACTCCTGAAAAAATGAGCGAATTGATAATTCCTTTTACTAATATATGTTCCATATTTTTTGTTTTATTTATGGTAAAAACGGGAGACTCCAACGTGTCTGCTGTTATTATTTGAACTGTATTTTTCTGTTGATACGCAATCGCAAATCCGGTTTCCGGAAAAAGTAAAAAATAAAAAAAGTCCATAAACGAAAAGCCCCATCAGGACAGGCCATTTATTATCTTTAATAAAAACTTTTATTGTATTAATATCCATATTCTCCTAATTAAATGGTGAGAAATCACTACTACTCCATCGGGTGGTTTCAAAGCTTTTATTTGCAAAATAAATAATACCCAAAACAATTCCCATAACCAATATTGAAATGAAGAAATTCCACATGGACGGACTTTTCCAAACTGCCTTGACTGTTATACGGTCATTTAATGTATCGTCTGGTTGCTTTTGAGGTGTAATAACCAAATGGTATTTTCCTTGTCCTACACCACAAATATTAAATTCTTCACTTCTGTCTCCTTCGCTCCAATTTTCGCCATCAGTATATCCATGATAATACTCAATATCCTGACTGGCAGATTCTTCCTCATTTGTATTTTCATTAACTAATGTGACTTGTGCATTAGCCCAGGAGTTGTCTACCTCTGAATGTATTAACACAGTCAGCGGAGCGGAAGCCCCTTCTAAAATAAATGACTCCGAAACAAAGTCCTTATTATTATATTCTGTAAATGAAAAAGTTTTTGAAAACACTTCGGTTTCGCCCCTACTATTGTTCATGAACAGCTGTGTTAGTAAAATAAGAATGGCCGTACAGCAAAAAATAATCGCCACATTATAAAAATTAAAAAGGAAAGGCTGTACAGAACCTACACCAAATTTACCGGGTAGCTCCGGATTACCAAATGCTTTTTTTATTTCTCTTTTACTAAAATGCCTTCCAAAATAAGCCTTTTGTTCTTTTTCTAATTTTTCAATCGAAACGATATAGGGTGGCTTTATATATTCTATGATTTGTATTTCCGTTTGGGGTATTTCTTCATCAAAGAATCCGTATGCCGACTCAACTCTACAATGCGTATTTTCATATAAATCGTAGGAAACCTCATTATAGGTAAGCCTTTTATATTTTCTGGAAACATTGAATTTATCGGGAATTTCTTCAAGCAAGATCCAGTGTCCTTCTGATTCTGACAGATATAAATAATGGTCGTCTTTTGATTTTAACGTGTATTCCCTCCAATAATGAATGGCATGGAATTTTTTGACGAACATACTGACGATTTCATATTCTTTCCCATTAATAATGCCTTTTCTTCCTATATCCAGTATTGGATTCAACGGCTTGTGTTCAAATTCTTTAACAAGACTTAATTCCTCTTTGATTTCAAACAAGCTTCTGCAATAAGGACAGCCAAAGTATCTGGCTTCGAAATTGCTTTCGATTGATGTAGTCGTACCGCATTTTTTACAAGCTATATGCATTACCTATCTATTTCAACTTGTTTTAAAACTTCAGCTCCAAAAAAGGAAATGTATTCCTTTGCTAATTGCCTAACCTTTTCTGTATTGTCTTGTGAATAATTACACAGATAGATATCCAATGCCAAATTCTTATTTTCTGGCCAGGTGTGGATACAGATATGAGATTCCATGAGGCAAAAAGCAACCGTATAGCTTTTATTATCAAAAACATGTGAAGCTATTCCGACTTTTTCCAGGTTATATTTTTCAAGTAATTCTTCTGTAAAATCTATAAATTGTTCTATTTGAACAAGTTTTTTATGGTCTTCGACATGAAGCGTAAGTAATTGATGTAATCCGAGAGGATTTGCCTGAATAGCCATAAAAACAAATAGATTGTTACAAAAAGCCAAAATAGCAATATTTTCTATATGAAAGAAAAAACTACTAATTTTTTCATAAAATACATGTTGTCATCTGATTATCAAAATCCTTTTTTAATTACATTTGATTAAAAATCAAACCCTTGAAAATGAAAAAAGTCATTTATCTCCTTCTTTTATCTGCTAGTTTTTTTTCTTGTAAACAGAACAAAGGACGGGAAGCTTATTCTGAGGAGGCTGCTGCAGAAACTGTTTCATCCCAAGATGCATCAATGGTTTCGTCTTCTGCTGCCGTTGTAGATAAAAACTCAAACCGGAAATTTATCCGCACGGCTGATTTGAGATTCAAGGTCAAAAATGTTGCAAAATCAACTTATGCTATTGAAAATACGGTTGCCAGATTTGGTGGTTTTGTAAGCTCGACGGAATTGAGAAGCAATATTATCAATACCTCAACAGCAAAGAAAAGTAACGACTCCTTAGTTGAAACTACCCGTTTTGTGGTGGAAAATAATATGATTATTCGCGTTCCTAATACACTATTGGATACTACTTTAAAAACAATCGCACGTCAAATCGACTATCTGGACTACCGGATTATAAAAGCTGATGATGTTTCTTTAAAATTATTGTCAAACGACCTTTCCCAAAAAAGAAATCAAGACAATCAAAAACGTGTTGAAGATGCTATAGCAAATCGCGGCAAAAAATTAGGTGAAACACTGGATGCCGAAGATAGGTTACATGAAAGCCAAACACAATCTGACGAGGCCAAACTGTCTAATCTTTCGCTAAAAGACCAGGTAAATTTCAGTACGTTAAGCCTCTCTCTTTATCAAAGAGAGGAATTCAAAAAAGAAGTCATTGCGAATCCGGATAGTGAAGAATACAGAACCAGCATTGGTGTCAGGATTATGGATGGCCTGAAAACAGGGTGGCACATTTTGGAAGAAATTATTATTTTCTTCGTAAATATCTGGACCATTATCGTTCTTGGAATTATTATCTGGATTTTAATACGAAGAAGAAAGAAAAAGGCAAATCCTTAATTACGAAATACTATCCTCTCAATTTGTCATTAATGGTAGTAATAACTTTTTCTACCGGAATGCTTCGCATGGCATCTTCATAGCCTTCAACTTTTTTATTGCCGTAAACAGAAGTAGGCAATAACGGATATTTTTCTCTATCGGAAGTGAGCGCAGAGCTTAGTTCCTGATTAAAAGGTAAAAATCCGGCATAAGGATGTGTGGCTCCCCAAAGCGTAATTACTTTTATACCTAACATTGCGGCTATATGCGAATTGCCTGAATCCATTGAAAGCATTAGGTCGAGATTGGAAATTAGCTTTATTTCTTCTTCGAATTTTAACCTGCCCGCAACTGTAATTACGTTTTCTTTTCCCTCCGCCAACTCGTTCAGTATTTCTGTTTCCTTATTTCCTCCTCCAAATAAAAAGACTACATATTCCTGATTTTCAGAAAGCTTATCAATAACTTCCTGAATCATATCCTGAGGATAAACTTTGGATTCATATTGCGCAAAAGGTGCTACTCCAATCCATTTTTTATTTTTTATTCCGGTAACATTTAAAATCTCCTGGGAAAGATTTGCTTTTTCAGGAAACATAGGATTTTCAAGATTGATTTCAAAACCCAGTTTCCTAAAAACTTCCTTATGCCTTTCAGTCATTGGCTTTAACGGTTTAAAAACCTTATTTTCCGCCCGGGTCAAAGCTTTTTTTCCAGCCCTGTCTTTGTCTACAAAGGCTGTTTTTTTTCCGGCCAATGCAAAAAGCGTACGCACTATTTTGGAACGCAGCACATTATGCAGGTCGGCTACTGCATCAATACCCAATTTCTTCAAATCTTTATACAGACGCATCAGCCCTAAAAAGCCTTTATGTCTTTCTTTCAGGTCGATAGCGAAAAAGTCAAGGTTGGGAATACCGTCAAAAAAAGGCTTGAAAAAAGGGCGGGATACTACCGTTAGCCTTACATCCGGATATTGTGCAGCAAAGGCTCTCAATACAGGAACGGTCATTGCAACATCGCCCATCGCAGAAAGCCTAAAGACTAAAATGTGTTTGATTTTTGACATTGGTTATAAAATAAAAAAGACTTTTATGAATTTTTCTCAAAAAAGTCTTTCGTTATTATTTTTGTCTCATTCCGCTCAGGCCTTTTCGAATAAAGAAGACTCCAAACAAAGCAAGAACAATCAATTTTAATGGTTGGGATTGCTGTTCGGTTTCCAGAAAAAGCATTTCATACAAAACATAGAGAAACGCTAAAAAAGTCAGTCCGTAAACAATCTTGAAAAATAACGGTTCCGAACTGATAAAATTCTTATCCGCCATTTGGTCTTATTTTTTGTTTTGGTACAAAACAGGGTTCAACTCATCATCATTATACATCTTCATCTGCTTATAGACCTTCATGAACTTATCTCCTTTTTCAATGTCTGTAAGCAAATCGTCAATAGCCGTAGACAAATCTGAACGCTGCTCCAAAAGTACATTCAATTTGGTCTGGCAAGCATTTCTATGCTCCTGAGTGGCATCTTCACGCGTAGCTTCTTCGTTCATGTGATAAATCTTCAACGCCAGGATTGACAATCTGTCAAATGCCCATGCCGGACTTTCAGAGTTTATCTTCGCATTGTCTTTTACTTTAACACCGCTGTATTTTTTAAGGAAATAACTGTCGATATATTCTACCATATCTGTTCTTTCCTGGTTTGAAGCATCAATTCTTCTTTTCAGTTTCAAAGCTGCAACAGGGTCGATGTTGGGGTCACGGATTATATCTTCTAAATGCCATTGCACTGTATCTATCCAGTTTTTCAAGTACAACAAATGTTCAAATGTGTCATTTGAATAAGGATTGTTGATTGGCTGGTCTACATTATCATGTTTATGATAATCCTTAATGCTCTGTTCGAATACGGAATAGGCTAGTTTTGAAAACATATTTTTACAATTAAAATACAAATATACTTTTTATACCTTTATGGCAGGGAAAAATTTTAGAAAGCAGACTTTAGATTTTAGACTTTAGATTTTAGATTTTAGATTTTAGATTTTAGATTGCAGAACTCATAGCTTAGGAACTTAGTACCTCAAAAACTTAGAAACTTAAAAAAACATGCAAATACATTACTTATCAGAAGCCAACAGCGTTTTAAACCATTTCTTAGGACAAATCCGCAATGTAAACGTACAGAAAGACAGCATGCGTTTTCGCAGGAATATTGAACGTATTGGTGAAATAATGTCGTATGAGCTCAGCAAAAATCTTCATTATAAGGATGTCGAAATCCAAACGCCTCTTGGTATTAAAAAAACCACTGAAATTCAGGATGATTTGGTTTTATGTTCCATATTGCGTGCCGGATTACCCCTGCATTTGGGTTTCCTGAATTATTTTGATAGTGCTGAAAACGGATTTGTATCTGCCTACCGCCATCATTATAATAATGATGATTCTTTTGAAATCAAGGTAGAATATCAGGCTGTTCCAAGCATTGAAAACAAGAACCTTTTACTCATAGACCCAATGTTGGCTACAGGCCAATCTATGGTGGCTGTTTTTAATAAATTGATGGAAAAAGGAACCCCAAAAGAGGTCCATATTGCTGTAGTAATTGCCGTACCGGAAGGGATTTCCTATTTGCAGGAACATCTTCCCGATTATTGCCATCTTTGGGTAGCCACTCTTGATGAAAGGCTGAATGAGAAAAATTATATTGTTCCGGGTTTAGGAGATGCCGGCGACCTGGCCTATGGCAATAAGCTATAATTGCGAAAAAAACGTCAACAGACTACAGCCCACAATCACATAAATAAAAGTTTCTTTTAGCCAGTTGATTTGCATCGACTCAATATAATTGGTTGCCATGATAGCTACCGGAGCAAAAGTATATACCAGCAAGCTATTATTTTTATTGGAAGAAATCAGAAAAACAACAGCACCAAGACAAAACGCAACAATTATCTTTTTGTAAGAGGATTGCATGTTTAACGGTTTGTTTGGCAGTGTCAATGCCTGTGTTATAAAAAAGAAAGCCGCTGAAACCACATAAAGTGAAAGCGCAAAATTTTGATAGTTGTTGGTAAAGTAATTAAAATTAAAATCAATTAAGGCACTATCAACTACTGTCTCAATTAGGCTTCTGTCAAAAATCAGTGCATACATCAGAGTGATGATTCCAACTGCAAAAAAGGAAATAAATGGCAAGATCCAGTTTCTGTAATCTCTGGAAACGTGGAAAAGAATCGATACGAAAACAATCAGGATAAACAGAATGCTCCAGAAGTGAAAAATGGCCGCGATAAAAATCCAAAGCGAAGCATCAAATATTTTTTCTTTGGGCGTGAGGAGCGATTGCAATGAAATCAGCCTGCGTAATGCTAAAAGTATAAAGAAGTTGGAAATAATCAGGTTTACGTTGATTAATGTCGTTGGAAATAAAATCAGAAAAGAGAAGAAAAAAAGAAACGTATAGCTATTGTCCTTGCTTAATCCGTTCTTTTTGGTCACGAAATTTACAATAAAAAGAGACCCTACTAAAAGTAGCAGCAGACCTATGCCGGACAGAACTCCTTCGGCAGAATCTACCCGTTCAGGAAATTTTTGAAGGTATAAAAAATAGCATACAACCAACAGCGTTGAAATAATTATATAATTTAACGGCCTAGATTTGCTAAAAATGCTTGTAATCATAAGGATATTTTATACTTTTGCAGTGTAAAGATACTACTTGTTCTAAAATGAACTATGATAAAGTTGATCTCTACAGAAATTTTAGAAGTTCATAAAATAAAACATAACAAACGATATGAAATCATTTTTTGAAGGAATACAATATTTATTCGTAGACATTTTATTCAAACCGCTTGATTTTTTCAGAGAATTAGAATTGAAAAACTGGTGGGCTGCCAACACACTGAACTGGATTTTTATGATTATCTGTGCTGTGGCAATTGTTTATTGGATTAAGCAATTAAAATTGCACAAAGCCAACAACGACGAGTTTCAGGATACTACAGCTCATTCTTTCTTAGAGTAGGCTATTCTAAATAAAATTAAAAAACCGGGAAGTATATGCTTCCCGGTTTTTTTTGTTGATTACAGGTCAAACCCGATATCTTTTCTGAAATACATCTTATCAAAATCCAACTTCTCAATATTCTGATATGATTTTTGGATAGCTTCTTTAAAATTATCACCATAAGATGTCACTGCCAGCACTCTTCCTCCATTAGTCACTATCTGCCCATCTATCATTTTAGTTCCGGCATGGAAAACAATAGAATCTGAAACGGATTCGATTCCGGAAATAATTTTCCCTTTTTCATAATCTTCCGGATAGCCACCTGAAACGACCATTATGGTCGTCGCACTTCGGGGATCTATTTCTAAAGTAGCCTGGTCTAATTTTTCATTGGCAACAGCTAAAAACAGTTCAACCAAATCTGACTTTAATCTTGGTATGACAACTTCAGTTTCCGGGTCGCCCATCCTAACGTTGTACTCAATAACCATTGGCTCATTCTTCACATTAATCAGCCCTATGAATATAAATCCTTTGTACTCTATTCCGTCCTTTTGCAATCCGGAAATGGTTGGCTTTACGATTCGGCTTTCAATTTTTTCCAATAATACGGAATCGGCAAAAGGAACAGGTGAAACGGCTCCCATTCCTCCGGTATTCAAACCCGTATCTCCTTCTCCAATCCTTTTATAATCTTTAGCCGTTGGAAGCATCTTGTAGTTTTTGCCGTCCGTTAAAACAAAACAGCTCAATTCAATGCCGTCTAAAAATTCTTCGATTACAACTTTGGAGCTTGCCTGACCAAATTTTTCACCAACAAGCATATTGGCTAATTCTGTTTTGGCTTCTTCCAAATCCTGAATAATCAAAACGCCTTTACCAGCTGCCAATCCATCTGCTTTCAAAACATAAGGAGGCTCAAGTGTTTCGAGAAATTGCTGTCCTTTTTCTAAGGTTTCTTTAGTGAAACTTCCATAGGCAGCCGTAGGAATATTGTTCTTTACCAGAAATTCTTTTGCGAATTCCTTACTTCCTTCCAACTGTGCTCCAACTTTTGACGGACCAATCACGGGAATATGCTTCAGGCTTTCGTCATTTTTGAAGAAATCATAAATTCCGGCGACCAAAGGGTCTTCCGGTCCTACAACAACCATGTCAATTTTTTCCTGGTTAGCGAAGTTTTTTATGGCTGCAAAATCGGTTGGACTGATATTGATGTTTTTTGCAATTGTTTCTGTACCAGCATTTCCCGGTGCTACAAATAATTTTGAGCATTTTGTGCTCTGCAATATTTTCCAGGCCAAAGCATGTTCTCTTCCGCCAGAACCTAATAATAAAATTGTCATTGTTGTGTTGTTTGTTTAATTAAGTGCCAAAATTAATTGCTTTTGAAGATAAAAAATAATTAATTTACTAAAAACTATCAACTTTCAGGCTGTGTTTAAACTTTTTGACTTTTCCTTAAAAATTAGCGGCTTTCCTATTGATGAAGCCCGATTGGAATTTGACAATATCCTTGAAATTCCAGAGGCAAATTATGAAAGTTATATCCTTGGCAGAAGGAAGCAGATTGTTGATTACCATTTGAAAAACAATTCTTTTTATCGCCAATTGGCATCCGGAAAGACTTCTGAACAATGGGATGCTTTGCCTATCCTGACAAAAAAAGAACTGCAACAGCCTTTAGATTTGAGACTTTCCCAAGGTTTTACTGTTAAAAATGTATTTGTAAACAAGACTTCCGGTTCCAGTGGCGACCCGTTTATTTTTGCGAAAGATAATTATTCGCATGCTATGACCTGGGCATCAAATATGTACCGATTTGGGTGGTATGGAATTGATTTTAACAGCTCCTATCAGGCACGATTCTATGGTATACCGTTGGATTTTATTGGAAACAAAAAAGAACGTCTCAAAGACTTTCTGAGCCATAGGTTCCGTTTCCCGATTTTTGATTTGTCTGATCCAATCCTGGAAAATTTTTTAGGACATTTTAAACGCAAAAAGTTTGACTATATCAACGGCTATACGAGTTCTATTGTACTATTTGCAAAATATCTGGAGCGTAAAAATCTTATTCTCAAAAACATTTGTCCTACTCTAAAAGTATGTATCATTACTTCAGAAATGTTATTTGAAAAGGATAAAAAACTAATGGAAAAACAGTTTGGAGTGCCTGTTGTTAATGAATACGGTGCTTCAGAATTGGACCTGATTGCTTTTGAAAATCAAAAAGGAGAATGGCAGGTCAATGCGGAAACCTTATTTGTTGAGATTTTGGATGATGACGGACAACCGGTTCCGTATGGTACGCAAGGCCGGGTTGTAATTACTTCACTATATAACAAGGCACATCCTTTTATCCGTTATGATATTGGTGATATTGGAATACTCGATGAAAAAAGTACGTTCAAAAACCCCATCCTAAAACAATTAACCGGAAGAACGAATGATGTGGCTGTACTGCCAAGTGGTAAAAAAGCACCGGGATTGACTTTTTATTATGTTACAAAAAGCATTATAGAAGACGACGGAAACGTCAAAGAGTTTATCATAAAACAGACTTCTATCGATTCTTTTGAAGTTGACTATATAAGCGAAGCAGAACTGACATTAGAACAAATTGCCAAAATTGAAGCTGCGATTTCGCTATATCTGGAACCGAATTTGAAATTCAAATTTATCAGGAAATCTTCTTTAGCCCGAACTAACCGCGGTAAGCTTAAACAATTCCAGTCATTACTCAGGTCTTGATTTTTTCACATACTTTGGTTTGATGAAAAAATGGGTAAATAAAAATCCAATCATGCAGATTACTGACCCAATAATACTTTTGTGATGAAAATCCCTGTAAACTTTATAATTGTGCCTTAAAAGCTCTGTTTTGGATGCAGAAATGGAATTTTCACGAATCCTGTAAATCGCCAGGCTTTCCGGAATAGGTTCTGCCGTTTTTATTTTTTTGAGTATGGTGAGCCACATTATCCAGTCCTGTCGTTTCCGCACTGAAGAAATGGCTATTTTCCCAAAAAAATCCACATCATAAATTCCTGTAAGATTTCCCACCCAATTGCTCCAGAACAGTTGGCGGTAGGTTAGTTTTTGTGGTGCCTGGATAATTTTTCCCAATGCTTTTCCATTTTCATCAATACATTCGTAATACGAAAAGGTAAAAGGCTGGTTTTTTGAGATCATAAACTCAACCTGTTTTTGAAGCTTGTCTGGTTTCCATAAATCATCAGAATCCAAAAAAGAAATATACCTGCCCTTTGCTAAATTAATTGCCTTATTTCTGGCAACTCCGGTTCCTGAGTTTTGATCCATTTGATGTAATTGAATCCTGCTATCGGTAAGGAATTCTTTTATTATGGAAACAGTGCCGTCTGTTGATCCGTCGTCGACAATAATCATTTCCCATTCCTGATAGGTTTGGTTTTTAACCGATTGTATCGTGTCAGAAATAAATTTTTCGGAATTGAAAGAGGGTGTAATAATGGAAACCTGATGCCCTTTCATTGCTAATAGGCTTTTTCTTCTCCTTTGATAGCATTGATTACTGTGAGGAAAATGATTTTGATATCCAATAACAACGACCAGTTTTCAAGATAGAAAATATCAAATTTTACACGATAAATAATATCCTTATCGCTTTCGACTTCACCCCTGAAGCCCTTAGTTTGTGCCAAACCTGTAATGCCCGGCTTGATAAAGTGGCGCACCATAAACTTGTCAATCCTTCTGGCATACATTTCTGTATGGCTCACCATATGAGGTCTTGGTCCTACGACAGACATATCGCCTAATAAAACATTGAAGAATTGAGGTAATTCGTCAATACTGGTTTTTCTTATGAATTTACCAACTTTTGTAATTCTAGGATCATTTTTAGAAACTTGATGTAAATCTGCTATTTCATTCAGTCTCATTGAGCGGAATTTATAGCAATAAAATTCTTTATAATTCAAGCCGTTCCTTTTTTGTTTGAAAAAAACGCTTCCTTTAGATTCTAGTTTAATAAATATGGCTAATATTGGAATAAGCCACGAAAGAATTCCAATAATAATAACCAGTGAAAACATTATGTCAAATGTCCTTTTTATAATCTTGTTGGCTATTTCATCAAGCGGTATGTTTCTCAAAGAAATAATCGGGATATAATCATAATAATCAAAAATTAGGTTTCTGGCCAATATTTCTTTATTGTCTGGAAGGAATTTGAGTATTTTCAGGTTGTTATCAGTAAAATCAATAAATCTGTTTACATCAGCATTTGACAGATCAGACAGGGAGCAATAGATTTCGTCAATTTTATTATCCATAACAAAATCAAAACATTCCTCTATCTGTTCTTTTTTGTTTGGTGTCAGGGTGTAGATTTTTTCAAGTTTATATCCGTAATCTGGGTTTTCATTAAAAAACTCTTCGAGTTGACTGACACTTTTACCATTGCCAACTATTACTACTCTTCTGAAGTTTCCTCCAAATACAACTCTGAATCTTCGTAATGAAAAATAGATGAAAAACTTGGCAAGACTGACTAAAATAAGAGAAAACGAAACGAATTCGATCATTTTTGAGGGTTCGGAAAATTTGAGGTAAAATCCGATAAAAGCAAAATTAATCAGCAGGAAGAAGAAATATTGCTTGAGTATATTGCTGAAAATCTCAATAACTTTAGTGTAGCGATAGACCTCATAAAAGCCAATATTCCAAGCAATAATTAGCCAGGAAACGGAAACAAAAAAATGGTAGCCTAAAAGGTTTAACGTTTCAGGCAATAGGAAGTTAGCCAGGATATTGATAATAATCAAATCCAGCACATATGAAAATGGCCTTATATAGCCAGAATATCTTCCCGTTTTTTTGCGCACTTAAAAAATATATTTTGAAAAATCTTTATGCTCTTCCTTCAACAATTCTTCCGATGATAAAGATTTAAAATATTCATAGGTTATTCTCATTCCTTCTGATCTCGAAACTTTAGGCTCCCAACCCAAAAGTTCTTTTGCTTTTGTTATATCCGGCTGTCTTTGAAGCGGATCATTTATCGGTAAAGGACGATATACTACCTTTTGATTTGTTCCTGTTAAATTGATAATTTCCTCTGCAAAATCCTTAATGGTTATTTCATCCGGATTGCCAATATTTACAGGATATATATAATCAGAATGTAATAATCGGTAAATTCCCTCCACCTGGTCATCTATATAACAAAAAGAACGTGTTTGCATTCCGTCGCCAAATATAGTCAAATCCTCACCTCGTAGGGCCTGACCAATAAAAGCCGGAATCACTCTACCATCATTTAATCGCATTCTTGGTCCATAAGTATTGAAAATCCTAACGATTCTAGTTTCAACACCATGAAAAGTATGATACGCCATGGTAATGGATTCCTGAAAACGCTTTGCCTCATCATAAACTCCTCTAGGCCCTATTGTATTGACATTTCCATAATATTCTTCTGTCTGAGGATGAACCAATGGGTCTCCGTAGACTTCAGATGTAGATGCAATTAAAATTCTTGATTTTTTTACCCTTGCCAATCCAAGAAGATTGTGAGTTCCCAAAGAGCCTACTTTTAATGTTTGTATTGGAATTTTAAGGTAGTCAATCGGGCTTGCTGGTGATGCGAAATGTAATATATAGTCTAATTTTCCCGGTATATGAACAAATTTGGTTATATCGTGATGGTAAAATTCGAAATTTTCAAGTTTGAATAAATGTTCAATATTCTTTAAATCACCTGTAATAAGATTATCCATTCCTATCACGTAATATCCTTCAGCTATAAAACGATCGCAGAGATGGGATCCTAAAAATCCCGCCGCGCCAGTTATAAGTATTCTTTTCATATTACTTTTTTTGGGCCATAACCAATCTTTCCGAATTGAAAAGGCAATACATCATTGTAAAATACATAATCCCTCTTTGTCTCCAAAGAAATGATTCGGTCAAAAATAACGTTATCATTAGAATTGCAAAAACAATATGCAGAAAATATTTATTATTAATGGCATTTTTAACGTTAATAAATAACATTACTAACAAAATGGCAAAACCAAAAAAACCGAGTTCTGCAAAATTTTGAATGTATTGATTATGGAAATTGTATTTTGCATAGCCATAAAAAATATTATATTCTTTAGCTTTTTCCTCGACTTTAATATTTGAAGCATTTAGGCCATATCCGGTAAAAAAAACAGGTTCCTCTTTCATTATTTCAAGAAAAATCCTAATCTGATATACGCGAAAGGCAGCTCCTGGAAAGAAATCGTTGGGTTGAAATTTTTCATTATTCCATGCTTGGCGTATGCTTACATTGTACACATTCTCCATTCCGTCTCCTTCTGCAAGCGTATTCTCTTTAACATTGGTTTTGACGTCTACCAAAAACCGGTCTCTTACCTGTTTTACAAATGTCAATGAGGTTAAAACTAAAAGAATCCCGATTCCACTGGCATATTTTGCTTTTTTGGAAATGTCTGAATAAAAGAAATAATAAAGTACCGTCAGTGCTAAAAATACAATTACTACATTTTTGGAGGATAAGAATAAGATAGTAACCGTAAGCACCGCAATAGCCATCTTATCAACAAGCTGCTTGTTTTTCTTTGACATAAAATAAAAACAGGCCAATGACATGTATATAGAAACATGAATCGCATTCAGATCTTTGGTGACTAGTTCGTGATAGAAAAAAACCGAAATATCTTTTGTAATTAAATAGCGGATAGTAGCTTTTATAAAATAAAAAACTGAATAGATCAGCATTCCATAGCTGTAGTATTTAAATATTTTAAAAAGCTGATCTTTTGTAAATACTTTTATTATAAAAAAACAAAGTGGAATCAACAATAATGGCAATTCCTTTGAAAGTGAAGATAATGTTCTTGAAACGCTTAGTGTCCAAATAAGGGATAGAACCATTAAAAGATACAACAAAATTGGCCAAACAAGGTTTTTTTTGATTTTGAAATTTTCTTTCTGGAAAGTAATTAATGAAACTCCTACGAAAATTCCCAGTGCAATGCTATTCACGGCATAACCTAACGGAATAGAAAGCAGGAGTACTACAACAGTAATAAAAGATTTATTCTCGCTATTTTCTTTTTTCAGATCTTGAAATACATCCTTGAAAAAGTTGTAGATACTCGCCATTTATTTTTTCCCAATTAAATTCGTTGCGTATTGCATTCAGGTTATTCTGAATCAATCGCAAGTTATCACTTTTTTCGATTGTCTGAGTTAAATTTTTAACATCTTCAACCGATGAAAAATAATAGGCGTTCTCTTTTAAAATACTTTTGTTAAACTCATTATCATGAGCCAGAATTAAAGCGCTGGAAGCCATAGCTTCTAATAATGAAGGATTGGTTCCGCCAACTGTATGCCCATGAAAATACAGTTTAGAAAAATATCTCAAATTGTTTAGCTGTTCAAAATTATATATAGCACCTAAAAATTTGATAGTGGGATAATTTTTAAATTTTGCCTTAAGATATTCTCCAAATTTAGTTTGATGGTTTCCAATGACTATAATTGGAGTCTTATCGGTACTCAGAGAAATACCATCAAGAATCATTTCTATATTGTTTTCAGGCTCCAGGCGGGCCAAAATCATATTAAAATTATCTTTTTGCAATTGGTATGTTTCGAGTATGTTTTCGCTTGGATTTTCAAAAACGGAACTTCCGTAAGCAATATAAGTTGAAGATTTTTTGTATTTAGCTAAAAGATAATTTTGGATTCCAATAGAGTCTGCAACCAGACAGTCACTACTTTTTACAGCCAGTTTTTCAGCAAATTTCAGTGCCTGTTGTACAATTTTAGAATATTTTGTCCTTTTCCACTCCATGCCATCCATATTAGTAATGATGACAGAATTTTTAGGAAGCAGGAAATACCATACCGAATTACTGGTATAGCCAAGCTGGAGTATAATATCGAAGTCCCTTTTTCGGGAATCCATGATACAGTTGTAATCATAGATGAACTGACCAAAAGTTCCCATTTTATGCTCCGGGTCGTATTGGTGAATGATATTTACACCTTTAAATATTTTTTCTTGATACGGATGATTGTGAGAATTATATACATAAACCTCATGCCCTTTTTCAGCAAGATACGTTGAAAAAAACTCGGCAAATTGTTCAAAACCACCATAGTAATTTGGCACGCCTCTAGTTCCTAATATGGCTATTCTCATTTAAGTTTTTCCTTTTCCGGATGCAAAAGTAGTAATTTTAAGATAGTCTTAAGAAAATGTTGGTCTAAAACTTTGATGAAATTTCAGTTATTGTATTATACTGTTTAAAATTCAATAATTTATAGTTATTTCTGTTTCTATATAAATAGTACTCTATTATGATTAATTGAATTTATAGAGAGAATTTAGATGCCTTACAAAAAAAGACCTGAATAAATCAAGGATTTTTATGCTTTTAATGCCAGATTATAATTTCTTGCCGATTTTTCCCAGCTGTATTTGTCTTTTAAATATTGTCTTAGTTCTTCAACTTTTATGTCTCCTTCCCGCAATGTTTTTAAAAGCTTTTCTTCAAATTCTTGTTGATTCAAAGGATTGAAGCTATATTCTTTTAGAAAATCGAAATCGGACATTGCTGTTGCATTTGATGTTATAGTAGGTATTCCAGCAGCTACTGATTCTAATGGAGGAATTCCAAAACCTTCTGCAAGTGACGGATACATTGAAACTTGTGAGCCTCGCAAAAACTTAAGCATTTCTATAAACTTAAGATTCTCAAAAGAATGAATCTTTTCTTTTATAGTGATATCTAAAGTATTTAATAAAGTGGTGTATTCTTTATTCTCAAAGGTAATTTCTCCTATGAATACCAGGCTATACTTTTTATATAGGCCTAAATCAACAAAACTTTTTAAAATCAAATTATGATTTTTTCTCGGTTCCCATCGGCTCACATAAATCAGATAATTCGAAATGTTATATTTTTTCAAAATTTCTTTTTGTATCTCCTCTTTTTTATAAGCCTCAAAAAACTCACCAGAAACTGCATTTGTTGTAATATGGATATTATTGATGCCAAAATGATTTTCAATCTGTTTTTTAGAGTACTCGGAAACTGTCAATACAACATCTGAAATCTTAGCACTTACTTTAAATAAAAACTGGTTTTTTACTCTATTAAAAAAAGGAAAATAATCCGGAAAGTCGATAAACAAGACATCATGTACTGTAACAATATATTTGCATCGTTTGATTGGTGGAACAATATACTGGAAATGAGCATAATCGATTTTATGTTTTTTTACTAGTTTTGGAATATCAATCATCAGCCTATAAAACTTATTACCAGAGGCATATTTTAGATAGGTAATATTATCCTGCAGGCCAAAAATATCCTGTAGATTTTTTATATTCTTAGCAGCAAAGAAGAAATGTTTGTCTGAATTCTTAATTAATTCCTGATAGAGTCCTTTTAAATAGGTAGTAGTTCCCTGAAAACCATCATCAAAGACATGAGAGTCGACAAAGATATTAAGTTTTTTCATGTGTGTTTTCAATTAAAGCCATTCTACTATTTTCTTTATAAATAACCAATCTCAAAGCGATTAAAAATCCAATAATGACTGATTTATTGTCAAGTTTTAAATAAAGTCCTAAAAATACCCAGTTTGAGAAAATTAGAAATATGGCTGTACCGGTCAAAAAATAATTGATATGCCTAATTGTATCGTCATTATTCCTTTTTTGTCTCATAAGGGTTAGGATAAACGAAAGAAGAAAGAAAACCCCAAATAGTCCTGACTTTAAAAAAACAGTCATATACCCATTATGTACGATGGGTATGAATCTGACAAATTCGCCATCATTAGACCAGACTTCCCTCCCTAAATCAAGAGTAGCACCTGTTCCTTCTCCAAATAAAACTGCACTTGTTCCTTTACTAGAAACTTGTTTTACAGTAATTATATTTTCATAAGATCTATAATTATCATTAAAATCCTTCCAGTCATCTTTATTGATTCGAGTTTTAAAAGGTTCAATAGGAGCTATCTTTATTTTGTACAAAAATGCCTCAAGTCCTTTTCCGTTTCGTTTTGGATTAATTGAATATATAATTGCATAGCCAATAAGGACAGATATAAAAACTGAAGAAAGAATTGTTAATGATCGCTTATTTAATGTAAAATAGCCTTTTAATGCTACTATAAATATTATAAATTGAATCAGATTTGTCCTAGCTAGATATAAAAAACATGAAACTCCCACTAAAAGAGTAAGGAAACGTATTCTAGATTTGGGGATTTCTATTCTAAATTTTTCATGAAAAATGAGCATTACTAAAACATAAATTTCATAATCACTGAAATAGCCCCCTTTCTCCCTAATCATGTTTACTGAAAATGTGCCTGAATCCAATACCGTTATGATTATAATAACGATATGAATAATCGAAAGAATAGTACCTGTATAAATAAACATTTTCAATGCTTCCTTTGAGGAAATCTTACACAATTGATAACCTGCCCACAATCCAATAATAGGTTTGGCCAGATAGGTAATGTCACGTATAGCATTATATGGTGAGTGTTCTCTAAAAATTCCGCTTACTATCGCAGTTAATAGTATCACTACAAAAAAAGAAATATATTTTATTAAACTTTGAGAATACAATTTTTGTAAAGTCAAAAAAATAGTAATCACCCAAACCGCAAATACCAATTCATAGTTATTCAAGAATGTTACTCCAATACAAGAAAAGTATAACGTTTGATATAATAGGTCTCTTTTTTTCATAGTTATTTAGCCAAACTATTCAGTCTTAAAAGCCTCTTTAATTTTTAATATTCTGTTTTCGTCTATATCAAAAATGGGCATTTCTTCAATCAATTTCAATCTTTCTGAATGTCTGAGAAAAGATAATTTTCCTTCTTTAGTTTTTGAGTCGCGATTCGCAGATTCATTAAATCCTTCTTTTGCCGTATACGTATTGAATGGTCTAACCAAATCATTTCTAACAAAATAGGCATTTACCCCTGCACTTGTTGTTCCAACAAATTGATATCCTTTTTTTTCTGCTAAATCACAGAAGGCAGCTAAGGAAGCTCCAAAATAAAGCTCAGAATAATGTTCAATGTTCCTAACAAAATTTTCTTTGTAAGGAATGGTTAATTTTTTTTCCGGACCATAAGCAGAATTATATTCACAAACAACAATTCTAGGATTTATACAATTTATGGCTTCCCAAACCCAATAGTCGTTCCCATCAATATCAACGCTTAACAATCCAATATCTTTGATATCAGTATAGCTTGAAATCAAATCATCAATATTGTCTTTTGTAATAAAACTCTTTTTGGCTGTAATATCATATTTCCAATAAATAAAATCTTTTTTAATGAAATCGATATTTTTTTCTGAACCATCAATCACAAGTCCGCTCCAGTTATCGTTTATAAGAAGGAACCTCGTATTGGATTCTGTATAAGTTTCCACTCCAAATTCAATAAAAATCTTATTGGGGATGTCTATTTTACTAATCAGATATTGTAGAACACCATCTTCTCCCCTTTGTGAAAAAACTTGAAATTCTACCTCATCAAGAGATTTTATTGTATCCTTTTGGCTATTTAGTTGTGAAAGTATTTTTCCGTTTAACAATAGCGCTTTATGTACGTCATAATTCATCTTTTGATATATTTTCTTATACCAAAATCTTAGTAATTCTTTCATCCTTTAGTGTATTTTCTCTTAAACAGGTAGGGCTTCAACAAAATTAAATAAGCCATAATTAAGAACATCTCTATTGCTATCAATATCATGAATGCATAATATAAATTTTTATTGATACTCATTAGTATTGAGAGTCCTAAAATATTAAAAAATGTTGATGTTATTGTTAGTCTAATATATTCTTTGTTTTTTGAAAAATTAAAAATTAATTGCTCTAAAGGTAGTGTAATTCCAATCAGAAAAGGGAGTATTAAAGCTAATTTTAAATATTTGCCAAGTTTGTTGACTAATTCATGTCCAACTTTAAAAAAATGCAATATCTCATCTGAAAAAATAAAGGTTAGTACCAATAAGGAAAATAAAAAAATCAAATTCAATCCGTTGTATTTTTTCCAAAGTAACAGTCCTCTGTAAATACCTTTGTCGATTTCAAAACAGACATATGTATATGTAAATTTGAAAAACATTTGGAGATAAGTCCTAAAAAGGTTAATAATTTGCTCTATTACCTTAAACTGTCCGGCGACAAAATCTCCGGCAAAGAATCCGATTACCAAAACTGACGAATAATTTCTTATAGCAAAGAAGAACTGTGAAACGCAAAACATAAAATCTTTTTTCAGAATTTCTTTTGCCCCACTCAGTGATTCGGACTTATATTTAAAGTTGTATTTTCCAACCAGCCAAACAAAAGCAATCATGCTGGCTATTATTGTCCCTAAACCGAGCCATAAGTTAGCATAGATATAATCATCTTCTGTTTTCAGAAAAATAAAGATGCCCAGTATATAAATAACTTTTGATAAAATATTGATTATAGATATCCATTTAAAGTTTTCTATCCCTTGTAAAAACCAGGTAGGATTAATCGCTTGCCCAATTATGATAGAGGTACTCAAAAATACCATTAGGGCATTTTTGCCACAATAAGGTACTGCTAAGACTAGAAAAATAACAATGCCTATAACAATTGTTGACAAAAATATTCTTGAAATATATACTGCTAAAAATATATGTTGAAGCTTGGCAATATTATCACGATTTATTGAAATTTCTTTTACTCCGATAATATTTGAGCTATAATCAATAATAACATTTAGAATATAAGCCAGAGATTGCCCAATAGCTATAATACCTAATTTTTCAAGACCGCAGATATAGATAATATAGGGTGTTATTAATAAAGGGCTGGCTAGATTAATTGCCTGCCCAAAACCATATATGATAAAGTTTTTTAATGTCTTGCTTGATGTGAAGCTTTTTAAAATTTTGTTCAAATCCGAAACTGTAAAGTTTGTCACAAATATATGATTATCTATTTATGAATTTAAATTTAATAATAAAATCCCCATAAGTGAGCCATTTCTCAAAAGTCAGACACTAATAATAGGATATTTGTAACATACCTTATCAGATAAAAAAATAAAAACGGAGGGATAAAATTTCAAAATGAATATGTAGAAAATATCTAAAATCTAACAGATGGAAACTATTGTAAGAAATCAACAAAAAAAGATGAGCCCGATAAATATATCGGGCTCATCTTTATAGAAGGTGTTTTTCTTATTATAGAAGCTTCTGAATTTCTTCGTAAAGTGGTTTTTCAGAATAAGACATTGGATCATACCCTCCGTCAGCCGAAACAAATGGTGTTAGCGAAACTTTTTCTAGATTTGCTTTCAGATTTGTTGGATTAATCATAATATAGTTAAAGAATTCTTTACCATTCATCATAAACTGTTTCCCTTTATATTCTATTTTAAGCGACTTGATTAGGATTTCGCCTTGCTCTTTATTGATTCCATAATCTAAGCGAATAAAGTTTGGAATATCACCTTCATTTACTCCAAATACAATGTTTTGCGGTTCCGGGCTTCCTGTAACTGCAGTTGAAACAATAGTAGCCTCTTCATAAGGCATTTGTTCTGTTTCTCGATAGCTAAGCTCAAAATTGTCATTTTTAGGAACTACAGCATTTAGCGTTACAAGAAATCCAATTTTTTTAGCTTCTTCTTTAGGAGTTTCCTCTGTCTTCTGAGGGTTATCACCTTTACAAGAAACTAAAAATAACACTACTAATAATGCGAAGAAGGAACTTTTTGATTTCATCATTTTATGATTTAATTTTTTTTGCAAACATATATATTTTTTTTGAAATGTTAAATAGAGTTTAAAAAAAAATCTAACCTCGATTTCCTGTTGTAAAATTATATAAATCAGGAAGTTTAGTTTTAAAAAAATATCCAAGGATTAGACAAATCGTTATCACTATGGGACCAGAAATTAAGAAAATGAGAAAATGATCAACAACTGATTTGCCTAAAATAAAAAATAATCCCTTTTTAACAAGTGTAAGAAATGGTTCATGAAATACATAAATAAAAAATGAAAGACCATACACATCTGTTTTTTGTAATTTGTTTTTAAATAGTGGAAAAACTGCATCATAGATTAACCATATGGCTACAATGCCTATACAAATTGATAATTTTTGTAATGCGAAAATTATGAAATGATTTTCATAATACATTTGAAGTGTTGTTTTGATTATTAATAGTGTCAGCCATATACATAAAAAAGTCAAAGCAGTTTTTCTTGAAACTTGTTTGTTGAGAATATCACGATGCTTTAGACAAAGAAATAGTCCTAGTGAAAAAAACAACAATGCTTCACTAGTAAACATTATATTATCAATTGTCAAAAACCAAAACGGAAAAATGGCGAAAAGAAAAAAAATTCCAAATCGGCGAATTATTATAAAGATAATCGGTGATAAAATTGTTAATACAATTAAATCTCTAAGGAACCAAAGTTGGTACGAAATAGGTTGTGTAATTAAAGCTCTCCACCAATCCAAGAAGTTAAAATCAACGATTAATTTTTTTGAAAAAAAAACTCGTCCTTGTGGAATGGATTGTAAAATAAAATAAAATAAAATTCCAAAACCAGACCAAAATAAAAAAGGGATAACTAGTGTAAAAAATCGTTTTTTAATTTTAGAAAGAAAATCGTTGTTGCCTTTAAACGTATAAAAAAACAAGTAACCTGAAATTATGAAAAAAATAGGGACGGCCACACGTGTAATACCGTAGGAAATGAAATTTTGTATAAACCAATTGTAATCTTTTTCTAAAACTAAACTAATATCACTATGCTTTATATCAAGATTATAGCAATGCAATAAAACTACCATTACGATAGACAAAAATGATATTATTTTAATTTTTAAGCTTAAATATTTATTCATAGATTTTCTTAATCATATTCAAATATATTAATTTAGAATAAATGTTATCGAGAATTAAATAATCATTTATATTTTTATTCTATTTTTGAAAAAAATTCTATGATAACTTTGCAGAGATATCCTCAAAAATTTAAACTATTTACCTATTCTTTTGCAATTTGTTTGATTTGCTATGGTTATGCATTAGCAAATTTTACGGTAACAATTGACGGAGAAAATCCTATATATCCAGATTTTGCAATGAGTTTAGGTAGATGGGGGCTAAATTTCATCCGCTATAAATTACTAGGAGGTTACACTCCTTACTTTACCTTACTTGCTGCATTAGCTTTTATGAGTTTAGCCGCCGTAGAGATTTGTAGAACTCTAAAATTAAGAGGTATTAATGCTTATCTTTTTTGTTCCCTCTTTTTAACATTCCCACAACTCGCCTATCAATTGGTTTTTTTAGTTCAGGCAGAAGCAGTAGGGTTGGCATTTTTGTTAAATGTTTATAGTTATTCTCTATTTTTATTAGCATACGATCAAAAAAACAAGTACACTAAATTAGGTCTTTTCACTCTTTCTGCACTCTTAATCACATTTGCGCTCTCAATTTATCAGGCACTGATTTTCATTCCTATAGTGCTTTGTTTAACACAAATGTTAATCAATTCAAATCTTTCTTCTTTTTCATTTAAATATGAGCTTAAAAAGAATATAATTTTTGCAATAGTATTGGCAATTGGATCTGGTCTATATTTTTTAAGTGTGGATTTATTGTGTCCTCCTATTCAAGGAAGCTATCTATCATCGTATGTAGCTGGTGAAAGTGAAAACAAATTAGTAGCATTTTATAAGCTGTGGATTGAACTCATCAAGGGTAAAATGTTTTATGGAAACACATTATTTTTAATCAGCACATTACTTTTTAGTGTGTTAATTTTAAAATATGCTCTCGATAAAAAAATGTTTTTTTTAAAATTTGGAATCATAGCGATTTTATTGATTATGCCATTTACTCTCTCTTATTTTATAACAAATGGCTATCATCCTCCAAGATTATATATGTCAATGGGAATTGTATTTGCCGTTCCATTTATTCTGCTGATGAATCGTCTTAAAACTTCTAATATTCCCATAGCAGTTACTTTTGTGATATCATTCATTAATATTTATTATGTTACCGAATTATATAATTCCCAAAACAAAATTGTTGGACAAGACGTTAACAATGCTAAAACAATTCTTTTAAAAATTAATACTAAATATCCGGAAATTGATTTGAATAAAACACCTGTTTATTTTCACGGAAGCATTACAGGAGAATTTTACGATAAGTTTGCATTGCCACAATCTGAAATTTTTTCAGGATCATTTTTAAAATGGGATAATGGGAACAACTATCGTATTCAAAATTTCTACAGCTATATGGGAATTGCTAACTTACAAATTACGAATCAAGCAGGGTATGCAAAAATTAAGGAAAGAATTGCAACTCTACCAGTATGGCCAAATTCAAATTCTATTGAATTAATTGATGGAATAATGGTTGTAAAATTGGGTCCAAACGAAGGATCTCCATTGCCTAACTAAAAACTAATCAGTACGTTTTAACCAATTTGTATAATTCTTTCAAAATCTTAAAAGCAGTTTTCCAGCCTAATTTAGATCCTAACACATCACGCCAGTCATAAATGGGAATTTCTTTACCAAATTGTAGTAAATTTTCCTTTTTAAGTCTAATGAAAATCTCCACATCGAAAAGCCATGAGGTTACGAACGGCTTTTGAAAAGATTGGCGTAAAATTTTGTCGGAAAAGAGTTTTGCTCCACATTGAGTATCATAAATACCTAACTTAAACCTGAAATTTATTAATGTTATAATTATACGGCCTATAATATGGCGATGTGTACTTCGCTGAATACCGGAATTTAAAACCATCACACGAGAACCAAAAAAAAACTGTTTCTCTGTATGTTTATGTGTTTGGTCTAAAATGCGTTTTACTTCGGTTACAGGAGTTGAAAAATCAGCATCGAAATATCCTATAAATTGATAAGTATCTTTTTCAAGTAGTTCTGCTACAGCTTTAAATATAGTAGCGGCTTTCCCCTGATTTTTTTCGAAAGAAATAACAGAGCAGCGCTCAGGATGCTTTGTTGAAATTTTCTTTAACAGAACCAATGTATTGTCCTTACTTCCATCATTTGCAAAATAAATATCGCAGTCTGTTATTGCTATAAGTTCGTCAATCAAATGTTCTTGAAGACGCTTTTCTTCGTTATAGCAAGGAATGATAATAGCTATTTTTTGCATAAGCTATAGCAAGATAATCCAGGAATATTAATCCCGATTTTTTTTAATAAAAGACTAATTGTAAAATCGATTTTTAACATCGTATTTATTAGCATTGTTTTAAAACTCCCACCTTGCCAATTATCAATAGATGCTTCTTTATCTTTTTTCAAAAATTTATCTATTTTTCTAAAAATCAGCAATGTAGTAAAATAATATCCTTTGTCAATTATTTTAAATCCGTTTTTCTCTAAAAGCGAGTATAAATGTTCTAAGGTATATCTTCGATAATGCCCCAAAAGAACATCATGACTTGAAAAAACCGATTGAAAAGCTGGAACAGCAAAAAAATAAAAATTGTTGTTATTGCTGGCTTTCAGATGATCTAAGATTATTTTCTCGTTTTCCAAATGCTCTAAGACATCCATACACAAAAAAAGAGTTGATTCATCAGTAGAATTATTTTCTAAATATTCTTGTATATTTTGAACATAATTAACTTCGCTATAATTGTTATTTATCTTTAGTTGTTCAATAACTTCTGATGTATAAGCTGTATCAATTGCAAAATATTTTTTAGCCAGCTTTTTCTCAACCAGTGTGTGTATTACATAGGCATCGCCACTCCCAATATCAACAATTCTATCAATTGTAAAAGGAATTTTTGCCTGTTTTAAAAAAGTATGTAATACATTTTTTCGCGACGTTTCCCATGGATGTCTACTATACTTATTTTTGTTATTAAGTCTTGAGAATTCTGATATATCCATTTATTTACTAGTTGTCGTTGCTAATTTTTTACTTTGTGAGCGATAAAAATCCTTCAGTAATCCAAATAAAAGAAATAATCCGATAAATAAAAATGGAAAAACAATTTTAAGCTTTCCATTAATCGATTCTGTATTTTTAATGTTTAAGATAGTTGCATTTTCTTTGACCGTTTTATCTCCTGTAATGATTTCGATTCTTTTGTTAGCCTGTTCTTGAATCAGCTCGCTTTTTGTTTTTAATACATCATTGAGCTGCGTATTTTCATTGTAATAAACTAGCTTATCATTTTTACCAGATTGATTGGCACTTGATGAAAAACTCGCTAAAAGGCTGTCGATCTGCCTGATTGTTTTCTGATTCGCCTCCAATTTTAATAAATTGCTATCATGTACTGATTTCTGAATTTTAGAAAAATATTCATTACTATTCAAATAATTCAATATCGGATCAATCAGACTTTTTTGTGAAGCAATGCCTTTGGTAGTAATCTTTAACTTATGATTAGTATAATTTATACTAGTTGTCGGATTTTCGATTACTTTGTTGATATCTCCATTTTCAGACATCAATTTGATTATTTCAAAATTTAGTTCTTTTTGGCTTGCAAATCCATATACATCTGTAATAGGCTTTATTTCAATTTCCAAAAAGTCATCTATGTCAGCAATTCCGATCGATTTTAAAAACTTCTTATCATTTTCTTTAATTTTAGAGTTTATGAGATTTACCTTTGAATAGACATACTCTGCACTTCCAAAATTTGGGGTAATTATAACTTCATGATTGTAAACTTTCGTGTTCTTATCTAAATAAAAACCCAAACCTGCTCCAACAATAAAAAGAATAGTAAGAATGATAATATTTCTCCTTGCAAAAAGAAATCCTCTAAAAATCCAAGCCAAGAAATTCTGATAAACATTTCCTAATTTTCTTGAAACTTGTGCCAAGTCAATTTCTTGATTGTCCGGATTGGTTGGTGAGTTTGAACTCATGGTTAGTTTGTTTTTATGTTAAAAATTTGTTCTAGTATTTTAATCGTGATAAGATAGGTTGGTTTTACTCCGGTAGTTCCTAAACCTCCTGAAGCCAGCGTGCTTCCTGTTTCTAATGGATTATCTGACGCATAATAAGCATATCTCACCTGAACGTCAGGATTGATACTTTTTCTGATTTTTGAAGCCGATTGTATTGCTTTCTGATAGTAAGCTCCTTCCATTTCAAGACCAATGACACCCCATGTTGATTCGTGGAAAAACTTCAGCAAATCTTTGTTTTGAAGCGATGTTCCCAATACAGAAACCATAGGTCCTGCATATACCGGAATTCCATTTCCTTCAAACATTTCGGCTGTCAGCTGGTTTTCAAAAGGATAGTTATCGCCTGTTCCTTCGTTGATATGGGCAGACGGTATCATGATATCTCCTTTTCCGCCTTCCAGGATTCCGGCCTTCCCCATGATGGAAACCGATTCTACATTCAGGAAATATTTGTTCTTGCCATCTTTATAGGGCTTTAAAAGCTCATCTATGGTTTCATAGGCCTGTTCACCAAAGGCATAATCCATGACGATAATAACCGGAGCGTGCGCCCCTATTTTCGCTTTCGGGAATGCTGATTTTGCCCAATCTATTTTGGCCGTATCAAAAATCTGTACATCGATGTTGGTACCTGAAGTATCCGGTAACGAAATCATGCCATATTTCAAGGCAAATTCTTCTACTTTATTTCGTAGGTCATTAGCTCCCGGCTTACTTAGTTCTTCATAAACAAAGAAGTCAGTCTTGTCCTTAAATTTAGTCTTAAGCGTATGCGTGGCAAAAATAGAATTCATAACACTATGCATATTCGCACTGATAATATGAATCGGTCTGTCAAGCAATTCGTTTTGCTTTAATACTTCTTTGATATTATTCGCCCAAATTTCTCCGTGGATATGGTGTCCTAAACGCTCTCTGAGTATAGGACTGAAGGTTATGGTTCTCTTGTTATTGAATATTACCTCTTCAATAGCCAGTTTTCCTAACCAGTAAATCACGTGAAGGAAACGATCCGGTTTTTCTTCCGTTCCAAAAGCTTCATAAATGTCCAGTATTTCCTCAAAAGAACGTCCCAGAATAATAGAAGCATGCGAAATCGCTATTTCTTTTTCAATAAGGGTAAGCTTTTTATTCTGAACCACAATCTGCTCCAGCTTTTCCCAGTCACGGGTCATTTCCTTAGTGTTTTCATCCAAAAGAACCCTATCCTTGATTTTATGTGATTCGATAAAAATAAAGGTAAGGTGCGTCAGGATATCATAAATATCAGAACGTCCTCTTGTAATTTCAACATTCATTTGTTCGCTATCAATCCTGTAGCAGTTTCTCTTTCTTTTTGGAGGAACAATTGCCTTGAAATGTGATTTTGAATAGCCTTCATCTGATGTAAGATTGATAAAACGGCATTCTTCTATTCCAACAGGAAGCCTTTCGATTACGTACAAAAGTCCGCTTAATTCTACTTTTTCTTCTGCAATCGTTCCGTAGATTTCCGGTCTTAATTGCAATAATGCCTCCCTCAATGTATCACCCGAAACACCCATTGGCTTATAGAATCCTCTATTAAACAAATGGCGCATAGTGATGTACAGCTTTTCAATAGCCGCAGAAGACTCCTGGGCTCTTGATCGTGATATATTTTTAGTTTCTTTCATTTCTATTTATTTTCTAACCTGCAAATGTAGGTTTTTTATTTTTTAGTTGGTAAGCGTAATGCTCATTGCTATCTCTAAATACTTGTCATGGTATTTTCTCATCAACAAATTGCTATAGCTTTTAGGATTTTGCATTTTGTGTAATCCGTTCTGTGTCCATTTTCCATTGAAATACCAGCAGGTATTTTCTTCTGAAGGCAAAAATCCAAAAAACGGCTCATAAGTTTCAACATCCATCCTTTTTTTGTTTCCGGTTATGTCCTTATACTGCGGACCTTTCTTTTTGAATTTATTTTCGTTGATTCTTAAATGCTCAATAACTACAAAGAACCCAGTATTTGGGATTTCAATATTATTTTTCTCCATATTGACTGTCGTATTCTTGCCGCCTTTTTTGACCTCAACAATATGATTTTCTTCTAATATATCTTCTCCAGGTGACCCATCCGATTTTACATCTAAAAGGCGCAGATTGACTTTAGCGTTGTCAATCTTACTGCTTGTATATATGGTAATTTCTTTTAAAAAGGGATAATTTTTTGCTTCTTCAGAATAAGGAAAATACTTAGCCGTTGTTTGCTGGCTGTAATAACGTATACCACCCCTGCCAAAACTGCCAATTTCTTTTTCTTTTTGCTTTTTTGCAGAACTAATAACTACTTCATTCAATTCGATTTCCTTTTTATGCAACTCCACATTTTTTGCTTCTGCTGCCCTAATAATTTTGGTTTCGAATCCTACTGCAGAAAAAATCAGGTTTTTGGCAGCATCAACCGTAATAGAAAAACTTCCATCCTCCTCAGACGAAGTTCCGCCTTCCTCGTTTTGGACCATAATGCTTACAAAAGGGATAGGATTTCCTCTTTCGTCCTTAACAACACCTTTTACCTGTGAAAAGAGAGAAAAACTGAATAAGAAGAAAAATAATGCCGCTTTAATTTTCATCAATTAGTAAGTATTAATGTTACGGAAGGCTCATATATTGTTTTAGAAACCGAAAACGGATTCATTTCTTCTCTCGTTCTTTTTAACCATCTTCCACCGGAAAAACTATATAAAAAATCTCTTTCCACTGCATTATAAAGCACTAACGGAGCATAAGTGGTCTGGATTTTTGTTGTATTGGTATTGAAATCTTTAATCGTTTTTTCTACCCTGTTTTTCTTAATCAGCAATTTTTCAAAAACCACAAAAATTCCGGTTTTGGGCATTTCTAAATTAAAATCCGATAGGTCAATTTCATTTTTAGTCACGCCTTTTTTGATTGTAACGATATAGTCTTTAGACAGCAACTCGTTACCTGGAAATCCATTTTCATCAACATCATAAAGATGCAGCTTGATGGTTGCATCATCAATTCTGCTGTCAGTTAAAATAACTGCCTTTTGAATCCAGCGTGTTTTTTTGTATTCCGGATAATATGGGAAAAATTTGGCATCCATCCTTGGTCCGTTGTCAAAAGCTTCGGCAATGGCGTTTTTGGTCTTGCCTATTTCCAACTGTTTCTTTTCTTTTTTATTGTTAATCGTTACCTCATCCAATTCAAAAGTCGAAGGTGAAAGCAGGACTATCTGTGATTCCGAAACCTTAACGGTTTTTTTCTGATATCCCAATGCCGAAAAAATAAGGTTTTTGTTTTTGTCATTGGTGCCAATCTGGTATTCACCATTTTCTTCGGAAGTAGTACCTATATTTTCATTCTCGACCCAAATACTTACATAAGCAATAGGATTTCCAGTCAGGCTGTCCTTAACAACACCTTTGGTTTGGGCGGCAACATTTGCTGCAAAAAATAAAAATAATATCGTAGTAAGTTTCATCCTTCTATTTTAACTTATCAGCAATAGTTCTGTCATTGCTCAACCTCGGAATTTTATTCTGTCCGCCCAGTTTTCCTATGGATTTCATGTATTCCTGAAAACCATTTTTTGAAACTTTGGTGACGACCAACTTTCGCAGAACGTTACCTGTAATCAGGTCGTCATAATAAACATTCTGTTTTCTCATTGCATCATCTATCCGAAGTGAAAAGGCGGCAATATCTTCCGGCTCATTTTCAAACTCAATAAACCATTCATGATAAGGCAATCCGTCTTTTGGCGTAATCTGTGGTGCTACGGTAAATTCGTTCACGCGTACAGCCGTATTTTGCATCGCTTCCCTGAGTGCTTCTTCCACTTCTTTTCCTATAACATGCTCTCCAAAAGCGGATATATAATGCTTAATCCTACCGGAAACGACAACACGATAAGGTTTTAATGAAGTGAATTGTACCGTATCGCCTATGTTATAGCCCCAAAGTCCGGCATTTGTAGAAATAATCAGCACATAATTGATTCCCATTTCTACTTCGCCAATGGTATATCTTTTAGGATTTTCTGCAAAAAATTCGTCTGCTTTTACAAACTCATAAAAAATCCCTGCATCTAAAAGCAGTAACATTCCTTTTTCCTTTTGGGAATCCTGATAGGCAAAAAAACCTTCCGAGGCTGGAAAAAGTTCAATGCTATCCACTTTTCTTCCAATCAGGTTTTCAAACTTGGCGCGATAGGGCTCATAATTAACGCCTCCATAGATAAAAAGACTGAAATTCCTGAAAATTTCACCAACCGGCTTCTCTCCTTTCTGCTTCAACTTTTCAAAATACATCTGTACCCATGACGGAATTCCGGAAATCACCGTCATATTCTTGTCAAACGTTTCCTCAACTATGGCATCTACTTTGGTTTCCCAATCTTCTATACAATTGGTTTCCCAACTCGGCATTCGGTTTTTTTGAAGGTATTTGGGAACAAAATGGGCTACAATTCCTGACAAGCGCCCTAACTTGATTCCATTTTTTTCTTCCAAAACAGGACTTCCCTGTAAAAAAATCATCTTTCCGGAAACAAAAGAAGCATTTCCGGTTTCATGAATGTAGTGAAGGATTGCATTTCGTGCCGCCTGGATATGAAACGGCATGGACTCTTTTGTCAACGGAATATACTTGGCTCCGGAAGTTGTTCCGGAAGTTTTCGCAAAGTATATCGGCTTCCCTTTCCACAAAACATTCTCTTCTCCTTTTTTAACCTTTTCGATATAAGTTTTCAGACCTTCATAATCACGTATCGGGACATTTTTTGCAAAATCTGAATATGAAAGTATGCCACTAAAATTATGATCTTTCCCAAATTGGGTGTCTTTTGCCTGCTGAATCAGGTTTTTAAAAACACGTTCCTGAGTTTCAACAGGATTCCTGGCCCATTTTTGAGTCTTGTCATAAATTTTTTTGGCGAATTTTTTAGCAAAAAAAGCTTTTATTGACATTTTAAAGTTTTCTATTTTTTAGGAATTGTGAGGAATATACTTCCCCTTTATTCAAATTCTATAAAGTTGGTCGGATCAATGGCAAATCCATCTTTCCATAATTCAAAATGCAGGTGAACTCCTGTAGATTCCTGACCCGTGGAACCTGCCATGGCTATTACTTCACCTGTTCTGACAACATCTCCTTGTGTTTTTGTTAGCGATGCTGCATGTTTATAAACCGACATGATTCCTTCTCCATGCCTTATGATAATTACATAACCTGTACTCGGGGTCCAATCAGCAAAAATTACGGTTCCGTTTGCTACTGATTTTATAGGTGTATTTTTTGGAACAGCAACATCAACAGCAAAATGTTTGTTTTTTGGATCATATTTATCGGTTATATGACCGGTAACCGGTGGAAATAATACCAGGTTTACTTTGGTCTGCGCCTTGTCAAAAAGATTGTATTTGTCTTCCTGGGCTACTTTTTCCCTTAAAATGGAATCCTGTTTTGACGGCTTGAAATTCACTTCTGAAGCAGCTGTCTGCTCCGCTGCCATAATAGAATCTTTGCTCAGTTTGGCCACTTCCACATCGCCAGCAAGTACTTTTTTAATCGATTCAATATAGGCATTATTCATTTTGATGGCCTTCTCCAGGGAATCTGATTTCAAAGCCAATTCTGTGGCTTCCCTTTTTAATTTGGTAGATGCATAGCCCGGAATGTATTCACGAAGTGGTGTAAATGCAATAATGTAGGTTGTAATCGCAATCAGGAAAATAGCTCCACCTGTCAGCACTACAAATACATTCATCAGATTGAGTTTCAGGGAAAAAATTTCTTCAAAAGTTTCTTCATTCAAAATAACCAACCGGTTTTTTGTGAAGAGTTTTTTCTTTAAAATCTGTCTTTTGAGTCGCTTACCTGACATTTCATTTTTGTATTTTACAAATATAATAATTTGGATGTCTTGCCAATGTTTTTATGCTATTACTAAGGTGTTAAATAGGTTTTACTCTTTTCAAAATAATTAGTGAGTGTATTGATTCCGAAGCTTTTCCAAATAAAAAAGGCTTTTTTAACTTATAATTATTTGTTATATAAGGAAAGTGGTATGATTTTTCTTTTTACATTTGCAAATATTTACAAATGCTTGCGAAAGCATAAACTTTTTTAATCATGGGAAAATTAGGTTTAACCGAAATACTTGTAATCGTTGCGATTATCTTATTACTTTTTGGAGGTAAAAAAATTCCAGAATTGATGAAAGGATTGGGTTCGGGTATAAAAGAATTCAAGAATGCTGCTAAAGATGATCAACCGGCTGCATCTAAAAAAGAAGAAGATACAAAAATTTAAGACCGCTTTTTAAAAGCTGTTTTATTGAAGCCTCAAGGATTATGAAATCCTTGAGGCTTTTATTTTTTATGATTATATCTCAGATATACTAATTTTTATTTTCTTAATTTTTTATTATTATGTAATTTAAAAGCTTAATTTTTTAATTTTGAATTATAAAAATAACCTTAAAATTAAAAAAATGAAAATAATCAAAACCATTCTTTGTGTTCTTTTTGGGCTGATGTTTATCAATGCCGGCCTGGATAAATTTTTTCATTATATGCCAATGCCTGAAATAAAACCCGAAGAAATGAAAATTTATGAAGCTTTTGGAGCTATTGTTTGGCTTATGCCTTTAATTGCTTGTATTGAATTGCTTGGCGGATTATTATTTATCTTTCCAAAAACAAGAGCCTTAGGCGCAATCGTTATTCTTCCAATAACTGTCGGAATCATATTGCATAATGCAGTATTGATGCCTACAACTACTGGTCTTAGCATTTCTGGAGTACTTTTTCTGATCAATCTCTGGATGATTGGAGATAATTGGCACAAATACAAACCTATGTTTACTGAATAATAAAAAAGCCCCGGGATTGACCCGGGGCTTTTTTATTATTCAGTGTTTTTGAGTATACCATACAGCTCCTGAATTTTAGAGACTGGCAATTCGTTTAATATTTTATGGATTTCTCCTATGGCATCACCTTTCGAAATCGTATAAAGTGCATGATTACCAGGAAGCTTTTGGTTCTTCTCAGGAACAAAATCAAATAGATCGTTAGGTGTACAATTAAAATCAATACAGAATTTTTCTAATTTTTTAAAAGGAATTGACAACGGTTTGTCATTCACTACTGCATTGGCATAACTCCCGGAATGGCCTCTTTCGATAAGATATTTTACTGGTTTGGTAATTCCTTTCATCTTAAAAATAGGCTGTAAATTTAATTTTATCATCTTGGCTTATATATTGGTTACTATTTTAAATTTCAAAGTATATTCCTTCAAATATAAACAAAATAGCAAAAACGTTCTAATTTTATAAAATCATGGTGAGCTGAATCCTTTTACGGCTTTCATCTACTTCCACTACTTTCACCTGTACTTGCTGGTGTAATTTAACCACTTCATTTACGTCAGAAACATAACCTTCTTTTAATTGTGAAATATGAACAAGGCCACTTTCCTTGATTCCGATATCAACAAAACATCCAAAATTAGTAATGTTATTTACGATTCCCGGCAATACCATTCCGGTTCTCAGATTATCAATTGTTTTTACATTCGGGTCGAATTCAAAAACCTTGGCTGCTTTTCTTGGATCCAGACCCGGTTTTTCCAATTCTTTGACTATATCTTTCAAACCTAATAATCCCACATCTTCAGTAACGTATTTTTCTAACGGTATCTGTCCAATCTTTTCCTTATTGGCAATCAGCTCATTTAGCGATATTTTCAAATCTTTTGCCATTTTTTCAACTATACCATAGGCTTCCGGATGTACGGCAGAATTGTCTAACGGGTTTTTAGCGTTTGAAATCCTGATAAAGGCTGCAGCTTGCTGGTAGGCCTTTTCTCCCAGCCTTGGCACTTTTTTTAATTGTTTTCTTTCTTCAAATGCCCCATTTTCTGAACGATAGGCTACAATATTTTCAGCCATCTTTTCTCCTATTCCGGAAACATAGCTCAATAAAGATTTACTTGCCGTGTTAATATTGATACCAACGGAATTCACGCAACGCATAACCACCGTATCCAATTCCTCTTTCAATTGAGATTGGTCAACATCGTGCTGGTACTGCCCTACTCCTATTGATTTTGGTTCAATTTTTACCAACTCAGCCAAAGGATCAGACAATCTTCTTCCTATTGAAACTGCACCACGAACCGTCACATCATAATTTGGAAATTCGTCACGTGCAATTTTTGAGGCAGAATATACAGAAGCTCCTGCTTCGCTAACAACAAATACCTGTATAGGCTTGTCAAAGGCTATCTTTTTAATGAAAAATTCGGTTTCGCGCGAAGCGGTTCCGTTTCCAATTGAAATGGCATCAATTTTATATGCATTTACCATGGAACGGATTTTTTTCATAGCGATAGCAGTTTCATTTTGAGGTGCATGAGGAAAAATCGTTTCGTTATATAGCAAATCGCCTTTTTCATCAAGGCAAACCACTTTACATCCACTTCTAAAGCCCGGATCAATAGCCAAAATTCTTTTTTCTCCCAAAGGCGGTGCCAAAAGCAACTGTCCTAAATTACCGGCAAAAACCTGAATTGCCGTAATATCTGCTTTTGCTTTTGCTTCCTGCAGTGTTTCATTTGAAATTGCCGGAGATAATAAACGCTTGTAACTATCTTCAATAGCCTTCTTGAGATGTACAGCTGTTTCTTTCTTATTTTTGATAATAGACTCTTCCATCATTTCGATGGCTTCTTCGTTTTCAATTTCAATTTTTAGTTTTATAAATCCTTCATTTTCGGCACGTAGCATTGCCAAAAGACGGTGAGAAGGTGCTTTCATCAAATTTTCTGACCAATCAAAATACTGTTCGAATTTTTTAGCCTTTTGTTTGATCTGTTCTGCTTCCTGACTCGATTCGTTTTCAAATTTCAACTTGACGGCTTTGGTTACTATTGCTGATTTTCGCTGATAAATACGTCTAATATTTTTCCTGATGTAAATATTTTCATTAATCCATTCTGCTATAATATCTCTTGCCCCCTGGAGCGCCTCATCTTCATTTTCAACCTTATCATTGATATATTTCGAAGCTACAAAATCAATATCATCATTATTTTGTGCCATAATAATCTTGGCCAAAGGTTCCAATCCTTTTTCGCGGGCCACATCGGCTCTTGTTTTTTTCTTTTTCTTAAAAGGCAGGTATAAATCCTCCAGATCGTTTAAATCAAAACTTTGCCTGATTTTTTTTTCCAATTCCGGAGTTAATGAATTTTGCTCTTCTATTGATTTAAGAATGGCTTCTTTTCTTTTAACAATGGTTTCAAATTCCTTGTTCAATTTGGCAATCTGTTCTATTATAACCTCATCAAGATTGCCTGTCTTGTCTTTTCTGTATCTTGAAATAAACGGTATGGTACAATCTTCGCTTAAAAGCTGTAATGTGTTTTCTATATTTTTTACCGGCGCAGTAACTTGTTTTGAAATGAATTCTAAATTGGTCATATAAAGTCTTGATAATAATTTAAGAGGAAGCAATTTAAAAAAAGCATCTTAAAACTCGTGGTTCAAAGATGCTTTTAAATTCTGTTTTGAAAATATATTTTAGCTACAGGCTATCTTATTCACACGATTTTGGTGCCTTCCGCCTTCAAAATCGGTATTTAAAAATGTTTCAACCATTTCTACGGCTTGATGAATCGCTGTAAATCTCGCCGGGATACTGATAATATTGGCATTATTGTGCTGTCTTGCCAATGCGGCGATTTCTTTGGTCCAGCATAAGGCACTACGAATTCCCTGATGCTTATTAACAGTCATATTAATTCCGTTTCCGCTGCCACAAATTACAATTCCGAAATCTGCCTTGCCATTTTCAACATCCAAAGCTACCGGATGTCCAAAATCAGGATAATCTACACTATCTGTAGTATCTGTTCCATAATTGGTAACTTCATGTCCTTTAGCTTTTAGCATATCAACAATTGCCTTTTTATATTCTGGTCCGGCGTGGTCATTTCCTATTGAAATTTTCATAAGTTCTATTAATTAGTTGTGTACTGCAAATTTACCGTAACGGTTTCCATTTACCAAACTAAATGCTGTTGAAATTGCTTTACTTGATTATCAAAACGTTACGTTTTTATAGTTTTGTAAAAGCCTGATAATCATTATATAAATTGTAATGTAAATGTTAAATTATTGCGATGTTAACAGGAATTTACAATGTACTGACTTTTAGTTAATTATAAATTAACATGGATTGTTTATAACTTCGGATAGAATTTTAGAACTATTTCTTGTTTGTTCAATTAAAATCACTAATCCAAAATCACTTTTAAAAATGCAAATTTAGTTTGGCTAATTTTTAGAAAAGTTATCAGCATCAAAGATTAGTTTGTTAACAGTAATTAACAAGTAAAGTTATTTACATTTTTAAGTAAAAAATGATTATCAACGGATGTTAACAATGTCTTAAAAAACCTTAAAAATGAACCCTTTAAAAGTAAATAGGGTTGTTAATAAGTCGGTATAACAAATGCTAACTTAAAATCCTACACTTAAAAAATTAAATTATTCCGACTATCAACAAGCTATAATAACCATCAAAAAATAAATTTAAAATTTCCTTTTTCTTTTTTTGTTTTTAATGAATGTTGACAACTTCGGAATATTTAAACGATTTTCAAATTTTGATTACGGTTAAATTCGTCGAGAATTTCTTTTGCTTCTTCTGCGTCTTCCGGGTGCACCTTAAGTTTGATTCCTCCCAATGCCTGTGAATACATAGGTACGATGTTCATCATTGTCTCATTTTCGAAAAAGTATCGGATGTCCTCTAAATCGAGCCTGTGTTTTAAAATAGTGATTTCATGAGGGTAATTGAAGATAGCGAGCGTGATGAAATTTTCCATTTGAATTTGGTTTTCATAAAGATAACAAGAAATGTATTTGGTTAGCTGATAGGCAAAAGTTATATTTTGTTTAAAAAAATTAACATTTGAGAAGAAACTGTCTACAATTTCGTAATTTTCAGCATTATTAGAAAAGAAATATGAGTAAGAAACCACGAAAGCCTGTAAAGAAGACTAAAGATTTTACAGCAAAAATTTTAAAGATTTTATCTCAAGATGCCAATAAAACATTCAATTATAAGCAAATAGGAGCAAAGCTTGGAGTAGACGATACGAAAAGCCGCAATGAAATTATCAAGGACCTGAAGCTTTTAGCTTCACAGAAAAAAATTGTTGAGATTGAACCGGGTAAATACCTGGTGGTAGCTACCAGCCAGGATTATTACGAAGGTATAATCGACATGACAAGCAGAAAAACAGCCTATTTTGTTTCGGAAGAATTTGAAGATGATATTTTTATTCCTACCAATAACCTGAACAAAGCATTAGATGGAGACCGAGTAAAGATTTATCTCTACAACAGGAGAAAAGGCAAAAAGCCTGAAGGAGAGGTTATTGAAATTGTTGAAAGAAAAAAAACGGATTTTGTTGGAGTTATCGATATCCAAAAAAACTTTGCCTTTGTTTCTACTGCCAATCCAAAAATGTATACAGATATTTTTATTCCTAAAGAAAAGATAGGAGAGGCGCAGAATGGTGATGTTGTTCTGGTTCATATTGAAGACTGGCCAAAAAAAGCAGATAGCCCTTTTGGTGCCGTTATCAAGGTTCTTGGAAAACCAGGTGAACACAATACAGAAATCCATGCTATTTTAGCAGAATATGGCTTGCCTTATGATTTTCCTGTTGATGTGGAAGCCTATGCCCAAAAACTGGATACTTCCATTCAGGAAAGTGAAATTGCCAGACGACGTGATATGCGGGATGTACTGACATTTACTATTGACCCTAAGGATGCGAAAGATTTTGATGATGCCTTGTCGTTTCAGGTATTAGAGAATGGTAATTATGAAATAGGTGTTCACATTGCAGATGTTTCCTATTATTTGGAAGAAGGAACAATTTTAGATAATGAAGCGTATCAAAGGGCAACTTCGGTATATCTGGTAGATAGGGTAGTGCCTATGCTTCCTGAAGTATTGTCAAATTTTGCCTGTTCACTACGACCACATGAAGAAAAATATACTTTTTCTGCCATATTTGAATTAAAAGAAAATGCTGAGATTGTGAACCAATGGTTTGGAAGAACCGTTATTTATTCAGACCAGCGTTTTGCTTATGAGGAAGCGCAGCATATTATTGAAACCAAAGGAAATACTATTCCTGCAGAGATTTCTTTAACCGGAAGTGAATATATTGTTCCTGAAGCCATTCAAAAAGCTACTCTTAAAATGGACGAACTGGCCAAAATATTACGCAAAAAGAGAATGCGTGATGGAGCCATTTCATTTGATAAAGTAGAAGTAAAATTCAATCTTAACGAAGCGGCAGAACCGGTTGGAGTGTATTTCAAAGTATCAAAAGATGCCAATCATCTTATTGAGGAATTTATGCTTTTAGCCAATAGGAAAGTAGCCGAATTTATTGGAAAACAAAGACCTAAGAAAACATTTGTTTATCGAATTCACGATGAGCCGGATGAAAATAAACTGATTAGTTTACAAACCGTAATTTCAAAATTTGGATACAGTATCAACTTTAAATCTAAAAAAGATATTTCCAAATCGCTTAATCAATTGCTTGAAGATGTTAACGGAAAAAAAGAGCAGAATATGGTCGATACGTTGACAATCCGATCCATGAGCAAAGCAAAATATTCAACAGAGAATATAGGGCATTATGGTTTGGCATTTGATTATTATTCACATTTTACTTCACCAATCAGACGTTATCCGGACGTAATGGCACATCGTTTGTTGCAGCATTATCTCGATGGAGGAAAATCTGCCGATGAAGAATCTTATGAAGAGAAATGCCAGCACTCGTCAAACATGGAAGTTTTGGCTACCAATGCTGAACGAGACAGCATCAAATACATGCAGGTCAAGTATATGCAGGATCACCAGGATGAAGAGTTTTTAGGCGTAATTTCCGGAGTGACTGAATGGGGAATTTATGTAGAAATTGTTTCCAATAAATGTGAAGGTATGTGTAGAATTCGTGAAATACGCGATGATTATTACACCTTTGATGAAAAGCAATATGCTTTGGTTGGAGAAATTTCAAAGAATATATTGCAATTGGGAGATGAAGTCTACGTGAAAGTAAAAAGTGCCGATCTGGTTAAAAAACAACTGGATTTTACATTTTTGAGAAAGAATGAATAAGTAGATACTAACCAAATTATAAAAACATGAAAAAGATAATTTTTGTAGCATTCCTAATGCTATCACAGCTAAATTTTGCACAGGAAAAAATCACTAAAAATTTAGGTGATTTTGATCAGGTAAAAGTTTTTGACAGGATTTCATTACAGTTGGTTCCGGCAAATGAAAACAAAATTGAAATTACGGGTGACCGTAGGGAAGATGTAGAAATTGTCAACAAAAACGGAGAGCTGAAAGTAAGAATGAAGTTGAAAAAGCTTTTGAAAGGAGAAGACATCACTGCAATTCTTTATTACAAAAATGAAATTGAAACTATTGAAGCCAGTGAAGGTTCTTATGTTTCAAGCGAAAAAACTTTTAAAGCCATAGATTTTCATGTCAATGCAAAAGAAGGTGCTGAAATAAAAATTAGCCTCGATGCTCAAAAATTAGATGTAAAAGCAACATCCGGCGGTATCGTAAAACTGAAAGGAAATGCAAACAGTCAGGATATTGTCATCAATTCAGGGGGTATCGTTGATGCTAAAGATTTAGAAACTTCACAAACCACGGTAGCTGTAAATGCAGGTGGAGAAGCAGATGTAAGAGCTTCTGAATTGGTTGATGCCAAAACCAGGGCAGGAGGGGATATAACCATTTATGGAAGCCCTAAAAAAATAAACAAAAAGACTTTTGCAGGAGGAAATATTACAGAATCCCAACGATAAAGACTGCCAAGGATTGTAATTTTTAAATTATCTTTGTGTTACTATTTTTAATTTGCATAAATTGCTGATTGAAAATATCCGAAGAACTTTCAAAAATTACAATCCTTTTTTAATGATTCAAGACATCTTAACAGGCATTCCTCTAGGTTTATTCCTATGCTTTATGATTGGGCCTGTTTTTTTTATATTGCTTGAAACCGCTGCAGTCAAAGGCATTCGTGCTGCATTGGTTTTCGATTTTGGAGTTATTGTAGCAGATGTTCTTTTCATCTGTATTGCCTATTTCAGCAGTTACCGACTTATCAACAGTTTAAAAGATGAACCGGCACTTTTTATTTTTGGAGGGCTGATTATGCTTACTTATGGTATAATTTCATATCTAAAACTCAACAAAGCAAGTAAAAATATTTCGGAAGAAGCAGAAGTTGAACTTATTAAAAAAAATTACGGAAGTCTTTTCATAAAAGGATTTCTTCTCAATTTTATCAATGTTGGAGTACTTGGATTCTGGTTATTGATTATCATTACCTTTGGACCTCAACTCGATTTAAAAACTTCCCGCCTGATAGTTTTTTTCGCTTCGGTTATCGGAACTTATCTAATGGTTGACCTGGCCAAAATGTTTCTGGCCAAAAGATTAAAAAGCAAAATGACTTCTTCCAATATTCTAAAAATTAAAAAAATCACAAGCATACTTTTAATAATTTTTGGATTCTCCATCATGTTGCAAGGGTGGTTTCCGAGTGACCAGAAACTTGTCAAATCGGCTTTAGAAAAAATAGAAAACAGAAAAAAATAAGGGTATTGTAACACCTGGAAAATAAAAAAGAGATACTGAAAAGTATCTCTTTTTCTTTTGGAGGCATCGAGCGGATTCGAACCGCTGTAGGAGCTTTTGCAGAGCCCAGCCTAGCCACTCGGCCACGACGCCATAACTGTTTGGATGGCAAATTTACATATTATTTGCTGTAACGCAAGAAAATCTTTAGCAAATATTAATTTTTAATTTTAACTATTTGATAATAATAAATTTTACTTTTGGCTGAAACAAAATCAAAAAAGCCATGTTAAAAAAGCTCCATTTTCTAAAGCCATTATTTAATTTTATTTCTATCGGATTGATAATTATGACATTAAGCAGGATATTGCTTTTTTTCTTATACAAAGATAGGATAAGCGAAACGGAAAATTATTGGTATATTTTTCCAATCGGATTGCGTTTTGACCTTATCATTTTATGTTATATTTCTTTCCTTCCTGCGGTTTTAATCTGTCTTTTGCCAGACCGTTTTCTGCAAAAAATCAAGAAGTTTTTCCATATCTATTTTCTTTTATTCTTATTTCTGTTCCTTTTAATGGAACTTTCTACTCCTGATTTCATAGCCCAATACGATACCAGACCAAACAGACTTTTCCTTGATTATTTGATTTATCCTAAAGAAGTAATGGGAACTCTATTAAAAAGTTACCTGCCTTCAATGCTGTTTGCGGTGGTGTTTTTGAGTGTGGCAGTTTATTTTGGTTTCAAAAAAGGAAAAAAATTGTTTTATCCGTCATTCCAGAATTACAAAACAAAGCTGATTTTATTCCCTTTAGTGGCCTTTTTATTGTTTTTTGGAGCTCGTTCCAGTTTAACTTCAAAACGTCCTATAAACGCAAGTAATGCTATTTTTTCAACAGATCAATTGACGAATTGCATCGGATTGAATTCTTTTTATACCGTAGCTTTTGCAGCCTATTCCTTAAAAAATGAAAACAATGCCGCAAAAATGTATGGCAAAATGGAAAGCAGCGAAGCATATGCCAGGGTTAAAAAATACATGACTGCCTTGCCGGAAGATTTTACAGATCCTCAGTTGCCTTTATTGCACAATCAAAACCCGGATTCATTAAGAGAAAAGCCTTATAACCTGGTTATTTTTCTTCAGGAAAGTCTTGGAGCAGAATATGTAGGATGTTTAGGAGGGAAGCCACTAACGCCTAATTTAGATAAATTGTCAAAAGAAGGTTTATTATTTACAAATTTGTATTGTACCGGTACACGAAGTGTAAGAGGTATTGAAGCAGTAGTAACCGGATTTTTACCTTCTCCGTCAGAAAGCGTTGTCAAATTAAGCAATTCACAATCTGGCTTTTTTACGTTGGCAGAACTATTAAAAAGCAAAGGATATGATACGAGCTTTATCTATGGTGGAAGCGCTAATTTTGATAATATGGGCTCATTCTTTAACGGAAATGGCTTTCACAATATCATTGATGAGGCTGATTTTGACAAAGACAAAAAGAAATATGCTTTTAAAGGTACCTGGGGCTATTCTGATGAAGATTTGGTTACTAAAGCAAATGAATATTTCAAATCACAAAAAGATAAACCTTTCTTTTCTTTGATGTTTTCAACATCTAACCACGAACCTTTTGAGTTTCCTGACGGAAGAATCCAATTGTTTGACAAGAATAAAAATACCGTCAACAATGCCATGAAATATGCTGATTTTTCTATTGGTAAATTCTTTGAATTGGCCAAAAAAGAAGACTATTTCAAGAATACGGTTTTTATTGTAATTGCAGACCATAATACAAGAACCTACGGAAAGCATTTGGTGCCTATTAAAAAGTTCCGAATTCCTGCCTTGATTATAGGGCCTCAGGTTCCAAAAGGTGAGAAATATGATAAATTGAGCAGTCAGATTGATATTCCGCCAACGTTATTAAGTATGCTTGGAATGAAAGTACAGACGCCAATGCCGGGAAGAAATATTCATGACCTAAAGCCGGAAACCAAAGGAAGATCCATCATGCAGTTTCACGACATCAATGCTTTCCGAGTTGAGGATCAGGTAGTGATTATGCAACCTAATAAAAAAGCATTGCAGTTTAAAATTGAAAATGATACCGTTTTGACGCCTGTGAAATTAGACGAAGAATTGGCTAAAGACGCATTGGCTCACGTTACTGCAGCTTCAGACCTTTATAAAGAGAAAAAATATAAAATGAAAAAATAGTTAGCTTCTATATTCCTCCAGTTGAATGGTAACTGCTTCAACATCACCACCAATTGGAGGATTTATTTTTGAAACGGCAACAATTATTCTGGAAACAGAAGCTATTTCTCTAAATACACGCTGTACAATCCTATGAGCTACATGCTCTAAAAGTTTGGAACGAACAGCCATTTCTTCCCTTACTATCTTATTGAGGTGAACATAATCCACAGTATCTTCCAGTTCATCTGTTTCCATAGATTTACGCATATCGGTTTTGATTTCCAGGTCTACGGAATAATCAGAACCGATTTTGCTTTCTTCGACTAAACAACCATGAAATGAATAGGTTCTGATGTTTTTTAGCTTGATAATTCCCATGGTAAGATGTATTTTTTGATTGGAGATTTCCGTTATATAATTTCGTTGTTCAAAATTAGGTATTAAAGAATAAAAATTAAGCATTTTCTTGGCAAAATGAATAACTTTGCGGTCTTAATTTATGAATATGGCATCAGAAGAAAAATCACTGAATTTTATTGAGCAAATCATTGAAGAAGATATTAAAAATGGCTTGTCTCAACAGAAATTACGTTTTCGTTTCCCGCCTGAACCCAACGGTTATTTGCATATCGGACATGCAAGCTCGATTGCTTTAAATTTTGGATTAGGCATTGATTATCAAGCACCTGTTAATCTTCGTTTTGACGACACCAACCCTGCCAAGGAAGAGCAGGAATTTGTTGATGCAATCAAACGTGATGTACAATGGCTGGGATACCAATGGGAACACGAATGTTATGCTTCTGACTATTTCCAGCAATTATACGATTGGGCTGTTGAATTTATTAAGAAAGGAAAAGCCTATGTAGACAGCCAGACTTCTGAAGAAATGGCTCAGCAAAAAGGGACGCCTTCTACTCCGGGAGTGGATAGTCCTTACCGTAATCGCTCTGTAGAAGAAAACCTTGATTTATTCGAAAGAATGAAAAATGGTGAATTTCCGGAAGGAACACATATTTTGAGAGCAAAAATAGATATGAAATCAACAAATATGCTGATGCGTGATCCTATCATGTATCGCATATTACACAAACATCATCACAGGACAGGTGATGCCTGGAAAATTTATCCAATGTATGACTGGGCACATGGTGAAAGCGATTATTTAGAACAAATTTCGCATTCTTTCTGTACGCTTGAATTTTTGCCTCACAGAGAATTATATGACTGGTTCCTGGATCAGATCTATGATAACAAAAGCATTCGCCCAAAACAAAGAGAATTTGCAAGAAGGAATCTTTCGCATACGGTTGTAAGTAAAAGGAAACTATTAAAATTAGTTGAAGATAAACATGTTAACGGATGGGATGACCCAAGAATGTCAACTGTTTCCGGATTGAGAAGAAGAGGCTATACTCCGGCTTCTATCCGCAATTTTGCCCACACTATTGGTATTGCCAAACGTGATAATTTGATTGATGTTTCTGTTTTGGAATTCTGCATACGTGAAGATTTAAACAAAACGGCACCTCGTGTTATGGCAGTTTTGGATCCAGTAAAGCTGGTTATTACCAATTATCCGGAAGGAAAAGAAGAGTGGCTGGATGCAGAAAACAATCAGGAAGATGAAAATGCAGGATTTAGAAAAGTACCTTTTTCAAGAGAATTATATATTGAAAGAGAAGACTTTTTAGAAGAAGCTACAGGCAAGTTTTTTAGATTGACGCTTGGAAAAGAAGTACGTTTGAAAAATGCCTATATCATTAAAGGTGAAAGTGTTGTAAAAGACGCTAATGGAAATATTACAGAAATCCATGTGACCTATGATACGGATAGTTTAAGTGGTAGCGGTACAGAAGCAAGCCAAAGAAAAGTATCAGGTACATTGCATTGGGTTTCTATTGCCCATGCGATTGAAGCGGAAGTGCGTTTGTATGACCGACTTTTTACAGATGAATCTCCGGATACCCATAAAGGAAAGGATTTCCTGGAATTTGTAAACCCAAATTCGCTTCAGGTCGTTACCGGTTATTTGGAGCCAAGTCTGAAAGACGCTAAAAATGAAGATAAGTTCCAGTTCCAAAGATTGGGTTATTTTACTGTAGATAAGGACTCTACAGATAAAAAATTAGTTTTCAACAGAACAGTTTCTTTGAAAGACACATGGGAAGAAAAAGGTAAAAAAGAAGAAAATATTATTAATAATTCCCTTAAAGAAATTAATAAATATTTTAAAGTTGCCACTCAGGAAGAACGAAATGCTGTAGAAAAAGTCATAGGCAATGAGTTGACAAATGTTGCCAATTTCAGTTTATTACAGAATACTTTAAAGAAGAATATCAATAATAACAAAAGCTCTTTATTGTTTTCCAATTATCTTCTCAAATATTCGGCGCTAAAAGCTTCTGATGTTGAAACGGAAGTATTGCATAAATTGTATTCGATGTCACTTAAAAGCGAATCGCCTTATGTTCGATTGGAAGTCATCAAAAATTTAAAAAATGATGAAGCAAATCGTTTGGAATTTTCTTCGCAGCTTGATGAATTAAAAATTTCAGAAAAAAATGAAGAAGTTCTGAATTTGCTTTCGGAAAATTAAAACTATAAATTTTATATATGAAAAGCTCCTGAATTCGGGAGCTTTTTCTATTATTTGGATTTTCTATAAAAAATAGGAATAGTATAATTTTAAGTAATTAAAATTGACTTCCATAAATTGATTTTAGGACATTTTTTAAAAATAGTAATGTAAATATATGGATAGCTCTTTCAAAATCGATTTAATGAGGTATATGAGGGTTTTGACAAACTTTGGCATACTTTAACTGGTTGTTAACACCAAAATGTTAAAATTTACTGTAACTTTAGTTTATTAACCTAAAAAAAGAAAAGTTATGTCAAGAACGAACACAGTAATCGGAATATTAGCTGGAGCTGCAATTGGTGCAGCAGTAGGAATTTTATTTGCGCCAGACAAAGGTCAGAAAACCAGAAAAAAAATCAAAGATGGATTTGACCACCAAAAAGATGAATTACAAAACAAATTCAACCAATTATCAGATCAGGTAAAAAGTAAATTTTCAAGAGCAAAAGTAGATTTGGAATCCGGTTTTGATGAATTGGTTGCTAATGCTCAAGACACCAAAGAAGATGTAATTGCAGCTTTAGAAAAAAAACTGGCTGATTTAAAAGCACAAGCAACAGCTGCTGGTAAAAAATAAAAAAACTGCTTTATGGCATTTGAAAAAATAAAAGAAAACACCGACGAACTGCAAGACCGAGCCAAAGAATTTTTAGATGCTAATATTGCCTACTATAAACTTTGGGGTTTCAAAATTGCAATGAAATCTACCACCTTAATGCTTAAATTATTTCTTTTGAGCGTTATGTTGGTGATTGTAACCCTGTTTTTTTCAATTGCATTAGCATTAGCAATTGGATATGGACTGGATAATTTTGCTTATGGATTCTTAATTGTCGGAGCAATTTATCTTGTTCTTGCCATATTGGTATATTACATCCAGGATAAAATTGTGGAAGGTCCGATTCTGAGAACATTTTCAAGATTATTTTTCAAAAAATATTAAAATTAAAGCTTATGCAAGTAAAGAGCTATTCTTCTTATGAAGAAATAAACAGGGAACTTCAGATTTTGAAAGTAGAGAAGGATTTGGCCTATGAAAAAATGAATAAAAGTTTTCATGAAACCAAAGACAGTTTTACTGCAAAAAATATCCTGGGAACAGTTCCGGGAATAGCATTAAGCATTATAGGAAGCTTATCCGGACCACTCAAGAATGTCGGGATAGCTTATCTGACGAAAAAGATTTTTCGTCTATAAACAAAAAAGAGGCTCTATGAGCCTCTTTTTTTATTTGGTTGAATCATAACCTTCAACATCGCCACTTTCTGGTAAATGAGGTGGTGTAGGTGGTTTAGGAGTTGATTTCTTTTCTGTCTTGTCAAATGCTTTGGCACGTTTCATAGCTTCACCAACCTGATTAGAAGCGGTAAAGGAAGCTACCATATTATTCAACATGTCACTACCGGCTTGTGGAGAATTAGGAAGTAATATAAGATTAGAATTGGCATCTGCACCAATGGCTTGCAAAGTATCATAATGTTGTGTCACAACAATTAGGGCAGAAGCCTCCTGTGAATTGATTCCTACTTTGTTCAATACATCCACACTTTCTACCAAACCACGGGCAATTTCACGTCTCTGGTCAGCAATACCCTGTCCCTGTAATCTTTTACTTTCTGCTTCGGCTTTGGCTTTTGCAACGATTCTGATTCTTCCTGCTTCTGCTTCATACTCTGCTGCAGATTTCTCTCTATCAGCTGCGTTAATACGGTTCATGGCATTTTTTACCTGAATATCCGGATCAATATCCGTAATAAGCGTATTGATAATATCATAACCATAAGTGGTCATAGCCTCATTCAATTCGCGTTTTACGGCAATAGCGATATCGTCTTTTCTTTCGAAAACATCATCCAGTTTTAATTTAGGAACTTCCGCACGAACTACGTCAAATACATAAGATGTAATCTGGTCATGTGGATATTCCAATTTATAAAAAGCTTCGTACACTTTATCCTGAATTACTTTAAACTGTACAGAAACTTTCATTTTTACAAATACGTTTTCTTTCGTTTTAGTTTCAATGATAACGTCAAGTTGCTGGATTTTCAAATTAATCTTACCTGCAATTTTATCTACTATCGGAATTTTTAATTGTAATCCGGAATGACGGATGCTTTGGTATTTTCCAAAACGTTCTATTATGGCAGCAGTCTGTTGCTTTACTGTAAAGAACGACGAAAAGAAGATAAATAAGGCGAAGAATAAAAATACATACAAAGGAATGTTTAGATCCATGATACAAAGTTTAAAGTTAATTGGGTTAAGGTACAAAAAAAGCCTCTCATTTCTGAAAGGCTCTTTTAATTTATTTCAGGCTGTCAACTGCTTTTCGAATTCGGGTAATCGTTTCTTCTTTTCCAATCATGCTGATAATGTCAAATAGGTGAGGGCCTTTTAAAGAACCAACGAGGCTCAATCGTAAAGGCTGCATAATTTTACCCATTCCGATTTCATTTTCTGCCATCCAAGTTTTGACTGTATTTTCAACGTTTTCAGTCGAAAAATCCAAAGTGTTTTCTAAAACACTAATAAGCTTCTCCATCAACTCAGCTGTTTCCGGTTTCCAGTTTTTAGCTGCTTTTTCATCATAAGAAGTCGGAGCCAGGAAAAAGAATTCAGACACTTCCCAAAGTTCTGAAGCAAAAGTAGCACGCTCTTTTACCAAACGAACAACTTCTGTTAAAAATTCAATAGGCTTATTGATACCTTTTTCCAGCAATACATGTGAAAGCTGTTGTGCTAAATCATTATTATCTGCTCTTTGGATATACTGGTGGTTAAACCATTTGTTTTTATCAGGGTCAAACTTAGCGCCTGCTTTATGGACTCTTTCCAAATCAAAAGCTGTTATCAGTTCATCAAGGGTAAATAATTCCTGATCAGTTCCGGAACTCCAGCCTAATAGAGCCAGGAAATTGATTACAGCTTCCGGAAGAAATCCTTTTTCTCTGTAGCCTGAAGAAATTTCTCCAGAACTAGGGTCTTTCCATTCTAAAGGAAATACCGGAAAACCAAGCTTATCACCGTCTCTTTTTGAAAGCTTGCCATTTCCAACCGGTTTTAGAATCAAGGGAAGGTGGGCAAATTCCGGGGCTTCCCAATTAAAAGCTCTGTACAATAAAACGTGTAATGGTAGTGATGGAAGCCATTCCTCCCCACGAATTACATGTGAAGTTTCCATCAAATGGTCGTCCACTATATTTGCTAAGTGATAGGTTGGCATTCCGTCACCCTTGAACAAAACCTTATCATCTAATAGATTGGTGTCAAATTTTACTTCACCACGAATCATATCGTTCAAGTGCAAAATCTCATTAACCGGAGTTTTGAAACGGATAACATATTCCTCACCATTTGCAATTCTTTGCGCCGTCTTTTCAGCAGAATTGGTCAATGAATTATCCAATTGCTCACGGTTTCCGTGATTGTAAATAAATGTTTTTCCCTGTTCTTCTTCATTCTTGCGCAATTGGTCCAAATCTTCAGCAGTATCAAACGCATAATAGGCCCAACCGGATTGTACCAATTGGTCAGCATATTCTTTATACAAATGTTTTCTTTCGCTTTGGCGATAGGGTCCAAATTTTTCATTTTTTCCAACAGTTTCATCCGGAGCAATTCCAAGCCATTCCAAAGCTTCCAAAATATAAGCTTCGGCTCCTGGCACAAAACGGTTTTGGTCAGTATCTTCTACACGAAGGTAAAAAACACCACCATGTTTTTTAGCAAACAGATAATTGAAAAGGGCTGTTCTAACACCACCAATGTGTAAAGGTCCTGTTGGACTTGGCGCAAAACGAACGCGAATAGGTCTAGACATTTTGAGTAAATTTTGGTGCAAAGATACGATTTTAGTTAAAAGTTATGAGTTTGCAAAAGGCAGTTTTCAGACAATAACTCAGTATAAATCTGCAATCTTAAATCTTAAATCCGCCGTCTGCTATCTGTCATCTGCCGTCATAATTTTAACCTTTCATATAAATATAAATTACTATTTTTATCGGTTATAAAGAAACTATTGACAATTTTGGAAAATAAAAAACTGATTTACGACAAATTAGAAGCATTTATCAAGAAGTATTATGCAAATGAACTACTCAAAGGATTGATTTTCTTTATTGGGTTAGGATTACTGTATTTGCTGTTTACGCTTTTTGTCGAATACTTTCTTTGGCTCAAACCAACGGGAAGGACTATCTTGTTTTGGGCATTCATAGCTGTAGAAGTTTTTCTTTTGTTCCGGTTTATAATGTTCCCGATTTTCAAGTTGTTCAAACTTCAGAAAGGAATTGATTATGAAGAGGCATCGGCAATCATAGGAAGTCATTTTTCTGAAGTTAATGACAAACTGAAAAACTTCCTGCAATTGTCAAATGACAGCAATCAGTCAGAATTATTACTCGCTTCAATTGACCAGAAAGCACAGACCTTAAATCCGATTCCTTTTGGTAATGCCATTAACTTTAAAGGCAATATCAAATTTCTTCCCTGGGCAATTATACCAATCCTGTTTTTTGCTTTTTTTATGCTATCCGGTAATAGTGATATGATAACCCAAAGTTTCAATAGAGTAGTGCGCTATAACGAACGCTTTTCACCACCGGCTCCGTTTGCTTTCGAAATTATAAATCCTTCTTTGCAAACCGAACAGGGAAATGATTTTGTACTCCAGGTAAAATCACAAGGAAAAGTAGTTCCGGAAAATACCATGATTTTTATAGATGGTGAAAGCTATTTTATGGAAAGTACAAAACCGGGTTTTTTTGAATATAAATTTACAAGACCCTCAAAAAACATACGTTTTCATATTGAAGCTAATCAGGTTACTACCAAAGATTTTGAATTGGCTGTCGTGGCTGTTCCAACCATTGCCAATTTTGAAATGGTTTTGAATTTTCCGTCCTATTTGAATAAGAAATCAGAAACCATACAAGGTTCCGGAAACGCAATTGTACCTGAAGGAACTAAAGTAACGTGGAAAGTGGCTACTTTGGCTACAAAATCTGTGGAATGGTCTGATTTAAAAACAATTACGCCATTTTCTTCTAACGAAAACACATTCCAGATTACAAAAAGCATTCTTCAGAACACGGATTATCAAATTTTGACTTCAAATGCTAAACTGAAACACTACGAAAAGCTGAATTATCAGATTTCCGTTATCAAAGACCAGTTTCCAACTATAGCCGTGAATAATGCACCTGATAGCCTTAAACTAAACCAGAATGTTATTGTAGGACAGGTTTCTGATGATAACGGATTATCAAAATTACAGATTGTTTTCTATCCGAAGAACAAAACCAATGAAGCCAAAAAGATGGCTTTGCCGGTTAAAAAAGATGTTTTTGACCAGTTCATTTTCTCTTTCCCCGGACAGCTTCCCGTAGAAGAAGGCGTTTCCTATGAGTACTATTTTGAAGTTTTTGATAATGATGCCTTACATGGTTTCAAATCTACAAAATCTTCTGTTTTCTCAGATAGGTTAGCTACTGTCGAAGAAAAGGAAGAACAGAATTTGCAGCAGCAAAATGACAACATCAACAGTTTAGAAAAATCAATTAAAAACCAGGACAAACAATTGTCAGAAATTGACAAACTACAAAAGTTAGGTAAAGAAAAAACAAACCTGGAATTTAAAGACCAACAAAAGGTTAATGATTTTATCCAACGCCAAAAACAACAGGAACAAATGATGAAAGAGTTTTCCAAAAAGATGGAAGACAACCTCGATAAGTTTAAAACCGATAAGAAAGACGAGTTCAAAGAAGAATTAAAAGAGCGTCTTGAGAAGGCAGAAAAGGAAATCGAAAAGAATGAAAAGTTATTGGATGAATTACAGAAATTATCTGAAAAATTAAGAGAAGAAGAACTGTTTGAAAAGATTGATAAATTCAAACAGAGTTCAAAAAATCAGACTAAAAATTTAGAGCAGCTAGTTGAGCTTACAAAGAAATATTATGTAGAAAAAAAGGCTGAACAGTTGGTCGAAAAATTAGATAAGCTTTCTGAGAAACAGGAAGCCTTGTCTAATAAAGATAAAGAAAATTCTGTCGAAAATCAGGAGGATATAAACAAGGAATTTGAGAAGATTCAAAAGGAATTGGACCAACTTGAAAAAGATAACGAGCAATTAAAAAAACCGATTGATTTACCCAAAGACGAACAAACTGAAAAGAGTATAGGTGAGGATTTAAAGAAAGCATCAGATGAATTAAAAAAAGACCAGAAAACTAAAGCCAAACCTAAACAAAAAAGTGCTGCTCAAAAAATGAAACAGATGAGCGGTGCCATGATGGAAAGTATGGGTAGTGGTGAAATGGAACAATTGGAAGAAGACGTAAAAATGCTACGTCAGATTCTGGATAATTTATTGGCGTATTCGTTTTCACAGGAAGACCTGATGAAGAACTTTAAGGGACTTAAAAAAGGGTCGCTTTCATTTAATAAAAACCTGAAAATACAGCAGGATTTAAAACAACAATTCAAGCATGTTGATGATAGTTTGTTTGCCATGTCGTTGAGGAATCCAAAACTGGGTGAGAACATCACTACAGAAATTGGTAACGTGCATTACAATGTTGACAAGGCTTTGGAAACCTTATCTGATGCCCAGATTCAAAAAGGTGTATCACACCAGCAATATGCCGTCGCTTCATCCAATAAGTTGGCCGATTTCCTGAGTGAGATTTTAAACAGCATGCAAATGCAGATGCAAATGTCCGGTTCCGGTGCTGGTAAGCCTAAGCAGGGTCAAGGTCAGGGAATGCAACTTCCTGACATTATTGAGAAGCAGAAAGGATTGGGTGAAAAGATGAAAGAGGGTATGAAGAAAGGTGAAAAACCAGGAGAAGGTAATGAAGGTAAAGATGGAAAACCTGGTAAGGAAGGAAAAGGTAAGAATTCTAAAAGTGGAAATAAAGAGGGTGAAGGAGGAGAAGATGGCGAAGGTAATGCGGGTGAAATATTAGAGATTTACAAAGAACAGCAACGCTTGCGTGAAGCATTGCAAAAGGCTTTAGAAAAAGAAGGAATGGGTGGTAGTGGACAGAATGCGTTGAACCAAATGAAGCAGATTGAAAAGGATTTGTTGAATAAAGGTTTCAAGAATGAAACGCTTCAAAAGATGCTTAACCTGAAACACGAATTATTGAAATTGGATAATGCAATCCAACAGCAAGGTGAAGAAAAGAAGCGCCAGTCGCAGACTAACAAAAAAGAATACAATAATCAAACGAATGCTATTTCTCCAGCCTTAAAGCAATATTTAAATAGTATTGAAATATTAAACAGACAAACACTACCTTTGCGGCCAAATTTTAACCAGAAGGTTCAAGAATACTTTAGAAAAGATGATTAGCTTTAATTACGAAACCGAGTTTGAATTGCCAAATGAGAATGAAATTGAGAAGTGGCTTTCAGAGGTTATTGTTTCAGAATCTAAGAAAGAAGGAGATATCAATTATATCTTCTGTGATGACGAATACCTGCATGAAATCAATGTCAAATATCTTGACCATGACACCTTAACAGATATCATTAGTTTTGATTATTCCATAGGCAATGAATTACATGGAGATATTTTTGTATCAGTAGAAAGAGTAGCAGACAATGCAAAAGATTTTAACGTGAGTTTTGACGAAGAATTGAAAAGAGTGCTTGCTCATGGTATATTACACTTTGCAGGATACAAGGACAAATCTGAGGAAGATGAGTTATTGATGCGTTCAAAAGAAGATGAAAAGATTGCAATGTTCCACGTGAAACAATAGCTTAAACATCTTTTCAAAAGATAAAATTTAATAAACGTTCCACGTGGAACACAATAAGATTTTGGTTTCCAAAATCGTAAAGAGAGGATAAAAAATGTTTCAAGAAACCTACGATGTGATTGTAGTTGGAGCCGGACACGCTGGTTCAGAAGCGGCCGCGGCAGCGGCCAATTTGGGTTCGAAAACCTTATTGGTTACAATGAGCTTGCAGAACATAGCCCAGATGTCTTGTAATCCGGCAATGGGAGGAATAGCAAAGGGACAAATCGTAAGAGAAATTGATGCCCTCGGCGGATATTCCGGAATTGTTTCAGACAAAACGGCCATACAGTTCAAGATGCTCAATAAATCAAAAGGCCCGGCAATGTGGTCGCCAAGAGTTCAAAGCGACAGGATGCGTTTTGCAGAAGAATGGAGATTGATGCTGGAAAGAACACCAAATCTTGATTTCTATCAGGAAATGGTAAAAGGTTTGATTATTGAAGATGGCAAGATAAAAGGAATCAAGACATCGCTCGGAATCGAAATAAAAGCAAAGTCTGTTGTTCTCACCAATGGAACTTTCCTGAACGGATTGATTCATATCGGAGAAAAACAATTTGGTGGCGGTAGGGCAGGTGAAGGAGCCGCTTATGGTATCACGGAAGATTTGGTTCGTGCCGGATTTACCTCAGGAAGAATGAAAACAGGAACGCCACCACGTGTTGATGGACGTTCTTTAGATTATTCTAAAATGGAAGAACAGCCGGGTGATGTAAATCCGGATAAGTTTTCCTATTCTGACGAAACCAAGCCGCTAGCACATCAAAAATCATGTTATATGACCTATACGTCGTTACAGGTTCATGATTTACTACGTGAAGGATTTGACCGTTCTCCAATGTTTAATGGAAGAATCAAAAGCCTTGGGCCAAGATATTGCCCATCGATTGAAGATAAGATCAACCGTTTTGCTGATAAGGAAAGACACCAATTGTTTGTAGAACCAGAAGGATGGAATACGGTTGAAGTGTATGTAAATGGATTTTCTACATCGCTTCCGGAAGAAGTGCAGTTCAAAGCACTTCGTTCTGTGGTTGGTTTTGAGAATGTGAAATTCTTCAGACCGGGTTATGCCATCGAATATGATTATTTCCCGCCTACGCAGTTAAAACATACGTTGGAAACGAAACTGGTTGAAGGTTTGTATTTCGCCGGACAGATTAACGGAACTACTGGCTATGAAGAAGCTGCATCGCAAGGATTAATGGCCGGTATTAATGCGCATTTAAAAGTGCATGAAAAAGACCCGCTGATTTTGAGAAGAGATGAAGCCTACATTGGGGTGCTCATTGATGACCTGATTACGAAAGGAACGGAAGAACCCTATCGTATGTTTACTTCCAGGGCAGAATATAGGACCTTATTACGTCAGGATAATGCAGATTTCAGATTAACACCAAAATCTTTTGAGATTGGCTTAGCTTCTGAATCCCGTATGCGCAGAATGGAGAAGAAATTAAACGAATCAGAAGCAATGGTTAATTTCTTTAAAGAAACAAGCGTAACAGTTGCAGAAACGAATCCGATATTGGAAGAAAAAGGTTCTGCCCTGATTTCGCAGCCCGACAAGATGTTTAAAGTTTTCTCACGCCCGCAGATTAATTTAGAAGACATCCTGAAATTTGAAAAGGTAGCTCAATATGTTCAGGACAACAATCTTGATAAGGAAGTATTAGAGCAAGCCGAAATCCAGGTGAAATATTCAGGCTATATTGAAAAAGAAAAAAATAATGCTGATAAGCTGACACGTTTGGAAGATGTGAAAATTCCGGAATCTTTCGATTATGATAAGATTAAATCATTGTCGCATGAAGCCCGTGAAAAGTTCAAAAAAATACGCCCGGTAACATTATCACAAGCTTCTCGTATTAGCGGAGTTTCTCCAAGCGATATTTCCGTATTACTAATTCATATGGGAAGATAATATGTTTCACGTGGAACGAAGTACTCAAAACCGCATTATCAAAGGAATTGTCTCAATTCTTTTGATAATTTTTGTTTTACAAAGCTGCATTGGAACCAAACAGGCTTTTATGATAGACGACTATTATATTTCTGAAAACGGAAAAGAAGTTCTGGGCACGAAACCACTTAATGCGTTTATTTTTGAAAACAATTTAAAAAATCTTCCGTTTGAGCAATTTCTCGCTATTAAATACAAATTGAATAATTATCTCACAAGAGAGTTTTGGATTACGATTGATGGTGACAAGTATAAGCTTATTGTCTATGAAAATTCGGAGTTTGATAAATATTTCGGTTTTTCAAACTTTGCGGTACAAAACCATGAAAATATAGCTAACATTGTAGGAGGCCAGCCAAAATTTATTGCTATTTCAATGATTAATGAATTTAATGAAGATTGTCTTTCCAATAAATCCATGTTTCAAAACAAAGTAACGGCTTATCTTAAAAATCTTAAAGACGAATACATCCAATTTAAACAATGACCTCAACAAATCATAAGCATTACCAAACTGTAAAAGACAATTCTGTTTCGAAAGAAGTTTTCGAGTTGTTACATGACGAAGATTTGGACATGCTGATTACTTCACCTCAACCAAAAGGCACAGAACTTTCCAAATATTACGAAAGTGACGATTATATATCGCATACAGATGGTAAACGTTCTATTTTTGAAAAAGCCTATCACTTCATAAAAAATATTGCCTTAAAAAATAAACTGAGCCTGGTTAATAGCCTGCAAAAAAAAGGTAAGCTTTTGGATATTGGTGCGGGAACCGGAGATTTTCTTTTAACAGCTAAAAATGACGGCTGGAATGTAATAGGTGTAGAGCCAAGTAAAAAAGCAAGGTCAATTGCAACCAAAAAAGGAATAGAATTAAAACCGGTAGCTGATTTTGATGACCATTCTTTTGATATTATAACCATGTGGCACGTTTTAGAACACGTTCCGGATTTACAGAATCAAATAAAAGAACTAAAAAGATTGCTAAAGCCAAATGGCGCGATTATTATTGCCGTACCCAATTTTAAATCATACGATGCAAAATACTATGGTGAATTTTGGGCAGCATATGATACGCCAAGACATTTGTGGCATTTTTCAAAAACGGCAATCAAAAAATTATTTCAAAACGAAAATATTGAGCTTGTAAAAATCCTGCCGATGAAATTTGATTCATTTTATGTGAGTCTTCTATCTGAAAAATACAAAACCGGAAAAATGAATTTTATTAAAGCATTTTTTATCGGTTTGAAGTCAAATTGGAAAGCAAAGGAGAAATTTGAATATTCTTCGCACATTTATGTGCTAAAAAACGCTAAAAATTAAAATAAAAGCGGGAGTTGGAAGATTTTTAAGGGCAATATGAAAAGACATCGTCTTTTTTTGAAAGTGCCTTAAATCGCTTTATTTCAATCCGTTTTTGATAGTCAGAATTTATGCTCGTTTTTTAAACCATAAAATAATTTTATATAAAGAAAAAACCCGAAAATTTACACTTAAGCCATTTGTAACATTTTTTTTCTATTTTTGACCCAATTAAAAAATAAAGAACACAGAATGAAAAAATCAATAGTAGCCATTGCAATAGCAATCTCATTATTTTCTTGCAACAAAGCTGAAGAAAAAAGTACATCAGAAAAAACAGCTTATATCGATACTGTAAAATTGATGGAAGAATATACAGAATCGAAAGACCTTCAGGCCAAGTTTGAAGAAAAATCGAAAGTTATGGGCAGAGAATTGGAACTTGAAATTAAAAAATTCCAGGAAGAAGCCGATAATTTCCGTAGAAATGCACAGGCAAATGGACCGGAATGGGCACAGAGAAAAGGCTCTGAGTTGCAGAAAAAAGAACAGCAACTCACTTATGCCCAACAAGCTATGAGCCAACAGTTGCAAAAAGAAGCAGCTGTTGAAAGAGATTCTGTAGTTAGTAAAGTAAGAAAATACATAAAAGATTACGGTAAAAAGAATGGTTATTCTTATATCTACGGAACAGGTGATGCTGCTACGGTTCTTTATGCAAAAGAAGGATATGACATCACGGATAAAATAGTTAAAGAATTGAATGACAATTATAAAGCTCCAGAAAAAACAGAAACAAAGGATACTGCAAAAACTGAAGAGAAAAAATAAATTCTATAAGATGCCTTCCCCAGAGAAGGCATTTTTTTTTGGAAATATTTCAAAAAATTGACTATTTTTCCCTATTCGAAAACTACAAGCCAATGCAACCAATATCTGAAGCAGCATCCTATACGCTCAAATTCATCAACCAAACCCAGCGTTCCCTATTCCTAACCGGTAAAGCCGGAACCGGAAAAACCACTCTTTTAAGAGAAATAATCCAATCAACACATAAAAATACGGTAGTTGTGGCTCCAACAGGCATCGCCGCTTTGAACGCGGGAGGTGTTACGATTCATTCCATGTTTCAGCTTCCATTTGCAGGATTTATCCCGGAATACAACAAAACACCGCACTTTTCAGATACCATAAAGTTCGAAACCAAAGACACCCTAAAGCGCCATTTCAAAATGAATGGTACCAAAAAATCAGTCATTCAGAATATGGAATTGCTGATAATTGATGAAGTGAGTATGCTTCGGGCCGATTTATTGGATGCTATTGACTTTACAATGAGGAGCATACGAAGAAAAGAACTTCCGTTTGGTGGTGCTCAGGTATTATTCATAGGTGATTTATTGCAGCTTCCGCCCGTTGTTAAAAATGAAGAATGGGAAGTCCTGAAAAACTACTACCGGGGAAAATTCTTTTTCCATTCGCATGTAATGCAGCAATATCCGCCATTATACATTGAGCTTTCAAAAATTTTTCGTCAGACCGATGATAAATTTATATCGATATTGAACAATCTCCGTAACAATCAGGTAGATGCAGAAGATATCAAAAATCTGAACCAGTATGTAAGGCCGGATTTTGACCTCAAACAGAGTAAGGGATATATTACCCTGACAACGCATAATGCGAAAGCCGATGCTATAAACGAACAGTCATTAGTTGATTTACAGGAAAAACAACTGACATTTTTACCTGAAATTATTGGTGATTTCCCTGAAAAGATATATCCTGTTGATGAAAGGCTGAACCTTAAAGTTGGAGCCCAGATTATGTTTGTGAAAAATGACCTTTCATTGGAAAAGAATTATTTCAACGGAAAAATGGGCATCGTAAAATCGTTGTCTGAGCAGGAAATACTGGTTCATTTTCCGGATGAAAACAAGACCATTGAAGTAGAAAGATATGAATGGCAAAACATTAGATATTCTGTTGACCCCAATACTAAGGAAATCGTAGAGGATGTTTTAGGTACCTTTACTCATTATCCAATTAAATTAGCGTGGGCGATAACTGTTCATAAAAGCCAGGGATTAACTTTTGACAAAGCTGTGCTTGACGTATCGCAGGTTTTTCTTCCCGGGCAGGCCTATGTTGCTCTGTCGCGACTTCGTTCGTTAGAAGGGCTTATTTTGCTTTCTCCATTGCAAATGAATGGCATTTCGAATGACTATGATGTCATGCAATATTCCAATAACAAGGCTTCTGAAGAACTATTGCAGTCTTCCCTGGAAAAAGAGACACTAAATTTTATTCATAACTATCTGAAAAACAGTTTTGATTGGAAAGAACTGGCACAGGAATGGCGGAACCATCAATACAGCTACAATGAAGATGCTGAAAAATCTGAAAAATCAAAGCATATGCAATGGGCGAAAAGGCAGGCAGAATCCATTGGTGCACTTACGGAACCGGCTACAAAATTCATGCGCCAGTTGGATAAGCTATTTTTTGATGAAGCGCATGATATTCAGTTTGTTTTGGAACGAATTCAGGCTGCCCACGATTATTTCTTAAAACCAATGGACCAGCTGGTTTATGAAATCCTGTGGAAACTGGAAGAAGTAAAACGCGTTAAGAAAGCAAAAACCTTTTTTCAGGAACTCTATGCTTTGGAAGAATTGCAGACAAAGGCCGTGTTACGTTTGATGAAAGCCAAAAGACTCATAGAAATTGTGGCATCAGGTCAGGAAATCTGTAAAGAGAATCTGGATTCACAGGAAATTAAATCCTATAAATCGAAAAAACTGGATGCCATTCGCGAGGAATTCAAGAATACTCACGCTACACTGGTAGATGATGATTATGATGAAGAACGCTATATGCCAAAGAAAAAAGCGAAAAAGCTACCTAAAAAATCAACGGTGGAGGAAACCTATGAACTTTGGCAGCAAAACAATTCTATACCCGAAATCGCTGGTCTTCGCAAACTAACGCAACAGACCATAGTGAACCATTTTGTCAAATTAATCCAGTCTGGAAAAGTGGCATTATCAGACATTCTTCCGGAAGGCGTAATACAAGATTTGGCTGAAGCTTTTGAAGGCTACAACGAAGAATCTCTCAACGGATTGAAAGAAAAATACGGGAATAAATTTACCTGGGATGAACTGAAGTTATTCAGAGCTTCACAGCAGTAAATTATTGCATAAAAAAAACACCTAAAATAGCCGGAACAAAATAGATGGCAATAGTTCTGGCACCATCATAATCCTTGGCAATACGCTGTCCGAATAATAGAAAAATCAGCGTAACAGCAGAAACAACAGAACCATAAAAACCAAAAGTAGTTCCTTTATTCATAAGCATCTGTATAATACCAGCAACGCAAAGAATTCCGGCTGCTATTTCCAAAACAAGAATTAGCATCAGGGATTGTGGTACACTGTTTTTGATGAATGTTTTCTCAAAATGACCTTTGAGCCAGCCTACATTACCTTGCCAGTCAATTACCTTGTCATAGCCTGATTGTAAAAAGGTTACGGCCAAAAATACTAAAATCAAAATAGAAGCAGTGTTGTTCATGATTACTATTTTTTGTGGATTAATCGGGTTAGTTTGATAGATAGGTCGGTTAAAATAATCTTAGCATTTCCGTTTCGTTCAATATGATAAACGGCATCAGAAAGCTCTTTGTAAATATCATTGATATTGTTGCCATTAACAAATGGAGCAAAGTTTTCCAGCTTGAATTTTTCAACTTTAGGTTCCATATAAACCAGGCTTGATGCCTGATAGTTCAGCAGCAATGCCTGACGGAACATTTCGATACAAAAATGCAAAAATTTCTTCTGCGCTTCACGTCCCAGGCCGGCAATTTGTTCACTCCAGGCAATCAGGTCGTTAATGGCAGATGCGTTTCCTTTGGCACGAAAAGCCGCACGTACCCATAAAACAAACCATTGCTCAAAAGGCTGTTCTTCGCTGTCTTCATGCAGCAGGTGTAATGCCTTGCTAAAATTTCCTTGTGCCTGATGCGCAATTTTCCTGGCTTCGCGAGGGTCTATATTTTCACGTGAAACTAATGCGTCAGCAATAATATTTTCATGGATTCCGTTGAAATGAAGTACCTGGCAGCGCGAACGTATTGTCTGTATGATAGATTCCTCATCTTCAGAAATCAGAATAAAAAGTGTTTTTTCAGGTGGTTCTTCAAGAATTTTCAAAAGCTTGTTGGAAGCTTCAATATTCATCTTGTCTGCCATCCAGACAATCATGATTTTATAACCACCTTCATAGGATTTTAGTGAAAGTGACTTTAAAACTTCCTGGGCATCTTCTACGCGAATCAGTCCCTGTTTGTTTTGAACGCCCAGATATTTATACCAGTCAAACAATCCGCCATAAGGCCTTTCCATTAAAAAGGAGCGCCAATCGGCAATAAAATCAAGACTTTTTGGCTTGGACTTTACATCATCTGTCGAAACCGTAGGATAGATAAAATGTAGGTCGGGATGTGAAATGTTATTGAATTTCAAATTACAGGCCTCGTTTTCGCCCTGATTTTCACCACCTGAATTCCGGCATAACACATATTGCGCATAGGCCAGAGCCATAGGTAATGTTCCACAACCTTCAGGACCAACAAACAATTGTGCATGCGGAATTCTTCCGGCATCAGCACTTTTCGTAAGGTGGCTTTTGATATGTTCTTGTCCTAGGATTTCTGAAAATAGCATGAGGCAAATATAGGGGAAAAAGGATGAACGGATAACATGCGGCAAAAAAATGAATGTTCCGTAAACTTACAGGCTGCCTTTTAAATTATTAAACAAAACATTTCATTTTACATGTTTATATAACCTCTTCCCGGCCTTTATAAATTTTATATAGATGGTAACAGACGTTAGAAAACAAGATCCCAAAATATAAAATTGACAGGGATGTTTTTAACAACAAATTAATGTACAAATTTTTTTAATCGGATTTTCTAAAGTAGCCCAATCATCAATTATAACGTTTTCGCTAACGATTTAAGCTTATTTTAAATGTTTTCATATTTTTTAGTTGGTTAAAAATCATATATTTGTGAATCCAATAAAAAAACAAATAAAATATACCACTAATGAAAACTTTGAACGACTTCAATTTCAAAAACAGAAAAGCACTAATCAGGGTAGATTTCAATGTTCCTTTAGACGAGAATTTTAAAGTAGTTGACACCACCCGAATTGAAGCGGCAAAGCCAACAATTGATAAAATTCTTGCTGATGGCGGAAGCGTAATTCTGATGTCACATTTGGGAAGGCCAAAAGCAAAAGAACCAAAATATTCTCTGGAACACATTCTTGAAAAAACAGCAGAAGTTCTGGGCAAAGAAGTAAAATTTTCGAATGACTGTATAGGTCCGGTAGCAGAGGAAGCAGCAAAAAATCTGAAGCCGGGCGAAATCCTGCTTTTGGAAAATCTTCGCTACTATCCCGAAGAAGAAGCCGGAGATGTTGAATTTTCAAAGAAATTGGCTTCATTAGGAGACATCTATGTGAATGATGCTTTCGGTACCGCTCACAGAGCGCATGCCTCAACAACAATTATTGCGCAGTTCTTTCCAAACGATAAATGTTTCGGAACCCTTTTGGCTAAAGAAATTGAAAGCCTCAATAAGGTGCTTAAGCATTCTGAAAAGCCGGTAACAGCTGTATTGGGTGGCTCAAAAGTTTCTTCAAAAATTACGGTTATTGAAAACATACTCGATAAAATTGACCATATGATTATTGGTGGAGGAATGACATTTACTTTTATCAAAGCCCTGGGAGGCAAAATTGGAGATTCTATTTGCGAAGACGACAAAATGGACCTGGCACTGGAGATTTTAAAGAAAGCAAAAGAGAAAAATGTCGAAATCCATCTTCCTGTTGACGTAGTTGCGGCTAACGCATTTTCGAATGATGCTGAAACAAAAATAACAGACGTAAAAAATATTCCTGACGGTTGGCAAGGACTTGATGCAGGTCCAAAATCGCTGGAAGATTTCAAAAAGGTCATTTTAAATTCCAAAACCATTTTATGGAACGGTCCGTTGGGGGTTTTTGAAATGGAAAAATTTTCACATGGAACGATAGCTTTGGGAGAATTTATTGCAGAAGCTACTCAAAAAGGTGCTTTTTCTCTTGTTGGCGGCGGCGATTCTGTTGCTGCGGTAAAACAGTTTGGTTTGGAGCCAAAAATGAGCTATGTTTCTACTGGGGGCGGGGCAATGCTGGAAATGCTGGAAGGAAAATCACTGCCAGGAATTGATGCCATAATAAGTTAAAAAACAAAATTTTTATACTAAACCTTTTAAAAGTTAGTTATAAAAAGTTAAGTTTGCAATTATGTATAATTATTTGAAATATAATAAGTTATAATTTTCAGTTATGAATAAAACCAAAATAGCACTTTTTTTAGTACCCTTTTTCTCCTTAAATATTTTTGCCCAGGATGCCGTTTCACAAGAGGTAGCTCCGCAAATTACAGCTCCAAAATTATCTGTTTTAGACTCTATAAAAAACACATTTGTTGACCATGAAGTTGCTTCTTGTGTTGATAAGGAATGGATGGATGAATTGACCAATCAGGATCTTTTTAAAGAAATGGAATTCGATATTGCTCATATGAATCCTGACGAAAAAGTAGATTACGATTTATCTACTGATTTGTTAAAAGCCCGTTTGAAAGAAATGGACGCTAAATCACCTTTCAACATAGAGTACAATCAGGGTCTTGAAAATATCATCAAATCATTCCTGAAAAACAGGAAAAAATCGTACGAACGATTGATGGCGATTTCTGAATATTATTTTCCAATGTTTGAAGCCGCCCTTGCCAAATACGACGTGCCTTTAGAAATCAAATATTTAGCCGTTGTTGAATCTGCTTTGAATCCGCACGCAAAGTCAAGAGTAGGAGCAACAGGCCTTTGGCAGTTTATGTTTGCTACCGGAAAACAATACAATCTGGATGTTTCTTCCTATATTGATGAAAGAAGCGATCCTTTGAAAGCTACTGAAGCTGCCTGCCAATATCTTTCAAATATGTTCAAAATATTTGGAGACTGGGATTTGGTTTTGGCTTCATATAATGCCGGTCCTGGAAATGTGTCAAAAGCAATCAGACGTTCCGGCGGACAGCAAAACTACTGGAATATCCGAAAAAATCTTCCAAAAGAAACACAGGGTTACGTTCCGGCTTTCCTCGCTACAATGTACATTTACGAATACCACAAAGAGCATGGAATTGAACCAAAAAGAGCGGCCATAAGCTATTTCGCTACCGATACAGTTATGATTAAGCGCGAAATGAGTTTCAAGCAAATCTCCGACCTGTTGGATATACCGGAATCTCAAATCAAGCTTCTGAACCCGGGTTATAAATTAGATGTAATTCCTTTCGTTAAAGGGAAAAATCATTACCTGAGGCTTCCACTTCCAAAGATTGCAGTATTCACATCCAATGAAGACAAGATTTATGCCTATGCACAAATCGAAGAAGATAAAAGAGAAAAGCCTTATTTTTCAAGAAAGTCAACTTTTCCAGCAGGTGGTAATACAACAGAAACCGCTATCGCTTCTACAGATTCGAAAAGTCCTTATGTAGATTATTCTGAAGAACCGGAAATTGTAAAAGGCAGTAAAATTGTAACCAAAACAAAATACCATACGGTTAAAAAAGGAGACAATATTGGCGAGATTTCCCAGAAATATGGTGTATCTATTGCTGAAATCAAGAAATGGAACCGTTTAAAAAACAATAATGTTATGCTGGGCGCTAAGTTAAAAATTCAAACTAGCGAAAGAGTGGCTACCACAGTAGTAAAGAAAACTCCAAAACCGGCCGCCAAAACAAAAGATACTACAGAAACCGCTGTAGCAGCTGTTGAAAAGCAGGAAGCAAAAACAAAAGAGGTTGCTACTGATGATACAGATAACAAGGAAGACGACAAATCTGAATTTTATGTAGTTCAAAAAGGTGACAATCTTAATTCTATTGCCAGAAAATATGGTGTAACCGTTGCAGAAATTAAGGAATGGAATAATCTTGAAGACGCAAATGTATTGTCTGGAAGCAAGTTAAAACTGATTCCTAATGAAAATGCTCCGGTAATCGAAACCAAAGCAGAAAAAGCACAACAACAGATTGCTTCTTCTGCCAAAGTTCACCAATATCTTGTCCAAAAAGGAGACTCGCTTTTCAGCATCGCAAAAAAATATCCGGGAGTTACGGTTGAAAATATCAAAAAATGGAATGATATTCGCAGCGAAAACATCAAACCTGGAATGAAGCTTAAAATCCAAGGATAATCATCTTTGGATTTTAGCTTTTCCATTGCAAAAAGCAACACAATGAAAAAGCTATTGCTGCTCCTGTCTTTAGCGGCCTTTTCCTTTTCCTGCAATCAAAAAGAAGTAAAAAATTCCGACAAACAATCCGTCGGGAATACGAATTCGCTTGCTGTTTTTATTGATGATAAACTCTGGATAGGCGAAATAGGGGATACAATCCGGAAAAAATTTGCTGCTCCCGTGGACGGACTTCCTCAGGAAGAACCACTTTTTACGATTAATCAGTATCCACTTCACGCTTTTGAAGGTTCATTGGCCAAAAACAGGAATATCCTTTACATAAAAAAAGAGGCCAAAAATGATTTTAATTTTTCTGAGAACCAATTTGGTGTGCCTCAAAACCTCATCCGAATATCAGGTAACTCAACCGCATCGATTATTGGCCACCTTGAAAAAAATGCTGCAGAAATAATAGCAAGGATGCAACAGACAGAAATAGAGGTGACCCAGAATCAAATCAAGGCCTCATTAATGGATGACAAGAAGTTCAGGAACAAATTCAATATTTCGCTTCTGGTTCCGAAAACATTTAAGGTTGTCCTTGAAAAAGATAAGTTTTTATGGCTAAAGCAGGAAATCCAAACTGGAAACTCCAGTATCCTGATTTATCAGGTTCCGTTGCATTCCATCAAAAAGAATGACGATGCAATCAACAACATTGTCCGGGCTCGCGATTCAATAGGAGGGCTTTACATTCATGGTACTACGGAAAATTCTCAAATGATTACAGAAGATTCGTACTCGCCTTATCTCATAAATACAACCATAGGTGGCCTGAAAGCCTTCCAGACCAAAGGAAACTGGGAACTGCGAAATGATACGATGTCCGGGCCATTTATTAACTACAGTATTATTGATGCTAAAAATAACAGAATTCTTGTCATCGAAGGATTTTGTTATGCTCCGTCAACACCGCAACGCGATTTGATGCACGAATTGGAGTCAATAATTAAAAGTATTTCATTCTTATAAAAAGACCCATGTCCCTAATTTGGAAAATAAAGCCTTTTAAGGCGCTATCTCTTGATGAGTTGTATAATTTGCTGGAACTGCGAAGTGAGGTCTTTATAGTGGAGCAAAATTGCGTATATCAGGATATCGACGGCAAAGACAGAAAAGCAATTCATTTAATTGGCGAATTTGATGGCGAAACGGTAGCTTATTGCAGGCTTTTTAAAGCAGGCGATTATTTTGATGAATCGTCAATTGGGAGGGTTATCGTAAAGGAAAAGTATCGCGACAGAAAATGGGGGCATGACCTTATCCGCGAAGCGATTAAAGCAATCAAGGAAAATTTTGATGAAGAGAAGATTACAATTTCGGCACAGCTTTACCTCAAAAAGTTTTATGAAAGCCATGGATTTTCCCAGACTAGTGAAGAATATCTCGAAGATGGGATTCCCCATATCGAAATGAAAAGATCCTAAACTTTTGTAATCACCAATTCTACCCGGCGGTCCAAATCAGTTCCTTTGCCAAGCGGTTGGGTATTGCCATATCCTTTAAATGTCATTCTGGTTTTTGGCACTTTTCTGAAAACCAGGTATTTATAAACGGCTTCAGCCCTGTTTACAGAAAGTTTTCGTTTTTTGGTGTCTTTATCAATAGCTTCTTTGTGGTAAGGAGGCGTACAGCAAACATGTCCCTGGATTTCAAATTCCAGATTCTTGTATTTCAGGAGCTGCCGTGCCATTCTGTCCAGCTCGTTTTTTGATTTCATTGTAAGCTTGCTGCTCCCTTTTTCAAACAATAATTTTTCAAGATAGATACGGTCGCCAACAACATGGTTTTTATGTATCTCACTATAAACACCCGGAATTTCAAGCTTTTCGATTGGAATCTCTTTGAAATTCATCACCACATCCACACGTCTGTTTTTGGAACGTACTTCAGAGATATTATCGATATCGTCTTCAATCAATACCCTTCCTCTTCCTTCGATAGTAACTATAATCTTACTCCTGATTCCATTTTCAACCAATTTTTCCTTTATGGCATTGGCGCGATTACTGGAAAGTTTGAAATTGTATTCGTCCTTGCCCCGGTCATCACAATAGCCATAAATGCTTATGGATTCTATCCTTACGGAATCAGTTGACTGAATGAATTTTGTAACATCTTCCACCTGATTTTCGGTCAGGTTGTATTTGTTCGTATCAAAATAAACAGAATGAACGACCTCTTCTTGTGCAGAGACGAATCCAAAAATAAGCAGGGGTAAAATTTTAAGGATGCGAAGCATTTTATCTCAGTAATATTTTGTTGTATTCTGCCGGATTGTTTAGCAAGGCCGTAGCTTTTTTGATTTCAGAATTATTTTTGGTGTAATATTGATACAAACCTTCTTTGTATTGGTATCTTTTGATGATTTCATCCAGAATAAGTTCTTTTATTTCTGCCTGATGTTTGTTCAATTGGGTCTCGTCGCTTTTTTGCAGTGCTGTTAGCAGCTGTTGGACTTCGTTCTTGATATCTTCGTCTATTTTTTCTTTTTTGGCTGCCTCAAGCGTTTTTTTCATTGCCTGTTCGGTTTCTGTGTCAAAAGCAAATTTCTGGTCTTTCAGGAACTTTTTAAAATCGGCATAATCCGCATCGGTAATAGTTGGTATTTTGTCGCCCAGGCTCGGATTTTTATAGTAGTATCGCGTTACATAATTAAAAATACCATCGTTTTTGACCAAAGCTTCCGTAATGGCGCTTAATTTTGTTTCAGATAATTCTACATCGGGCTGGATTCCCCCGCCGTCATAAACGGTTCTTCCTTTGCGGGTTTTGAATGCATTGTAATTTTTTTCATCGGTGCGAATTGCTTTTCCGTCCTTATCTTTGTGGGCATAATCCAATGCCTGAATGCATCTTCCGGATGGAGTGTAGTAACGCGAAATGGTTACCTTTACCTGTGTACCATAGGTCAAATCGATAGGTCTTTGCACAAGGCCTTTTCCAAAGCTTCTTGTACCAACAACTACCGCTCTGTCCAAATCCTGCAAAGCTCCGGCAACAATTTCGGAAGCAGAGGCACTTTTACCGTCAACAAGAATGACCAAAGGAATTTCAGTATCAACCGGAGCCCTTGATGTTCTGTAAGTATTGTTGTGTTTTTCAATATGTGATTTTGTGGTTACGATTGTTTCGCCACTCGGAACAAATAAGTTACAGATATTAACTGCTTCGCCCAACAAACCACCCGGATTTCCTCTAAGGTCCAGTATTATTTTCTCAGCACCTTCAGCCTTTAGTTTTTCAAGAGCCTGTTTGGTTTCCTGTGATGCCTTGGCGTTAAACTGTGACAGAACAATATAGCCTGTTTTGTCATCTATTTTTGAGAAAAACGGAACAGCTTTCAGGTCAACTTCCTCTAAAACTAAAGTTGTATTATTCGTTTTGCCTTGACGAAGGTATTTGATGTCAATCTTGGCATTTTTGCTTCCTTTCAAAAGTTGCGAAGCATCATCTTTAAAGTCGGAAAGATTTACATCGCCAATCTGGACGATTTCATCACCCGCTTTTAAGCCTGCCTTATCGGCCGGATAGTTTTTATAAGGCTCTTTGATAATAAGCTTTCCTTCTTTTCTGGTAATCATCGCACCAATTCCGGTATATTCGCCCGTGTTGTTGATTTTGAATTTTACGACGTCCTGCTCGTTGAAATAGACCGTATACGGATCCAGTTCCATAAGCATATTCTTGATAGCCTTATCCATCAATTCACCCGGATTCGTTTCGTCAACATAATTCATATTCACGGTTTTGAACATGGTTGTGAATATTTCAATCTGTTTTGCAATTTCAAAGAAATCATTTCTGAAACTCGCTCCAACATATAAAAGGCCTCCAGCTACAACTGGAATGATATATCTCTTCTTTAAAAATGCATACATAACTTTAAGTTTTTCTTTTTCTTCTTCGTTTCTTTCAGATTAGGGAAAACAAGACCACTAAAGTAAGAATAAATGAGTAAACATTTCATCCACATGAAAATAAACTGCTATAGGCTACTAACGGAAACCGCTGCTTTTTTAGTATTGAAATGGCTTAATCCGTATCTTTTTCTATTTCCGGTTTTACCTGAAGACGAAATTTTTCGAACAGCTGTATGGTTTTATGATTTATGTCTTCGTAGGACAACCTCTCTTTTGTTTGGTAAAGAAGCATAAAAGCATAGGGTTCTTCAAGAGAGTCTAATAATAAATTTTTGTTGAGGCGGTAGGTTTCCCGAAGTACTCTTTTGAAATAATTCCGGTCAACGGCTTTTTTGAAATATTTTTTCGAAACTGACACACCTATTTTCAATTTTTGACCCTCATCAAAAGCCTGTTTTTTGTAGACCAGTCTTAGTGGAAATTTTGAAACTGACTTGCCTTCGCGGAACATGCTATCAATCGTCGTCCTGCTTTTTAGTTTTTCCGTTTTGGGATAGGTGTTCATTTTCCTCAAGTCTTACGGATAAATATTATAAACGATTTTTAAATCAGGATAATTGATGTAAAACTGAATGCGGTTGCCTTGCTTTTTTCTGGTAATGATTTCAATAACACAACGGTTGCCACTATTGTCTATACAGTTAAAAGTCACGGTCTTGTCTGTTTCGTTTTCAATAGTTTTGCCATAAGCATCGATATAATAAAGCTGTGTTTGTGCTGAATTTATAACAATGCGGTTTTTGTCTCCATCAAGAACGATAATCAGATTGGTGTCTTTAAAATCCGACCATTTTCCCCATTGGCCTTTGGCATTTTGTTCCATTACGCTATAGCTGGAAGTTTTGAACCGGTATTTCTGGGCAAAAGTTTGCTGTGTTCCAATGAGTAGAAAAAACAGCACGGCCAACATTTTTAATGCTTTCATCTTGAAATTTATATGGGCGGTAAAGTTACAAATATATTTGAATTGATTATTTCAGTAGGCCCGTTCCCTCATTATTGGAGATAATAAAATTGAAATGTGTGCTCTTTCCACAAGATTTTAACATAAAAATTCTACATAATCCCCAAAAATCCACATCTTTTTTTGGAATAGTATCACTTTTTGAAAATATGTTTTTTGTTGATTTATGAAGTTCAAATAAATTACAATAAATTGAATTACAGTAATTTATAATTAAATTTTATAGATAACATTCTGAATGTTGGCTCAAAATGGCATTGAAATTGTCTTAACTTAATCGAAAAACATACAACCACTATAACCACAAAAAAACTACTATGAAAAAATTAATTTTAAGCGCAATTATGCTTACAGGAGTTGTAGCATTTGCACAGGAAACGCCAAAGAAAGCCACAAAAGAAGTTGTAAAAAATGCAGCATCTTCCGTCGAAGCCGAAAAGAAAGCTGAAGCTCCTAAAGTAACAGAAGTGAAACAGGAAGCAAACATTGCGAAAAAAGCCGAAACAACCACAACTAAAACAACCGAAGCTGTCCAACCAGCAGCTCCTGCAGTAAAAACTGCAAAAAAACAAGAATAGTATCAATCCTAACCGACCAACTATCTAACTAGAAACCTTTGGAGTTATCCAAAGGTTTTTTTGTTTCAACTGTTTTTAATCAGCTTTTTAGCTATTTCGTTCAACTCCTTCCGGTTTTGGTCGATATAGCTCAAGCCGGCCTGTATGAGTTCATAGATGTTTTTTGATGAAACATCATCCATTTCTGGCGAAGCATTTTTTAGAGAAGGCATTAACCGATGGTAGTTTTGCCTGTTTCTTGAGCCTAAGGTTTCATACATTTTTTTTAAATGATAATCTGTCGTTTCTACGTTTGATGAAAGCAGGATATCAATAAGCGGCTGAATCCATTTTACTTTTCCCGCATTTTCAAACTGACGGTAGGTATAAGGTTTTAACACCTGACCTGTTCCAATGGAGACAATAATCATGTCGCTGATTTTTGGAAAATCTTTTTTTCCGGGCTGGTTAAGCACTTTTGAAAATTCTATTTTCCGGGCTTCAGCATAAGCACATAAAGCGGGATTGTTGGCATATACACCACCGTCAATGAGTGTAAATTCCTGCCCATAAAGCGATTTTATGTTGGCGGGCTCAAAATAAGTAGGTGCTGCTGAGGTGGCTCTGCAGATGTCTTTGGCGTAAAAATTCTCTAAATCGGAACCCGCTTCATGGCTTGTAAAAAATTTAGCTTTTCTGTGAAAGATGTCATAGGATGTAATGAGGCAGGGTTTTATAAAATCCTTGATTTCAAGATTGCCAAATACATTTTCAAGTTGTCTTTCCAGTGCTTTTTGTGAAATCCGCTCGTTAAAAAGTCCGAACGGATTGATGAGTTGCTGCCAAAACGAAACGTTGAAAATACTTTCTCCGTGTTTGGCATAAAGGTCCAGGGCAGTTTCTACTGAATATTTTGCTTTTTTATTGCTGTCGGGATAGAGTAGGATAGAAGCAAGTATTCCTCCTGTGCTGGTTCCGGCAATGAGATCGAAATAATCACCAATTTTTGCATTCGGATTGTCTAATTTCTGAAGCTGTTCTTCAATATACTTTAAAATGACGCAGGTTATGATCCCTCGGATTCCGCCTCCATCCAGGCTTAAAATTTTGATTTTTTTTGACATGGCTTTTATGATTTAAGATTTGGGTACACATTTCATTTATGTTTTTAGATGCTTAGAAGGACTGTTTTAAAAACAGTCTGTATGATTGCATTTTTGATATTATTCAATTTTATTTTCGATAATCCGGCACCTTGCAGTGCTTTTAGCGCGATAAGATCCTGCTGGCTTTTCAAAAGCCATGAAAATTCTTCTTCGGTAATTGATGACGATGCCAAAAGTAAGGTCCAACGTTCCAGTTTTTCCTTTGAACTATCCAGGAAAGCAGTGATGTCTTTCTGTATTTCCGGTTTAAATTCTTTGTATTTGTCGCCTAAAAGTGTGACAAGTTCCTGTTTCAGCTGTTTTAATAATTTTTCGATATCCATGATTTCTATTTATTGCTGTTTATCAGGCTCAAAAGCCCATCTTTTGAGGTCTTATCTTTCTTGATTTCATACTGTATCAACATATCCATAGCTTCCATGACCTGTTTTTTGGATTCTTGAAGAAAAACGGGTGATAACGATTCCTTTTCTTTCCAGTGTTTAAAGAAGCCAGATAACAGGTTTTTTTCTTCATCCGTCAAAAGTTTCCACATAGCGAATGTGATTTCATTATCGGGCTTATTTTTCTCGTATTCGATCAATTTTTCGACCTGAAGGAAAAAGGCTTCGGTTTCCTGCTGGTGTTTTGCATAGGGCGCTGTGGCTTTGTCCATTAATTTTGAGGCTTCTACTTTCAGTTCGGTTGTTTTCTGATAGGAATACTGATCAAAAACCGCCGTTCTTGTCGATTCGCACGAGACTGCGGCAAACGACAGGAAAAAGAAGAGCATCATGTTTTTTCCAATTGTTTTCATAGCTGTTTTTATTTTAAAATTACATATCCGTTTTTGTCTTTTTTAAGTTTTGATAATGCTCTCCAGCTAAGGTTCCTTTTTTCAAAGTGGGGCATATCTTTAAATGTTTTCCAATTACCACCCCATTCCCAGCCGTGTTTGGCGAAAATTTTCACACATTCATACCAGTCGGCAACCTTGTCATTGTCCCAGTCTTTTTTGGTATCCCAGGAAGCATCTTTTCCGTCGATTATCAGGCAGATATCTACAGCAAAACCATAATTATGTATGGATTGCCCTGCTTTGGCATTGGTGACTTTTTTCCCGGGCTTTGTTCTTCCTTGTGCATATAAGGCATCCTGTTCTTCAAAAGTTCGGAGCCCTTGCGTCACCCGGATTTTTGCCCTACCAGTCAAAGCATTGTCACATTCTTCAATGACTTTTGTAACTTCTTCTCTAACAGTAGGATGAAGTTTTTCAATTCGTTGTTTAGTATATTTATCCATTTGTTTTCAATTAATTACATTACAAATATATGAAAAAAATCAATTAAATAAAAGAAAATAAGATTATTTTCAATCAATTAAAAAACTATAATAAACAGATTTTTAGATTATTGGTTTAAATGTGAGGTAAAAGGTAATAAAAAAAGCTACTCGAAAGTAGCTTAATTTTGATTGTGTTAATGAAATATTTTCTAGTTAAATTAATAACCATTTTGGGACTTGCTTGTTTTTGATTTGCTCTATTGAGTAAAAGTTTTTACAGGCTTCATCAGTAACCAGCATATCTGGATAATCTGAAAGGATTTCATTGAAAAATTCATTCATTGAGTGATAAACTTGGTCGTTTGAAGTATGGTCTATCCATATATAAAAATAATATCTCTTGCCATTTATTACACTACTATTTGTTATCTCGGTTTTAAATTCATCTTTTTCGGTCACTGAAAATTCTAGATAATTATAATCATCCTCGCCGATTTCTTTACTTAAAGCAATATCTCCTAATGATAACGTCTTTTCTTTTGGAATGATTTTAAATTTATTTCTATTTCCAAATTCTATGATTTTTTTTAGAACCTGTTCTTTGTTTCTGTGTTCTTGTGAAACGATTATTGTGCTTCCCATTTTTTAATATAAATTTTTTAGATTATCAATTCCTTTTATAAATATAACTCCTTTTTCCTCTAATTTTTTTAGAATTGGATGGTTTAAAGTAAAAGTCCCAAAATCCTCATATACAACAACAACTTTTTTGCCTAAAGGATTCATAAATTCTTCTACAGATTTGATGTTTTCAGGTAAATATTTTTGAATTTGTTCATTTAATTTTCTAATTGCCTTTTCACTGCCTAGATTAGTTTTTGCCTCTATAATATATTTCTTGGTAGCACAATCAATATCTCCATTTAATACTCGAGTTCTTTTGTTTGTAACTTTATTAGAAAAATCTGTAATTTCATCTGCCACATTTTCAACTAATTCTAAAATTTTTTTGCCACTCTTGCCTCAAAAAGATCTCCGGCTTTGTTAGCATTAATTAAAGTGTCATTAATTTTTTTAATTATAATTTCTTTCGAAAGACCAGACCATTTTAATGTTGTATTCTTAGGATTTGTCCAACTCCAGGTTTGCCCATCAAAGACAATTTGCTTTTCTTTTATCAACCTATTTTCTTTTCTTAGTATTTCCAAATATTCTTCTGCAAGATTATCAGAAAGGTTCTCTAGTTTTTTGGCTAACGCGTTAATTTCTTTTTTACTACCTCTGAAAATTTCTATTCCATCTTTAAGAAGGGCATAAACACCATCTTCTAATTTAACCGGAACACCTGAAAATAAAGGAGAACTAGTGGCTACTTTCTTCAGCTCGACATCAAATTTTTGAAAAAAGACTCTTAATCGTCATTTCTAAAATACTATTCAGCCATTTGAAAATATTTTCTAAAAGAACGCCTAAATTTTTTAGATTGGTAGTTTAAAACATGAAGTAAAAAGTAATAAAAAAGCTACTCGAAAGTAGCTTTTGAATTTAATACTATGGCAAAATATATCTTTAAATTTATGTTTCACAATTAAATACTACATCTAGAAAGCTCTAGTTTTGATGTTTCTAAAATACTTTTATACTAGTAGAAATAACTTAACTGTTTTGTTCAACGAACTTCTTAAAGTCTTTCATAAAGTCAATAAATTCAGGATGGTCTAAAACGAGATCTTGCTTGTCTAATTTTCTCCCAGCACGTTGAGCCATTAAATCAATAAAAAACACTCCATATTTGTTACTACGCATGTAAACATCTTCATTTCCCCAATCAAATGATTTTTCAGGATCATTGTTTTTACTTTTATGCACACCATCTATTATGCTTTGTACTTTTTGAGGTGTCCAGCCAGTATCTCTAAAATTGTTTAGAACATAGTGTTCAGGAGTAATTATCTCAATACTAAAATATTTTGATAGAGAGACTTTTTCGATTAAAAAATTATATTTCATGATTGTTAATTTTAATTTTTTGGATAAGCATTCATTATATTTCCCAAATCATCGACCTCAATTTTTATATCAAATCCTGAGGTTGAAGTTCCTAGAAACCCATTAAACAAATCATTAGGATTTCTTGTGAGTTTTCCCACGCCCTTTGAAACGGTTTTTTCATAAACATAAGCAATTTCTTGTTGAATTCTAATCAAATCCCAATTTTTTGGAAACATTGATGATTGCATTCTTTTAAGAAGATAACCGTCTCTATACTTTATCCTTATTTTGGCTTGAAATGGTATATCATTTGGTATTCCTGAAATTGATCTATAATTTTCCGGAATAATAATTTCATCTAATTTAATTAACCCTTCTAAAATAGCAGAGCCTCTGTGTCCTCCCTGTGAAACTAATATTTCATCTAAATATCTAAAGCCTGAAGGCAAAATTCTTTCATATATTGAGGTGTTGAACTCCCCATCTAAATGATAAAAAAATCCCCTTTCAAATTTATCCGCTAATTTTACAAAAGCGGCTTTCCTGCCTTTTATTTTTTCAACAGATTCATTTAAATATTTGGTTGCTTCATCAACAGATTTTTTAGTTTTTGAAAAAAGATCTTTTAAATAGCTTTCTACTTCGGATTTGTTTAGGCCATTGGAGATTTCTTCATTTTTATATATGAACGTATATAATCCTTCTTCATTTTTTGCAATCGCAACACCAATTTCATGTAGTTGAGCCCACCATTTTTTACGAACTAGATTATAGAAAAATTGTGCAAAAATAGTAATAGGGTCAATAAAACTATAAGTTAGGCCACTTGACAAAACCACTTTGTTCTTTAATCCGGCAAATAGCTCATTTAACCATCTAAAAAGATACTCTAAAAAACACCTAAATTTTAGATTGTTGGTTTAAAATATAAAGTAAAAGGTAATAAAAAAGTTACTCGAAAGTAGCTTAATTTTGATTGTGTTTTTGATTTCTTCCAAAGAATTTTAATAACCTTCTTTTTCATATCTATAAGCCAAATCAATCATTTCACTGATAAATTCACTGAATGATATTTCAAGCGACCTAACATTTCTTTTTCTGTCTTCTTGCGCATAATTTACCATATGCACTACTGGATCGGCTTTTTCTTCATCTAGATAAAAGAAATAAAATATCTCGCAGCCGTTGCTTTCAGCAAAAAGCCAAAAAGGGCGGTCAATTTTGGTGCCGGTATCCTGTAACTCTTCCCACATTATTTCCTGATGCCAGTCAGAAGATATTGTTTCTAAGTCATCTGTGTCTAAAATCGTTAGGTTTCCAGAATATTCTCCAGCTAAATAAAGAAATTCTTTATAGGCTGTAGGAAATATAATGCCAAACTTTTTTTCAACTTTTTCTATTTCATTAATAGACACACCTCTGGACTTTTCAGAACCAATTTTCAGATTTTCTTTTAGTTTTTTTAAATATTTGATTTCCATATGGTATTAGTTTTTTAATGTTTCTCTTAATTGTCTGTTTCCTTTGACGAATTTTTTCGAATTTATTAGAGTTGCTTCTATACTAATTTTTGAGCTATGCATTGATTCTCTTATTAGTATTTGCTTTTTGCAAGAAATACAAGGCTCATAAAGGGTTTTGAAATTGATTTCTTTCACGTTTACTTTGCCATATTTTGCTTCTAATTTTAGCAAATCATCATCAAAAGCAGAAAATATTTTATGTTCACTGTCTTGAAAACGCATTACTTTTTCTTCTAGATCATTAATGTCTTCAAAGTGCGCCATTAATTCATCATAAGACATTTCCAGTTGCCTTGCAATATAATCTTTATTTACATTTGTACACAAACCTGGGCCATTTATTGAATCGCCCGCTAATGCCTTATATTCAAGTTCAATAATTTCTCCATTTATCTCTATTTTGGCTTTCATCGTTGCGGCATTTTTGTTATAGGCCTTTTTATTTAATTTTCTCAATGAAATTAAATCATCAACATCGGTCTTTGAAAGCGCTTTCATGAACTTTAATTGTTTCCATTTTTTTAGAATTAATGCTTCATCCGAATATTTTAATAACAGCTTTTTAAATGGTTTGAAGAATGCCTTCACTAAATTTTTATATAGTCTAATTTCAGCACTGCCTAAAGCAGGAATCTGTGAATTTGCATATCTCCTGGCATCATTTGAATAATTTCTAAATGATTGTTTTGAACCATAAAAGATTTCTTCAATTATTTCTAAAACTTCATCTAAAAGAACGCCTAAATTTTTAGATTTCTCCCTAATATAAGCAAAAATAGCTAAAAGATTTTCAAAGCCAATGATCACTTTGTCAGAAAATTTAAAGACAAATTTTTCCATGGTCTTAAAAATATTTATCAAAGAGTCTGCCAGTTTTTTAAATGCATCTGCTGCTGTTTTGGCGCCACCGGTAAACAGTATTTCCAAAATAAGCTGGATGATAAACCCAATGATATAGCCATAGTAATAGGCAACCTTGTCGAGATTTGGCATTGCTGCATTTTCGGCTAACCAGGCAAACGCCCTCGTTGGGAGAGTAAGGATAAACGCTGCACTTTTTTTAAAGAATTCGATTAAGGCTTTCAGATTTTCTTTGCTAAAAAGATTCTCGAGTGTTTCAATCATGTTTTCAATTATCTCAAAGAACAGACTGAGATAGCTTGGCAAGTTCTCCGCTATATTTTTCCCTTTTTTCTGCAATGCTGCCAAGGCCTTACAGATTATCGATAGAATGTCGAAAATTCCTTTTATCGCGTCTACAATGCTGTTTATGATTCCAACGATATAGGCATTGTACAATACGAAAACAGTTTCTGCAAAATCAAGAGCCTTACCCAACGGATCGCCCAGAAAATCCTTTACTTTTCGTAGCATATAAAGCAGCTGATTGATAATTTTTTTGAAAAAATCAGCTTTGCCAAGGGTTTTTTTACTCTCCTTTAGGATTTTTTCTAACTCAGTAATTTTGTTTATTGCTTTGGCATTGGTTTCTTCAGGCCTGCTCTTTTTGTTTGTTTCCTGCAGGTATTTGATGCCTCCCAATCCGGGTAAAAACAGGTTTGCATTTTTTAGAGGTAGGCCGTTATCATCATAATACTGCCATTGGCTGTCGTCCAGTTTTAGTGCACCAACAAGTTCTCCAATTCCGTCTGAAATTTTCCCGATTCCTTCCAACGTAAGATCTGATGAAAACCGTATAACCCTATTCAAGGCTCCCAAGAATGCTCTTTTGACAATGAAAAAACCGCTTGATTTGTCGGCTATGTGCTCCTTGATGATTTCCTGCAAAGCGGAACTTGAGACATTGGTGTTGAAATAATCTACAACCTTACTTAGTTTTTTATAAGGAACACCCGACGATGAGGTTACGTTAGCACCGGTTTTTATCCTGATAACTGAGCCAAAAAGGTTCATGCTGTCATTGGTTTCGATAAAAAGTACAATTTCGTTCCCGTATAAATTGTCAATGGATTGGTAGGCGGTTTCCAGCAGTGCCCCGTCTTTTGAGATAAAAAGCACTACTGAAAGCTGTTTTTCTCTTAAAATGTCGTTCAGCAAGGTTATCTTTTCCCTCTTTTTCTTCTTCATTTGTGTCGCTACTATTTCTAAACCTCCTAAGAATGTTTCCCAAGCAACAGCTCCTGCCATGTTTTTGGTAACCAAAGCGAAATATTTTTCACCAAACTTATAGATTCGTGCCTGTATGCTTAAAGTTTGAAGAAAAACCGTTGCGGAATCTGATACTTCCATAGCTGTAATAACATTGGAGTTGAGAATGTAATTTCCTTCCCTGTAATCAAGGATTTCACCGTCTTCGGCAAGTTTAAATTCATTGGGATTTCCATCGTTCGGCTCTATTTCTACATAGATGATTTCCGTATAAGCACTGCTTTCATTTTCATTTGTTTCGTCATTTACAACACTGATTTCGTTATTGAAAGCATAAATATTGCTTTTTATGTCGGTAAAGGAATAATTCCCATAATGGAGTAGTCCATATTCTGTCGCTCTCATATTTTGTGTGGTTAAAAAGCCCTGCTACATGTAGCAGGGCCTAAGGGTTAATTTTGGCTTATATTATGCGGTTTGGGAATTATCTCCAATCAAGGCATCTGTTTTTACAAATGATTTTACCGGATTGCCTTCAGCATCCAATATAGGCTGTCCGTCACTGTCAAACAGCGTGTTGTCGTCACAGTCCGAATTGCATGGCAAAGCGTTGACTACATTTAAGCCCATACTTCCTGCCTGGATAATGGTTAGTGAAGTTGGTACGCGGCTTTCCCATGTTTCTTCTACTTCGCCTTCCTGTGTTTGTAATTCTTTGATGATAGAAACAAATAACGGATCGTCAACAGCCGGTACTTGTCCGCCATTCCAAACTTGTCCTGTAGCCATGAACCAGTTAACGGCTTCTTCAAACCCCGGACGTACGGTTAGGATTACTCTTGCCATACCACTTTGAAGGAAAGCTCTGAATATTGGATCGTTCGCCTCATTCGGGTTGTACAGTTCTGCCCATTTTTCTTTGTTAGCCCAGTAAAATGGATAGAAATGGTAGCTCATCAAATCCCATTCAAAGGCTTGTTCTAAGAATTTAACCTGAGATGTGTAGATGTCTAATTCGGCATCATTCTTAACTCTTAGATCTTTAGCGTTACTACCCAAAAGCATGTTTTTGCCCATATTTTCATGTCCTAACATGTAAGCAATACAGTTTTTTCGCAAAATGGTATTCTCAACCTGGCGATAGAATCCAGGATTTGTTTTTGCTTTTGCTTCTCCTGTTGCTTTTGCTACAGCCAGTTTTTCCTGATATTCAGCCAATTTTGCTTCATAAGCCTCAATGATTGCATTAAATGCTTTTAATCTCCATTGCTGTTTTGCTTTTTCAGTCAATTTGCATCTTACTGACGCGACAATATCTCCAGCAACGTGATTTCCAAGTGTAAAGGAAACCGGTACTTCTATTTCGAAATTGTCTATAGGAAAATCTAGAGGCATGGTAGCCTGAAAGAATTTAAAAGGATTTGAAGCTGTTGTGTTACCAATAGATAAAGACAGAATATTTCCTTGATAACCATTTGTACTACTAGCATTAAAGATTCCATATGCATGAACAGCTTTATATCCTTCAGGAACTTTTATTTTGCCATTTCCAGAGTTGGACTCGGTGTCGGCTATTTTTGCCCCATTTGGATAGCCCAAGATTGCAAAGGATTCTCCCACAGTAATTTCCTCGTCAGGATAAGCTTCTATTTCTGCATTGTAAATAGCAGCCCAGTGCTTATAGGTATTTTGAACTAGTACGTTGCTGTCTTTTAATGGCAACAAGGTAGCGGTTCTCGGGTCAATTGGCTTTACCAAAACTTCTGTAAACGTGTCTTTTTTACCGGAAGTTACTTCGTTATGGAAAGAAGACGGTTCCGGAATCATAAACTCATACATCAAACGCTTTCCGTAATTGACCACCTTGTTTTTATAAATTTTGTCAACCCAACGATATACTCCTGAGATGTGATTATCTCCCTTACGGTTATCAAAACCATGTGTGTCTTCTTCAGAAAACTCCTCAATAATTTTGGTCGTACGTTCTTCTTTTACTTTTTGTACGACACGATCAAGGGCCCGTTCTGTAATTTCCTTGGCATACATAACGGCCTGGCTGTTTGATGTTTCGGATGAGGTGTTGTTGGCATAAGATGCATTTACTTCTCCTCCAAATCCTTGGCCTGATCCCCAATGAACTCCGGCCTGAACGCCCATACTGGTGTCCTTGGCCATTACAGAAGCAACTTCCTGATTCATTTCATGGCGTTCTGTAGTGGAGGTATCGGTTAATTTTTCGATTTCCTGTTCGCTGCTTGTCGTAGTGGTGTCTTCCGTTTTTCTGGAGCGTCTGGTTGTTTTTTCCTTAAACTCTCTCGCCATGATATTTTCGATATGGGAAACTTCCCCGGGAACATAGCAACAAATTTCCTGTTCTACTTTCCTGTAATCTGTAATACCCAATCTTCTAAAACCAAATGTTCGAACCGGTTCCAGGACTGGAGTTGTATCAGGCTGACCAGGAGTATTTTCATCATAAATGTCAACTATTTTATAACTTCCATTTCCAGAGGCTTTTAGTTCTTGTATCATTCCGGAAATTATTCCACCGCCTCCAACTGTACCTCTTCCTGTGATTTGTATGGCAGTGTTATTGCTCAACAGTAATTCTCCGTCAACTGTAAAATTTGTTGCCACTGAATAGTCTAATTTTTCTCTGAAAAGAGTTACTTTTAATTTGTCATCAACCCAAGTGTCATCAAAGGAAGTGCCTGAAATTATCGTTCCATTTGGAAATTTTACGTTATAGCTAGCACCGATAACATCAGCTCCTTGCGGGGCGTTGTTAAATAAAAACGTTAAATGAGATTTGCCCATGTGGTTTTGTCCTATAAATGAGAAGACATTACCCAAGCCTATCGTATTGGTATTTATGGGTGTTAAAATACCTCCATTGTTGACAATTTCCTGATTGCCTGGGTTTTGCTGGATGAGCGTATTTGACTCATCAATTATTCCACCCTCTATAGCTCCAATAATCCCGGTAAGTGTGCCAAAGTCATTTGAGAGATTCAAAATGACACTCTCCGTAAATGCGGAAATGTTGGGAGAACTTAATGCAAAATCAATTTCTGAGTTTGCATCGAACTCAAAAGGAGGTACAGTGACTCCAACATATTCGACAAGTGTTTTTTCAATACCCAAATCCTTATCAGTATATTTTTTCTCAACGGTTTGGGCAGAAGCATAAATGTCTTTTACATCTTGTTCGTATTGCTTATAGGCATTTTCCCGAGCCATTTGTGTCGACTTGTTGTATGATTTCTGGATGGCATTCAGTTCTTTTATTGTTTCTTGGTATCGCGAAATCTTTTGTTCGGCTAAAAACAGATCCAATTTTTTATCCAGTGCTTTAGAGTTTACAGGAATTGAACGAGGTTCACCTTTTACAGGGGGCACGAATTCGGTTTCATTTTCAAAAAAGATTTTCGGAATAATTATTCTAGCTTTGGCCACTTCTTTAAGTTCTTCAAATGGCAACTTTTTATTTGTGAGAAACAAATCAGTAACTAATAGAGATAAAAGACTTTCGCGTAGATATGGCGATTTTTGAGAAATGATTTGATAAAAAAGATTATCCCATATCAGAACTCTTGTATTCAGGTCAAAAGATGTAATGTCAGAAGGCATATTCTGCAACAAATTATCTTCTGTTAAAGAATCCCTGTTTCTTGTAAGCCATTCAGAAAATTTCAGAACAGGATCACTAACAGCATGACTAATCTCCTTTTTTGATTTTAAGCTTTGGCTTTCAAAATTAGCAGCTAAATTTTGCAGTAGTGCTTTTTTAGAAACCCCAGTGTTTTGCTTTATTCCTACAATGAAATGGCTGGCTAAATGTTCTGATACGTCAATAAGTTGTGCGAAATGGGTTTTTGTTTTTTCGTCACCTGTTAGTTCTGGTGCCCTCATGGTCATAAACCTGAAAAGCGTGTTTTTGATTTGTGTACTCATTTTGTTATTAATTTAAAATTTAGTGGAAATAAATCTTAGAAATAACCTTTCAAAAATTACAAAACCGCTTTCCGGACAGCAATAATTTAATTTTGTTTGGCTTATAAAGATTTTACATTGCAAATATAGAAGAAAATAATCAACAAAACAAATTAAAATAAGATTATTTTCAAATATTTTATAATTCACTAATAATTACCTGCATGTTATCGATTACATTATGGATTGCTTGTAAACAACACATTTAAAACAAGTAAAACCAAACGATTGTCTTTGCTCAAAATGAGTACTATTTTCTTATTTTTAATTTTATTATAGATTTTTTTCGTAAGTTTGCTCAATAAAATAATATTATAATCATATGGTTTCAGAAAGAGTAGGAGAATATATGGCTAAAAAAGGCATAAGTTATTATGCTTTTGAAAATAGCATCGGCGCCAGCAGAGGAAGTATTTCTAAAGCTGTTAAAGAAGGAAAAAGTATCGGGTCGCAGGTATTGGAAAAAATTATTTCTGTTTATACGGATTTAAATCCAACATGGCTTCTCACTGGGCAAGGAAATATTTTTGTAGATAACGAAGAAATCCTGAACAACAAGCAGATTGAAATGTACAGGCTAAAGACGGATAGTTTTGTTGAAAATCAGCAGATACCGCTGTATGATATTGAAGCTGTAGCCGGGTTGGTGCCTCTTTTTCAGGATAGTAAATCGCAGGATCCCATCGATCATATTTCGATTCCGCATTTGCCAAAATGCGATGGTGCGGTATATGTAACGGGAGATAGTATGTATCCGCTTTTGAAAAGTGGCGATATAGTACTGTATAAGGAAATACATGACGTAGCCAATGAGATTTTCTGGGGCGAAATGTACCTCTTGGGAATCGATATGAGCGGCGAAGAGTATGTTACGGTGAAATATATCCAGAAGTCTGAAAATCCGGGCTGTGTGAGGCTCGTAAGCCAAAATAAGCACCATCAGGATAAAGATGTCGAACTTTCAAAAATAAAAGCCCTGGCACTCGTAAAAGCCAGTATCAGGATTAATGCAATGAATTAAAAAAGGCGGACAATTTTGTCCGCCTTTTTATTTAATTTTTCAAAACTTTGCTGTTGTCCGGAATAGGTGCCGGATATACATTATTGTCTTTTTTCACATCGGCCATCAGGTTTTCAGGATCGATTTCAATTTTGCTAATCATTCCCATTCCTTTGTCAATAGTGAATTTCAATGAAGGATATGCCCAATCCCATCCTTTTAAGAATGTTCTTTTTACACCCGGATATGGATTTTCTTTGATACCTCTCATCATTTGTAACGGAGCATAGAACGATTCTTTGCTTCCATCTACATAAGTCACCATAATATCCAAAGGCATTGGCATTCTTCCAATTCTTTGCAATACGACTTCTGTTTTTCCGCCAGCATCTCTTACTTCCTTAATTCCGTAGTCGATGGTGTTTGTCGTTTGCGTCCAGTCTACCAGGTACCAATCCAGGTTCATTCCGGAAATTTTTTCTGCGGTTCTTTTGAAATCATTTGGCGTTGGGTGTTTGAATTTGAAGTCTTCATAGAATTTTTTAAGCGTTTTTGCCAGGTTTTCCTGCCCGATAATATATCCAAGCTGTGTCAGGAATAATTCTCCTTTGCTATAAGAAGATATTCCATACACCATATTTTCTTCAAATCGGTCACCATGAGTGGTCTGTGGTTGCTCTCTTCCGGTTTTAACCATATAGAAATAGTTGGAATAGGCTGAATCGAATGGATTTTTTTCATCTTTACTTGGCAATACTTTAGCCATAGCCAAATCAGAAATGTAAGATGTAAAACCTTCGTCCATCCATCCGTGTTTGGACTCGTTTGTTGCCAAAACGTGCTGGAACCAGGAGTGGGCCATCTCGTGAGCAGTAACGCCTACAAGGCTACCGTAGGACCTTTCGCCTGTAATTAACGTACACATGGCATATTCCATTCCGCCATCGCCACCTTGAATGACTGAATACTGTTTGTATGGATATGGACCGACATTTTTATTAAAGAAATCCATTAACTCTGCCGTTTTTGGCTGCATTTTTTTCCAGTTTTCTTTAAGTTTTGCTTTGTCTTTGTATAAGAAATGCAATTCCACATTATTTGGACCAGGATAAACATCATGGATATAATCCTTATCTGCCGCCCAACTGAAATCATGAACCATTGGCGCATTAAAATGCCAGGTCAGGGTTTTAACTTTTCGAGGTATTTTTACTTCAACACCTTGATCCTGGTATCCGTATCCAATTTCATTTTTATTCTGAAGATATCCGGAGCCTCCTAAAATGTATTTTTTGTCGATAGTAATTTTGACATCAAAATTTCCCCATACACCGTGAAATTCTCTTCCGATATAAGGGTCGGCATGCCAGCCTTCAAAATCATATTCCGCCATTTTAGGATACCATTGCGTCATAGAAAGTGCTACACCTTCTGAACTGTTTCGACCAGAACGGCGAATTTGTTCCGGAACCTGTCCGTCAAAATCCAAGGTGAATTTGGTTTTGCCTTTTGGCGCAATTGGTTTTGCCAGGTCTACTTCCAGGATAGTACCAACAACCGTGGTGGTAGCCGGAACTCCGTCCTGCATGAAATTGGTTACATTCAGGTAGCCAATCTGATTAGGTTTTAAGAGGCTGATTCTACTTTCTGTTTTTTCAACACCACCAGATTTTGTGGTTTTGACCATTCTTTTGTCCGGGTCTACAATAGTCTGTAGTCGGATATCCATTTCGCTTCCGGGTTGGAAGGCGTTGTTGTAAAGGTGGAAAAAGACTCTTTTGAGCGTGTCTGGTGAATTGTTGGTATAGACCAGTTCTTGTTTTCCTTTGTATTGGTATGTTTTTACATCCATGTTCACGTCCATTTTGTAATCGACGTGCTGTTGCCAGTAACCGCTTTGTGCTACCGCACTACCGCAGAAAACTGTAAATACTGAAAGTAGAAATAGTTGTTTCATAAGCATGCAAAATAAAAATGGAAGGGATTTCCCTTCCATTTTGAAAGTTTCCTAGATTTTATTTTTTCGTTTTAGCCATTTTTTCTGCCATAATCAGGGCGTTATAGGCATTAACCATTTTTCCGGATGTTGATATTTTTGAAAACGAGCGTTTGTTTGCTTTTTCGCCATTAAGGACTACATCTATATTGGTTGGAATTCCGGAATCCATTAAGATGTGCTTCACCTGCGAAGCAGTCAGTGACGGATAATACGAACGAATTAAAGCCGCAACTCCGGCAACATTTGGAGCCGCCATTGAAGTTCCCTGTTCGTATTTGTATTCGTTATTTGGATAGGTTGCATAAATTTTAACTCCAGGGGCAAAAACGTCTACGTCTTTGCTGCCATAGTTGGAGAAGTCTGCTACCAGGTTTGTTCCATAGGTAGTGTCCAAAGCACCTACTTTTATTACGTTATCTGCAATTTCGCCAGATGCAATACGGTCATTTGGAAAACGCTCTTCTACATCAAGATCGGCACCTTCATTTCCGGCTGCCAAAACAATCAGTACGTCTTTGCTTGCCGCATATTTGATGGCGTCATAAACCCATTCTTTATGCGGAGAGAATCCTTTTCCAAAACTTCCGTTGATGACTTTAGCACCATTGTCAACAGCATAACGAATTCCCAAAGCAATATCTTTGTCGTATTCATCACCATCCGGAACGGCTCTCACCGCCATAATAGCAACATTGTTGGCAATTCCATCTCCACCAAGACCATTGTTTCTTACCTGAGCAATGATTCCTGAAACGTGTGTTCCGTGTGAAGCGCCTTCTTTTTTAGGCCCTGTTACATTGTTGTTTCCGTGTTTAGAATCGTTTAGGTCATCAATATTGTCGCCTAAAATTTTTCTTCCGTCGTGTTCAAGATTCAGGTTGTAATTCAGCTGGTTGTAAATGTGTTCCTGATATTCTTTCAATTCTGACTTGAATTCTGGTCCGGCCTGGGCAATAACAGAAAGCATTACTCTCTTGTATTGACTAACAGTCGGGTCTTTTGATTCTAACGCTTTAAGGTCTTCTAATGTATAGTTTTCCTTTTTTAATTCTTTTTGTATTGTTTTATCGGCATTATTGATGAAATCAAATTGTTGCTTTGATGCCAAAGCTTCCTGATATTCTTTTTCGTAAGCTGCTTTTGCTTTCTTGAAATTTTCAGAACCATCATCACCTTTACGGACAATTCTTGTCATTTCCAAAGTTTCATTGGTCACATCGCCAAGAAAATTCCATCCGTGAATGTCATCGATATAACCGTTTTTGTCATCATCAATTCCGTTTCCTGGGATTTCTTTCGGATTCGTCCATATAACTGATTTTAAATCCGGATGTTCAATGTCAACACCAGAATCTACCACGCCCACTATTACTTTCGTGCCTTTTTTGTTTTTAATCAATTCCGCATATGCTTTATCAACGCTCATTCCTGGAATCGTATCTTTTATGATGTCAAGATGGCTCCATCTTTTCAAATCATTTTCTTTAATTTTTGAAGTTTTTAAAGGAAGGTTTTCGATACTTGTAATTGGTGTCATGCTTTTGGAAGCACCACATCCTGATAAAACCAACACTGAAAGCAGTGAAAGGGAGGACAGTTTTAGTATTTTCATTTTCAAAAAAAATTTGATTTCAATTAGTTTGCCAAAAGTACACTGACTTTACCACAAACTTATAAATAATTAACTTTATTTTAGAAAGGTTGATGATTTAAATTCAATGAATTGGCTTTGGAAGGATTCAAAATTAATTTATCTATTGGTTGAGCCAATGCTAGAAGTTTATGGTTTTTGCGACATAGCGCCTTTGCTTGAAAATAATTTCTCACAAAGACGCTAAGTCATAATAAGGTTAATAAGAAGATTTTTTAAATCTTTATAGAATTTCTTCGCAAGTGAAAACGTCTTTCAAACGGACACCTTTTTCTGTGTTTTCAACGGTTATGATTTGGTTGTGAGCATCGTGCTCTAAAAACAGATAGTAGTTGTTTTCGGCTGCTTCGGTCAGAAACTTTGCCTTTTCAGGTAGTGTCAGGAGTGGACGTGTGTCATATCCCATAACGTAAGGCAAAGGAAGATGTCCTGCTGTTGGTAATAAATCTGCCATAAAACAGATGGTCTTGTCCTGATATTGAATTTTTGGAATCATCATTTTTTCAGTATGTCCGTCGGCAAAGAAAATATCAAATCCGAGTTCCGATTTTTTCAGTAAATCGCCATCCGGCCTTTTGATAAATTCCAATTGTCCGCTTTCCTGCATCGGGATAATATTTTCAGTAAGAAAAGAAGCTTTTTCTCTGGGATTTGGTTTTGTGGCCCATTCCCAATGATTGTCGTTTGACCAGAATTTGGCATTTTTAAAAGCGACTTCATAGCCGGTCTTGTCTTTATTCCATTGAACACTTCCGCCGCAATGGTCAAAATGCAGGTGTGTCATAAAAACATCGGTAACATCATCACGATGAAAACCATAATGAGACAATGATTTGTCGATAGAATGGCTGCCCCACAGTGAATAATATCCGAAGAATTTTTCCGATTGTTTGTCGCCCATTCCGGTATCAATCAAAATCAGGCGATTTCCATCTTCAATTAAAAGGCATCTTGCGGCAATGTCAATCAGGTTATTTTCATCGGCCGGATTGGTTTTGTTCCATATCGTTTTTGGAACTACGCCAAACATGGCCCCGCCGTCTAATTTAAAATTTCCTGCTTCAATTGGATATAATTTCATTTTATGAGGATATAAAGGGTTAAAATTGCTTTTTGTTCGCAAATTACTAAAATCGATTGGCTTTAATGGGCGGAAATAAACTTTTTCTATAGAAACATAGTTAGAAAAATGTTACTGATTATGGAAAAAGCTAAATATGACGTATCTTTGCAAATTAATTAGACTAAATTTAAATCACTATGATAAAGGTATCTGATACAGCAAGTAAAAGAATCATCGATATGATGAATGATGACGGCTTTGATGCTACCAAAGATTACGTTCGTGTGGGCGTAAAAAGCGGTGGATGTTCCGGCTTGTCATATGAGCTGAAGTTTGATAAAGAACTGGGAGAAAACGACAAGGTTTTTGAAGATAATAATGTAAGAATTGCCGTTGAAAAAAAATCATTTTTATACCTGGCAGGAACCACTCTTGAGTTTTCAGGAGGACTGAACGGAAAAGGATTTGTTTTCAATAACCCGAACGCTACCCGAACTTGCGGTTGCGGAGAGAGTTTTTCTTTATAACAAAACTATTCAACCCTGAAAGGGTTCAAAACCCTTTCAGGGTTAAAAAAAACTAAAATGAGCAAATACACAGAAGACGATTTAAAAATCGAGCTTGAAAATAAAGAATACGAATACGGTTTTTATACTGATATAGAATCCGATACTTTTCCTGTTGGCTTAAATGAAGACATTGTCCGTGCTATTTCGAAGAAAAAAGAAGAGCCGGAATGGATGACCAACTGGAGAGTAGAAGCATTCAGAGCCTGGGAGCAGATGGTTGAACCTGAATGGGCAAATGTTCATTATGAAAAGCCTAAATTTCAGGAAATCTCCTATTATTCAGCACCCTTAAAAAAAGCAAAATACGAAAGCCTTGATGAGGTAGACCCGGAACTTTTGGAAACATTCAAAAAACTCGGAATTTCTATCGACGAGCAAAAAGTACTTGCCGGGGTTGCTGTGGATATTGTCATGGACTCCGTTTCTGTGGCTACGACATTCAAGAAAACGCTGGCAGAAAAGGGAATTATTTTCTGTTCTATTTCTGAAGCGATTAAGGAACATCCTGAATTGGTTCAAAAATATATCGGTTCTGTAGTTCCGCAAAAGGATAATTTCTATGCGGCACTGAATTCGGCTGTTTTTTCAGACGGGTCGTTCTGTTATATTCCAAAAGGTGTTCGCTGTCCGATGGAACTTTCAACCTATTTCCGTATCAATCAGGCCGGAACCGGGCAATTCGAAAGAACTTTGGTTATTGCCGATGAGGGAAGTTATGTTTCTTATTTAGAGGGATGTACAGCTCCATCACGTGATGAAAACCAATTGCATGCTGCGGTTGTGGAACTGATTGCTTTGGATGATGCCGAAATCAAATATTCTACTGTCCAAAACTGGTTTCCGGGTAATAAAGAAGGTAAAGGTGGAGTATACAACTTCGTGACCAAAAGAGGTTTGTGCGAGAAAAACGCAAAAATTTCCTGGACACAGGTTGAAACGGGTTCTGCCGTAACCTGGAAATATCCATCATGTGTGCTGAAAGGAGACAATTCGGTTGGAGAATTCTATTCTATTGCCGTAACTAATAATTTCCAGCAGGCTGATACCGGGACCAAAATGATTCATTTAGGAAAGAACACCAAATCAACGATTATTTCCAAAGGAATTTCTGCCGGAAAATCTCAAAACAGCTACCGCGGACTGGTTCAAATCAGTTCAAGGGCAGATAACGCCAGAAACTTTTCGCAATGCGATTCGCTATTGATGGGAAATAACTGTGGAGCACACACTTTTCCTTATATCGAATCTAAAAATCCGTCGGCTAAAATAGAGCATGAGGCAACGACCAGTAAAATTGGTGAAGACCAGGTTTTCTATTGCAACCAGAGAGGAATCCCTACAGAAAAAGCGATTGCTTTGATTGTAAATGGTTTCAGTAAAGAAGTATTGAATAAACTTCCGATGGAATTTGCGGTTGAGGCACAAAAATTATTAGAAATATCACTTGAAGGTTCGGTTGGATAATCTTTCAAGACTCTATAAAACACAAAAACAACAATGTTAAGTATAAAAAATTTACACGCTGGAATTGAGGACAAAGACATCCTGAAAGGTATTAATCTTGAAGTGAAAGCCGGCGAAGTTCATGCGATTATGGGACCTAACGGTTCTGGAAAAAGTACGCTTTCTGCCGTAATTGCAGGAAACGAAAATTATGAAGTTACTGAAGGCTCAGTAGAATTGGACGGAGAAGATTTGTCTGATTTGGCACCGGAAGAAAGGGCACATAAAGGGGTATTTCTTTCTTTTCAGTATCCGGTAGAAATTCCGGGAGTTTCTGTAACGAACTTCATGAAAACAGCCATTAATGAATCCCGAAAAGCAAAAGGGCAGGAGGAAATGCCTGCTAATGAAATGCTGAAACTGATTCGTGAAAAATCAGAGCTTTTGGAAATTGACAGAAAGTTTTTGTCACGTTCGCTTAACGAAGGATTTTCAGGAGGTGAGAAAAAAAGAAATGAAATATTCCAAATGGCAATGCTAGAGCCGAAACTGGCTATTCTTGATGAAACGGATTCCGGTTTGGACATCGATGCTTTAAGAATTGTTGCAAACGGTGTTAATAAGCTGAAAAGTGAGAACAATGCAATTATTGTCATTACACACTATCAAAGACTTCTGGATTATATCGTTCCGGATTTTGTACATGTTTTGTACAATGGAAAGATTGTAAAATCCGGAGGAAAAGAATTGGCTTACGAACTGGAAGAAAAAGGTTACGACTGGATTAAGGCGGAGAATTAATTTGTCGAAAGTCAGAAAGTCGAAAGTCGAAAGATATAAAGCCGCAAGTCGGAAAGTCTGAAAGGGCTTAAAAAAATAATATACGCCATAAAAACCCATAAAAATGGGAAAATTTAATTCCTTTGAAGAGATTAATTCTTGGCAAAAGTCTAGAATTTTCAATAAAAAAATTTACCTCATTACTGAAGGTGAATTTTTTAAAAAAGACATTGATTTTGTCAGGCAAATACGGAGAGCCTCAATTTCGATTTCATCAAATATTGCAGAAGGTTTTGAACGCAATACAGATAAGGAATTTATATATTTTCTCTACGTTGCAAAAGCATCGGCGGGTGAAGTTCGTTCCCAATTATATTTAGCATCTGACTTAAATTATATTGGAGAAAAAGATTTTGACGATTTACTTTTTGAAATAATTGAAATATCAAAACTCATAAGTGGGTTTATTAAATATTTAAGTCGAAAGTCATAAAGTCGCAAGTTGAAAAAGAGTGCTGATTTTAGATTTAAGAGACAAAAAATAGTTGACAGCGAGAGTCTTTGGACTTTAAGTCTTTCAACTTTAAGACTAAAACAATGGAATTAAAAGAAAAACTAATATCATCTTTTATGGCTTTTGAAGAACGTGTAGATGTTGATTCTGCTCTACATGATGTTCGTACGGAAGCATTTAAAAATTTTGAAAACAAGGGCTTTCCAACCAAAAAAGAGGAAGCCTGGAAATATACTTCGCTAAGCTCGATTTTAAAAAATGATTTCAGCGTTTTTCCAAAAAAGGAAAATGCGGTTGAATTTTCGGAAGTAAAGAAATTTTTCCTTCATGAAATCGATACTTACAAAGTTGTTTTTGTAGATGGTGTTTTCAGCTCATTCCTTTCTTCTACAACACATGATGGTTTGGATGTCTGCCTGATGTCATCGGCATTGACCAAGCCAAAATACAAGATGGTAATTGATGAATACTTCAATAAGATTGCCAGCAAGGATGAAAGCTTAACTTCATTAAATACTGCTTTTGCCTATGAAGGAGCCTACATCAATATTCCACGAAGTAAGGTAGTAGAAAAGCCTATTGAGATTATCAATTTTTCTACCGGTACGGAAGCTGCATTGCTTGTTCAGCCCAGAAATCTTATTATCGTTGGTGAAAATGCACATGTACAGATTATTGAGAGACATCAGAGTTTGAATGAAAATCCGGTACTGACTAATTCGGTTACTGAAATCTTTGCCCAGAAAAGAGCGATTGTGGATTATTATAAGATTCAAAACGACAATCTTGAGGCATCGTTGATTGACAATACCTATATTGCGCAGAAAACGCAAAGTAACGCCTCTGTGCATACTTTTTCTTTTGGAGGTAACTTGACAAGGAACAACCTGAATTTCTTCCACCAGGGCGAGCATATTGATTCCACGCTGAAAGGAATTACCATTATTGAAGGAAAACAGCACGTTGACCATTATACTTTGGTGCATCACGCCGCTCCAAATTGTGAAAGCCACCAGAATTACAAAGGAATTTTTGACGATAAGGCTACCGGAGTATTCAACGGAAAGATTTATGTGGAGAAGGAAGCCCAGAAAACAGATGCTTTTCAGCAAAATAACAATATACTTTTAAGCGATAAGGCTTCTATCAATGCAAAGCCACAATTGGAAATTTTTGCAGATGATGTAAAATGCTCCCACGGCTGTACGATTGGCCAGCTTGATGAAAAGGCAATGTTTTATATGCAATCGAGAGGAATTCCTCAAAAAGAGGCAAAAGCGTTATTGATGTATGCCTTTTCGAATGAAGTAATCGAAAGTATCAAGATTCCGGCAATGAAAGCCAGAGTCACTAAGATTATTGCGACGAAATTAGGTGTTAATATGGGATTTGATTTATAATCTGAAATATCAAAATACAAAAAAGGCTTCAAATTATTTTGAAGCCTTTTTTGTTTAGTATAGCATGAAATTTGTCAATGTTCTTTCTTGTATTGATCCATTGGAAGAAGTGTATTCACGGATTGGCCCGACATCTTTGGCAAGCCAGTATTCTAAATCAATAGGGGTGGTTTGGTTTAAAATCTTGATTTCTACTTTTGTTTTTACTTTGATAACATTCGGATAAGTGGCACCGTTTAACACAACAGTTGAGTTTTTCTCTGTTATAGTACTGGTATATTTGATAGTGGCAGTGGTTGAAGAATTTTGCCCGTTAACAAAATAGTTAACCCTGGAGGTCACGGTTCCATTCCAGGAGGAATTCGCTTCCAGATGGTCTTTAAAAATTGGGATTTCGTATCCCTGCATATTGATGCTCACGCCATCCTGATTAATATTGGTATCCGCAATTTTCTGGAAATAAGTTGCCCCTTTTTTGGCTACCCAATTTTGGACGCCAAAAACATTGTCGGCATCATCTGAAAGCTCATAATAGGGTGTGCCGTTAATTGTAGTGACCCCAATCATCCTGAGTTCTGAACTTCCGCTGTTGGAACTAAAAGTCCATGTATTGTTTACTTCCATAGGCCAGTAATTTCCCGTTGTTTCACCTAAAGACGGACTACTGTTGCTGTCATCACTGCTGCATGAAGAAGTGAATAACGCTGAAACGAATGCTAATGCTAGAACAAGTTTTTTCATCTGTTATGTTTTTACGAAGATATAATTTTTAAGGAAAAATTTAAGGCAAATATTTATTTGCTGATGCTGCCCAGAATATCTTTCAGCAATTTATTAAAATCAAAAACTTCATCTTCTGTCAGGCCAAAACGTACGATAACCAAATCTTTTGACGGAATGATAAAGATTTTCTGTCCCTGAAAGCCACTGGCATAATACAGGTCTTTGGGAGCGTCGGGATATTTGCCACCGGCATTGAGCCAAAAATGTCCGCCATAACGCCCATTAGAAGTTTTGGTTGGAGTCGCAACATATTTAGCCCAGCTTTCATCAAAAAGCTGTTCACCATTCCAATTCCCCTTGTGGAGATAAAGTAGTCCGAATTTGCCCCAATCTCTGGTGGTTGCCCAGGCATAGGAAGAACCGACATAATTTCCAGCCATATCGGTTTCTATCAGCATAGAATCCATACCAATTTTATCGATTAATGAAGAATACCAGAAATCCAGGTATTCCTGTTGTGTTTTGAACTGATTTCTCAGGATTCCGGATAATAAATTTGTCGTTCCCGATGAATAATTCCAGCTTTCATTTGGTTGACCCACCAAAGGCTTTTCTCTTTGTACTTTTGACATGTCTTCGGCCTCAAACAACATAAGGGTTGCATCACAAATCTTGTCGTATTTCTCTTCCCATTCCAAACCTGAATTCATATGAAGCAGGTCGTTTATGGTGATTTTAGAACGTTTGTCGTTTTTCCATTCTGCAATTGGTGCCGGACTATTGATGTCTATTTTGCCCTGTTTTTGCAATATACCAAAGTAGGTCGCCGTTAGGCTCTTGGTCATTGACCAGCCCAAAATCATAGAATTCTTATCAAAACCGGAATCATATTTTTCTGCAATAAGTTTGTCTTTATATAAAATAAGGAGTGAGCGGGTTCTTTTGTTTTTTTCGCCTTTTTTATCAAAAGCACCTTCTACAGCTTTTTCTAATTTAGAATAATCAATAGTAGCGAAAACAGTATCTTTCGGTTGGTTATTTCCAAAAGGATAGGGAAGATTACTATTCAACTTAATCCTTTTCGGAACCAGATAAGGCTTTGAAAGGTCAAAATCATTATTAATTAATGTAACACCAAGACCTTCCCGATAAATTGCCTTACGCTCTTTTAAACCATAAACTGAAGTCGTGGCATAGTGTTCTTTTTCGTTAATCGTGTTGCTTGCCAGGTTGATAAGTTTGATATCATTGTCTCCCGATTCAATCATTTGCTGGGTTCGATGGCCAATAAAGTAGCCGGAAGCAATGCTTTTTGCTGAAAATCCTGATATCAGGTCCAGCTTTGAATAATTCGTGAATCCCAAATACACAATCATTATCGCTAAAAGAATGCCTGCTATTTTAAGTTTTTTCTTCATGAAAGTTCTTGATTTTGGTAAATTTAAGAAGAAAATCATTATCAGAATGCTCTGAAATTAACAGCGCGATATTTTTATTTAGAATTAGTAAAAATAATTTGCATAAACCGGAAAGCCTCCCTAGATTTGCAATTTAGAATTAATCTAAAGATGAATTGTAATGCAGATTTATACTAAGGCTTATATTTCCTTATCTCTTTTTCTTTCTTTTAGTGCTTTTTCACAAGAAAAGTTTCAAGATACCACAAGCACCAGTCAACTTGAAGAAGTAGTTGTTACCGGTCAATTTGAGCCGCAATCTCTTAAAAAATCAGTCCATAACGTCAGGGTTATTACTAGGGAAGACATAAAGCGTCTTGCAGCTAACAATTTGGGAGATGTCTTGAACCAATACCTTAATATTTCTATTAGAACAAGTGGCAGTGACGGACGTTCTACTGTTTCAATGTTTGGTCTTGATGCACAGTATTTTAAAATTTTAGTAGATAATGTACCCTTGGTCAGCGATACAGGTTTAGGAACCAATATAGACCTTACTCAAGTAAATCTCGACGATATTGAGCAAATTGAAATCATCGAAGGTTCTATGGGTGTTACACATGGAGCCAATGCTGTAACGGGAATATTGAACATTATTACTAAAAAAAGTTCGAAGCACAAATGGGAGATTACAGCTACTGCCCAAGAAGAGACCGTATCCAATGAGTTTGCTTTTTTTGATAAAGGAAGACATATCCAGAATGCTAAAATTTCACACAACTTCAATGATAACTGGTTTGTTTCGGTTGGAGGAAGTAGAAATGATTTTGCTGGTTTTTTTGACAATAAAGAAGGTAAGGATTATATCCAAAATAATGGTAAGAGGGGGTATAGTTGGCTTCCTAAAGAACAATTAGTTGGTAATGGCTTGGTTGGATATACTAAAGGCGATTTCAGGATTTTCTATAAACTCGACTACTTTGGCGAAAATGTAGATTACTACAATCCGGTCGTAATTCCAATTGATAATTATCCTTTTCCTGAAACACATTTTTCCAATGACAGGAGATATATTTCCAACAGATATTACCATCACCTGAATTCTTATGGGAAATTATTTTCACAGTTGAATTATAATGTTTCAGTATCTCATCAAAAGCAAAACCGCGATATTGAGAAATTCAATTATCAATTGGAAAGTCAAAGTGAAACAAATAATGCCAGAGAAACCTACCAGTCAAAAGAAGTCATTTATTCAACGGGTGCTTTGAGCAATTTCTTTAAAGATAAAAGGGTAGATCTTCAATTGGGTTACGAGGCAGTAAACGAAAGAGGTTTTTATGATGCGACTGCCGGAATTTTTAAGGATGACCAACAGCAGGTAACGGATGTTAGAAAAAGATTGGAAAACTACGATATTTTTACTGCTGCAGAAATCCGATTTACGGAAAAATTCTCTGTGCGCCCAGGAATACGTTATTCTATCCAATCAAAGTTTGAAGATCAATATGCCAGTTCTTTGGGTTTGAGATATATTTTCCCTCACGGAATTGAAGCAAGAGGATCTTTAGGAAAGTCTTATAGAACCCCAAATTTTGATGAGTTATATACTTACTTCGTGGATTCTAATCATAATCTTCAGGGAAATGAAAACCTGATTCCAGAAACGAGTACATCGTACGAAGTAAGTGTAAAAAAGGCGACTTATTTTGATTCAGGTGCGCAACTTTCGAATAATCTCGCAGTTACTTACATGGATGTTGATGATAGAATAAGCTTGGTTTTGACACAAGTAACACCTTCACAAAGCTATAAATACATGAATATCGATAAGTATAAGATGTGGAATATTTCGTCAACACATCAGTTTGCATACAAAAACTGGAATGCAAAAGTAGGACTGGCTTTAGTGGGTATCTCACAAAAAATTGATCTGGCGGCCTTAAATGTGACGTCTGATGATAAATATTTGTATTCGTTACAGGTGAATTCTAATCTGTCTTATAATGTTCCAAAATGGAATACACTATTCTCGATTTATTACAAATTTAATGGGAAGCAGCAGCAGTATATATCGTCTACTGATACTGCAGGAAATGCTGAATTCATCTTGTCTGAGCTGGAATCTTATGGCTGGATGGATGCTTCAATCCGAAAATCTTTCTTCAAGAATCAATTTGAAGTTACGGTTGGTGCCCGAAATCTTCTGGATGTTACGAGTGTACAGCTTACACAAGGAACTACTGGCGTACACGTAGCAGGTTCAGACTTGCTATTAGGATATGGAAGATCTTATTTCTTAAAACTTACGTATAATCTCAATTTTAATTAATCTATAAACAATATGAAAAAAAATCTAGTTTTTATCCTTTCACTTGCAATGCTGGCTTTTACAGCATGTAATAGCGATGACGATAACGGATCATCATCATTCAGTACGTCGGTTGCTTTCGGTGTGCCATCTTTAAATTTGACGGAGGCAACAACGCCTGTACAAATTGTGTTTTCTAAGCCTACTACAGCGGCAGGTTCTCTGAATATTTCTTTTGTTACGACAGCTATTACTTATGGCACTGATTTCACTACAGCTCCAGCTGCTACAGGAACGACTTTGACAGTTCCTTACGCTGCTAATGTAAGTTCAGTTTCATTCAATTTTAATAAATTGACTAATACTGCTCCAACAGATGTGAAAAATGTAAAATTTACAATTATTGATGCTACAAATGCTTCTGTTTCTACAAACAATAGAATTCAACTTAACTTTAACGAAGCGGCTTCTTTAGGACAAGCAATGGCGGCAGAAGTTGGCGGACCAAATCAACCAAATCAGGTTTATATTGATTTGAGTAGTGGAGGTCATGCTACTGCACCAAGAACTTCTTGGGATCTTGGATTTTATGGAGGTACTGATTTTAGAGTGGCTATTAACGGTTCGTTGAAAATGGCAGCTAAACAATTGGAAACTACTAATATTGATGAAGTCCAGTCACCAGATGAGTCTATGATTATTTCTCAAGGACAAGGGGTTGCATCTCAAATTGACCACCCGGCCGGACTTATTACAGGAACAACGATTGCAGCAATTTCTGCTAATGATGCTGACAACAAGGTATATTTAATCAACATGGGAAGCAATCCTTCTGAAACAGCTCCTTCAACAGGTTCTGAAGGTTCGGCTTCTGGTACTTCAAGAGGTTGGAAAAAAGTAAGAATCCTTAGAAGCGGAACGGATTATAAAATTCAATATGCTGATATTGATGCAACAACTCACGAAGAAAAAATTATCTCTAAAAATTCAGCTTACAACTTTACATTCTTTAGTTTGGTTTCTAAGAATGTAGTAAATGTTGAGCCACAAAAAAACCAGTGGGATATTAACTTTACAACTTTCACTAATTTAGTAGGTGGTACAACTCCTTACTACTATCCAGATTTCGTAGTAACTAATCTAAAAGGAGGCGCAAGATCATACCAGGTTGTAAACACTGAAACTTTGAATTATGATACTTTCACGCTTGCGAATGTAGTGTCGGCTAACTTTACAGAAGATCAAAGAAATATTGGCTCTAACTGGAGAAGTACAAGTGTTACAGGTCCAGGAGGATTACCTGTTTCAGCATTCGTTTTAAAAACTGACCGTTTCTTCGTTATCAAAGATCCAGCTGGAAATATCTACAAATTGAAATTTACTGGAGGTGCAAATGCATCAGGAGAAAGAGGCTACCCTACTTTCCAATATGCTTTGCTACAATAGTTGACATATAGAATTTACTAACCGAGCCGATAGGCTCGGTTTTTTTATACATTTTAAACAAATATTTATGATGAAAAAATATCTTAATTTCTTTTTATTGAGCCTTTTATTGTTTTTTGCTTCTCTTAGTTATGGGCAAACCTATACTGTGACGATGAGTAATGTTTATGTCAATAATCAATGGGTTAATCAGGGAAGTGCTATTAGCTTTGGAGCTAATGACATTATTACGGTGAAGCTTTCTGTTGATGTTTATAGCAGTACGGGAAATTCAGGAACACTGAACGTATATTATCAAAGAGGCTCTTCTTATGAGCCTATTGTTCCTTCTGGTGGTTATGGAGGAACAATTACGGGTTCGGGATCTCGTAATTTTACAATTGAATTAAATGGAGCCCAATTTGATGCTTCAGGAGGATTTATTTTTGCCCAATTTGCTGTTTCAGGACATAATGGGGCTGTGCCAAGAAGCTCAAATTGGCCAGTAATTAAGCCAGGAGCCCCTCCAATTTCTAACAATAGTATTGTTGGCACTCAAACAAAATTTTATGGCCTAAGCGCAACAATTACAGGAACTACTCCTTCAGGTGGGAATGGTAGTTATTTCTATCAATGGCAAAAAAATACAACAGGAAGTTGGTCAAATATTGTTGGAGCTCATGAACAGAATTATATAACAGAATTATTGACGCAGACAACTCAATTTAGAAGAATAGTAATGTCCAACGGAACCTCTGATCATACTAGTGGAGCTGTTGTGGTAACAATAGTAAATTCACTACCAATAACAAATAATTCAATTTCTGGGAATCAGACAATTAATGAAGGGAATACTGCATCTTTTATAACAGGAACGAGTCCTTCCGGTGGTAGCGGACCTGAAAGTTATAGATATGTATGGCAAAAAAAATCAGGAAATAGTACATGGACCATCATACCTAATGCTTCAAGTCAAAACTATTCACCTGGGACTCCATTTGTTACTACACACTATAGAAGAATTGTGAAATCTGGTAATGCTGTGGATATTACCAGCAATGAAGTAACAATAACGGTTATTCCTGCCCCACCAATCCAAAATAATACAATTGTTTTAAATAATGGTACGATAAATGGAAGCCAACCAACAGGAGGGATAGGTGTTTACAATTATTCCTGGATATTATGGGGAGGAGAAGAGCCATATACTTTCCCAAATACTGAACAAAATTTGGTTATAACTGCAGATATATATAATTATTTAACCGCATATCCAAATTTGTTTATAGTAAGAACTGTAACTTCGGGTAGCCAAATTTCTGGCAGCAATAGCATCGTAATACTTCCTCTTCCGGCAATACAAAACAATGTAATTTCTCTTAATGGATCATTGGTTACAGGAAGCCAGCCAACAGGTGGTAATGGTGATTATAAGTATACATGGAATTTGGTGGGTGGTGAAGAACCTTATGTGTTTCCCGAAACAAGTCAAAACCTAGTTCTTTCCGCATCTGTATTCCAATATCTGGAAATGTATCCAAATTTATTTATATCTAGAACCGTAAATTCTGGAAATAAGATTTCTTATAGTAACAATGTAACCTTAGTTGCTTTGCCGCAAATACAAAATAATACAATTTCGGCGAATGGACTCCAAATTATTGGGAGTCAGCCAACAGGCGGTGATAATACATATCAATATTCTTGGTTTATATCGAGTCCCGAAGATCCAATATTTTTTCCTGATACAACAAGAGACTTAGATCTTAACCCTTATTCGAATGCTATCCGCATATTACAAACCTACCCGACGGCGGTTTTATATAGATTAGTGAAATCTGCTAATAGAAGTTCATATAGTAATAGTTTAAGTTTTTACAGTGGTAGACAAAGACAAAAAGAAATGTCCTTTGCGCAAGGAAATGAAAACTTTGATTCCGAACCTAAAGTCTACCCAAACCCAACAACAAAAAGAGTAAATTTTGAAACCGGTTTAGCTAAAACTACAACAGTCGAAATTACAGCTACGAATGAATTGGGAATCAACATTGTTATTTTTAAAGGGGATGTAAATCTAGGACAAGTAATCGAGTGGAACATCCCGTCAAATTATCCTAAAGGATTGTATTTCTATAAAATCCTTTCAGGAAAAGAAGAAATCAAAACAGGAAAAATACTGTATCAGTAATTTCAATTTATATTGTTTTAAAAACGAGCCACTGGCTCGTTTTTTTGTTTTTTAAACGAAAAAAAGACCTGAATGGCAAAATAGCCAATTCCAAACACTTTCGTTCATTAGAGCAAATAAAAACGGCTGATTTTATCCCATAAAAAAACCTGCCATCTGAAACAGATGGCAGGCCGGATAAAATATATTAAACTAAGTAACCTACAAAGCAGCTACCAGATCTTTCCATTCTTTTAATTCAGGAATACCTGGTTTTCTTTTTCCGAAAAACTGAACGATGATATCACCCATTTCGTTGAATACTTCAATAGCGGTAACTTCACCATCTTCTGTTGGTTTTCTTACAATCCATGTCTGGGCAATTTTAGACATATCCAGGTGCAAATTGAAATCTGGGTCCATTACGTTGAACCAGTCACCATGCCACATTGTTTTTCTTACCAAACCTGTGTGGATTTGAATGTTTCCTCTGTTTCCTGTAAACACCATGATTGGCAGTTTGCTTTCAGCAGCGCCTTCAAGCATTTTTACGATTACATCTTTTTCTACTTTTTTAGCGAAGTTTTCGTTTGGAGCCAAACGCAATGCCTGTGTTCTTGTTACTCCAAATTTGCGAAGCATACCAAAGAACTCGTGTGTGTCTTTCAGGTTTTCCCAAGCCGTTTGGAAACCGGCAACATCAATATCAGCATCTGCTTTTTCATCAATGTTTAGAGGCACTTCAATTGCAGATTCTTCCGCTGCCTGGTCGTCAGACTTGTATTTAGCAACCAATTCGTCAAAAGCAGCTTCGTTGCTGTCTTTTGTCAGATAAATTTTGTGTATAGCCAGGCCATCCTTTCCAAAGAACTGAAGGCTTTTTCTGTCTCCGTGTTCTGATTTCTCTTCTACAGCAAAAGCTTTAGCCCAATGTCCTAAAAAGATACGCAAATCGATATCTTCACCTACAAACAGTCCTGCATGCGGAGAGCTGAAATCAGGGTTAAGATAAATTCCTTTTCTTTCGTGAACACACTCTTCGTTGCGTGTCAAAGCCATTACTTTTCCTAGTTTTTCAACGTCAGTCAGTATTGCAGCAAATTCCGGACGAAGCCTTGTTACGGTTTCTCCTACTTGTGTAGCCAGCAATTCTGCCTCGCTTACGCCTAGTTTTTCAGCAGCATTGCGGATTCTTAAATTTGGGTTTTCAGCTTTTAGCTTATCCCATTGTGACTTCAGGTTGTTTGTTAATGTATCCATCTGTGTAACTATTATGTTCCAAAAATTATTAAAGGGTTTTGATTTACCGGATTAAGGCAAATCGTGCAAGGAAAATTATACACCTTGCTTATGATTTCTTTTGTAAAGACTTTTTCAGGTTTGTCATGGCTTACGATTTTTCCTTTTTTCAAAAGAAGTACCTGATCTGCAAATTGTGCTGCCAGGTTCAAATCGTGTAATACGACTACGGCCGTATTGCCCAGTTCTGTAAAGTTTTTGATTGTATGTAATATTCTGTGCTGGTGTAGCACATCAAGATTATTGAGAGGCTCATCCAGAAACACGAGCTTATGGGCAATATTATTTTCCAGTTGAGCAAGTACTCTGGCCAGATGAACGCGCTGTCTTTCACCGCCTGAGAGAGTATTATAATCTCTGTCTTTCATTGAAAGAACGTCGGTTTCTTCCATTGATTTCGTTACGGCATCCAAATCGGTTTGGTGAGGTACGGAGTTGAAATACGGATAGCGCCCCATCATCACTACATCGGTTACGGTCAAAGGAATGTCATTGCTGTTCTGCTGTGAAAATTTTGCCTTATGCAGCGGAAGCTCTTTTTGGTCCCATTCCTCAAAGGTTTTTTTCTTGAACATGATAGGCTCATCGCCATGTTTCATTTCATTAGCCAACATGCTCAGGAGTGTTGATTTTCCGGCACCATTTGGTCCTACTATGACAAGCAATTCGCCATAATTTACAGAAACGTCGATGTTTTCCAGAATGGAAAACTTTTTATGTGCATATGATATCTTACAAGCTTCTAACATATTACATCGATTTTTTACTGCGAATTAAAATAGCGATAAAGATTGGCGCTCCCATAAACGCGGTCAGTATTCCAATTGGGATTTCTGAAGGTGCGGCAATGGTTCTGCTTATCGTGTCAGCTGTAAGCAATAAAATACTTCCAAAAATGGCCGACATTGGCAGGATGATATGATAATTCGACTTAAAAATTAATCTCAAAATATAAGGAACAATCAGACCTACAAAGCCGATGTTTCCTGAAAAAGCGACACAGGTTCCAACCAGCAAAGCAGTCAGGATGATGATTCTCTTTTTGATTTTTTCAACCGGAATTCCCAAATGTTGGGCATCTCTTTCACCAAGCATCATGGCATTTAGCGCTTTTCCTTTGGTAATCAGCAGAGAAAAAGCGATAATAATTACGACCGCCAGGATGGCATTTTTGGTCCAGGTAGCACCGCCCAGACTTCCCAAATTCCAGAATGTCAGGTCCCTGAGTTCTTCTTCTTTCGAAAGATAAATCAGGAAACCTGTGGTGGCAAATGCCATTGCGGTTATTGCTACTCCTGAAAGAAGCATAACAACTACATTGGTTTTTCCATTGGAGGTTGAAATCCTGTAAACGATGGTCATGGTCAACAAGGCGCCTAAAAATGCGGCTATACTCAACATCGAGAAGTGAAATACTTCAGGAATATAAGGTTTGATATGGCTTCCGAGAACAATTGAAATCGCTCCGAAAAGTATCGCTCCGGATGTAATTCCAATAAGGTCCGGTGATGCCAAAGGGTTTTTGAACATTCCCTGAAGGCAGGTTCCTGAAACTGACAATGCACTTCCAATCAGGATTGCCATTACAATTCGCGGCAATCTCAAATCCATCAGGACAAATTTGTCACTTTCCGGAATGGAATTGTCATTGTTGATAAGGGCCTTAAAAATCTCAAAGAACGAATGCTTTTCAAATTCGTAAACTCCCATATATAAGGCTGCCGTTGCCAAAATCAATAACAACAGCAGACTTAAAACTATATATAGCGGTAATTTATTTTGCATTATAATTAATTCTTCCCCTATGGGATTGGCGGCATTTTATTTCCTGTCCGTTTTGGCGACAGGTTTAAAGGCTTTTAGTTTATTTTGTTGCTTTAATCAATTCCGCATTCAATGCTGCGGCTCCTTCGCCAACACGAGGTCCGAAACCGGAAATCAGGGCGCCATCCAAAGCAATAATCTTTTTGTTTTTCCCGGCATTTGTTTTTTCAACACCTTGAATTTTAAGCAATCCGTCAACACCACCAAGGCTTTGTAAACCTGTTGTAAACAATAAGATTACATCCGGATTTCCTTTGATTAAAGATTCCGGAGTTAAAGGTTTGAAGTCATCAAATTCAGTAACGGCATTTTGTCCGCCAGCCAAAGCAATAGTCTTCTCAACAGGAGTGTTTTTTCCGGCAACCATTAAAGTTCCGGCACCTCTGGCATAGATAAACAATACTTTTGGAGCCTTCGCGATAGGCTGTACTTTTGCCAAATCAGCATCGATTTTGTCTGTCAGGGCTTTGAAGTCTGTGTTTTTGATAATCCCGGCAACATCCGCGATTAATTTTTTTGTTCCTTCCGGAGAAAAATCCTGCGTCAGGATATGAGCTTCAATTCCTGCCGCTTTGATTTTTTCTGCCAGTTCAGGACTCATGTCTTTATCAGTTCCTATGATTACTGTTGGTTTCAAAGCAACAATTGATTCAATCGTAATGGAGCGAACGTGGCCCAGGTCTTTGGCAGTTGTTTTAACTGTTTCAGGATAAGTTGAGGTTACATCAACACCCACTATTTCTTTCTCATGACCCAAAGCAGCAATAATTTCAGTTACGGCTCCGTTTAATGAGACAATTTTTAGGGCTTCGGTTTTTTCAACCGGAGTTTCTTCTTTCTTAGTTTCTTCTTCTTTTTTACATGAAGCGACTGCTAATGAAACAATTGCAAGGACAAGGACACTTATTTTTTTCATTGTAGTTGAGTTTGTTATTTTAAATAAATCTAAATTAACGGCAAAACTATAACTATTTTTGAAGCCTTGAAAGTAAAAAATCTTAAAAGTTTCCTTAAATTACTGTAAAGCTATATTTTGTGAGTCCCTCAGGGGAATTTATCAGGCAGAAAATGGACTTATGTTCCTGTTTTACGGCTTATTGGCAATAGTTTTTATATGAATCTGTGACGAAATTTTAATTCTATCTTAATTCTTACCGTATTAAATAAACATACCGTAAATTTGCATCTATTTCCAGATATAAAATGTTAGATATACAATCCATTCGAGCCGAATTTCCGATACTTTCCCAGAAAGTGAACGGCAAGCCGTTGGTTTATTTTGATAATGCGGCGACATCGCAAAAACCTAAAGTGGTTATTGATGCCATTACTGCTTATTATGAAGAAATCAATGCCAATATTCATCGCGGGGTGCATAAGCTAAGCCAGTTGGCAACCGACGCTTATGAGATTTCCCGTAGCAAAATACAGCACCATATTAATGCCAGGCACAACCATGAAGTGATTTTTACTTCCGGAACTACGTACGGTATTAATTTGGTTTCTAATGGATTTGCTGCTATTTTGAAAGCAGGTGATGAGGTGATGGTATCTAACCTTGAACATCATTCGAATATAGTGCCATGGCAAATGCTGTGCGAACGTACCGGAGCAAAGCTGACGGTAATTCCTATGAACAATCAGGGAGAATTGGTTTTGGAAGAATTTGAGAAATTGCTTTCGGAAAAGACAAAGATTGTGGCGGTTAACCATATTTCAAATGCTTTGGGAACCATTAATCCGATAAAAGAAATCATCGAAAAAGCGCATAAAGCAGGAGCTGCTGTATTGATTGATGGAGCCCAGGCGGCACCCCATATCAAGCCGGATGTGCAGGAGTTGGATTGTGATTTTTATGTTTTTTCCGGACATAAAATTTGTGGGCCAACAGGCAGCGGTATTTTATACGGAAAAGAAGCCTGGCTTAACAAACTGCCTCCTTATCAGGGAGGTGGCGAAATGATTAAGGAAGTAACATTTGAAAAAACGACTTATGCAGAGTTGCCACATAAGTTTGAAGCCGGAACGCCTAATATTGAGGGCGGAATTGTTCTTGGAACAGCAATTGATTATCTGAATTCTATAGGATTTGATAACATAGCGGCATATGAACACGAACTTTTGGAATATGGTACTCAACGTTTGCTCGAAATAGAAGGATTGAAAATTTACGGGACTTCCAAAAACAAGACTTCTGTAATTTCATTTAACATTGAAGATATCCATCCATATGATATCGGAGCTATTGTCGACAAACTGGGGATTGCAGTTAGAACTGGACATCACTGCGCTCAGCCTATCATGAGCTTTTTCAATATTCCGGGAACCGTAAGGGCTTCTTTTGCATTTTACAATACCAAGGAAGAAATCGATGCTTTGGTTGAGGCTGTCAAAAAGGCCAAAACCATGTTGTCTTAAAAAAATAATAGCGTATGAAAATCTTATCTGTATTTGTAATGGTATTGGTTCTGGCAAAAGGCTGTAACAGTTCAGAACTGCGAAAAGAGAGTGAAAACATTTCTTTTGAATATGAGGCTACAACCCGTGGCAACTATCGTAAAATAATAGCCAGGCAGGATACTATCTTTACCATAAAAAGCAGAAACGGGGAAGCTGTTGAAAAAAAACTTTCACGAAGCGATTGGAACAGCATGCTGGACCTGCTTGCTAAAGTGGACAGGACGAATATTCAAAACCTGAAAGCGCCTTCAGAAAAGCGATTTTATGACGGAGCTATGATTGCAGGATTAACCGTAATTTATAAGCAGGACACTTACAGGAGCGCTTCGTTTGATCACGGAAATCCACCCAAAGAAATAAAAAAACTGGTTGAAAAAATCATTTCGGCTTCAGACCTGAACAAAGAATAAGACAATGACAATTCAAGAAATACAAGAAGAAATTAAGGACGAATTCTCTATGTTTGATGAGGAGAATTGGGATGAAAGATACCAATATGTAATCGATATGGGCAAAACGCTGCCATTGATTGATGAGCAGTACAGAACCGACGATAATATCATCAAAGGTTGCCAGTCAAAAGTCTGGTTGCATGCAGAACAACGCGATGGTCAAATTGTTTTTACGGCAGACAGCGATGCTATTCTGACCAAAGGAATTATTGCCATACTAATTCGTACTTTTTCAGGCCAGAAAGCTTCCGATATTCTGGATGCAGATACTAAGTTTATTGACGAAATAGGACTAAAAGAACATTTGTCGCCAACCCGGGCCAACGGATTGGTGTCAATGATCAAGCAAATTAAAATGTATGCGCTGGCTTTTCAGTCAGCTTCTTAAATATAATAAGGACAGCCGGGTCCATAATTGAACCGCAAGCCGTTACTGGCTTCTTATTACTGCAAATCTTCGGCAGATTTGTTGACGAAAAATTATTTTAGACATGGAACAGGAAATAGACACAAATCAACTTGGCGAGGATATCGTCAAAATATTAAAGACCATTTACGATCCGGAAATACCGGTTGACATTTATGAGCTAGGGCTTATTTATGATGTAATGGTCAATACGGATTATGAAGTTAAAATATTAATGACCCTGACTTCTCCAAACTGCCCTGTGGCAGAAAGTCTTCCGAAAGAAGTAGAAGAAAAAATCAACAAGATTGATAACGTAAAAGCAACCGAAGTCGAAATCACGTTTGATCCGCCCTGGAGTAAAGATTTGATGAGCGAAGAAGCTAAATTAGAACTAGGAATGCTGTAGATTAGTTGAGAGTGGATAGTGGATAGTTTAGAGTTGGGCTTGTCATTATATAAATGCACTATCCACTAAAAATTATCCACTATCCATTACTCACTATCCACTAAAAATTATCCACTATCAACTAAATTATGGGTGAGATTGTAAATAAAGTAGCAAACAGCGCATTAGAAGTATTTGATCTGGAAGATTATTATCCAAAAGGAGAGCGTGTGGAGTTAGACATTTCACAATGGCTTTTGGAAGGTTTTCTCTTGCGTGAAAAAGATTTTCGTGAACAGCTGAAACAATACGACTGGTCGCAATATGCAGATAAGTATGTTGCTGTTTATTGCAGTACGGATGCCATTATTCCGGGATGGGCTTTTATTCTTGTAACTGTCTACCTGACTCCTTTTGCGAAAAAAGTAGCTAATGGCAGGTTGGAAGATTTGGAAAATTCTCTGTATGAAGAAATTCTGCCCACATTAGATTACACTAAATACGAAGGAAAACCGGTCATCATCAAAGGATGTTCCCGAAAGCCCGTGCCAACGGGAGCCTATCTGTTGGCAGCGCAAAAACTCCAGCCTTTTGCCAGAAGTATTATGTATGGTGAGGCCTGCTCAGCGGTGCCTTTGTATAAGAAAAAGTAACTTTTTTAGTACTTTTCCTGCTTTAAAAAAGCTGTATTTAATACCTTTGTTAAAAAACAGGAAAGATGATAAAAAAGTTCACCTTACTAATGCTTTGCTTTTTCGGAATGACAAAGGCAAAAGCTCAAGAGCCAGCTGCGCCAGCAGATACTACTAAAACATGGCAGACCAAAGGAAATGCGTCTCTTCTTTTTAACCAATCTACCTTTGATAACTGGTTAGCGGGTGGTGAGAACAACATCTCCGGAACCCTTGGTGTCAATTATGATTTCAATTACAAGAAGGACGATCTCACGTGGGACAACAAAGTCATTGCATCGTATGGTATCGTTAAAACGAGAACCAGTTCATTTGCCAAGAAAACAGATGACCGTTTGGAACTGAACTCTTTACTTGGTAAAAAAATTAAGCCGGACAGTCGTTGGTATTATTCTGCGTTCTTAAACTTTAAGACCCAGTTTACCAAAGGTTATGAGTATGGGAAAGACACCAATGGAGTAGAAATAAGGAGCGAAATTACCAACTTCCTCTCTCCGGCCTATCTTACTTTTGGTCCGGGTGTTCTTTGGAAAAGAGATGACAATTTGAAATTCAACTTTGCACCCGCTACTTCAAAAATCACTTTTGTGGACAAGAATTTTACATTACCTAATGAGGCCTATTTTGGTGTAAAAGAAGGTAAGTCGCTGCGTTATGAATTGGGAGCCTATGCTTCGGCCTATTACAAGCTTGATATTATGGCCAATGTGACTTTTGAAAACATCCTGAGCCTGTATTCCAATTATCTTGAAGATCCTCAGAATGTGGATTTGGACTACCAGTTAAATATCGTGATGAAAATCAACAAATATCTTTCTACCAACCTGTCGTTCCAGACTATTTATGACGACAATGCTTTTCAGGGATTCCAAATCAGACAAGTATTTGGGGTAGGAGCCAATTACGGTTTTTAAAAAAACCACTACATATCAAAAGAAAGCCTTCCATCGGAAGGCTTTCTTTTTGCTGTTTTTAATCGTTTTTATCTTCAGGAGCTTCTTTATAATCCGGATATAAAAATTTGTTGTAAGGAAAACGTGTGATATGGATTTCTCTTACGGCTTCATATACTTTTTCGCGGAACTCCTCGAAGTTTTCCTTGTTGAGTGCAGAAATAAAAAGCGCCCTGTCTTTTCCCATACGTGACATCCAGGTGTCTTTCCACTCTTCAAGGGTATAGTGCTTGGTTGTCTTCTCAGTAATGAGGTCGTCAGCATCAATAGTCAGGTGCTTGTACGAATCAATTTTGTTAAACACCATAATTGTGGGCTTGTCGGCACTCTTGATGTCGGCCAGAATCTGGTTTACAGAATCGATATGGTCTTCAAAATCCGGATGCGAAATATCGACAACATGCAATAGCAGGTCGGCTTCGCGCACTTCATCCAGCGTACTTTTAAATGATTCTACAAGCTGTGTCGGCAATTTACGGATAAATCCAACGGTATCTGATAACAGGAACGGCAGGTTTTTAATAACCACCTTGCGTACGGTAGTATCTAATGTAGCAAACAGTTTGTTTTCAACAAAAACTTCACTTTTGCTGATGACGTTCATCAATGTTGATTTACCCACGTTGGTATAACCTACCAAAGCCACACGAACCATAGCGCCGCGGTTGCTTCGTTGTACAGACATCTGTTTGTCGATGACCTTGATTTTGTCTTTCAGCAAGGCAATACGGTCACGCACAATACGCCTGTCCGTTTCGATTTCAGTTTCACCGGGACCACGCATCCCGATACCTCCTTTTTGGCGTTCCAGGTGGGTCCACATTCCGGACAATCTTGGTAGCAGGTATTGGCATTGTGCTAATTCTACCTGTGTCCTGGCATAGGATGTTTCGGCACGCTGGGCAAAAATATCCAGGATGAGGTTCGTCCTGTCCAGTACTTTACAGTTTAGTATTTTGGTAATATTCTTTTGTTGCGAAGGCGAAAGCTCATCGTCAAAAATAACCGTATTGATGTTGTGTTCCTTTACATAATGGTGGATTTCGTCCATTTTTCCGGTACCTAAAAAGGTTTTCGGATTAGGGCGTTCCATTTTTTGGGAGAAGCGCTTTACAACTTCTCCGCCGGCCGTAAAGGTCAGGAATTCGAGCTCATCAAGATATTCGTTGAGCTTTTCTTCATTCTGGTGTTGTGTGACTATCCCGACAACTACCGTTTTTTCAAACTTTATGGTTTCCTTTTCTAGCATAAGTGCAAAGATAAAAACAGTTTGGCTAATAACAGGAGTGCCAAAAGATTATTTTTTTATGAGTACCTTTTGAACACTGCTCTTGCCACCTGTTATCTGTGCATAATAATATCCGTCCGGAAGATTAGAAAGGTCAATTTCGTTTACAGATTCCGGAACACTATTCGTTTGATATACTTTCTGGCCTAATGCATTATACACCATAATTGTTGTATATGGTTCTTTACTCTGGGTTAGATCGACGGAAAAAATACCGCTGCTTGGGTTAGGATAGATACTGATTTCACCTATTGTAGTCTGAACATTATTTCCAATTTCTTTTTCTGTATTCCATAGCTGTATGCCATTTCCTCTTGCCTGACTGCCTGGGATTTCGGGAGCTATTCGGGTAATGTTGGTGGCCGAAATATTATTGTAATGGCTAAACGATCCGGAAACGATTACTTTTCCATCAGCCTGACGATTCAGGTCGAAAACGGTTCCTGGATAATTATTAGCATGGGTAGGTCCGTCACCGGGACTAAAAGTAGCATCAACGGTTCCATTGGCATTTAGCCTCACTAATTTGTTGACAGAAGCACGATTGTATGTCGTAAACTCACCACCTATGATTATTTTACCGCTAGGTTCAACAACTGCATCTTTGATCACTCTATCGCTGGTTAAACTGGCTTTATTGGTTTGAAAGGTAGCGTCTAATGTTCCATTACTATTTAATCTGACAATATTGTTTTTTCTTATCACACCATGGAAACTAGCAAATGCCCCAACGATGATTATTTTTCCATCGGGTTGTAAAACTATGTTTTGTATTGGAGCTATACAAGTAGAACAAACACTACTGTCTCTATCTGTAGCCTCTACAACTGTTGTTGTAAAAGTCAAATCAAGTGAACCATCGGTGTTTAATCTAAATAAATGTGGTTGTCCAATATAATTGCCTAAAGCATCGGTAGCAAAACTACGATTTCCAGAAACTAAAATTTTTCCATCGGGCTGTACCACAATCTTATATATGGAACTAAATGTGCTTGGGTCATAAGTATAAGGATAGACAAAAGAAGTATCCAAAGTTCCGTCATTATTAAGGCGTATCATGTTTCGCGTTGGTACACCATTATAAGAGTGGATATAACCTCCTCCCAATAGTATTTTTCCATCGCTTTGGACGGCACAGGATATAATACGGTCATTAGTATCGATGCCGGTCCCTCCTGCGTTAAAACTGGTATCAACCGTTCCATTGGCATTTAATCTTGCAATTCCTCGTGGAGTAGGTGTTCCGTTTATAGATGTAAATGTTCCGACTGCAATAATCTTGTCGTTCGGGAGTACCTTAAAATCTTCAGGCGGATGAGGTAAACTTCCCAAAGCGGGAAATGTGGTATCTTGTGTAAGATCAGTATTTAGACGCACCAAGTGCTTGGCGTCAACATTATTGTATTTGGTGAATGGTCCACAAATAATTATTTTTCCGGTACTCTGAAGTTGTGATTCAAAGACTGTTGTGTTGGCCCGGATAGCAAATGCGATTTCCGGCGTTGTAATAACACGGTCTGCTACCGTAACGGTTACCGAAGCGGTATCGCATATTGAAGGATTGGAAATAAGGCAGATACTGTACTGTAACGTATAAGTATTCATAAGTGTCCCAACCGGAATGTTAATTCCTCCATTGGCATTTATACTCGCTCCTGCAACACCTCCATTGTTAGTGAGGGTTAGAATTACCTCTGCAGGATTTGCTGCTGCCCCATTTACGATATCGTTAGTTAGTAATGAAGGTGTGACACCTCCTGTAAGATAATCAATTGGTGTACCCGAAAAATTATCGTTTACAGCATCAATAGTTTGTGGGTTTACTGTTATGGTAACCGTCGCGGTATCGCAATTGGAAAGGCTAGTAGTCTGGCAGATTTGATAATTTAATGTATAAGTTCCAACAGGAACCGCAGCCGAAACATTCACGGCACCTGTTAAAGTGTTTAAGGTTATTCCGCTATGAGTTGAACTTATAAGGGATAATGTAATATTTGAAAATGTGGCTGGATTTCCGTTAAAGGTGTCATTTGTAAGTACATTTGTAATAGGAGTGTTTGCAAGTCCATTTAAAGCAGTTCCTGAATCGTTGTTGGCGATTATAGATGTTGTTAATGAACAGTTAGCTGTGACAGCAACAAAAACTTTAGAATTTATTGAAGTACCATTTCCTAAATATGGAAAAGAAACATCATTGAGTCCTGTTGCAAAAAGGGTGTTATCTTGCTTAAGCCCCAAAGAAAATCCAAATTCTCCAGAGATGTTTTTCCAAATAGTTCCTGGGCTGATATGGACAGGAGTTAGTCTATCTATGTTACTTCCATCACCTAATGTACCATTAAAATTATCTCCCCATGCATAAAGATCTCCATTGTTTTTAATAGCTAAAGTTGATCGGCCACTTCCGGTCACTAACTTCCAGTCATTGGCCATTCCTATTCTAATAGGGCTGTTTTTATTAACCAAAGTTCCGTCACCTAATTGACCATTGTCATTAAGTCCCCAAGACCATAGAGATCCATCTGATTTAATAGCATGTGAATGCCCTTCTCCTGCAGAAATGGTTATCCAGTCATTATCTGTTCCGATTTTCACTGGAGTATAGTATGTGCCTGGACTGGCGGGAGGAGCGCCTAATTGACCATTCTCATTAAGCCCCCAAGACCATAATGTTCCATCTGTTTTTAATGCTAAGGAATAGAGTGTGCCTGCTGACACCATAGCCCAATCTGATGCAGAGCCTACTTGTGTTGGAATATCACTAGGCGTTATCGTTCCATTTCCTAATTGACCATATTGATTACCACTGCTCCGTGGCCCCCAACTCCAGAGTGTACCGTCAGTTTTTATAGCTAGTTGATGCTGATGGTTACCACTTATTATTTTCCAGTTATTAGCTGTGCCTAATTGAGTGGGAATGGTTACGAACAAAGGGAGTGAGCCATAAAAGGCAGGATTTGCTCCCCATCCCCATAAAGTTCCATCAGTTTTTATAGCGTAAGAAGCTTGAAATGTTGCACATACGAAACTCCAGTCTGTATCAGAGCCAATTTGAATTGGAATGTTACTCATCTGGTTAGATGTAGCACTACCTAATTGATAACTTTGGTTAGAACCCCATCCCCATAAAGTTCCGTCCTCTCTTAAAGCAAGAGAATGACCAGTTCCGGTTGAAATTGATTTCCAGCATTGTGCCGAAACATTAATCCCGTATAAAACCAGAATCAAAAAAAGTAATGTTTTTTTCATAATTAAATTGTTTTAAATGGTTGATAAATATTATATAAGAAAAGCCTTTTTCGCTAAAGCGTAGATGCTTTTTTACTTGCAAAGACTGTCTTAAGAATCTTTTTGCATGAATTTTAATGCAAAATACGATTTATAATGCAACATTTCATAAAAAATGTTAAAACGAAGTACTTTATATAAAAACGATTGTTTTTTAGGAGAAACTTTAAAAAAATCAGCAAATAATACTTTAAAAAAGAGAAAAAAATTCTGGGTAAAACTTACCATAGACCCAAAAACTGCTGATATTCACAAAACAATTTAGTTAAATGTCATTTTTTTGTTACGATATTCTTAAAAATAGTTAAATTTGGAGTTCTTAAATTTTTATCAAAATATATTAAACAACCTAAACTTTTCATTTTATGAAAAAAATTACGTTATTACTTCTTACCTTTTTCATCTCTCTTGTCGCCTATGGGCAAGGCCTGACAGAGAATTTTGATGGAGGTACGGCACTCCCTGCAGGTTGGAATTGGTATAATGGTAGTTTGCCAGCAGGTTCTCCTGCACAAAGAAACTGGCTGATTAACACACAACCCAATTTCTCGGCTTCAGTTCCCAATTCTGCATTTGTACAGAATTATCAGATTGGACAGGGAAACACCTCGAGAAACTGGTTATCCACTACTCGGGTTACTTTGCCGGAAAACGCCCAACTCCAATTTTTAACCAGAGCATTCCTTAATGAAGATCAGGGAACCATCTATGAAATTAGGGTTTCCAGAAATGCTGATCCTAGTGTTTTAGCAGATTATGCTCTTGCTGAAACCTGGAATGAACAGCAATTAAATCCAAATGGGATTTATGAAGCTGACGGTACTACACCACACTGGGACGAAAAAACAGTTAACCTGAAAGCATTGGGCTATAATGCCGGCCAAGAGGTGTATATTGCTTTTGTCCGTGTCTTCACACAACCAACCGCTGCCCTTGGTGGTGACCGTTGGTATATTGACGATGTGCGTGTTTCTAAAAAATGTGAGATGCCTATAAACATGGCGGCACCTACCATTAATATGACGAATGCGGTACTTACATGGAATGTTCCGGCAGGAGGAGCAACAGATTTTGAATTGGTTATTGTTCGTGATACACAAACATTGGACCAGGGTATAATAATACCTATAACAGGTGCTCTGACTTACACTATTCCAGTAAACACATTGACTGCTGCGACCAATTATAAATATTATATAAGAGCTGTTTGTTCTGCAACCAATAAGAGTGATTGGACTGCACCCTATTTCTTTACAACAGCTGCTTTAGGAGAAAGGTGTTCGGATCCTATTGTGATGCCGGGCATACCGTATTCTACCAATAATAATACAAGCAACTCAAATGACAGAACCGATGTAGCTCAGGGGACAGGTTGTGGAGCTGTTCCTGCCACTACAAATTATATGACAGGTAACGAAGTATTCTATTCTTTCGTAGCTCCGTCAACCGGAGATGTCAGAATTGAAATGACGCCAACCGGACCAAACTCCGCTTTATTTGTATACAACAGTTGTGCTAACGTAGGAGTGAGCTGTATTACGGGTGTGGCAAACACCGGAAGTGGTACAAGAATAATTCCTGCTTTGGCAGTAACAGAAGGACAGACTTATATTGTGGTTATTTCTTCTACCAGTGCTACACAAACAGTAGGCTATTATTTAGAGTTGCAATATGTAACTTGTCCGGAGCCAACTAACTTAAGTGCGCCGGTTGTTAATCAGACAGGAGTTACTTTAGCATGGGATAATCCTAACCCTGCTTATGCAACATGGGAAGTGGCTATTCAACCGGCAGGAGCTTCTATTCCTGGTCCTGGTGTTTCAGGTACTAGAGTAACAACAAATAGAGATTTTACCACTACAATTGACGGAACCCCAATTGTGGCTTCTACTGCTTACCAATATTGGGTAAGAGCATTGTGTGTGGAAGGTGGTACGACTTTTAGCCCATGGGCAGGTCCGTTCGAATTCTTCACACCTATATGTGATGCTACTTTACCAAATGCTCAGTGCGTTCATAACTTCAGGCTAACCGGTACTAACGGATGGCAGGGAGCGGTTATGCATGTACGACAAAACGGTATTACCGTAAAAGTATTAGGGCCGCAATTTACTTCAGGTACTTCCTTAGTAGTTCCGGTACCTTTGTGTAACGGTATTCCTTTTGAACTGGTTTGGGTATCTGGTGGTACAGCACAGGCTAGTGTAGGAATCGTTGTCCAAAACTCTTTCGGACAATTATTATATCAAAAAACGGCTGGAACCGGAGCACCGGGCACTACGCCATTACATACAGAAATGGTAGATTGTGAATTCCCGAAATGTCCTCCTCCAATCAACCTGGGAGCGACAGGAATTACAGCAAGTGGTGCTACTCTAACATGGACACCGGCTTCACTTCCTTCAGGACCAACTACGGAATGGGAAATTTATCTGGCACCACAGGCAACTGCTGTGGCACCTGGAAATGATGATCCAATCAATTTAGCGAACACTACAACAGTTCGTCCTAATCCAAGAACCGGATTGATTTCAGATACTCAGTATGTATTCTATATCAGAACGGTATGTGGAACAAACAGGGCAAGTACATGGGTAGGTCCGTTTACTTTCAGAACGGCCGTATCTTGTGGTATTCCTACTGCCCTGGGCGTAAGAAACCCTCAGACAACAAGTGCTGATTTATTCTGGACGCAGCCTGCATTAGGAGGCGCTTCGGCATGGCAGGTAGTAGTTCAGGCACCGGGAGCAGGAGCTCCAGCCTATGATGATACCAGAGCAGTGAATTTAGCAAACGGTGGAACCTATGGAACGGGAGGGGCAGGCTCTGCCTTAACTCCGGCTACCCAATATGAATATTATGTAAGAGCGGTTTGTTCAACTTCTCCTTTAGATGTTAGCCGTTGGGTAGGACCATTCCTGTTTAACACTGCTTGTGAGCCGCTAGCGGTTCCTTATTCTGAAGGATTCAACAGTACTTCAACAAGAGAGCTTTGCTGGTCTGTATTGAGTGTTTTGGGTACCAATACCTGGAACATGAACGATACGGCAACTCCTTCTGAAGGAAACGAAGTAGCTACTTTTACTCCTAATAACGGTACCAATAATGATGACTGGCTGATTTCGCCAACATTAGATTTAAGACAGAACTATAGATTGCGATATAAATATAAGGTAGCCAGTGCTACTGCAGCAAATGCGCTTGAAATCAGAATTACAAACGCAGGAAATACTGGAATTGCTCCATCAGATTTTGCCGCGACACCATTATGGACAGGTACACTGACAAATACTACTTATCAGGAGCGTATCATTAATCTTGTTGGTCGTGGTAGTGCCACAACTAATGGTGATTTGGTAAATATCGCTTTCCGTGTTCCTCCAGGAGTAAACAACGCAAACAAAATCTTTATTGATGATGTAGTGTTTGAGCCAATTCCTGCATGTCCGGATCCTATGGATTTAGGAATAGTGACGAACAGTATCACGTCAACTTCTGCACAAATATTCTGGACACCAGGATATCAGGAAACACAATGGCAGGTAGCAGTTCAGCCAATCGGAACAGGAGTTCCGGCAGCTAACTTTAATGGGGCTGTTACTACAAACAACGTAAACTTCCTGGCAAACACAAATACTGTTAACGGTACTCCGTTACAGCCAGGAAACCAATATGAAGTATATGTAAGAGCAATCTGTGCTGATCCAAATGTAAGCCAGTGGGTTGGACCAATCGTGTTCAGAACACTTCTTTGCGAAACAGCAGATTTATGTGCTTATACTTTCACAATGACAGATACTGCATCTAACGGATGGGGTACAGGAGTTTCGATGAACATTATCCAAAACGGATTGGTTATCGCTACTTTAACGGGTCCTGCTAACGGACAGGCTTCAGCTACACAAGTGGTTAACTTCTGTCCTGGAGTACAATTTGAAGTATTCTGGAATCCAAGTACAGCCAGTACGGCAAACCTGGCTCAGGTTGGTTTGACAATTACGAACTTCTATAATGAAGTAGTATATACTAAACCTGCCGGAACCGGAAGACCAAACAGTAGATTGTACAGAGGGATGCCTTTCTGTTCCACAATTACATGTCCTTATCCAACCAACTTATCCGTTGAGCAAACTTCACCGGTTTCCGCAAACCTTACCTGGTCACCGGGAGGAACGGAGCAGGCATGGGAGTATGTATTCCAGCCAGCTGGAGGTAACTATCCTGGAAACTTGCCTGGACAGCGTGTAAACGTGCCACATGCTAACATTACCGGATTGGCGCAAGCTACTCCATATGAATATTATGTGAGAGCAATTTGCGGACCGGATAACGTAAGTTACTGGGCCGGACCATATGAATTTACAATCTATAACTCACCAGGATGTATTGGTGTAGATATTGAAGGTATTACAATGTCTGTAGGAGAAGAAAAACTTCTTTGTCCAAATGACAACTGTATTGACCTGACGGCAAGTTATTTCCAGACACAGGCTACTAACAGATATCGTGTTGAGCGTATCGACTATGCTCCGCCATTCCCTTACACTGCAGGACCTGGAAGTATTACAGTTCCGGTAAACATGGATGACGACTGGTCACCACTTATTGACCTGACATTACTTAGTGATTCTACTGGAAACAGCAGACCATTTAATTTCTGTTTCTTCGGAGATTCATACAGCAAATTGTTAGTGACGGATAACGGTGCTATTACCTTCAGTATTGCCGGACCGCAAGGAAACGGTGGTATGTATACGCCGGGATCTGATAATGCGGGATGGACAATGGCTGCAAACAGACAAATACCTAGTATTCCAGCCATGAATGCAACAACACAGTTGCCATACCGAAATTCTATTTCCGGAGTACTACAGGATTTGGATCCGAGACCAGGAAATTCACCGGCAGATGCTTCTATCAACTATACGGTTCTTGGTACGGCTCCATGTAGGGCTTTCGTTTTGAATATTTATAAAATGGCTTCTTATAACTGTAATAGTCAATTGCAGACCAGCCAGATTGTATTGTATGAAGGAAGTAACATGATTGACGTTTACGTTGAAAGCAGAACTCCTTGTAACAGTCATAACCAGGGTCTTGGTGTTATCGGTATCCAGGGAGATACAAATACAGAATTTGCTGTTCCACCAGGAAGAAACGTAGGTGCTTGGACAGCCAGTAATGAAGCCTGGAGATTTATTCCGGATGGAGACTTGTCTAACGTAGTTTTCAAATGGCTTAAAAATGGTGAATTCTACAGTAATGACTTGAGCATTAATGTTTGTGCTGATGATGTTGAATTAATGCAGGCTGTAGCTCTATACGACAAGTGTGATGGAACTACTACTGAAAGAAAAGCTGAAGTAACATTAAAAGTAGATCAATTCCCAATCAATGAGCCAAATGATTTACTGGCTTGTACAGGAACTACAACTTCATTTAACGTAACGGAAAATACGGCCGTAATTCTTGATGGTGTTGATAATTCTGATGATTATGAAATTTCTTACTACTTGACTCAGCCAGAAGCTGAAGACGGATCTACACCAGGAATTACTTCTGTTATTTCTACAGTTGTTGCTCCTATTTATGTAAGAATTGAGAAAATTTCAACAGGATGTTTTGTAACAAGAGAATTTAATGTTGATCCAACTGCTCCACTACCGGCATTTACAGTAACAGGAGACACAATACTTTGTGAAGGAGATTCTACTACTCTTACTGTTGAGGCAACTAACTTTAATGTGGCTGATGCTGTTTTTGAATGGACATTGCCTGATGGAACTGTTTCCACTCAGACAGGATCTACATTCAATATTACTGGTGCAACAGCTGCTGATGGTGGAACTTATAGTGTAAAAGTGACAGCAGGCTGTGATGAAACGCTAGAGTTTACTGTACAGGTGAATCAAATTGATACGGATTTCACATACCCAACACCGGTTTGTCCTTCAGGTACAATTAGTCCGACAGCGGTAACCGCTGCAACATTTACTGCAGGCGGAAGCTATACAATTTCTCCGGCATTGCCAATTGATCCTGCTACTGGAACAATTACTCTTGACGGAGCTACAGCTGGTGACTATACCGTTACGTATACAGTAACTCCTGCAATTACAAACTGTACGGATGATAAGACGGGTCAGTTTACAATAACTATTGCAGGTACTACTATTGTACCGGTAGTTACATTCAACTATACAACACCAGTTTGTAAGAGTGCAACGACAAACCCAACACCTAATTTAGGAGCAGGTTTTGTAACAGGTGGAGTATTCTCGTCAACAGATGCTAACGTTTCTGTAAATCCGGCAACAGGAGAAATCAACCTTGCCAATACACAACCAGGTACTTACACGATTAATTATTTATTGGATGCTATTCCTGCAGAATGTAAAGCAGGAGGAACATTTGATGCAACTATCGTAATTACCAACTCTATTACCCCGGTAACAGATTTCAGTTATGCGGATGATAGTTTCTGTTCAGGCGCTACGCTACCAGGACAATTGCCAACAGGTGCTTTTGAACCAGGCGGACAGTTTACGGTTGAGCCTAGCACGGGATTGAATGTGAATCCTACAACGGGTGAATTTATGGCAGGTACAAGTACACCAGGTACTTATGTGATTAAGTATATAATTCCGGCTGACCCTGCAATTTGCAGAAGCAGATCTGAATCTTCATATACTGTGACTATTGAGAGCACATTCGAAATTACTGTTACTGACGAATGTAGAAACAATGAGTATGTTCTTATTGCTGAGCCTTCTGATCCAAGCTATACTTTCGTATGGAAAGATGCTTTGGGCGCTCCGGTTGGAACCAACAGCAACATCTTTAATGTTTCGCAATATGTTGCCAACCTTTCGGGAGAAGTTCAGTATCCATTGAACTTTACGGTGACAATCAGTACAGCTACTGGATGTTTGAACGTAAAACCTGTTGTTGTAGAAAGCACTTTCTGTGACATTCAAAAAGGTATTTCGCCAAACAACGATGGTAAAAATGATTATTTTGACCTTGCCGGTTTCAATGTGAAGAAATTGACTATCTTTAACCGCTATGGAACAGAAGTATACAGTCGTACCAACTACACGAACGAATGGAGAGGTCAATCTAGCAAAGACAAAGAATTGCCTGACGGAACCTACTATTATGTGATAGAGCGTAGCGGTGTACCTTCTAAAACAGGATGGATTCAAATCAATAGACAAACAAAATAGATATGTCAAAAACACTGCCTGCTATGGCAGGCAGTGTTTTGATACTATAAAAAAATCAAACCAATGAAGAAAATACTTTTCACCGCACTGATAACACTGTCGGTTTTTGTTGATGTTGAAGCGCAGCAAGATCCGCATTATACGCAGTACATGTATAATATGAACGTGATCAATCCAGCCTATGCGGGTTCAAAAGAAAACTTATCTTTTGGATTATTGTATAGACAGCAATGGGAAGGAATCGAAGACGCTCCAAGAACGTTTACTTTTTCAGGACACTCTCCTGCCGGAAAAAACGTAGGTTTAGGTTTGTCTGTGATTTCTGACGAAATTGGTCCTGTTAAAGAACAGAACGTTTATGGGGATTTCTCCTACACATTAAATCTTGGTGGAGAGCACCGCCTAGCCTTGGGTATTAAAGCAGGTGCCACTTTCCAAAAAATAGGCTTGTTTTCAGATATTAATGGGTCGTTGCCTGATCCGACTGATGAGGCATTCTCAGAAGATAGTAACAATACATATTTCAATATCGGAACAGGTTTTTTCTATTACACTAATAATTATTATATCGCTTTATCGGTTCCAAACATGCTCAAATCAAAGCATTTGAATGTTAGGAGAGATGGTCAGGAAAGATATTATGGTGAGGAAACACAACACTATTTCTTAACGGGAGGTTATGTGTTCCAATTGACAGATAACATCAAATTCAAACCGTTTGCAATGGTGAAATCAGCTTTTGATGCACCAACATCATTTGACGTTTCGACTAACTTTTTATTCAATGAAAAGTTTGAGATTGGTGCAACTTACAGACTGGATGACTCTTTTGGAGGAATGGTTAATTATGCAATTACTCCAAACCTGAGAGTGGGTTATGCTTATGACAGAATTATTTCTGACCTGAAAGTTACAACTCCGGCTTCTCACGAGGTTATCCTGTTATTTGATTTGAATTTCCCGAAAAAGGTATCACGTTCACCAAGATATTTCTAACCTAAAAGCGACCTAGACAATGAAAAATTTATATATTACATTAAGTTTTGTGATCGCTAGTATGACACTATCAGCACAAAATAAAGATACCGAAAAGGCCGACAAACTATTCAACCGATTTGAATATGTTGATGCTTCTAACGAATACCTGAAGCTAGTAGACAAAGGTAAGGCTGATAATTATGTTTATAAGCAGCTAGCCGATAGCTATTATAATGTTTTTAATACAAAGGAAGCTATCAAGTGGTATGCTAAAGCAACTCAGGAAAAGCAGGATGCCGAAACTTATTACAGATATGCACAAATGCTAAAAGCTGAAGGGAAGTATGAAGAGTCCAATGTGCAAATGCAGAAATTTGCAGGCATGGCTCCAAACGACCAGAGAGCTATAGCATTTAAGCAAGATCCTAACTATCTTCCAAAACTGAAAAGCCAAACCAAATTGTATGATGAAAAGTCATTAGATATTAATAGTGACCAATCAGATTTTGGTGCTGTATTGACAAATGACAATACATTGTATTTTGCGAGTGCCAGAAACAAGTCAAGAAAAACTTATGGCTGGAATGAAGAGCCGTTCCTGGATCTTTACAAAGCAACATACAATGCTAACGGAACATTCAGCGAGCCTGTAACGGTTTCTGAAATCAATACAAAATTCCACGATGGCCCGGCTTCAATTACTGCTGATGGAAATACAATGTATTTTGCCAGCGAAAGTTTTAAAGAAGGAGACTTCGAAAAAGACAAATCGAAAAAGCTTAAATTCGGACAGGTTTATTTGTTCAAAGCAACTAAAGAAGGTGATAAATGGGGTAATGTAAAAGCACTTCCATTTAACAGCAAGGAATATTCTGTAAGCAATCCAAGTATCAGCAAAGACGGTAAAACACTTTACTTCTCTTCTAACATGCCAGGATCTCTTGGTGGAAACGATATCTGGAAAGTAGCTGTTAACGCTGATGGAAGCTTTGGAACTCCTGAGAATTTGGGAACTAAAGTAAACACAGAAGGTAATGAAAGTTTCCCTTTCATTACAGATGACAACAAATTGTTCTTTGCTTCAGACGGAAGAAAAGGTTTTGGAGGCTTGGATGTTTTCCTAATCGATTTCAACAAAAAGACTGATGCAATAAACGTTGGTGCTCCGGTAAATACATCAAAAGATGATTTTGCGTTTACATTTAACACCGCTAAAAATATCGGTTTCTTCTCTAGTAACAGAACAGGTAATGACAATATCTATCAGGCAACTCCGGTTTGCGGCGTAGAAGTTGTTACTATTGTTAGAGATGCTAAAACAGGAGCTATCTTGTCTGATGCAAGAGTTGCTATTCTTGACGATAAGAAAAATGTTATCGAAACAAGAACTACAGCTGCAGACGGACAAGTGGTTTACAGTGTAGATTGTAACAGAGCTTATACACTTCAGGTGGCAAAAGACGGTTACGAAAGCAATGTATTTCCGGTTGCCAAAACTAACGGAGGAATTGTAAACGTGAATGCTGACCTGCAGCCAATCGATGTGATTGTTACTCCAACAGAAATTGTCTTGAAAGAGATTTTCTTCGAGTTTAACAAGAGTAATATCACGCAGGAAGGTGCATTTGAGCTAGACAAACTTGTTCAGGTAATGAAAAATAACGACCAGATGGTTATCATGGTTAAGAGTCACACCGATAACAGAGGTAGCGACGCTTACAACATGAACCTTTCTGACAGAAGAGCAAAATCAACTGTTCAGTACGTTATTTCTAAAGGAATCGACAAATCCAGAATTTCTGGAAAAGGTTATGGCGAGAGCGAACCTAAAGTGGATTGCAAAGAAAACTGTACAGAAGAAGATCATGCTAAAAACAGAAGAAGTGAATTCTTGATTATCAAGAGATAATTTCTAAAGTCAATAGAAAAAAGGGTTGCTGAAAAGCAACCCTTTTTTTATAGTTGAAAGTTGAAAGTTGAAAGTTGAAAGTTGAAAGTT